>NZ_JBAZRL010000032.1:0-28656 GCF_041662865.1 Pedobacter sp.
AAATCCATTAATAGGACTTATTATTTCGGTTTTATGTGGTGCAAATATATCAATGCCTTTATGAACTTTAGACTCCCCCCAGGGCGAATGCCAATAGCTTTTACTATCCCAACTATTTATACTAGCACCAAGAACTGGAATGATTAGCTCCTTGTTCTGCCCTAATATGTTTATAAAGGAAATGCCGCTAATAATTAGTAAGACCAACGCTAGAGACAAAAATTTGATTATTCTTTTTATGGAATGAAGCATTCTTTTATATTTTGAAGTCATTGGCAGACATTTTGGTCTTAAGTTCATCCATAAGGTTATTTATCTACTATTAACTATCAAGCATTTTAAAGTTGATATCTAATTAATTATATTGAATGTGTTAAATCTTTGACGAAAAGGTATGTTCTCTATAACCGTTCTTTGAATGCGTTGTACATTCGACTTAAAGCAAGATAAGTATTGTCTAATATTGATTTTATAGTCTTTTTGGGGGGTAGAGCCTTACAACCTTTCCAAAACCACAACCCATTCCGAAGAACTAGGACTGGCCTTGAATCATTTCGAAGGAGAACGCATTCAAGCTTTTGCAAACACGTTCAACAACCACTATCCAAGACAGAAAGCAGTTCGATCCGATTACTATCGGATTTTATCGACCCTTTTTCTGTCGCTTTAAAAGTTTGGATAGCGTAATCCGAGCAATGATTCGCAGCCTTGATTTTTTGGTTACTTTTTCATCAAGGAAAAAGTAACTTGATCCTTCGGCTATCAAGAGCCGAGGCAAGCCAGAGCGTGAGCTAGAAAATAGATCCTTCACTACGCTCAGGATGACAAAGATGGGGTAGCGTGCAAATGGGAGATTGTACCATTGGCACTCCTTCGGAGCCACGACTTGTGAAAAACAAGCCTCGCAAAGACGGGCATGGGGGTAAGCCCGGGCGTTGGGAAAGGTCTTTCATTTCGGTGATGCTTAGTGCAAGCTAGATCTGGATGACAGTGCATAAATAGAAATTGCAAAGGCAAGAAAGATTGCTTCGTGCCTCGCAATGACGCGACAGTCTTACAATCTTTCCTAGCCTCAATCACTTACTGCACCACCCTAGAAATAATATCAGAATCAGCCATTTGCTCTTTTCTGCCAACGGCTGTAATACGACCATATAAACGCGTACCACTTTTTAAACCTTTAAACGTAAACTGGCGTGAGCTGCTCGGTTGAATTTTCCATTGCGTAGCATCTGTAGGCGTTTCGTCCGTGTATTGGAAATTATAACTGATTGCACCTTTTACCCCTTTGCAAGAAAAAACCATTTCTCCTGAGTTAGCACCATCTGTCATCGTAAAATCTATTGGATTTTCTATAGAGCCGATACCCTCACCTTCTTTAGCAATATCAAAACCACTACTTATTAATTGTGCTTTGTCACCATTAGCTTGAGAAGAAATGTCTAATGCCATTTGACGCATGGCCGAAATTAGCGACAATCTAGCCTGATTTTTTAAGGCAATTTGTTGACGATCTCCAGTAGCTGCTTTATTTAGCGCTATATTGTACACACCTACACTCAAATTAAAATCTGCCAAGGTTGGTGTAGTCGTTGGAAAATTTGTGTTTCCTGTTAGCGCATCCGATATGGTTTGGGCTTTCAAGTTCAACTGTGCATCCGTAAGTTTCGAATAGCTTAAAATCAATTTAGGTATTTTCATATTTTTCAAAGTAAGCCGGGGTGTATTCCCCTAAAGCAAGACCAAAATAAACAGGGGAAAATGATTTCGCAACAGTCTCATATCTAAATGGATAGTATGTATATCATTTTAAACTATTCGTGTAAAAGCAGTACAAATAAGGTATAAAATGGCATAAAATGTAGTTTTTGGATTATATGGATAATAATGGTGTAAAAACCTTTTTTTTTGGCTTAAACCGTGTAGTTTAAGCACGTTTATGTACAGATATTGGGTTTTTCTCGATGAGAAATGCCAATTTCCTTCAACGCGAAGCTCATTTCCTTCAACGCAAAGCCCTTCGCCTTTAACGCAAAGGAGATTTCCTTCAATGCAAAGCCCATTTCCTGTTACGCAAAGCCCTTCGACTTCAACGCAAAGCTCATTTCCTTCAACGAAAAGCCTTTCGACTTCAAGGCAAAGCCCATTTCCTTCAACACAAAGCCTTTCGACTTCAAGGCAAAGCCCATTTCTCATTGGGAAAAACGAAAAAATAGAGGCGAAAAAAAATCCAAGCCTAAATTTTAGGGCATATATTTAAATAAAATAGAAAATGACTGACTTAGGGAAACAATTTCTTAGCGATGTCTTCTGTCGAAACGCCGAAGTATTCGCTTAAATGAAAGATTGTGAGCGGTCGTTTACCAACAATGCCCATAGCTTGTTTAATTTCACGGTGTTTGAGATAGGCACTTCTTGACAACGGATCATAGCCATACCAGCGCATAATGTCTGAAGGATAAATAATTACTCGGTCTTGTTGATTTCCCATAGCTGAGCGTTTAGATAAAAAATTAAAAATCCTATAACGCAGCTTTTATGGTTTTATTTAAGGTGGAAAAGAATTTAACATTAGTTAACATAGCTAATGCATTAACCTATATCTACTATGTTTCTATGTGGTGAAAAAATACTGTTGGTATCGGTTAAGACTTGTGATTTGTAGGTTTTTTTTCAATACTTTTATAAAAAGGATGATGATTATCAGACTTAGCTGCTGAAAAATGGGCGGATAGGTCTGATAATGTCAGACCTATATATAAGTTAGGCGTAATGTTAAACAACCAAACTAAACAGACAACAAATAAATGGATATAAGACTTCCTATACCTAAAAACTGGCAGGATTTTGAAACTATCTGCCACAGACTTTGGACAGAAATTTGGAATGACCTTGATGCACAAAAAAATGGTAGACAAGGACAATCTCAATGCGGTGTTGATGTTTTCGGAAAACCGATTTACTCAAAATATTATCACGGTGTTCAGTGCAAAGACAAGGACAATAGATTAGGCTCGGTATTAACGACAACTGAACTTGAAAACGAATGCAACAAGGCAAAAGACTTTAAGCCCCAAATTTCAGCATATACACTTGCTACGACCTCACAAAGAGATGAAGGAATACAAGAATTTTACAGGAAACTCAATGAAGACAAAGCGTTTCCGTTCAATGTAAATGTTTGGTCTTGGGACGACATCGAAGCAGAGATTGCCTATAGACCAATAATTCTAAATCATTTTTATTCAAACATTCAAATTCCAGAAACCAATGTTGCCGCAATAAGACTAAATCGACATTCAACTAAAGACCATTTTCACGCTTTCTTTTCAAGACCTATAATAAGCGAGACAATTTCAAAAAAGTTCAAAAGCTATTTAATGCCATTGGTATATGAGCTTATTGACAACTCTTATTTGTATGGTAAAGCCAGTCAATATGAAATAAAAATTGAAAAGAACAAAATTGTCTTAAAAGACAACGGAATACCATTTGACCCAATAAGTGAACTTGACGCATCCAAAGCATCTTCCAAAAGCAACATTGGCTCATTTGTTTTCAAAACGTTCTTAGACAAATTTGAAGGTAAAATCAAAGCCACATATACTCGGACAGATGACTTTAACGTGTTAAAATTTATTGTTGACGACACCATTTTAAACATTGAAGACAACACTCATTTTGAATTAAGTGTAGATTTAAAGGAAGCATATGGTAGAGAGAACGCTAAACATCTAGCTAGTAAAATACCGACTGACAAAGATGAAGTAGTATTAAATGTTACAGACATATTTAATGTAAGTGTTTTCGTTGAGTTTACTCAAGAAGCACTTCAAAGAATGACGGACAAGCAAACATTAACAATTTCGCTTCCTCGACACGAGTATTTATCGAGTTTTGGAAGTTGGTTTAATGACGACAGACTAACAATAAAAATGAGATAAACACTACGCCTAACAGCACATTTGCAATAGGCGGGGTTTCGTGCTCCGCAGACAGTTTTGTGGTAGCCGAAAGTTTTGTGCTGCGCATCAAGTTCAGTGGTAAAAATCCCGCCCATCGCAAATCTGCAAAACGTTAGCTGCAACACGTGGGGAGAGTGCTAAACTTGAACATTTAAGCTTTGAACAAACAGACCAAAAAAATGACACGAGATTAAAATGGAAATTTTCAGATTAAAAACATTAAGGGTTAAGGACAATGTAATTTTCAAAAAGGAAATCACTTTCAACTTTTCACAGGAGTCGGACAGCTTTTCTTTTGAAGCCCCTTACATCACTTTGATTCTTGGTGCTAATGGCACAGGGAAAAGTAATCTATTGAAATTTCTAATTGAGGTTTTTCGTTTAGCCTATGACAAGCAAACCGAGGCGGAAAATATCTACTACCCAAACGGTAAATATTATTTAGAATATGTTTTAGGTAATGACAATTATACAATCCTCAATACTCTTGGTTGGGAAGGCGTAAACGAAAAACAAAATAATATTGAAGATGATAGAGGAGAAAAGGGTATTCGCTTTTGGAAAAACGGTTCTGAAATTCCTGCAACGAAAATTAAAATACCCGAATCAATTTTAGCATTATCAATAATGCTGACAGATAAATATTTATTCCTTAGAAATCCTGAGAGTTATCCGATTTACAAATATCTTGGAGTAAGAAGAGACAATAATACAGCAGGCACAAGGTCATTCATTGGCAAAACTATTGACCACATTTTTGCAGCATCAGGCAATAAAGAATTTCTTGAAAGTTTAGGTGAGACACTTTCGTTTCTTGAATTAGGAAACGAGTTTCATATCAGTTATTCGCCAAGATATAAACAACATTTTTTTATCCCCGACTTGACAGTAAAAAAGTTTGAAGATTTTTTTCTTGATTACAAAAAGCATTTACCAAGAAGAAAAACAGAACCGTGGAGCGTTGCATCATTTAAGCATCTAAAAGAAACAGAGCCTCAAATTATTCCCAAGTTAGTAGAGTTACTAAAACACTTATCGGGACAACTTGAAAACTATGGAAGTTCAAGGGCGCAATATTTTGAGTTCAATATCTTTGATATTAAACCTTCATTGCAGAAACTATTTCCTCTGCTTCCTTACTTGCATAGGTTGAATATTATTTCATATCCTGAAATAACCTTAAAGAAAGATAGACATTATGGAATTAGCGAAAGCAGTTCGGGTGAATATCATTTTATCTCAACAATAGTTGGTTTGCTTGCAACAATAACTGACAAATCTTTAATCCTAATTGATGAACCCGAAATTAGTTTGCACCCAAATTGGCAAATGAAATATGTTGCTTTCTTAAATAAAGTTTTCAAAAAGTATAATTCTGCACATTTCATAATATGTTCTCACTCTCACTTTTTGGTTTCCGATATAAAACCCGAGAACTCCGCAATCATTTCGCTAAAAAAAGAAAACGAAACAACAGCAACTTCAATCAGTGCAAACACATTTGGCTGGTCAGCGGAGGAAGTTTTGTATTCAGTATTTAATGTAAGAACAGTTAGAAATTACTTTCTTGAACATGATTTGACAAACCTTTTGGGGTTAATTGGACAAAATTCCAAAGACAAAAAAGAAATTAGAAAACTAATTCAACGTATTGAACAAATGCCTGTTTCGGACAACGACCCCTTGAAAGAAATTATTGTAGAGGCAAAAAACTTTTTGGACAGCAATGATTAATCAGTTAACGCAAACATTTACGCTGACGCCAGCACAACAAGCTGCTGTAAATGCACTTATGCCATTTACAAGGGACACTTGGGAAAGTTATGCGGCTCACGACATTCGTGACCTTATCGGAGTTCAGTTAAGAAACTTTCAAAATGGAAAATGTTGCTTTTGTGGTTTGCTTTATGATGAAACTGGTAGAGGAGAAATTGAACACATTGCACCAAAAAAGGCAAGACCAAATGAGTATCCTGAATTTTCTTTCTCACCACAAAATTTAGCAATGGCTTGTCAGCTTTGCAATAGTTCAACAATGAAAGGTCAATACAATTCAATTGATATTCACAATGCTAATTATGGAAATTGCACTTTCAAAATTGTTCACCCATATTTACATAATCATGCACTTCATTATAGATGGAATCATGGGCTTTTAAGGGTTGTAATTACGGGCATTACAAATGAAGCCAAAGAATCTATCCGACTATTCAAACTTGCGGAAGAGCATAGAACAACTGCAAGAGCAAAACAAAAAAATCAGGAAAGGCTGGTTACACTCTATAATCTTCCGCAAAACACTATTGACAGAATAAAACGAGCATTAACTTTTAGAAATTGAAATGACCTCCATGAATGTAAATCTCTTTGAACAAAAGGACTGCAAACTTGAACCAACACTGCTTGGTGGGACGATTCGGGCAGCAGCTAACAAGGGGTTTGCGATAGCGGGGGTTCCGTGCTTCGCAGACACATTTGTGCAAGGTGCAAGTTCAGTTCTCCGAAGAAAGTTTAGTGCTAAAACTCCCCACATCGCAAACCCCCGAACCGTTGTGTGTAATGTTACAACTGAACACCTATGATATTTGACGATGAACCAAG
Source organism: Pedobacter sp. (assembly GCF_041662865.1). Taxonomy (GTDB): domain Bacteria; phylum Bacteroidota; class Bacteroidia; order Sphingobacteriales; family Sphingobacteriaceae; genus Pedobacter. The sequence goes on from NZ_JBAZRL010000032.1 coordinate 6,567, forward strand.
TAACTGGAAAGACTTACAAAATTTTGTTGGACAAATGTTCAATGAATGTGGCTTTGAAACAGAAGTTTCAAAAGTTGTTGACTTAGTTCGTGGTAAAAAAGAAATCGACGTTTATACGCAGGATATTACTAGTGAATACAAACCGATTATTTTAGTAGAATGTAAATTTTGGGCAAGTCCAATTAGTCAGGAAACAATTCACTCTTTTAGAACTGTTGTAGCAGACTTTGGTGCGAATTTAGGTTTTATAGTTTCTAAAAATGGATTTCAATCCGGAAGTTATGAGGCTGTAAAAAACACTAACATTAGACTAGTTTCTTTAAAAGAATTAGAGGAAGAGTATTACGATAAATGGAAACAAAATTTGACGAAGCATTATATGCCTTATGCTGACCAACTTTTTCCATATTGGGACTTCATAGGTAAAAGGCCACTAGATGGTGGAACTATAGACTATAAAAAAAAGCAGTTAATACACGCTGCTTATAAACCTGTTTGTAGCTTAGGTCCTGGCGACCAAATGCCACCATATGGTTTTTTTAGAAGGTATCCAATGACGATACCTATAATTAATGATAAATTAGAGCAAATTGGGACAACTAAAATTCTTACAGACAGACAATATTTTGATTTTGTTGAACAGAATAAGGAGAAAGCATTAAGGCATTTTAAAATACTCTACCGAGAATAAACACAACGCATAACAGAGGTTTGGCAAAAGTGGCGGTTCAGTACTTCGCAGACACATTTGTGGTTTATCAAAGTTTGGTTCTCCGCATCAACATTTGTGTTGAAGATCGCCACCTTCCCCAAGCCGCAAAACATTATAGGTAACGCTACCGATACAGACAATTAGGAAATGAACAAAATTAAAACCAGCATGTTTACAGCAGAAATTGAAATAATTGGTATAAATCCATTTGTTTATTTACCTGATAGCGTGTTGAAATCTATTTTTATGCAGGCAGGGAAGGAAAAAGGAAAAATTCCAGTTAAAATGAAAATTGACGGACACGAATTTCCTCAGACACTGATAAAATATAGTGGGCATTGGCGTTTATACTTAAATACACCAATGCGACAGTCCGCAAAAAAAGAAGTTGGTGACAAAGCAATTTTTGAAATACGTTTCGATCCAGAAGAACGAACTATTCCCATACATCCTAAATTTACCAAAGCTTTACAAGAAAATAAAGACGCACAAAAAATATTCGATGGTTTACGACCTTCACTTCAAGTAGAAATTGTTAGATATTTATCGTTTCTAAAAACAGAAGAAAGTATAGATAGAAACGTGAGTAAAGCAATTAATTTTTTATTTGGAAAACAACGTTTTATTGGACGAGACAAACCTTAAAATTTCAAGAATTGGAAAAAAGAAAGATCCTTCGACAAGCTACCGATGTAAATCCGATAGCTATCGGATCGGTACAAGTCAGGATGACAGGTGTAAATAGAAGTTGCAAAGTCGAAAGGTTTAGCTTCGCTGAGCAATCGTGGTTCTCCGCTGCGGTCGAAATGACGTGACTGACTTACAACCTTTCCAAAACCACAACCTACTCCTAAGTACGTCATCCAGCCTTATAAACTCGTCTTTGCGAAGGAGGTTCTTCACCGACTGCGGCAATCTCCTTCATGCTCATAAAACAAATAACAAGTGACTAGCAAATAGGAGATTGCCACTCCCAATGAAAAATCGGGATCGCAAAGACGGACATGGAGTAATATTCAATCTTCTCCCAAATATCCTTATCTTTGTCCCTAATGGGAACAGCATTAGATTCAGGAGTTAAAGGATATAAAAATTACGGCATTCACTTGCGTGAGAAATACAACGGACAACGTGTGTTTAAAGTAATTGTAGATGGAGGATTTACCTGCCCCAATCGTGATGGAAGTAAAGGCTACGGAGGTTGCACCTATTGCAATGTAGATTCATTTACACCAGAACCTTCACGTAAAAACCCAAATATCAAAGAACAATTGGAAGAGGGGATGCGCAGAGCGAAAACCTCTTATAAAGCCGATAAATTCATTGTTTACTTTCAGCCTAACACTAACACTTATGCGCCAGTACATTATTTAAAGATGATGTACGATGAAGCATTGTCGGTTCAAACCGAAGATGTGGTTGGCTTTGCAGTCGGCACCCGCCCAGATTGTATCGATGCAGAAAAAGTAGCCTTATTAGAAAGCTATACGGATCGTTTTGATGTAGACTTAGAAATGGGGATGGAGTCTATATATGATGAAACCCTAGAGCAAATTAACAGGGGGTGCAGTCATGGCGAATTTGTAAAAGCAGTAGAATTGCTGGAGAACTCGAAACTAGACCTGTGTGTGCATACCATTTTTGGTTTCCCTTGGGAAACTAGAGAAATGATGTACGGTTATATTCACGAGATTAATCGCTTCCCTCAAATCAAGTTTGTGAAGTTTCACCACTTGCACATTGTAGAAGGCTCTATTATGGGTGCTAAATACAAGAAAAATCCATTCAAGTTATTTACACTGGAAGAATATACCGATTTACTGTGTGAGTTAATTCCTTTGTTACGACCAGATATCGTGATCCAACGCTTATTTGGTATTTCAGATTGGGATTTATTAATTGCACCCAACTGGGGATTAAATAAATCGGCCATCCAAACCTATATTGATAAAGAAATTGAACGTAGGGAAGTAGTGCAAGGCTCGAGCTATATTGGTAAGTAAAACATTTTTATCTCCTGTCATTCATTCCCGTGAATCCCGATCGTGATCGCGAGGGAACCGTAATGCGTAAAAAAGCCTATCAATGCATTAGATACCCATCCGATAGCTATCGGATCAAGTTGAGTATGACGGCGCAACATGTTCGTCCTTCCCTTGAAATACGAAAGTTGCCGAGACGAATCAAATTTTAATTGTAATCTGTTAATCTCTGGCTAGCCCTTAAGGCAATGGTAACCTAGTTGGATACTCCCCAAATAGTTCAACAACTTTCTTTTCTCTGAACGTAAAGATCTCTTTTACTTTATTTTTGACCAATATACCATGCGCCATTCTGCCTAAAATTCCAAATGGTAAACCATACGTTAATATATCAGTCATTTCAACGCCGCCCTCAATGGCTTTAAAATGATGTTGATGGTGCCAAAACCTAAAAGGGCCGAAGCGTTGTTCGTCGATAAAATACTTTTCGGGTACAACTTGCGTGATTTCAGTCATCCAATTCAAATGAATACCAAATAAAGGAGATACTTTATAGGTGATAAGCATGCCTGGATACATTTTTTCCTCACTTTCCTCAGAAGTGACAATGAATTCCATATCATCTGGAGTTATTTTGGCAAGATTAGCAGGGGAAGAGAAGAAATCCCAGGCAGCTGAGAGGGTAATCGGGAGCACTTGCTTGAACTTTACTTGGTATGATTTCATGATATAAAGGTAGTATTTGTTTGAAACATTAAGAATTTCGCAAATAATAAGTTTTTAGCATCTTATTTTTTATGTTTTTAATAAAAATTCATGTTTTTTCATGATAAATAGATAAAAATTCACAATAAATAGTAGTTTTTTGTTTCGATTTATTGTTTTTGCCTCATATTTCTGCTTTTATTTTACTTTTTTAAGTTATTTTTTGTTTGAATTGCATATATTTCATAGTATTTAGGTAATAATTATGATAATTATTAAAAATTTATAACTAATTTTAGATAATTAATAAAAAAATCAACGTTAAAACTAAAAAACTATGGGTAAAATTTTATTTAAACAGTATTCTCCATTTGTGATTTTAATGATAATCGCAGTGTTAGCTCTTTTTATTCCACTACTTCCAAATTTTGATGAAGGTAAGTACAGTGCGCCTGATATTGCGTTCGTATTAATTTCGGCAGCCCTTGTATTTTTAATGACTCCTGGACTTGCGTTCTTCTATGGCGGAATGGTTCATCGTAAAAACGTACTATCTACTATGATTAAAAGTGTGGTAGCTGCGGGTGTAATCACTGTACTTTGGACAGTTGTAGGTTTCAGTCTTGCTTTTGGAAAATCAATTGGAGGTTTTATTGGAGATCCTAGAACATTCTTGTTTTTTCAAGGGGTAAACTCAGGACCAGCTTGGGGAACTATTCCACTTTCATTGTTTGCTGTTTTCCAATTAATGTTCGCCATCATTACCCCAGGTTTGGTGGTAGGTGCAGTTGCAGAACGTATCCGTTTCACGTCATATATTTTATTTATCGTTCTGTTTGCCTTATTAGTGTATTCGCCTTTGGCACACATGACTTGGTCTCCTGATGGTTTCCTATTAAAAATGGGTGTGTTAGATTTTGCTGGAGGTACGGTTGTACATATTTCGGCAGGGATGGCGGCATTGGCTGGAGCGTTAGTATTAAAACGTAGAAAATCTCATATCGAACACCGCGAAGTACCACCCGCTAATATTCCTTACGTATTAATAGGTACGGGTTTATTATGGTTCGGCTGGTTTGGTTTTAATGCGGGTTCTGCATTAGGCGCAAATAGTTTAGCTGTTTCCGCTTTCTTAACTACCAATACTGCTGCTGGTGCTGCAGGTTTATCGTGGATGTTTTTTGATGTAGCTAGAGGCAAAAAACCTTCGGTGTTAGGTTTCTGTATTGGTGCGGTTGTAGGCTTAGTTGCGATTACTCCGGGTGCAGGTTTTGTGAGCATTCCATCAAGTATTTTTATAGGTGCTGTTGCAGCTGTAATCTCTAACTTGGTCGTTTCTTGGAAACAGAAAACAAGCTTAGATGATACCTTAGATGTATTTCCTTGTCACGGTGTGGGAGGTATAGTAGGCATGTTGTTAACTGGTGTATTTGCTACTAAAACTGTAAATGGTTTGGGTGCAGATGGCTTGTTATATGGCAATCCTGAGTTTTTCTTTACTCAGTTAAAAGGTGCATTCATTGTGGTGGTATTCAGTTTCGTGGTGTCATTTGCCATTTTTAAATTAATCAATTTAGTACAACCAATTCGTGTAAGTGCTGAAGAAGAGGAAGAAGGATTGGATGCAAGTCAACATGATGAAAAATACTCACAAGGTACTTTAATCGTTGCTGGACAAGAAGTTCCAAACGTTTAAGCACTCCTAAATTTCGGGCTATTCATAAACAAATTGAACCACATTTTTTTGTGGGTAGCCCGAATAGTGCCTTTTAATTTATAGATAACGGAATATTAAATAAACCTTAAAACTAAAATTATGAAAATTAAAGCTCTACTTTTTATTGCTGCCCTCGGGTGTACGACTGCTACCTATGCACAAGAAAGTTCACCTTTGCAAATTTCTGGATCGGTTGATACGTACTACAAATACGATTTTGCTAAGTCGGCTAATATTAACACCTATTTTGCGAATGAGCAGAATTCTATTTCATTGGGCATGATCGATTTGGCCTTGAAAAAAACCACTGGTAAGGCATCCTTTGTTGGGGAATTATCTTTTGGTCCACGCGGACAATCGCAATCTATACCAAATGCTGCAGGCGTGTATGATGAAACGACGAACAGTTTCAACATTCAGAATTTATATGTGAGTTACGCTTTTACTGATAAATTTAGCATGACAGCTGGTTACATGGGTACGTTTATTGGGTACGAGGTGATTTCGCCAGCGGCTAATTTTAACTATTCAACTTCTTATTTATTCGGATCAGGCCCTTTTCAAAATGCAGGTATTAAAGCGAGTTATGCATTTTCAGATAAAGTGAGTTTGATGGCTGGTTTGTTTAACGATTGGAATGTGTACCAAGATTTTAATGGTGTATCTCATGTGGGTGCACAATTAACCGTAACACCAGTTACCGGTTGGACAGCCTATTTAAATGTGCTATCTGGTCGCTCGGCAGGTGCGCCAGGTACAGGAACCATTTTCGATTTAACTACAGCGTATCAAATAACTGAACAATTTAAATTAGGTTTAAACGCAGCTGATTATTCAGTTTCAAATGATAACGGCGGTTATTCTGGTGTGGCTTTATATCCTCAATATGCATTTACTAAAGCAGTTGCTTTAGGTTTAAGAGGCGAATATTTTAACTATAAAGGTGTGGCTACTGCGGCAGATGTAAGTGTAGCTTCAGTTACGTTATCTGCCAACATCAAATCTGGTGGTTTAACATTTATTCCAGAGGTTCGCTTTGATAGTGACAAAGATTTCTCACAAGGATTTACAAAAACTAATGGCATCACTGCTGCAAAATCAGCTTCTCAGTTTTCTTTAGCTGCGGTGTACGCTTTCTAATAAACAAAACAACTATAAACGTCCCGATTTTCGGGACGTTTTTTATGCTTAACTAATGAAATTTATATCCAGCCTTTTCTTACTGCTCTATTGTTTTGTGTATGCCAATGCGCAAAGCGAAAGTGTATTATCGGTAGATGAACAGGGGAAACTCATTTATTACGAAGTAGTAGCGTTAAAAGGAACGGCTAAAGATTCCCTTAAAATTAGAGCGATTAATTATCTTAAAAAGCAGAATAAAGATATACAGTTGAAGTCGGCGCAGGGTGATACTGCGTTTATTGCTACTGGAAAAATGATCATCAATAAAACGCTATTGGTGATGTCGCATCCATCTGGAGAAATCTTATATCGTTTTCAGGTAGAAGTAAAAGAGGGGAAGTATCGTTTTTGGTTAAGCGATTTTAGTTTCATTCCCTATCAACGTGATCGTTATGGGAATTTTGTAGCCAGTACCACTATTGGTACACCTTTAGAAACAGATCCCGGTAAATTAAATGCGGGTCAGTGGAAAGAATATCACGTGCAGACGGCTAAGTATGCTAAAGACTTGGCAGTTAAATTTAAGCAGTTTATGGCAAGCAAAAATCTGATAGCTGAACCACTACCTGAGAAAAAGGTGATTAGTAAGAATTGGTAATTATTTAGAAGCAGTTTAGATTTCGGTTATTAATTATGATGGCAACAACCATACAGTTTTTGTTTTTATTAAATAGTTAGCCACAGATTAACAGATTTTGAACTTTTAACATTTTGTATACTCTGCTAATCTGCGGCTAAAAAAATCTTTGTATGTCAGGAATCATAGTCGAAAACCTTTTTAGCTAATGTTTCGGACAATAGGACAAAAATTTTAAACGGTTATTTAGAAGTTTTTGCGCCTAATTGTTTTTCAATCAGCTTCAGCATTACTTTAAATTCCTTCTCTTCATATCCCATAGATTGGTAAATAATTTTCCCTTCTTGATCTATTAAAATATTTCTTGGAATAGATTGTTTAGCGAATTTGCTGAACACACCTCTATCTACATCTGGTAAAATTGGAAAGGTAAATCCTTTATTCGCTTTGTACGGAATTAATTTATCCCAACCTTCTTCTCTTCCGAAAACGAAGAATGCAAAATTCTTATTGTCTTTATATTTATCCCAAATTTTAGTTTGCACTTCTGGCAACTCTACATTACATGGCGGGCACCATGTAGCAAATAGATTAATTAAAATCAGTTTTCCTTTATAGTCGGATATATTAACGGTTTTTCCTTTTTCAATTTCGAAACTAAAGGTTGGAATAGGATCTCCAATTTTAGTGTAGGTGTCTTTATCTTCTGCTTGTGCAAAAACGGTAAGCGAATACGCGATGACTAATACCGATAAGAATATCTTCTTCATAAAATAATTTTATGAACCAAAGATACAAAATCTCTTTTACCTGCAATCTTAATGCACCATCTTATCGGCACAGGTAGAACTTGCAAACGCTTCTGGTTTCGCTTTAAAAATAAAGCCCATGCTTAAAATATAACCCATTGCCTCGTTTAACGCTTTGTTAGATTTAAACATTGGGTTGGTATTAATATCGGCATGAACTTCTAAATCCACATCATAGATATCCAATAAATCGCAAATAGAATAAGCTGTTTCAATAGATTTTTGCACTTCTACCAACATTCTTTCTTTAATGCCCATTTTTTGGGTGGTTTTATCTTGGTTGATGTACATAAAACCGCCATGATGTTCTCTCAGCAAAACAATTACCGTTGCAAAATCTGTAATTGCACCTTTAACTTGTGAGTCGGTACCAATGCAAACTTTTAATTTGTAGCCGTTTTCTGTTTCGCGGATAATCGCTTGTTCAACTTCTTCTAAAATAGACGAATGGATAACTTCGCCACTAAATTTCTTCCAGGTCATACGTATATGGTGTTAAGGTTAACTCCGTAGCAGTCCCTTTGGGACAACCCGTAATCAGGTTTCCTAAAATTAAGGGGTTAGTATTATATAATGATTAATTCTGTGTTGTTTATTTGTCAACATTAAATTGGTTATCAACAAGATAGGTAAAATTAAATCGAGATGAGATTAGAAAAATAGCCGCAGATGCGCAGATTTAAATAAGGCGATTTTTTTACAAGCTAAAAATCTGCGCATCTGCGGCATATAAAAAGGTTAACTTTATAGCATTGCCCTATGTGGTTAATTTTAAATCTTTCAAACACCTTTGAATGTTAATCCTTATTCATTGCTCTTTGTTCCTTAATCATTTTATATCTCTACCTTTGTGCTATGATACTACAACCCATACTCGATAACCTAAAAATTACTGCGCTGAATCAAATGCAAGAGGCAGCAATTTCGGCAACAAAAAAAGGTAACGATATTTTGGTGTTAGCTCCTACAGGCTCTGGTAAAACCTTAGCCTTTTTACTACCGGTTCTAAATAATCTGGTAAAGGATAGTAAAGGTGTACAGTGTTTAATTTTAGTTCCTTCTAGAGAATTAGCCTTACAAATAGAACAGGTTTTTAAACAAATGGGTACGGGTTTTAAAGTGAATTGCTGTTATGGCGGACATCCTATTAAAACTGAAAGAAACAACCTAGAGCAACCTCCTGCTGTTTTAATTGGAACACCAGGAAGAATTGCTTACCATTTGCGTCATAAAAATTTCGATGAATCATTTATTACGACATTAGTATTAGATGAATTTGATAAAGCCTTAGAATTCGGCTTTACAGAAGATATGTCTTACATTATTGGTACGCTATTGTCGTTAAAACAACGGATTTTAACATCGGCCACTGCCATGGAAGAAATTCCTGCTTTTACAGGGTTGAAAAATCATACAGAAATAGATTTCTTAAAAGATGTTCAAATTGCTCCAGATTTAAAGCTGAAGAAAGTACAAACGACTGCCGAAGATAAATTAGATACTTTATTTGATTTGATTTGTAAGATAGGAAGTAAAACGACCTTAATTTTTTGTAATCATAGAGAAACTGTCGATCGGATTAGCGATTTATTAATTGATAAAGATTTAGCTCACGATATTTTTCATGGCGGCATGGAACAAGACGAACGTGAAAGAGCCTTGCTAAAATTCAGAAACGGAAGTATTAAAATTTTAATTACTACCGATTTAGCTTCCAGAGGTTTGGATATTCCAGAAGTTGAATACATTATCCATTATCAATTGCCGTATACGGAAGATGCATTTTTGCATAGAAACGGTCGCACGGCGAGAATGAATGCAAAAGGTACAGCTTATCTTATTTTAGCAGACGATGAAAAATATCCATTTTTAAAAGAAGATATTGAAACCGAAAAACTAAAAGGGCCATATAAATTGCCTCAAGATAGTATTTGGCAAACGTTGGACATTAGCGCTGGTAAAAAAGACAAGGTTAATAAAATTGATATTGTTGGGATGTTGCTTAAAAAGGGTGGATTGCAAAAAGAGGATGTAGGCTTAATTGAAGTAAAAGATCAGGCAAGTTATGTGGCTATTAAAAGAAAACTAGTTCCTCAAGTTTTGCGAACTTTGGCCAACGAAAGAGTGAAAAATAAAAAAGTTAAAATAGAGACAGCAATGTAGTTGGTTGGGTGTTAGTTGGTTGGTTTTTTGGAAGCATCAAACACTATACGCATAATGAAAAAAGAAGAAAATGAGTAATAACGATATCATGAAAAAATTAAGGGTAGCCTTATCCTTAAATAGCGATCAGATTATAGAAATCTGTAAACTGGTAAACTTTACAGTAACTAAAAGTGAATTAGGAGATATTTTTAGAAATGACGAACATCCTAATTTTAAGAAATGTGGCGATCAAATTTTACGTAATTTCTTAAATGGTTTAGTTATTTATAAACGCGGACCAAGAGAAGAGAAAAAAGCCTAATCCTTTTGTTATCCTGAGCCTGTCGAAGGATCTTTCTGATTAATTTATATCGTATCTGGAAATGGCTTTTTTATTGACCAACTTCTCTATTTTTTCTAACAGGATATCCATTTTAAACGGCTTCGACATAAAATCGTCTGGAGCACATTCCATGTCCTTCACTTCTTTTAAATCGTATAAACCAGACATCATTAAAATAGGAATGTCTTTCGTGTCAGCATGAGATTTGATTTGGCTACAGATTACTCGCCCATCAATTTTTCCTAATACCACATCTAATAAAATTAGATCTGGGTTGAAGTCATCTAAACGTTCAAAAATTAGTTCTGCATCATTTAAAGGCTCAACGTTGTATCCGCCAATTTCTAAAATTAATTGGATGGTTTCTAAAACTTCATCGTCATCGTCAACTACAAGTATTTTCTTCATAACGGCAAATATATAATATTGTAAGATTAATTATATAACAACATAAATTCAATACGGTTTAATTTAGTTCTAACTTATTTCGATTAAAATGAAAAGGCTCCGATTTGGAGCCTTTTCATTTTCAGATTTTAACTTTGATAAAGTTCTAGCAAGTTGTAAAGAACTTTGTCAAAGTTTTTAGATTTAAACTAGTTTCTTATATCTAATTCTATGTGGAGTTACATCTCCCAATATTTTCTTGCGGTTTTCTTCGTAATCAGAATAATTACCTTCAAAGAAATAGACTTCTGAGTTTCCTTCAAAAGCTAAAATGTGTGTACAAATACGATCTAAAAACCATCTATCGTGACTAATTACCACGGCGCAACCACCAAAGTTTTCTAACGCTTCTTCCAAAGCACGTAAGGTATTTACGTCGATATCATTCGTAGGCTCATCCAGCAATAATACGTTTGCTCCTTTTTTCAAGGTAATGGCCAAGTGTACACGATTACGCTCTCCACCTGATAAAATACCAACTTTTTTCTGTTGATCGCCGCCATTGAAGTTGAATTTAGACACATAGGCACGTCCGTTTACAGCTTTATTACCCAATTGAATATTATCTAAACCATCGGTAATGTTTTCGTAAACCGTTTTGTCGGCGTCTAAGTCATTGTGCATTTGGTCAACATAACCTAAAGCAACAGTATCTCCAACTCTAAATGTTCCTTTGTCTGGAGTTTCTTGTCCAGTAATTAAACGGAATAGAGTTGTTTTACCCGCACCATTGGGGCCGATAATTCCAACGATACCTGCAGGGGGTAAAGAAAACGTCAAGTTTTCGAATAGGATTTTGTCGCCATACGCTTTGGTAACCCCATTAGCTTCAATAACTACATTACCTAAACGCGGTCCAGCCGGAATAAATAGCTCCAATTTATCCTCTCTCTCTTTTCCATCTTCAGAAGCTAGTTTATCATAGTTTGCTAAACGAGCTTTAGATTTTGCATGTCGAGCTTTTGGAGCCATACGCACCCATTCTAACTCACGTTCTAATGCTTTCTGACGTTTGCCTTCTGTTTTATCTTCTTGTGCTAAACGTTTTGCTTTTTGCTCTAACCAAGTTGAGTAATTTCCTTTCCATGGAATACCTTCACCTCTGTCTAATTCTAAAATCCAGCCTGCAACGTTATCTAAGAAATATCTATCGTGAGTAACCGCGATAACTGTTCCTTTATAATTCTGTAAAAATTGCTCTAACCAATCGATACTTTCTGCATCCAAGTGGTTGGTAGGCTCATCTAACAATAAAACATCGGGTTCTTGTAGCAATAAACGACACATGGCCACTCTTCTGCGTTCACCTCCAGAAAGTACACCAATTAAAGTTTCAGGTTCTGGACAACGTAAAGCATCCATTGCTCTCTCTAATTTTGTATCTAATTCCCAAGCATTAACGGCATCAATTTTATCTTGTAGCTCGCCTTGACGAGCCATCAATTTATCCATTTTATCGGCATCAGAATAATTTTCTTCCAAGCCGAAAGCTTCGTTCACTTCTTCGTATTCCTTAAGGATCGCGGTAATTTCTGACACACCTTCCTCAACTACTTCGCGTACCGTTTTACTTTCATCTAAAATTGGTTCTTGCGCTAAGTAACCCACGCTGTAGCCTGCATTAAAAACAACTTCACCTTGAAAAGATTTGTCTAAACCTGCAATAATTTTTAATAAAGATGATTTACCAGAACCGTTTAAACCAACAACGCCGATTTTTGCTCCGTAAAAGAAGGATAAATAAATATTTTTTAAAACCTGTTTTTGTGGTGGATAGATTTTACTCACTCCAGCCATTGAAAAGATTATTTTCTCGTCTGACATAATGATTAGTATTTGTGCAAAGATGCTTAAAAGGAAAGAGAGTTGAAAGTTATTGAGGTGGGTTTTTGTTTTGTCATCCTGAGCGCACGAAGGATCTTTCTTTTCTCTTGATAGAAAAGAAACAAAAGATCAAGGCTTAGTATCATCTCTCGGATTAAGCTATCAAAATTTTTAGGGCGACAGAAAAAGGTCCGATTTAATCCGATAGCTATCGGATCGAACTGCTTTCTGTCTTGGGTTTGGTTTATGAAAGATTTTACACAAATTTTAATGCTTTCTCCTTCGGGATGCTACAAGGCCAGTCCTCGTTCTTGGCAGTGGCTTGTGGTTTGGTTGTATGGCGGTCGCGTCATTTCGACCGTAGCGGAGAAATCTTTATCACTTATTAATGTATTGATTGGAATTTGTGAGATATCTCTAAAAATTTAGCTTTGTCGAACAATTCGTAGTTCTCAATTGCAATCAAAATCTCGACCGTAACAATCAAAATTTCGATACTCAAACCTTCTGCCATTATTGCGTGTTTGTTCTACTAAAATTGTATATTTAGTCAGAAGATGGTAAGTTTTAGGAAATATCGTCATCCTAGACATCTTTATCCACCGAAATGGCGTAATTGTTGATAAAATATAAAAATTGGGAAGCTATATTTATAAAAGTAATTTATAGTTTAGAGTCAACCCAATTACACACATATTATGGAAGCTAAATTTTCTCCACAAGTAAAAGACGTGATTTCTTTTAGCAGGGAAGAAGCCCTGAGATTAGGACACGATTATATAGGCGCAGAACATTTGTTATTGGGCCTTATTCGCGAAGGCGATGGTATGGCCATCAAGATCCCTTTAACTAAACAGGCCGAAAAGGTTTTAAAAATCACCTATTTAGAAGCGAAAATATTTAAAAGCGATTTAATTGGTACAGAGCATTTATTGTTATCTATTTTAAGAGACGATGATAATATCGCTTCGCAGATTTTATTGCAATACAGCGTTACGTACGAAATTTTTAAACAAGAGGTTGAAGTAAATAAAAACGGTTTTAGAGACGAAGCGCAAGGCGGTGGTACTACTGGAGGTGGCGATGACGATTTTCAAGAAGAAGAAAGTTTCAGCGCACCTAAAAAAGTTTCAGATATTAAATCTAAAACTCCTGTATTAGATAATTTTGGTCGTGATTTAACACGTGCTGCCGAAGAAGGTAGATTAGACCCAATTGTTGGTCGTGAGAAAGAGATTGAACGTGTTTCGCAAATTTTATCACGTAGAAAGAAAAACAATCCTATTTTAATTGGTGAACCTGGTGTTGGTAAAAGTGCCATTGCAGAAGGTTTAGCTTTAAGAATTGTACAACGCAAAGTTTCTCGTGTTTTATTTAACAAGCGTGTAGTTACGTTAGATTTAGCTTCATTAGTGGCTGGCACAAAATACCGTGGTCAGTTTGAGGAGCGTATGAAAGCAGTAATGAACGAGTTAGAGAAATCTACAGATGTGATTTTGTTTATTGATGAGATCCATACGATTGTTGGTGCTGGTGGTGCATCAGGTTCTTTAGATGCATCGAATATGTTTAAACCAGCATTGGCCAGAGGCGAGATACAATGTATTGGTGCAACAACTTTAGATGAATATCGTCAGTACATTGAAAAAGATGGTGCATTAGATCGTCGTTTCCAAAAGGTGATGATTGAGCCGGCTACACCTGATGAGACCATTGAAATTTTAAATCGTATTAAAGAAAAATACGAAGAGCATCATGGTGTTACGTATACAGATGAGGCCATAAATGCCTGCGTTGCGTTAACATCTAGATACATAACCGATCGTTTTTTACCAGATAAAGCAATTGATGCGTTAGACGAAGCAGGTTCTAGAGTGCATTTAACCAATATTCATGTTCCAGAAAATATTATCACTATCGAAAGTAAGATAGAGGATATTAAAATTGAAAAGAACAAAGTAGTTAAAAGCCAGAAATATGAAGAAGCGGCCAAACTGCGAGACACAGAGAAAAATCTGTTAGAAGAATTAGATCGTGCGAAAGCAGAATGGGAAGCTGAAACTAAAACGAAACGTTACGAGGTTACTGAAGATAATGTAGCGGAAGTAGTTTCGATGATGACTGGTATTCCGTTGCAACGTGTTGGACAAACTGATAGTGTGAAACTATTGAATATGTATGAGACTGTTGCGGAGAAAATTATTGGTCAAGATGATGCCATTAAGAAATTAACGAAAGCAATACAACGTACAAGAGCTGGATTAAAAGATCCTAAAAAACCAATTGGTTCATTTATTTTCTTAGGTCCAACAGGTGTTGGTAAAACAGAATTAGCAAAAGAACTAGCTCGTTTTATGTTTGATAGCGATGATTCACTTATTCAAATTGACATGAGTGAGTACATGGAAAAATTCGCGGTATCTCGTTTAGTAGGTGCGCCTCCAGGATACGTTGGTTATGAAGAAGGTGGACAATTAACTGAAAAAGTTAGAAGAAAACCATATGCTGTTATCTTATTAGATGAGATTGAAAAAGCCCATCCTGATGTATTTAATATCTTGTTACAAGTATTAGATGAAGGTCAACTAACAGATAGTTTAGGAAGAAAAGTAGACTTTAGAAATACAATTATCATTATGACATCTAACATTGGTGCTCGCCAATTGAAAGATTTCGGAGCAGGTGTTGGTTTCTCTACTTCGGCTAAGATTAATCAAAGCGATGCACATAGTCGTGGTGTTATCGAGAACGCATTAAAACGTGCTTTTGCTCCTGAATTTTTAAACAGGGTTGATGATGTGGTGGTGTTTAACAGTTTAGGTAAAGAGGAAATCTTTAAAATTATCGATATCGAATTGAAATCTTTATTCGGTCGTGTACATAACTTAGGTTACGAAGTAAAATTGACTGAGCCAGCGAAAGAGTTTATTGCAGACAAAGGTTTTGATAGTAATTTTGGTGCTCGTCCATTAAAAAGAGCTATTCAGAAATATTTAGAAGATCCAATTGCTGAAGAAATCTTGAAAGGAGATATCCACGATGGAGATACTTTAGAAATTGATTACGATAAAGAGAAAGAAGAAATTACTGTTGCGCATAAAAGTAATGGTAAGAAAAAGAAAAAAGAAGAAGGAGCTTAACTTTAAAAATCACCCAATTGGGTGATTTTTTTGTTATAAACTATTACGACAGAAAAACATTTTTTAGTTTTGGGTTTATTAATAGCCGTGCTCAATTCGCTATGTTAAAGTGTATTATTTTTCTTTTGCCTATTGCTCTACTTTCAATAAACGTCAAAGCAGCAACTGGCTGTGTGCTTACTTCTAATAAGTCAAAAATTTACACTAAAAAAAATGGAGGAGCTGGAAGTACAGATTATAGAACTACTAACGTTTCTACGGCAACTGCAGGTTGTGTATATGCGCAAACTGCAACTTCTTGCACTGTAGGTGGTTCAGGGCCAGGTTTTTTAGGAGATACAACGATACTAAACTGCCCAATTGATGATTACGCTTGGTTAATATTATTGCTTTTTGGAGGGTTAGGTTTTTTGCATGTTCGTAAGAAAGCCTTGAATTAAATCAATTCAATATTCCCATATAATGGCCTATTAAGCTTTTTTGCAAAAATTCAATAACATTTTAATGAAAAGGAATTTGTATCTTAGTAGATATAATTTATCTCGCTCTCATGTTTAAATTTTTGATTACATTATTAGTTGCTTTTGGATTGATTAGTTCTGCAAATGCTGCTACTGGCTGTATTCTTACTTCCAACAAGACGAAAATTTATACTTCATTAATAAGTGGTACTAATTATAGAAGTACGACTTCTTCTACCTCACCTGCAGGTTGTACATATAAACAAACAGGAGGTTCATGCACTGTAGCTAATGCAGGTCCAGCACTTTTAGGCACTACTACTAATTTAGAGTGCCCAATTGATGATTATGTTTGGTTAATTATGCTGACTTTAGGTGGATTGGGTTTTGTTTACATCCGCAAGAAAAACTTGATTTTAAATTAGTTTAATTAATGCTTCATAATAGTTTTCAAAAGCTTTTTCTTCTGTTGCTAGAAAAAGAAAAGGTTCAATGAGCTCTAACTCCATTAATAAAAACTCGTTATTTACTACCGCACCGTCAACTCGGGCATACAAACAACCTTTTGCAAATTGATCTACATACTGTTGTGCAGTTGCTAATAAATGTTGAGGCGGTTGTTGCGGATGAATTGTTCCACCAAAAGTATGTTGTACTCTAAAATCTCCAGCTTTTGCTTTTTTCAATAAAGCATGACTAAATTCTCCTCCAAAAAATAGAAATGACCATTCCCCGGTTTCTTCAATTTGAGTTAAAAAGGGTTGAAGAATAAAATCCTCTTCCTGTAGTAGATCATTTAGTTTTATGCTCGTTTCTTCAGCATTTGCTGCGGTAACTTTAAATGTATTTTTAGAACCTCCACTTACTGCTGGTTTAACAATTAGTTTATCCGTGGTTAGTTTTTCAAAGTACTCTTGTAAGTTAATTTTTTGTCCTTTATTAATAAAAATACTTTTTGTTATTTTCAATCCAGCTTTTTCAATGTCATGCAAATAGTGTTTGTCTGCATTCCATTTTACAATATCAATCGGATTTAAAAGTCTGATGTTTTTGCTTTCTAAAGTTGCTAGCCATTTATAAAAATCGGTTATTAAATCAAAATAATCCCAAGGTGATTTTAGAATAGCCAAGTCATAGTCTTCCCAAATAATTTGTGGGTCATTCCAAATTACTTTTTCAATCTTTAAGTTCTTCGATCTAAGAAACCTTAAAAGAGAGTCATCTTCATTTTCAGCAGTTGGAGAGGTATAAGCACCTTTATCCTGATAAGTTATGAGGGCAATATTCATGTAATTGGTTTGAGTTTCGAAGGTAAGAAATTTCTCTTTCAGGTTATTAAAACAAATTTAGTTGTGCACTTGGTATGCTAAATAAAGAACTGTCTAATTCAATGTTTTCTATATTTAGTTTGTTAAGTTTGCAATGCAATTTGAATGTGTTTCTAATCATTTCCGCAAAATTCCCTTCACCACGCATCCTAGTTCCAAAACGACTATCGTTTACATTTCCATTATGGCAATTTTGTATCTGATGCCACACTTTGTCAAATCGATCTGGGAAATTTTTGCGCAACCAGTCTTCAAATATTTTGTTAATTACCCCATTTAATCTAACCACAGTATAACCAGCACGCTTTGCACCATTAGCAGCACTCGCTTTTAAAATTGCAGGAATTTCGTAATCATTTAATCCTGGAATCATAGGCGCTGCCATTACGCCAGTTGGCAAGCCTACCTTACTTAATTCTTCAATAATTTTTAAGCGTTGTTTAGCAGTAGTCGTTCTTGGTTCGAGTTTTAAGCGTAATTTTTCATCTAAACTCGTAATAGAAACATACACCATGGCTAATTTCAGCTTTGCCATTTCTTGCAGAATATCTAAGTCTCTTAAAATCAAAGCATTTTTTGTAATCATAGCAATGGGTTGCTTGTACGCTAATGCGATTTCTAAAAGTTGGCGAGTGAGTTTGAATTTTCGCTCCGCAGGTTGGTAGCAATCCGTATTACCAGATAGAGATATAGGACAGGCATCCCAACTTTTTCGTTCTAAAAAGTTCTTGAAAAGTTCGGGTGCATCTTTTTTAACGATTATTTTTCGTTCGAAATCTAAGCCAGCACTAAAACCCCAATATTCATGAGAATTACGAGCATAACAATAAATGCAGCCATGTTCACACCCTTGGTAAGGATTTAACGAATAAGCCATGCCCACATCTGGGCTATCAACTTTGTTGACAACAGATTTAGATTTTCCGATGATGAAGGTTGTTTTAGTGTTCGGCTCTTCCCAATCATCAATGCCTTCTGGATGTTCTTTTGCTAAAGAATTTTTAAGAAATTTATTGGATGTGTTAAACTGTGCGCCCCGTCCATTTAAATAGCTATCTTGATTTTCTTCATTGCTCATGAATTAAAATTACTAATATTTTTAGCAATTCTAATTTTGAATTTTCAACAAAATGTTTATTAATTTAATACGGCCGTTTTCGTTTTCTCAAGCAGAATTTCTTGTTCTTGGACCTTTACTACAACTTCATCTAATGTTTGCGAGTTGGGCACGAGATAAATTGCGCCGAAATCTTTACTCTTTATTTTCTGAATTTAGGAGAGAAATAGTTGCATTAGCTATTGCTTGTTGAGTTTCATTTAGAATTTTCCCATTTATTTTGAAAGAGAGTGTTTGGGCTAACAAAGTGAAGTTTGTTAGCAAGAAGGCAAAAACGAAAAGTATGATTCTAAAAGCGTGCATTTAATATTTTTATATATTACTAAAATGAAATTTAAAATAAAAAAATATTCAATTGTAACTACAATGCTGTAATTTTTAGGGGATAGGCAAACGTTTAGCTAAAGGAATATAATCCATTGGAACCATGTCGGCCACTTTTTCATAAGCCCAAAATCCTTCAAATAGAAGAGAACGAGAATCTAAAATTCCTCCGCCTTCGTAAAAACGAATTGGACCATCTGTGAGTTTAGCTACAGAAAGCTCATAATCTGGAATGTATAAAGGCCTAAAAATCCAAAAACCGGAGTTAGAATATGCTGTCGATTCTCTTTCTTTGGTATACATTACACATAAAGAATTAGTGTAATTTAACAGCTTTAAATCTTTATTATAATAATGTACTAAGGTATCTGGAAGCACTTCTGCGTTATTAAATTTATCTATGAATTTTGGCAATGCTTGTTGTTTTTGCCAATATGCTAATAATGAAGTATCAATTTTAGCAGCGTTTTTTCTTATGCCAGTTTTTCCTGGCGGATTTTTAAGTGCCAAAATATTTTTATTGATGACACTATCTGGAGCTCGATTTTGGTTAGGTACTTTTATTATTTTATTGATAATAAAGCCTTCTGCTTGACTAGTACCTTTATAAAGTGATTTGAAAAAATGTTGCGCAGAACCATAATAAGCAATTTCTCTCAAATCAATATATTTTTTATTTTTTGCGTTGGATGCCTTTAATTCCTCAAAGAAAGGTTTGCCAGCATAGTAAATAATATTCGTGCGCTTGTTATATTCAAAATAATCCAGCATGTATTTTATTCTGTAGCCAAGAGCTTTGTTCTCTATAATTAAAAACTCATCCGTTTTAACAGTTAATGTACTTGTTGTAATATCATAATCAACTCTTAACACTTGTGGATTTATTATTTTACAAGCTTTAGCGTTTGGCGATGTTCCAATAAAATATTGTTTAAACTGATTGATATATTTTTGTCGATTAGGATCAACTCGAATTACGACTTCATTTAGCATTACTGCATTTTCTTTTAACACAAACTCTACCTGAACTGATTTATCAGAAATGATAATGTTTTTTGAGAAAGGAAGATAACCCATCATTTGCACTAAAATATCATAGCTACCAGGTTTTAAGTTTGGGAGTCGAAATTTACCTTCAGCATCTGTAGCGGTAGCAATCTTATATCCACTCACATACACACCAGCTCCAGGCAAAGTTTCCTTATTGTCTTTAACAACACCTGTTATGGAAAAAGTATTCTGGGAAAAGCCTTGAGTACTCAAAAATAAAATAATACAGGATAGCAAGAGCGCTCTAAACATGGCAACTAATGTAGTAAATCGGCCATATATTATTTAATAAAGAGGAGAGATTTAACTTTTTTAACATTTGTTATTTCTTAGTCGTAGGGATATAATCCATAGGAACTAAATCCGCAACTTTTTCATAAGCCAAATAACCTTTGTAAAGTAAACTTCTGGGATCAAATATACCACCGTTTGCATAAAAGCGAACAGGAGGTTCTAGTAAATCAATAACAGAAATTTGATAATTACCCAAGTCTGGGGGACGAGATTGCTTAAATCCTGAGCTATTATATGAAGATGTTTCTAGTTCGTTTTTGTAAATGATATATAAAGCATCTTTATAATTCATCATTTTTAAGTTGGCATTAAACGATTTTACTAAAGTATCTATTAAAACATCTCCACGGTTTAATGTATTTACCTCTTTGGGTTCATTTCTTTGCTTCAACCAATACGATAATGAATCAGTTCCATTAAATGTAATTACTCGATTTAATCCATTTTGTCCACTAGTTAATCTTTTAATAGTCGCATTAATCAAGCTATCAGGTTTTCTTCCAGGATTTGGAATTGTACCTAATTTATTAATAACAAAACCTTCTTCCTTAATTCTATTTGCATACAATGATTTGAAAAAATGTTGAATTGAACCATTATAAGCGATTTCTCTATTCTTTTTCCATTTTTTTTGTTTAACACTTCCACCTTTAAGCTCTTCGAAAGATGAAAGACCTGCATAATAAATAATCTTAGTTCTATAATTATACTCAAAGTTTTTTAGCAAATATTTTATGCGATACCCTAATGCTTTGTTTTCAATTAGTAGAAAATCACTTGCTTGTATAGTTAATGTACTGTTTGTAATGTCATCATTTATACCTAAAACATTAGTGTTTAGTATTTGACACTCATTTGCATTAGGAGTTTTTCCAATAAAAAAATCTTTAAATAAAGCGATATAATATGCTCTATTTGGGTCTGGCTTAATCACCACTTCGTTAAGTAAAGTTGTATTTTCAGTTAGTAAAACATCAATATTTATAGATTTATTAGAGATGATTACATTTTTAGAGTAGGGAAGATAACCTATCATTTGAACTAAAATATCGTAATTACCAGGTGCAAGTTTTGGCAATGCAAATTGTCCATCACTATTAGTTGATGTAGCTATTTTGTAACCACTAATGAATACAGAAGCACCAGGAAGCGTTTCGTTTTTGTCTTTAACAATTCCAGTAATAGAATAGGTGTTTTGGGCAAAAGAAGAAATGCTAATACAAATAATCAGTATAAAATTTAACAGCAATTTTTTAACCATACTGTAAATTTAACTAAATAATTAGGTGTTAAAAAATAAAATAAATGTGACAATAGAAAAGGGGAATTTATCCTAGCAATTCTTTTGCATTTTGTAAAGCAGATGCTCCTGGATTTTTACCACTTAACATTTCTGCAATAGCGTGAATTCTTTCGTCTGAGTTTAGCTTGCGAATACCAGTAGTTGTTTTATTGTTTTCTTCATTTTTATACACAAAGTAATGTGAATTGCCTTTAGCCGCAATTTGAGGTAAATGAGTAATAGATAACACCTGCATATTCTCACCCAAACTTGAAATTACTTCGCCTACTTTTAATGCGGTTTCACCGGAAATACCCGTATCAATTTCATCAAAAATTAAAGTCGGGAGTGAAGTGTGCTTTGCTAAAAGTGCTTTAATAGCTAACATTAATCTTGATAATTCACCACCAGATGCAACCTTATGCACAGGCGCAGGCTCTTGTCCAGCATTAGCAGTAAAAAGTAAAACAATTTCATCTAAACCATCTTTATTCAAGTCGGTTAACGAGTTTTGATTTAAAACCAATTTGGCATTTGGCATACCAACTTGTTTTAATGTTAATGTAGTTTGCTCTTCAACTAATTTAATAGCTTTTTTACGATTTAAACTTAACTCATTTGCTTGGTTAGTTAATTCAGTTGTAAGCAAAG
>NZ_JBAZRL010000032.1:28666-38572 GCF_041662865.1 Pedobacter sp.
AAGCAAAGCGATGTCTTTTTTCAATTCTTCAATTTGCTCATCTGAATGAATTAATTGACTTAAATTCTCTTCCAACTGTTGTTGTATAGCTAATAATTCTGTGTTATTTGCTACCCGATGTTTTTGTTGTAAAGTATATAAAACATCTAATCGTTGTTGAATAATTGTTAATCGCTCTGCACTATGAAGTGTTTTTTCTTCAATACTAGCTGTTTCATCTGAAATGTCTTTAAGTTCAATTATACTCGAACGCAAACGCTCATATAGAATATTAATTTCAGGATTAAATTTTTCTATACTTTGCAGCTGTGCAGCAGCTTCCTTTAAAATACTTGTTCCAGAAATTTCATTTTCAGTAAGTAGGGAAGTAGTGGCTAATAAACTTCTTTTAATACTTTCTGCATGAGTTAATCTTTCTAATTCTTGTTCCAATTCCTCTTGCTCACCTTCTTTTAATCCAGCTTGCTCCAATTCATTATATAAAAATTGCTCGTAATCTTGTTTGCTGCGGGCTTCATCAGCATTGCTAATTAAGCTTTTCAACTGTAAATTATCTTGTTTTAGCTTTTTAAAACCAGCTCTATACTTTGCTAAAAGCGATGCATGATTAGCCAAAGAATCTACAATCAATAACTGGAAATCCGAATCGTTAATTTCTTGTGTAGCATGCTGAGAATGGATATCAATGAGCTGCTCGCCAATTTGTTTTAAAATAGTAAGATTAACGGGGGTATCATTAATAAACGATCTTGATTTCCCATCCATAGAAATTTCTCTTCGTAAGATGCTTTCTTTAAAAAAATCTAAATCATTCGCTTCAAAAATGGGTTTTAGCTTTTCATCTACCAATAAAAATATACCTTCTATAACACATTTCTTATTTTGATTAAAAAAGTATTTGCTCTCTGCCCGCTGACCTAAAATCAGTGAAAGCGCACCTAAAATGATAGATTTTCCTGCGCCAGTTTCGCCTGTTATAATGTTTAAACCTTGATCAAATTCAATGTCCAAACTATCAATTAAAGCATAATTATGTATAGAAAGTTTTTGTAGCATATCGTGATGCTAAATTAACATAAAAGCCTTTAGCTTTCAAGAATAGATTTGGGTTTAATAAAATAAAAAAGGGTAAGAAAATCATTTCTTACCCTCAGTGTATCATTTGTTTGGTGTTGTTAATTCTCTTTATTTTTAAGTTTTAATTCAAAAGCCTTATCTAATTCAAGTTTCAATGGAGCAGCATCAAGCTTTAAGTTATTTAATTTTTCTAGTTTTAAGCTTGGAGTTTCTAAAAAAGCATTAGAAGTGTTTAACTTCAAATTAGTAATAGTTGAAAGTTTAGCAGTTAAAGGCAAAAAAGCTTTTTGTACATCTAAGTTGCTGTCAAATAATAAGAAAGCTTTGTCAGTTTTAATTCCTTTAGCTTTTTTTAATTCCTCTATATCCTTTTCATATTTTTTTCTCAACTCTTGGTACTCTGGTGAATCTTGAAGCTTTTTCATCTCTTCTATTTTATCTTTCCATTCCTTAGAGTTAAATTTTTTATTCATTTCCTCTGCATTTTTTTGGATATCAGCCATTTTGCTTTTCCATTCTGGTGAATTGAATTTTTTCTCCATTGCTTCGGCATTCAATTTAATCTTAGCCATTTTATCTTTCCACTCTGGTGAATTGAATTTTTTCTCCATTTCTTTAGAGTTAAATTCAATCTTAGCCATCTTATCTTTCCACTCTGGAGAGTTGAATTTTTTCTCCATTGCTTCGGCATTTAATTTAATCTTAGCCATTTTGTCTTTCCACTCTGGAGAATTGAACTTTTTCTCCATTTCTTTGGAATTAAACTCAAGCTTAGCCATCTTATCTTTCCACTCTGGTGAGTTGAACTTTTTCTCCATTGCTTCAGCATTCAACTTAATCTTATCCATTTTAGTTTTCCACTCTGGAGAATTGAATTTTTTATCAAGCTCAGCCATTTTTTTCTTCAAACTATCTGGCATATCATCCATCGTTGTATAGATTACTTCTTTACCATCATTTCCTTTAACAATCATTTTAAATTGCTTTTTCTTTTTGGTTGTATCGGTATCCGCTCTAACTACTAAATGGTTATTTAAATCTTTTGTTTCACTTGGGGCTGCTTTAATTAATGTTAAAGAAATAGCCTTCTTGGTTTTTTCTGCTGGTTTTTTCGTTGGATTCATCCATGCCAATGAAACAACAGTGGCAATGGTTAAAGTCAGGATGAAGAATTGCTGTTTAGCATTCATATAATTCGTTTTCATATCTGTAATTCTTTTAATTCGTTGGTACAAATGTTGATTTTTGCCCGTTGCTGCAAGTGACAGCGACGGCGTTTGTTTGTCTTTTAATAATTCTAACTTCAATAGCGCATGTGCATAGGTTAACGGAGTTCCTGTAAAATTAACCACCAAGTCATCGCAGGCATGTTCTCTTTCTATATGTATGAATTTGGTGGTAAGCCATACAAATGGATTAAAAAACAATAACGTCTCTATACATGTTTTAACAAGGTTGATTAGATAATCGTTACGACGAATGTGTGATAATTCGTGTATTAAAATCGCTTCAACTTGTTTCAGATCCAATTGTGTAGCTAATGCAACTGGAAATAATACAACAGGCTTAAAAAATCCAATCACCAAAGGCACGTTAACTTTAGACGATAGGAAAAATTTAACTGTTTTATTAATCTTTAATTGGGCAAGTGTTAATTCGAAAATTGTACTCCACTCTGCAGGAATTGATATGGTGTTTACCTGCTTAAATTTTTTAAGTTTTACATAGCTTGATAAAAGGATGAGCAATTGAAAAGCAATCCCAACCAAATAAATCGTAACCACCAAAGGGAAATATGCTTCAGTTTTAAAATTAAAATTTCTACTTAGCTCCGATAAATTCTGGTAAGGAGTCTGGTTAAATGCTATGCTTTCTATAGATGGACTTGTTGTTGGTAACTCAAACACTTTGAAAAAAGTAAAACAAAAACTCGCAAAAATTAGAAACAAGGATCCAAAAGCAAGATTATGTTTTAATCTTGCATTCATTTTAGGCCAAGCCATCAAAACGATGAATAAAATAGCATAAATAATTGCGCCTTGCCATAGCGAATGAAGAATGCTCCACCCAATAGCTTTAATAAAATTATTTACCATTGCTTCCATGATTATTTGTTTTCAAGTTTTTCCAAATATTCTTTAATCAAATCTATCTCCTCCTGGCTTGCTGTTTTATTTCCTAAGGCCTGCATTACTAAACGAGCAGCAGAACCGTTAAAAACGTTATCTATCATTTTATTAACCAATTGTTGTTGAGTTTTTTCTTGGTTAATTAATGCACGATAAATATGCGTTTTAGCACTAGTATCTCTGTCTACTAAACCTTTCTCATGCATAATTTGCATTAGTTTTAAAGTTGTGGTATAACCAGCATCTTTTTTATTTAAATCTTCGTGAACTTCTCGAACGGTACAGTTTCCTTTTTGCCAAAGTACCTGTAAAATTTCCATTTCGCCTTCTGTTGGTTTGATGTTTGGATTGCTCATTTTGTTACACTACGAATTTTTTCGTATTCAAATGTACGAATGTATTCGTATAAACAAAATATTTTAACGAAAATTTAACAATTTTTTTTTCAAAGAGATCAAAAAGCCGCTTAACGAGCCTTTTTTAAGGCTTCGTATTTGCTGATATTAGCTGGGTCGATATCGCTTAATAGATTATAAGCTTTGATTTTTTCTTGTAAATCTATAGTGGATAATACATTGGTAATCTCATCAGCCTTGGTTGCGAAATAAACATTAGGAAAAATAGATCCTAACTTTTGCTTATCCATTTGTTGTACAGCTGGCAATAATGCGAGTATGTTTTTTGCTCCATTAGATACATTATCTTGCAGTTTATCCAACCCATTAAAGTGATAGTTATAAATAAAAACGCGAAGTTCTTTAAACGTAGCATTCAGCAGATTTTCATTTAACCAATAACGATTACGTAAGCCATCGAATGCTTTCCAACCTTTGTTGCCAGAAATTTGTGCAACATTTAAAACGTTTTGAGCTTTGTTATAATAGGGTGTACCTCCTAATTTGCTAAAGCTATCCTTATCTAAACCAATAATGGTATAGGCATAATAACCTAAAAGTGAACTTAAATTGGTGATGAAATTTTGATCAGAAAAATCTAAAGATTGCCCATCATTGTAATTAAAATCAAAATCTTTATCGTTAATATTTAGTAGGGTACTGTAATAAGAACTAGCATAAACTGGCCTGCTAGATTGTATTTGAGCTTCAGCAGTATAAGCAGAACTACCATCCCATGAAGTTATGGTGAGTACAAAATTACATTCAATTCTCTCTTGGGGTAAATAAGTTTCAGTAGTCCACTTATTATTATTCAAAAAATCTCTAATTGTATTCTGCAGTACTTCTAGGTTTTTCTTATTGATATTAGAAATGTTTGGTGCTAAGATTTGTACTCGAGTATTTAATTCTTGTGCATGTACAAAACCACAAACTAGTAGTAACAAGATAAAACCTATAATTTTCTTCATTTATGTATTAATTTAAGTATTTCAGCACAAATATCTTTTGCTACCTCAATTTTAGATTTTATTTCAAAACTAGTTTTATTATATCCTCTATTAAATATGGTGATTTTATTGGTATCTGTTTTGAAACCAGCACCCTTATCATTTAATGAGTTTAATACAATGAGATCTAGATTCTTTTTCTGCAATTTTTCTTTTGCATACGTTTCTTCCTGTTCCGTCTCTAATGCAAATCCAACTAAAAACTGATTATCTCTTTTAATATTGCCCAAGCTTGCTAAAATATCTGTAGTTTTTTTAAGATTGATGCAGAATTCGCTATCCTTCTTTTTGATTTTCTGCGAAGCAACTTCAGTAGGAGTGTAGTCTGCAACAGCTGCACTCATAATAATAATATCACTTTGTGAAAATTTTTCCATACAGGCAGAAAGCATATCTGCCGCACTTATGACATCAATCCGTTGTAATTGCGAAGTTGTTTTTTCGGCAGTAGGTCCAGTAATTAACGTTACGTCAGCGCCTAAAGCAACCATTTCATTAGCCAAAGCAAAACCCATTTTACCCGAAGAATGATTACCGATAAAACGAACAGGATCTATCGCCTCATAAGTTGGACCAGCAGTAACTAGAACTTTTTTGCCAAGTAAGGGTAAGGTCTTCTTTATTTCCGTTGTTAAAAATTCAACAATCTCATATGGCTCAGCCATCCGACCTTCGCCATATAAACCACTAGCTAGCTCGCCTTTATTTGGTGCAATAACAGTATTACCAAAGCTTTTTAGTTTTTCAATATTTTCTTGAGTGCTTTCATGCTTCCACATATCTAAGTCCATTGCAGGAGCTAGAAATACAGGGCACTTAGCAGAAAGGTAAACTGCGGTAAGTAAATTATCACACAAGCCATTCGCCATTTTACCAATGGTGTTGGCAGAAGCAGGAGCAATTAACATATAATTGGCCCAAAGACCCAATTCCACATGATTACTCCAAACGCCAGTTTCGGCTTCAAAATATTGAGTATAAACAGGATTTTTAGAAAGAGTAGCCAACGTAAGAGGAGTAATGAAATTACTCGCATCGGCAGTAAGTATAACCTTAACGTTCGCACCACTTTTTATAAGCGCTCTCACTAATAGAGCAGACTTATAAGCGGCTATGCTACCACAAACACCAAGGATAATATTTTTTTTGCTAAGCATGATAACCAAAGATTAGAAATTAAGTTGGCTTACCAAAACGTATTAAAGCTTTAAGCCGCAGATGCGCAAATTAAATGTAATCTGCATACCTGCGGCTTGTATATTTAGCCAATTAGCTAATTATTTTTGTTGCTCTTTAGCAGGATTTCTATAATAAATTTTATCGTTCAAAAATTCATCAATTGCAATTAAGCTTGGCTTAGGCATACGCTCATAATGCTTGCTAATTTCAATTTGCTCTCTGTTCTCAAAAATCTCTTCTAGGTTATCATTAGATGAAGCAAATTCTGCCAATTTGCCGTGCAACTCTTCTTTCATGTTATTAGAAATCTGATTAGCCCTTTTTGAAATTATCACTAAAGACTCATAAATGTTATCAGTATTTTGATCTAAATCATGTACATTTCTCGTTACCGTAGTATTTGGTATAGCGGGTTTTGGTGTATTCATTATTCTATGGGTTTTTAATCTCTACTTTATTAGTTGTACTATCTTTTTGTTTTTCGCCTTTCTTTTGTAAGGCATTATATTTAGCTACTAAAGCTGCTTCTTCAGCAATAAGTCTTCTAGCAGTTATAATTCCAGCTTCACTATCGTCCTTCAACTGCTTAGCTTCTTTTGCATATTTACTATTAGGATAAGCTTCAATAAACTCTTTATAATAACCAATTGCTTCATTAAAACGATCTTCTTGTCTAACTGCATAACTATTTTTCGCATACATATATTGCGATTTAATAATTAACAAATTCATTTCCTCAGCATATTTAATATCTGGGAATTCAATTTGAGCATTTTTTAAAGCTATTACAGCCGATTTATAATTAGTAATATCATAACCACCTAAATCATAATATAATTTAGCGTTATCAAAAGCTTTGCTTTCTAACTTACCACGTAAATTAGCAATATATTGAGCAGCTTGCGTTGCACGATCACTTTTTGGATATAAGTTGATAAACAACTGCAATGCGTCAATAGCTTTATAAGTATTCTCTTGATCTAAAGATGATTTTGGGGAATCTAAATAATAACAATAAGCCCCCATATAACGACACTCTTCTGCATTTTTACTGGCAGGATAAGTATCTGCAAACTCTTTAAATTTATAACGAGCTGTTGTATAATCTTTTAAACGATAAAGCGTAAAAGCATAATAATAATTCAAATCTTCTGCCTCTGCAGTCCCTCTATATTTTTGTGCTAAGCCCTCAAATAAAATTAAAGCCTTAGAATAGTCCTTCTTGTTATATAATCTAATACCTTCTTGGTATTTTTTGGCAACATCATTACTTAAGCGTAATTTTTCAAAACGGCTTTTACAACCCGCTAAACTTAATAAAACGATAGTAAAACTTAAAATAAATAAGTGTTTAATTTTAAACATTGTGCAAAGATAAGGTAATAATACGATAACGTCAATTAAAAATAATAGTCCGCTAAGCTAATTAAAGGCTTTCAACCTATCAAACACTTAACAATTTTTAACATAAAGCCTTAAATAAACACTAAATTATAAGGTATTTAATATATAGCTTAACAAATTGCATTCATTAGTATATATATATATAAGGATAACCTCTCACGTATTTATCTTCATTGGTATTATTAAGTATTGGCCAATATTAGAAAAGCAAGTTGGTATATATATATACTATGGCTAGTCCCGCTACGATTTCAATCTTTTATCTACTCGTATAGATTTCAATAACTATACTTCATTGCAAAAAGTATTTCCGTTTATATCGGGTTTATTAACAATCTTCTGTTCATCTCATGGATTTTTCCACTCAAGCAGGCTCACTAAAGAAAAAAGCAAAGATTAACAGATCAAAGGCAAATTAATTATCGTGAACTTCTCAGGTTGAAGTTAAACAAAAAAAGTACGCTGTTTTTCCTTAAGATTTGCTCCGAGTTAAGGTATGGTTAAGACTATAATAAATCCGCGTCTAGTCCGCGTTTTTACGTAATAACGCGGACTAGATGCGGACTAGATGCGGACTTACTCTTAGCATGACCCAAGCTTGACCCTGGTTGTTCGCGTCTGAATAAAAGAAGAACTAGGTAGTGGTACTGTCCTTGTATTCGAGATAAAGATAAATTAGTCTATATATCACAGTTTATATTTATTAGCAAACGCTGCCAATGTATAAGTTCTTTGGTTCCGTTCTTTGCTGTCGCCCTTGGTTAGGCTTCTGGGTTGTTACTACGCCGTGGGCTTAGTTAACGAAGTTGCCATGCATTCCAATACATTCCATGTGGGTTTCCCCTCAATCAACCTGCTACAGTTACGCAGCTTAAACTTTTTCTGGGTGTCTATCATACACTTAGGTGTTTTGTGCGGGGAATAACGCGTAGGGGCTTGTGTTTAAGGGGAGGTTTTGCTATCTTTGCGTCCCGCTCCGGAGGAGGGGGATGTGTGCCGGAAACGGCGCTGAGGGTACTGAAAGCGTGGAACGAAAAGAAAACAGCTGATAACAAGCGGTTTACGCCAAGCCCCAAAAAACTTTAAAAAAAAGTTTTGGGAAGCGGAAAAGTTTCCTACCTTTGCAACCCGCTACGGAGGTAACGGCACAGGAAGAAAGGGATAATGGAGGAGAGGGATTTGAAATGCGGAGGCTATATAAAAGGCAAACAGCGGAACGAAAAAAAAGTTTCGATTTTTTTTAAAAAAAGTTTGCACGGATAAAAAAGTTTCCTACCTTTGCAGTCCCAAACAAAACGGGAGTTCGCCAGCGGATGTTGGCAGGACAGAAAAACAAGATTGAAACAGTGATAACGTCGAGTAGCGTTTCGGAACATTAAAGACCGATACAAAGCAGAACGGGACATTGCAACATATACAGATCACCGCGAGGTACGATCGGAAAGTTCATTAAAGAGATATCATTTATACAACGCAGCGGGGCAAACAGTACGATTTCAAAGTACATGACACCAAGCTGTTTCTTAAGTCTGTTCTATCAGACAACATAATAGAATACAAGACTATTTAATTTTTAATAACACTAGAATAAGAATGGTCAGTGTTCAGACAACACATTTTACAATGGAGAGTTTGATCCTGGCTCAGGATGAACGCTAGCGGCAGGCCTAATACATGCAAGTCGAGGGGTAGTGGTTGCTTGCAACCATGAGACCGGCGCACGGGTGCGTAACGCGTATGCAATCTACCTCTATCTGGGGGATAGCCCGAAGAAATTCGGATTAACACCGCATAAAATCACAGTACGGCATCGTACAATGATCAAATATTTATAGGATAGGGATGAGCATGCGTGACATTAGTTAGTTGGCGGGGTAACGGCCCACCAAGACCACGATGTCTAGGGGATCTGAGAGGATGACCCCCCACACTGGTACTGAGACACGGACCAGACTCCTACGGGAGGCAGCAGTAAGGAATATTGGTCAATGGAGGCAACTCTGAACCAGCCATGCCGCGTGCAGGAAGACAGCCCTCTGGGTCGTAAACTGCTTTTATTCGGGAATAAACCTATCTACGTGTAGATAGCTGAATGTACCGAAGGAATAAGGATCGGCTAACTCCGTGCCAGCAGCCGCGGTAATACGGAGGATCCAAGCGTTATCCGGATTTATTGGGTTTAAAGGGTGCGTAGGCGGCCTGTTAAGTCAGGGGTGAAAGACGGTAGCTCAACTATCGCAGTGCCCTTGATACTGATGGGCTTGAATACACTAGAGGTAGGCGGAATGTGACAAGTAGCGGTGAAATGCATAGATATGTCACAGAACACCGATTGCGAAGGCAGCTTACTATGGTGTCATTGACGCTGAGGCACGAAAGCGTGGGGATCAAACAGGATTAGATACCCTGGTAGTCCACGCCCTAAACGATGAATACTCGCTGTTGGCGATACACAGTCAGCGGCTAAGCGAAAGCGTTAAGTATTCCACCTGGGGAGTACGCTCGCAAGAGTGAAACTCAAAGGAATTGACGGGGGCCCGCACAAGCGGAGGAGCATGTGGTTTAATTCGATGATACGCGAGGAACCTTACCCGGGCTTGAAAGTTAGTGAAGTATCCAGAGATGGATGCGTCCGCAAGGACACGAAACTAGGTGCTGCATGGCTGTCGTCAGCTCGTGCCGTGAGGTGTTGGGTTAAGTCCCGCAACGAGC
>NZ_JBAZRL010000033.1:0-38389 GCF_041662865.1 Pedobacter sp.
CAATTTATAATATTGAGCAAATTGAGCGTGGTTATCAAGATATAGATATTCGTTTACGTGCTTTAGGTGCACAAATTAAACGTGTAGAAGGTTCGGGGCCAAGCCATTAGATATAATAACAGATAAAATAAAAATCCCATTCTGAAATAATCAAAATGGGATTTTTTATATAAAGTCCCCTTCTGGGGATTTAGGGATTATCCTCTTATCGCATTAATAATATCGTACTGCGTAATAATTTCAAATTTACCATCTTCTAATTCGACTAAAACAGCACTATTTTCTTTATTAATTAAGGCCGAAATTCTATCTATTGATGTATTTAAATCTACAAAAGGAAAGGTTGCGCTCATGATTTCATTCACAGGAGCAGACTTTAAACTTGGATTCTCAAGCAATGCTTTCAAAATATCACCTTCGGCTAATTTACCAACCAACATCCCTTTTTGTGTTACTGGGATTTGAGAAATATTTAACATATTCATGGTATTAATCGCTTCAATAATTGTTTTTTCGCAATCTATTGTTACAATTTCTGAAAGTTCTTTTTTTGCAATGATGGTTCTAGCCGTTAATTTCTCATCTTTTAGGAAACCACGCTCACGCAACCAATCTTCGTTATACATTTTGCCCATATAACGACTTCCATGGTCGTGAAATATAACAACAACTATATCTTCTGGCTTTAATTTATCTTTTAACTGTAATAAACCTGCAATTGCTGAACCTGCCGAATTACCAGCAAAAATCCCTTCTTTACGAGCGATATCGCGAGTCATTAAAGCAGCATCTTTATCTGTTACCTTTTCAAATAGATCAATCACATCAAAATTTACATTTTGAGGTAAAAAATCTTCCCCAATACCTTCGGTGATGTAAGGATAAATTTCATCCTTATCTAAAATTCCAGTTTCCTTATATTTTTTAAAGACTGAACCATAGGTATCGATTCCCCAAACTTTAATATTTGGATTTTGTTCTTTCAAGTATTTTCCTGCTCCAGAAATTGTACCTCCAGTACCAACGCCAACCACTAAATGAGTTATTTTACCTTCAGTTTGTTTCCAAATTTCTGGGCCAGTTTGCTCATAATGAGCTTGGCTGTTCGATAGGTTATCGTATTGATTCGGCTTCCATGAATTTGGCACTTCTCGCTCTAAACGCGATGAAACCGAATAATAAGACCGAGGATCTTCTGGTTCAACATTTGTTGGGCAAACAATTACTTCGGCACCGAATGCACGTAAAGCATCAACTTTTTCTTTTGATTGTTTATCAGTTGTGGTAAAAATACATTTGTAACCTTTAATAATAGCAGCCATTGCTAAACCCATGCCCGTATTACCAGATGTACCTTCAATTATAGTTCCACCGGGCTTTAATTTACCACTTTTCTCAGCGTCTTCAATCATTTTTACCGCCATGCGGTCTTTAATTGAATTACCAGGATTAGTTGTTTCAATTTTAGCTAATACCGTAGCCGAAATTTCTTTAGTAATGTTATTTAATTTAACTAATGGTGTATTACCAATCGTTTCTAGAATATTATTGTACCACATATTACAAAAGTACAAAATGACGATAAGTATTTTACAAATTAATATTTAATAGAAACTAAATTCTTAATTTATATAAATAACAAAATATTGTTTCATAATCTACCTATTAAGTATACTATAAATATTACAAAATTAGGCTAGCTTATATATTTTACCGGGCATAGAAACTAGAATACCTTGCATTTCTAACGTGAGTAATGCAATAACGAGCTTGCTTTGTGGCAGATTTATCTTTAACCCTAAATCATCCACATGAGTTGGATTGTCTTGTAACGCATTTACGATTTGTTGTTCATCTTTCGATAAATTAAGCGGTAATTGGACTTGAATTTGAGCCTTTTTAGCCTGTTCATCATCCCAACCCAAATAATAAATTAAATCTCTTGGGTGATTAATTAATGCCGCCCTATTCGTTTTAATTAAGAAGTTACAACCTTCAGAAAATTCGTCATTTACTCTTCCAGGAAAAGCATAAACATCTCTATTATAAGAATTAGCAAGTTCTGCTGTGATTAAAGCGCCCCCTTTTATAGATGCTTCCACAACTATTGTCACATCAGAAATACCTGCGATAATTCGATTTCTTTTCGGGAAATTCTCTCGATCTGGATTTGTACCAGGTAAAAATTCAGTAAGCAAACCTCCATTATATACCATTTTTTGAGTTAATGCTTTATGTACAGCAGGATAAATTCTATCCAAACCATGACCTAATACACCAACGGTTGGGACTTCGAAATTTAAACTTTCTTTATGAGCTGCTGCATCAATGCCATGAGCTAATCCACTCATAATTACAACATCGTAAGGTTTAAGGACTTCCACCAGTTGTTTACAAAGGAGTTTTCCATAATTAGTTGCATTTCTTGTACCTACGATACTTACAATTCTTTTGTGATTTAAATCAGTGGTGCCTTTATAATACAACAATAGTGGCGCATCGTAGCAATTTCGTAATCGTTTTGGATAATTATCATCTGCATAAAACATAACTTCTATATTATGTTTCTCTATAAAATTTAAATGCTCATTGGCTTTTTCTAAAGCGTCTGTACACAAAATAGCATTCGCTCTAATTTCTCCAATACCATCCAATTTTAAAATTTGTTCTTTCGTCGCTTTAAATACTGCTTCTGCACTGCCGAAGTGAATTAGCAAGTTTTTAGCAAACATTGGGCCTACTCCTTTAATTAAACTTAAGGCTATTTTATGTACTAAACTCATTAAATCTAAAGTAGAAGCAAAAACCTGTTTTTTAAAGCGATTAATTTTAATTAGCTATAAATCAGTAATTTAAAATAAAACTACAAAAATAGTTTGCCAACTATAAAAATAGTAGTAAATTTAATTAACCTTTAAGAAAATTATATA
The DNA here is from genome assembly GCF_041662865.1 of Pedobacter sp. GTDB lineage: Bacteria > Bacteroidota > Bacteroidia > Sphingobacteriales > Sphingobacteriaceae > Pedobacter. Next base: position 2,931 of record NZ_JBAZRL010000033.1, read on the forward strand.
ATGAGAGAGTTAACAAAAGCAGAAGAACAGGTAATGCTTATCCTTTGGGAAATGAAGCAAGGCTTGGTTAAAGATGTAATTGATAAAATGGATCCTCCAAAACCAGCATATAATACGGTATCTACTGTAATTCGAGTATTAGAAAGTAAAGGTTTTATCTCGCACAACGCAATTGGCAATACCCATATCTATTTTCCAGTAATTAGTGAAGAACAATATAAGCACTTTGCATTTGATAAGGTGATGAATAATTATTTCGAAAATAACTATCAGAGCTTAGTATCCTTTTTAGTAAAAGAAAAAAATATGGATATGGAAGAGCTTGATGAATTAATCGCGTTGGCAGAAAAACTTAAAAACAAGAAATAATGGATTGGTTATATTATTTGCTCGAAGCAAATCTGTACTTGCTTATTTTTTACGGATTTTATCGTTTGTTTTTGCAAAACGAAACATTTTATAACAGCAATCGTTATTACTTGCTTTTAGCTAGCATCACGGCTTTTGCATTACCTGTATTGCAATTAGGATTTCTAAAACCTACATCTTCGATACCAATAGTAGATAATTTAGCTTTTCCACCGCCTATAATTTATGGAGAAGAACCTTTTACGACTATAACCACAACCCCTACAATAGAAACATTTAATTTCACAGATTACCTCTATCCCGTATACCTATTTATTGTGCTTTGTTTTGCCATTAAATTAGCGTTAAGTCTTTCAAAAATAATTAGCATTTGGTTAAAAGCTAAAAAAGCTAAGACTGGAAATGTGACTTTAATTGAATTGAATGAGCAAACGACAGCTTTTTCATTTTTCAATCTCTTATTTATCCATCCACATCTGGTGGAAAAAGAAACTGTTTTAAATCACGAAATGGTGCACATTAAACAGAAACATAGTTTAGATATTCTGTTTTTTGAAATTTTACAGATGATATGTTGGTTCAATCCAATTATCTATTTTATTAAAAAAGATATTAAACTGTTGCACGAGTACATTGCAGATGAGCTCAGCACCAACTCTGGTTTACAAAAACACGAGTATGCGATGTTCCTTATCGAAAACTCTTTTGGCATTGCGCCAACCCCTCTTACGAATCAAATTTTCAATCAATCAATATTAAAAAGGAGAATTAACATGTTAAACAAAAAAAGAACAGCTGGCCGAGCTAGGCTCAGGTTGCTAATGGCACTCCCCTTGGTCGGGGCGATGCTTTGTGCCTCTACAATGGCATTTACCAAGGATTATGGTTATGTAGATTTGCTTCCAGAGAAAAGCAAAACTGTAGCACCGATCCAAGAAGCCCCAAAACCAAAAACTGTAAAAAAAGATCAAGTTAAATTTCCACCGCTAGTGGTTATGCTTGATTCAAAAGACAAATTCTATGTAAGATATGGCAAAGATGAAAAAACAGGGAAAACTGTTTTACGAGAAAAAAGACATATCGTAGTTAATGGAAACCAAGTAAAGGATTTAACAACCTTTTATGGTGTTTATGATGCGGATAACGTAAAATATTTTAGCAAAAAAGATGCTATTGCCAAATATGGGGTTAATGGTCAAAATGGTGCAGTTGAAATTACGGGTAAAAAGCTTAAATATTTTACTCAAATGACACTGCAACCTCCACCACCTGTACAGGATAGAATTAAATTCCCACCACCAATAGTTAAATCTGACAAAACTTATTTTTATCCAATGAGACATGTTGATAAGGATGGAAAAATCAAATTTACTGATAGTAGATATATTGTAATTAACGGCAAGAAAGTAGAAGATCTAGATTCATTTTTTGGCGTAACAAACGCAACTAAAATTATCTATCTTAATGGTATGGAAGCTAGAAAAAAATATGGTGCAGATGCAAAATTTGGTGCCATTGAAATTACTGGCGACAATATAGAGTATGTAAAATCTATAACAGATGGCCCTCCTCCTCCTAAAATGGAACAAGTTAAATTTCCGCCACCAATTGTAAAACCTGATAGAAAAAACTTAAAAACTCCACCTAAGCAAGATATAATCAAATTCCCTCCTCCTGTAGTAAGATCAGATCCGAGTAATCAAACTAGCTTTCATCCAGCAAATGCATACAAACACGATGGAGAAAAATATATTCCAGTTCAAGTTGATAGAAGATATATTGTAATTAATGGTGAAGCAGTAAAAGACAATGCTGAATTTTATGGTGTTACAAATACGGAAACTATAAAATTTTTGACTCCAACTCAAGCAATAAAAACTTATGGAAATCTTGGCAAATATGGCGCTGTAGAAATTAAAGGATCAGCAATTAAATACTCACCAGCTTTAATACAACCACCATTTTATGGAAATCTAAAGTTAAATCGTTCTGCTGGAGATTTCTTAAAAATTCCAGATTCAGAGGCTGATCTAAAAACATTAACTGTTTACAACGCTAAAAATACTATCGTTTACAACAGTACCGATTATCGCGATGATTGGGATGGAAAAACTGGAAACTATGAGAAAAGTGAAGGAGTAAAAATTTCTTCAGGAGTATATACTTACTTAATGAAAATTGATGGCAAACCATTAGCCAACAAAAGAGGAAGAATTACCATTCAATAACTATTGTGGGATGTAAACCACATATTTAGTATCAAAAAATTCCTCCTCAAAATAAGCTGAAAGCGGATATAACTCTGCTTTCAGTTTACTTTCATTAATCTCTTCTGTTAAGTCGCCACCTTTTAAATAAAGAATACCGTTCTGAATGGCATTTTTATTCTCTTTGGCAAACTTTCCACGTATCCATGGATAAAAATCTATCAAACGAGTAACTGCTCTAGAAACCACAAAATTATATTTATCAGTTACTTGCTCTGCTCTTAAATGGCTTGCTTTTACATTTTTTAAGCCTAAAGCTACTGCAACTTCTGTAACTACCTTAATTTTTTTCCCAATAGAATCTACTAAATGAAAATCAGTTTCTGGAAATAGAATAGCCAATGGAATTCCTGGAAAACCGCCGCCAGTACCTACGTCCAATACTTTTTCACCTTCTTTAAAACTGCAAAATTTAGCAATACCTAATGAATGTAAAATATGACGTTCGTATAATTCATCAATATCTTTTCTAGAAATAACATTGATTTGCGCATTCCAAAAACTATACAAATCATACAATTGTGCAAACTGAGCAATTTGTTGTTCTGTTAAATTTTTAAAATATTTTAAAATGATATCAGGCTTAACTTCAGACATAATAAAGAATTATTTCCACTGTACTTTTTTAACAAATATAGATAGAATGGCATTAAACACTAAAAAAACAAATAAAATGATATCTAATATCGGAAACCACCAGCTTAATTCGCCATAATTTAAGCGTTTTAGCAAGCGAGGATAAATGAAACTTCGAATGAAAATACTTATTACAAATACCCCTAAAGCAATATAAAGTGTTTCTGGAAAACACAGCAAAGCAATACCGAACCCATAAAACAAAAACTGAACAATAATTTGTAAGGATAATATAAATTGATGTTTTGATTTATACAATTTACCTGCACCAAAATGTCTTTTCTTTTGTCTTAAATAGGCAATAAACGAGGTTTTAGGTTCACTCCAAACTTGAGTTTCTTTGTTAATTCGAATTTCAGTGTTGTTCCTATTTGCGTTGGCATTTACAAAAAGATCATCATCACCTGATGGAATATGCATATGTGCTGCAAAACCTTTACTTTTAAAGAATAATGATTTTTTGTACGCCATATTTCTGCCTACGCCCATATATGGCATTCCTTTTAGGGCAAAAGATAAATAATTTACTGCTGTAAAAAATGTTTCGAAGCGAATTAAACTGTTCAATAATCCTCGTTTTTTAAAATAAGGAGAATAACCAAATACAATTTCTGTGGCTTCATCTTCAGGCTGTTGCATTCCCATTAACCAATTTGGAGAAGCTGGTTCGCAATCTGCATCGGTAAAAACCAACCATTCATAACTTGCAGCCTTAATTCCCATGGTTACTGCAAACTTTTTACCTGCAATAAACTTTTCTCCATCAGCCACAGAAACTACTTTAAGCTGTTTATATTTCTTTGCAAATTCTTTTAAAATATCAGCGGTACCATCCCATGAGCGATCATTAACTACAATCACCTCAAAATTTGGGTAATCTTGCTGAAGAATAGTTGGTAAATATTTTTTTAAATTTTCTGCTTCGTTACGAGCACAAATAATAACACTAATAGGATTTCTAGCTTCTTCTGAAAGGGCTTCAACCTTAACTAAGGCTAGTTTTAAATGAACAAATAAGCTAAAATAAAGCTGAATAAGAAAGCAAAAAGCTAAAGCGCCGAGTAGGCAAACCTCTAATAAATTTAATTCCACAATGTATTTTTGAAAGCTAGCAAATCTCTCATTTTTAATCTGTAATGTGGCTTTATGTTGATAAAAAATTCAAGAGCCAGATAAAAGGAATATTCTTGCTATTTTTGACAGATTTTTGACAGATTTTTGAAGAGGATATAAACACATATGAAATTTACTTTACAGGCTAACGACCCATCATCAAAAGCCAGAGCAGGAACAGTAACAACTGCCCATGGCGATATTAAAACACCAATTTTTATGCCTGTTGGTACTGCTGGAACGGTAAAAGCGGTACACCAAAGAGAATTAAAAGAAGACATTAAAGCGCAGATAATTTTAGGAAATACCTATCATTTATACCTTAGACCAGGTTTAGACATTATCGAGCCTGCTGGCGGTTTACATAAATTTATTGGATGGGATAAGCCCATTTTAACAGATAGTGGCGGCTATCAGGTGTATTCTTTAAGCAAAGTTCGCAAAATTAAAGAAGAAGGAGTTACGTTTCGTTCGCATATAGATGGTTCAAAACATTTGTTTACCCCAGAATATGCAATGGATATTCAGCGCACAATTGGGGCTGATATTATCATGGCTTTTGACGAGTGCACACCATATCCATGCGATTACAAGTATGCTGCTAATTCAATTAACATGACGCATAGATGGTTAAAACGTTGTTGCCATCGTTTTGATACGACAGAAGCGAAATATGGTTTCGACCAAACACTTTTTCCAATTGTGCAAGGTTCTGTTTATAAAGATTTACGTGTAAAATCTGCAGAATTTATAGCCTCAATGAATAGAGAGGGCAATGCAATTGGTGGTTTATCCGTTGGAGAACCAGCCGAAGAAATGTATGGAATGACGGAAGTTGTGTGCGATATTTTACCTGCAGATAAGCCTAGATATTTAATGGGAGTTGGTACACCAATTAATATTTTAGAGAATATTGCGCTTGGTGTAGATATGTTTGATTGCGTAATGCCAACCAGAAATGCTAGAAATGGAATGTTATTTACGCGAAATGGTATTATTAACATCAGCAATAAAAAATGGGAAAATGATTTCTCTCCAATAGATGCTGATAGCGATTTACATGCAGACCAAGTATATTCTAAAGCTTATTTAAGGCATTTAATGCATTCTAAAGAAATACTAGGTGCGCAAATTGCCACACTTCATAACCTACATTTTTACTTATGGTTAGTTAATGAAGCCCGAGAAAAAATCATTTCAGGAGATTTTTACGCTTGGAAGAACAAAATGGTAACTATATTAGGTAATAAATTGTAAATGAAATACATCAGGCAGCGTTTAAAAATTATTGATGGCTTTATTATAGGCAAATACCTTGGTACATTTGTGTATACCTTAGTTTTGTTCGTTATTATCATCGTGATCTTTGATCTTTCTGAAAAATTGGATGATTTTTTAGAAAAGGATATGACCATTTGGCAAACCATCACCGATTATTATGCTGGTTCTATCCCATTTTATGTAAATATGCTATCGCCGTTGATTAATTTTATCGCGGTTATATTTTTTACGGCTAAAATGGCCGATCAAACTGAAATTGTGCCAATTTTAAGTGGTGGAGTAAGTTTTAATCGCTTTTTAAGACCTTATTTCATCTCTGCATTTATCATTTTCTCCGTTAATTTATTTTCGAATTTATACATCCTTCCCTATACCAATAGGATTAAAAATAAATTTGAAAACGAGGTTATTGATAAGGATAAAGCCTATACAAAAACGAATATACACATGAAAATTGATAGCAATACGTATATCTATATCGAAAATTTCGATAATAGGACGAATATAGGCTATCGTTTTTCGCTTGATAAATTTAAAGGCGACATCCTTAAGAAAAAGCTAGTTGCAGATCAAATTTCTTACGATTCAGTTAAAAGAGTTTGGAAATTAACGAATTATACGGTTAGAAATGTAGATGGGATGAAAGAATCGATGATTTACGGATCTGCTTTACAAAAAGACACTGTACTTGATATGAAACCAGATGATTTCTCTGTATATCAGAACGTTTTTGAAAGCATGAGTGGAAAAGAATTATCGGATAAGATTAAAAAGGAAAGAACAAGAGGCTCAGGGATAATGAGCGATTTGCTTTTCGAACAATACAAACGCTGGTTTCAGCCCCTATCTGCTTTTATATTAACATTAATCGGCGTAGCACTATCCTCTCGTAAAGTAAGAGGCGGCGTAGGTTTACCGCTCGGAATAGGAATTATTTTGAGTTTCGCCTACATTGTTTTTAACCAATTTGCAAAAATGTTTTCTACGAAAGGCGGCTTATCCCCCCTATTAGCCGTATTACTGCCAACCTTATTCTTTGGAATTTTAGGCTTGTACTTACTTAGAAGAGCTCCAAAATAAGATGAATGCTGATCTTAAACCAAACGAAAACAGAAATCTCCTCATACTACACATAACCGTTTTTATTTGGGGCTTTACGGGCATTCTAGGCGCATTAATTTCTATTGATGCGGTGCAATTAGTTTGGTATCGTGTTTTAATCGCCAGCGTAAGCTTATTTGCTTATTTCATGTTGAGCAAAACAAGCATTCGGGTAAGCAGAAAACAATTTCTACAATTCTTTTTTACAGGAAGCATCGTAGCCATGCATTGGATTTTCTTTTTTCACTCCATTAAGGTGGCTAATGTATCCGTGAGTTTAATCTGTTTATCTTCAGTAACCCTGTTTATTGCAATTTTAGAGCCTATACTAAAAAAACAGAACATTTCTAAAGGCGATATCTTTATTGGTTTATTAATCATTTTAGGCATTTATCTCATTTTTAAATTTGAAACTAAATATACCACTGGTATAATTTTCGGGCTTTGTTCTGCACTAGCGGCAAGCTTTTTCTCCACCATAAACTCAACATTAGTACAAAAAACCAGTCCTAGTATAATAGGCTTTTATGAGATGGCCGGGGCGTTCTTTTGGATAACAGTTTACCGCTTATTTGATAAAAGCCTATTAACAGAAAGCTTTAATTTAAGTGGAATAGACTGGTTTTATCTCCTTCTTTTAGGGACCGTATGTACCGCTTTAGCTTATGTTGCAGGTGTAGGAGTTATGCGTACATTGTCTGCATTTAGAGTTGCTTTAATTACAAATTTAGAACCTGTTTACGGCATTGTTTTAGCCTTCATTTTGTTTGGAAGCAAAGAGCATATGACCTCTGGTTTTTACCTAGGTTCACTGTTAATTTTAGCCGCAGTATTCCTGTATCCGATTTATAAAAAACGCAAAAATAAAAGCTAATTTAATGCAATTACCCTAGGGTAGGGGATACGTTTTATCTGCAAAAAACAAGAGCCAAAATAGCTTATTTTACAGTCGAGTATTGCCCACAAAAACAGGCAAAAAACAGGCCATTTCTTTACTTATTTACACTCTTAAATTTCAGGCGAAAGAGGATGTAAAAACACCAATAAAATTCTTATTATTAGACTTATTTTCTTAACAAAATAGAGCTAATTTATTTCTTCACAGCTAACAAAAATATATACATTTTAAAAAAGCTGGAGATTTTTTTTCCTTTAAAATCAACATAAATAGTGTATATTAACACCTACAAATTGAAGAGATAGTCGTAACCAATTAAATCTATGTTTAATGCTCTTTTTCGCTTAAAATTTATGTAAATAGTAGTTAATAGTGCTAATTATATAAAATGTATAATTAATTTAAAATCAATAAATTAAATAAAACAATATAAATTAATAAATAAGATAAAGTATACATTTAAAAATTCATAAAACTAATAATTTTAGCATGCATTCTAAATGAATATAAATAAAGCATATACAAAATTGAAAATCAGTATTTTAACTACAATAGTATTAAGTTTTATTTCAATAAGTGTTTTTGGACAAATTTTCGACAGTGAGCAAAACCCACTTAGTGTAAAATGGAGACAAATTAACAGCAACGGCTTTACATTCATCTACCCTACCGAGCTAGAAAAAGAAGTACAAAGAATGGCAAATACAATCAGCCATATTTATCCCCAAGTTGGACAGAGTTTAAACCGCCAAAAAACATACATTCCAATCATCTTTCAAAACCGCGGAACCATAGCAAATGGCTTCGTTCAATTGGCTCCAAAAAAGGTGCAATTTTACACCACTCCTCCGCAGCAATTTGACAGTCAAGATTGGTTAAATAATTTAGCTGTTCATGAGCTTAGACATGTGGCGCAGTTCGATAAAATTACCGTTGGAAAAGCACACCCATTTCCAGAAGAAATTTATTTTGCCTACATGGGTTTAAGTATCCCAACTTGGTTTTTTGAAGGGGATGCCGTGAACACCGAAACTTCATTAACAAATGTTGGGCGAGGCAGACAACCTTCATGGATTATGCCTTTTAGAACTTCGCTATTAAGCGGAAAAAAATTCTCTTACTCAAAAGCATATTTTGGATCGAATAAAGATCAGACACCAGGCTATTATCAATTGGGATATGTGATGGTGGCGAACCTTAAAAAAGAATTTGGCGAAAGCATACAAGATAGTTTACTAACCTCCATTCATAATAGACCATTAAGATTATATCCTTTTTCTCAAAGCTTAAAAGAATTTACAGGAAGCAATACAAAGAATTATTATTTAAAAACACTTACTCAACTCGAAAATGAATGGAAAAAGCAAGATGAATTAAACAATAGCGAAAACTATGAAAGCTTAAATCGCCCTGCGAAATATGCCAGCAGCTATTTTTTACCAACTGGCTTAACTAACAATCACATACTAGCTTTAAAGCAAACTAAAGCAGAAACCGCAACTTTTGTAGTTATTGATGAAGCTAAAAATGAAAAAGAGCTCCTTAAAATCGGTTATCAGGAGCAGCCTTGGTTTAGTTACGGAGATGGAAAATTGGTTTGGGATGAAATACGATTTGATCCGCGTTATAGACAAAGAAGCCATAGCGTAATTTGTATGTATAATTTTGCGACACACACCAAACGTCAATTAACATTTAAAACTAGGCTCTTCTCTCCTGCCCTTTCTGCTGATGGAAAAAAAATTGTCGCTGTACAAATCGATTTAAGTAACCAAAGTAATTTAGTAGAAGTAGATTCACAAACTGGAAAAATTAGCAAGACTTATCCAAATCTTGAAAATTATAGCTTACAAACCCCAGCACTGAATACAGATGGAACCCAACTTTGTTGGATTAGCGTGAGTGAAAAAGGAAAATCACTTTGGCTACAAGATAAATCTGGAAAAAGAACGCAATTAATAACCAAAACCACTCAACAGTTAGGCAGACCAACATTTATTGGTAATGAAATCGCGTTTAATGCTCACCTAGGCGGAATTGACAATATTTACAGCGTAAACCCCACTGACAAAAAAATAACAGCGCTAACGGCCTCAAAATACGGCGCTTTTAATCCTAGCTTATCTACCGATAGCAAATCAATTATTTTTAATAATTACCAAGTGATGGGTTATGAAATTGCAAAAACACCTATTTCACATCGAGAAATTCAAGAAAATCACTTTGTGTATTTTGGTGCAACGGCTGATAAACAAGAAAAGAATAGTAGCATTTTCAAAAGCATACCCGATAGTACTTACCAATCTAAGTCTTACCAACCATTAGCACATCTTTTTAATTTTCATAGTCTAAGTCCTACAATAGATGAAGATGATCGATTAGGTTTACATTTAAAATCTAACGATTTATTGAACATTTTCGATTTCTCGGCAGGAATTGATTATTACAGCGATTTAAGAAAAGTAGCGTATACCGCTGGCTTTAGTTTTAAAAGCTTATACCCTATTTTAAATGCAAGGCTTACTAACCGACCTCGAACTGGATTTTATCGATTAGGAAATGTCATAAATCAAGCGAATTGGCGAGAAAATTATCTTGATATAAAAGCAACCGTTCCACTCAATTTTAGTGCATACAATCATAATTATGGTTTTTTGGCAGAACTAGGTACAAGTTATACGCAACGAAATTTTGCACCAAGAGAGGCTTTGCTATTTAACAAAACCATCAAATTTCCAGTAAATTACAAATTGGGTTTTAGTCATAGCGTACGTACTGCAGAGCGAGATGTAGCTCCAAAATGGGCACAAACTATTAATGTAAGTTATTTTAATCAACCTTTTGATAAGCGGTTAACTGGAGATTTATTTGCTTTCGAAAGTGCATTCTATTTTCCTGGAATTGCTAAAAATCATTCTTTTATGGCAAGTTTTAACTACCAAGAAAGCAGTGGTTCTTTAAAATTTAATACTGAAATTAATACCGTGTATGGCTATGGACAAATTAATGCAAAGAGCGAATTGAGAAATACCTTATTACTCAATTATCGATTCCCATTTGCCTTTCCAGATGCAGAAATCGGCTCTTTAGCGTACATTAGAAATCTTAGGGGTGGAGTTTTTAGTCATTATGAAAACATTGGTTCAGAAACAAATATAACACAACCTAAAACTTTTGGCTTCGAATTGCGTAGTAATATAAACTTGCTGCGTTATCAGCCTGTTGTTGATTTAGGCGCAAGAGTGGTATTTGTTAATAAAACTTACAATCAAAATCCTATCTTAGAATTACTATTTAATTACAGTTTTTAATCCTTACATCTCCCAAAGGGGATTTATTTAAAATAAAATGAAAGCAAAAACTATTTTCATCATTGTTATTACTGCACTTTTAACCATTTTCTTAATGATTAATAGCGAGCCGGTAGAATTCGATTTTATTATTGGCGCTCCTGTTGCGATATCAAAACTCATTGTAATAGGCATTTGCATCATCATAGGTTTTATTTTAGGTTTTTTAGCTGGTCGACCACGAAAAACAATTAGCAGTTATGATCAAGAGATTGAAAACCATCAGGCTACTGAAAATAAATCATCGTTAAGCGACGAGGATAGGGATTATATAAGTTAAATATCACCAATTAATCTGTAGTTGCATTAAAAAGTATAGCTAGCCATTAATCCATTAGCGCCCTCTTGTCTAAAAGGCATTATGGATAAATTTGTGGTGTTTTTTGTTGTAAATATCCTTTTGATATGAGGATAAACTAAATAGGCAATCTTAGTAGAAGCAATCCCGAACCCCGCTCCTGCTACTACATCACTAAACCAATGTTTATTATTATACATCCTTAACGTTCCTGTTGCCGTTGCCACAAAATAACCTGCATAACCAATCCACGGTGATTTATATTTAAATTCCTGGTACAGAAATTCTGCTGATGCAAAAGCTGATGCTGTATGCCCTGATGGAAAAGAGTTATTACCCGAGTTATCAGGTCTTAACCGATGCACTCCGCGTTTCACAAAATGAGTAGAAAGACCCATTACGGCAGCCGAAGTTACATATAACATCGAAGCATCAAATAAATTGTGTCTTCCTTTTACGCCCGCAAAGTTAAGTCCCCATACTGAGATTGCTGGTGCAAACTGTACATAATCATCAACATGCGCTGCAAATTGCGGGTGGTCTTCTTGCAATTCATATCGTGTACTTACATCTAACTCCTTCAATGGACCATGAATATACACAGCAGCAAAACCATACCCAATTAAAACTGCTGGCGCTATAAAATGAACCATCCTAAATCTTTCTGGTTTAATTTCGGCCGTAATATTTTTAATGGCTATTGGATTTAGCCTCACATTTGAAGTAGTATCCTGCTGTTGCGCAAAACAAGTAGTTGCTATAAAAGTAAACAGCAAACTATTTATTACATTTTTTAATCCCATATATTAAAATCCATATTCTTCACCTAAGTACAAGATTAAAAATGAAATCTGTAGAGATTTTGAAGTAGCAAAAAAAAAGAGCAAAATTTAGGTTTGCTCTTTTTTAAATCTAACTGAGAATTGTTAATTGCTTAATGCTCCTTCAATATCAGCTAAAATATCATCGATATGTTCTAAACCGATAGATAAGCGGATTGAACCTTGTTCAATACCAACTTCTAAACGTTGTTCTTCTGTTAGTTTGCTATGTGTACTTGTTGCTGGATGCGTAGCAATTGAACGTGTATCCGCTAAATTTGCAGAAATAGAGAACATTTTCAGGCCGTCCATAAATTTACGAGCCCCATCAATACCTTCATTTACAACAATGGTTACAATACCTCCGCCTTGTGTCATTTGCTTTTTGGCAATCTCATACTGAGGATGTGATTTTAAGAATGGATATTTTACCAACTTAATTTTCGGATGCTTCTCTAAATATTCCGCAACTTTTAAGGCATTTTCGCAATGACGATCCATGCGAACAGCTAAAGTTTCTAAGCTTTTTGATAAAATCCATGCATTAAAAGGAGATAAAGATGGTCCGCTGTGACGAGCAAAGTTCATCACCTCAGTAATTAAATCTTTTCTTCCTAAAATAATACCACCCAGTACACGACCTTGTCCATCGATGTATTTTGTTGCTGAGTGAATAGAAATATCCGCACCCAATTTTAGTGGCTGTTGCAAATAAGGTGTAGCAAAACAGTTGTCAACTACAAAAAGTACGTTATGTTTTTTAGTTAACTGAGCGATAAATTCTAAATCAATTAGATCAATACCTGGATTTGAAGGTGTTTCTACAAAAACGATTTTGGTATTTGGCTTAATCAATGCTTCCCAATCTTGTGGCTTGTCTAAATCAGCATAATCGAACGTAACGCCCCATTTAGAAAACACATTGGTTAACAATTGATGTGTTGAACCAAAAACCGAACGACTAGAAACAATATGATCGCCACTTTTTAAGAAAGCACCAAATGTTGTAAAAATAGAAGCCATACCTGTAGCTGTAGCAAATCCATCCTCTGCTCCTTCTAACAAACACATTTTCTCTATAAATTCTGAAGTGTTTGGATTAGAATAGCGGCTATATACGTTTCCCTCTTTTTCATTGGCGAATAAAGCACGCATTTCTTCTGCATCATCAAACTTATAACTTGAAGTTAGATAGATTGGCGAAGAGTGTTCTTTGTGTAAACTTCTTTCTGTTTGGGTACGAATAGCAATGGTTTCAAAATTTTCGGACATAATATGGTTCATTAGTTCATTACTATCATTGGTTTAATAGTAATGGGTTTTGCGTAAAGCAGTTTATTATCTATTTATTAATTGTGTATGTAAAATTTATTGTTGCAGAGCGCCCTAAAATATTCGATACTGAACAATATTTTTCAAAAGTCATTTGTAAAGCTCGTTCTACTTTTGTTGTGCTTAAATCGCCAAATAAATCAAAATGAATATTAATCACATCAAAAATCGGCGGCATTTCTTCATCTCTCCGTGTAGCTTTGATACCAATTTTAATATCATTTAATGGCTCCTTTTGTTTGGTTAACACATTTACCATATCGATGCCGCTACATCCGCCTAAACCAACAAGTAAAGTTTCCATTGGTCTAAAACCTTTTCCCTCACCTCCAATAGTAGGTTTTGCATCTAGTTCTACTGTAAATCCAGCTTCATTACTAGCTTCAAAGTTAAATTTTCCGCTTTTGCGGATTAGATTTATTTCCATTCTTAATTAAACATTATAGAAAACCTGATTCTCTTTTTCTAAGTCAGAAAGTTGAATTGGTTTTTCAAAAATGGCAAAAACAGATGATCCACTGCCACTCATTAACGCAAATGTAGCACCTGCAGCATAAAGCTTTGTTTTTATTTCGTCAATTTGCGGATATTTTGTAAAAACTGACGTTTCAAAATCGTTCACAATTTTATCTTTCCACTCGCTCAAGGGCAAATGTATTAATTCTTTTAAGGAAATTGAAGGGTGTTTTACGGTTACATTTTGATAGGCTTCGGCAGTTGAAACATGTATTTCAGGTTTTACCAACACAATAAAATAGGCGGATAAATCTATTGACAAGTCTTCAAATTCATCCCCTTTGGCAAACGCATAAGCTGGTTTATTTTCGATAAAAAAAGCACAATCTGCGCCTAAATTTCTAGCGTAGCTTTGCATTTTTTCGACTGATAAAGCCAATTTAAATTTCTCATTTACGAGTTTAATTAAAAATGCTGCATCAGCCGAACCGCCACCTAAACCTGCACCGACTGGAATATTCTTTAATAAAATGATTTGCTGATTTGGTAAATTAAAATCAGTTTGTAGCTGTTTAAACGCTTTTAAGCAAATATTATCCTCGGCTTTGCCCGGAATATCAATACCTTTTATAACGCAACTAGTTTCATCGGCATCAATTAATTCTACCACATCGCATAACTTAACCGGATAAAAAACAGTTTCAAGGTTGTGGTAACCATCTTCACGTTTTTCGGTTAAGAATAAGCCTAAATTTAATTTAGCGTTGGCGAAAGAAAGCATCTTATTAATTTACGATTATAGAATTACGATTTTTGGATATCCGATTTGAAAGATAAACTTTCATTGCAAACATACAAATTGTAAATTATTTATAAATACTTGGGAAAACTCCACAATGTGGAAAAAACATAAAACGTACAGACTTTAAAATTTTTAGTTTTGTAATAGGATTATTCTTCCTTTAAGATAAGATGAAACAATATTTAGATTTAATGCAGCATGTGCTAGATCACGGCACACAAAAACACGACCGCACAGGTACGGGAACAATTAGCGTTTTTGGTTATCAGATGCGTTTCAATTTGCAGGATGGCTTCCCAATGGTAACTACCAAAAAATTGCACTTAAAATCTATTATACATGAATTAATTTGGTTTTTAAGTGGCGATACTAATATCAAATACTTAAAAGATAACGGAGTAAAGATTTGGGATGAATGGGCTGACGAAAATGGGAATTTAGGCCCTGTTTATGGATCACAATGGCGCAGTTGGCCAAAACCTGATGGCGAAAAGATTGATCAGATTACTCAAATCATCAATACCATAAAAAACAACCCTGATTCGAGAAGAATAATTGTTTCTGCATGGAATGTTGCAGAAATAGAAAACATGGCTTTACCACCTTGCCACGCTTTTTTTCAGTTTTATGTTGCCGATGGTAAATTAAGCTGTCAATTATACCAACGCAGTGCGGATATATTTTTGGGCGTACCTTTTAACATTGCTTCTTATGCTTTACTAACTATGATGGTAGCACAAGTTTGCGATTTACAATACGGTGATTTCATCCACACCCTTGGTGATGCACATTTATACAACAACCATATTGAACAAGCCAAATTGCAATTGAGTAGAGATACTAAAGCTTTACCTCAAATGCATATTAATCCAGCAGTAAAAAATATCTTCGATTTTAAATTTGAAGATTTCGCGTTGGAAAACTACGATCCACATCCACATATTAAAGGAGCGGTAGCAGTCTAAATTATCGTCATTGCGAGGTACGAAGCAATCTTAAAGCGAAATATGTTAGGAGATTGCTTCGTACCTCGCAATGACGTAAGGTCTCAAAACCAATGAACAATTGAACTAATGAACTAATGAACCGAATATCCATAGTAGTAGCCATTTCAGAAAACAATGCCATAGGAAAAGACAATCAGTTGTTATGGTATTTGCCGGCCGATTTAAAACACTTTAAAGAAATTACAACTGGTGGTACTATAATCATGGGTCGCAAAACATATGATTCAATTGGCAAACCATTACCTAATAGAAGAAACATTGTAATTACACGTAAAACCGGGTTAGAAATTGCAGGTGTAGAAGTAGTCAATAGTTTACAAGCAGCATTATCACTTTGTGAACAAGAAAATGAAGTATTTATTATTGGCGGTGCCGAAATTTACAAACATGCGCTTGCTGTTACGAATAGGATATATTTAACAACCGTTCACCAAAGTTATGAGGCCGATGCCTTTTTCCCAGAATTAACTCGAAATGAGTGGGAAGAAATCCATCAAGAATATCACGAAGCTGACGAAAAAAATAACGTAGCTTACACTTTTTCAACATTAGAACGCAAATAGCGAAATTTCCTTAATAAAATTTCAATAAGATACCTATTATTTAAAAAAATAATTAGATTTGCCGACTTGTTTAAAAACAGCATACTATAGAAAAAAATAATTTACAAACAAATGCAAGGTAAAGGTTTTATTAAATTTATGGCAATACTATTAGGTATTGTCTGTCTGTATTCTCTCTCATTTAATCTAGTTACTTATAACGTAGAAAAAGATGCCAAAGCTTATGCTAAAGGCGATGTGGTGAAAGAAAAAGCGTATCTAGATTCGATGGCTACTGTAGCTGTTTATCCTGGTTTAGGGCTAACGTATCAACAAGTAAAAGGTAAAGAGATTAACCTTGGTCTTGATTTAAAAGGTGGAATGAATGTTACGATGGAGATTTCGTTAGCTGAGCTGACTAAATCTTTAGCTGGTAATACTACAGATGCAAACTTTAATCAGGCATTACAAAATGCACAAACTCAAATGAATGCTGGTGGAAAAGATTTCATCACTTTGTTTGTTAATGAATATGAAAAACTTGCTCCTAACGGAAAATTAGCAGATTTCTTTGCTAACCAAGATAACGCTAGTCAATTAAAAGCTAACGCAAGTAACGACGATGTTAAAAAATTCTTATCTAAAGAAGGTAATAGTGCAATAGATCGTTCATTTACTATTTTACGTAGTCGTATTGATGGTTTTGGTGTTGTTGCTCCTAACATGCAAAAACAAGAAGGTTCAAATAGAATCTTTATTGAAATGCCAGGTGTACAAGACAAAGAACGTGTTCGTAAATTATTACAAGGTTCTGCTGAATTACAATTTTGGCAAGTTTATCAAAATGAAGAAGTTGTTAATGTATTAGAAAACATTAACAAAACACTTGCATTAACTGTAAAAGATACTGCAGCTGTTGCTAGCGCTAAACCTGCAGATACTGCAGCGAAAGGCAGTAAATTAGCTAATTTAACTAAAGGCGCTGTAAAAGACACTTCAGCAACTGCTAAAAAAGCTGAGGCAAGCAAATCTAATCCGCTATTCTCAATATTAAGTATTCCTACATATACTGCAGAAAATGGTCAACAAGCATTACGTCCAGGACCAGTTGTAGGTTGGACTTTGCAAAAAGATACTGCTAAAGTAAAAGCATATTTTGCTAGACCAGAAATTAAGTCGTTAATTCCAGGCACCATGAAATTCATGTGGAGCTTAAAACCGATGGAAGGCAGCAAAGTATTTGAATTGTATGCAATTAAAGTTTCTTCTTTGGATGGAAGACCTGACTTAGGTGGCGATGCGATTTCTAACGCAATGCAAGGATACGATCAGAAAAACAGACCAGAAGTAACCATGTACATGAACAGCGATGGTGCTGCAAAATGGAAAAAAATTACTGCTGATGCATCTGCTGATCCAAATAATAAAAAAGCAATTGCTATTGTTTTAGATAATACAGTTTATTCTGCACCAACTGTACAGAATGAAATTCCGAATGGTGTATCTTCTATTTCTGGTAGTTTTACCTTAGAAGACACTAAAGATTTAGCTAACATTTTAAAAGCTGGTAAATTACCTGCTCCTGCTAAAATCGTTTCAGATTTCGTTGTAGGTCCTTCATTAGGTCAACAAGCAATTGATAGCGGTTTATCATCATTTGTAATTGCATTTATTGTTATTCTAGCATTTATGGCTTTCTATTACAATAAAGCTGGCTGGGTAGCTAATCTTTCCTTATTAATTAACTTATTCTTTATTATGGGTGTGCTGGCTGCATTTGGAGCTGTGCTAACACTACCTGGTATTGCTGGTATCGTATTAACTATTGGTTTATCCGTAGATGCGAACATCCTAATCTTTGAACGTGTCCGAGAGGAACTCGCCCATGGAAAAAGTACAGCAGTTGCAATTAAAGAAGGTTTTAAACATGCAATGCCTTCAATCGTCGATTCGAACGTAACATTATTTATCTTAGGTATTATCCTATTTATATTTGGTACAGGTCCAGTTCAAGGTTTTGCTACTACATTATGTGTGGGTATTGTAACTTCGTTATTTGCGGCAGTTTTAATCTCTCGCGTAATTTTTGAAGGTTTATTAAGCAAAAAAGCTAACATCTCTTTCGATAATAGCGTAACTAGAAATGCATTTAAAAATATTGCTTTCAACTTCGTTGGACATAGAAAATTATATTATGTAATTTCTTCTGTAATTATTCTTGCTGGTATTGGTTTCTACATTAAAAATGACGGTTTAAACTTAGGTGTAGACTTTAAAGGTGGTAGAACTTACATGGTTAAGTTCGATAGAAAAATGAATACGGAAGAGGTGACTAAGAAATTGGTAACCAACTTTGAAGGTGAAGAAGCTTTAGTAAAAACTGCTGGAACTGATAATTCATTAAAAATCACTACTCCTTACCACATTACAGATCAAGATCCTAATGCGGATAAAATTGTAGAAAATGCATTAAGAAAAGGACTAACAGAAACTGGAGCTAAGTTTGAAATTGGAAGTTCTCAAAAAGTAACACCAACAATTGCTAGTGATATTATTTACGGAGCGTACGGAGCAATTTTATTCTCTTGTATTGTAATGTTTATTTACATCTTGGTGCGTTTTAGAAAATGGCAATATGGTTTAGGTGCGGTAATCGCATTATTCCATGATGTGTTATTGGTAATTTCATTATATACTATTTTAGACGGTGTATTGCCTTTCCCATTAGAAATTGGACAAGATTTTATTGCAGCAATTTTAACAGTAATGGGTTATACCATGACAGAAACTGTAGTTGTGTTTGACCGTATCCGCGAGAAATTAGGTGAAAGTGGTAAAACTGATGTGTATGGTGAAGAGCGTAATACGTTAATTAACTTCGCACTAAACAGCACATTAAGTCGTACTATTTTAACTTCATTAACTGTATTTTTTGTGTTAATGGTAATCTTCGTATTTGGTGGAGATAGTATCCGCGGGTTTATATTTGCTTTATTAATTGGTCGTATTATTGGTACATATTCATCATTGTGTATCTCTACACCAATTGTAATTGATTTATCTAAAAACGAAAAAAAAGCAGTTAAATAGCTTTCAATTCTTATAAAATACAAGGGCGTTCATAACTGAATGCCCTTTTTTGTTGTTCTAAATTTTCATTATACTCGGATTACCTTAATTAGCTTGAGCTATATTTCTTAAACCAGATTAACCTTTATTGCCTCAATAACTTTCTATATTTGTTAAACTAATTGATAGTTTCATTAGTTGTTCTATTATGGAAAACGGAAAACAAAAAATAGTGATAATTGGTGGAGGTTTTGGCGGTATTGAATTAGCTAAAAAACTTCGAAATAAAAACGTTGATGTTGTCATTCTTGATAAACACAACTACCATACTTTTCAACCCCTATTGTATCAAGTTGCAAGTGGAGGCTTAGAGGCCGATTCTATTGCATTTCCTATTCGCAAAATATTTAAAGGACAAAAAAATCTCACGTTCAGAGTTACAGAAGTAGAAAAAGTAATTCCAGAAGAAAATAAGTTATTAACTACAATTGGAGCAATTCATTACGATCATTTAGTCATTGCAACTGGATCAACAAGCAATTTTTTTGGGCAGGAAGAAATTCAGCAAAATGTAATGCCAATGAAATCTATTCCAGAGGCATTAAATTTACGAAGCTTAATTTTACAAAATTTGGAGGCCTCATTAATTGCAAAAGATGCTCAAAAGGAAAAGGAGTTATTGAATTTTGTAGTCGTTGGTGGTGGACCAACTGGTGTAGAAACTGCTGGTGCGCTTGCTGAACTTAAGAAACACGTACTTAAAAACGATTATCCAGAACTGGATATTCACAAAGTAAATATTTATTTAATTGAAGGATCTCCCGAATTATTAGGAGTGATGTCTGTACAAGCACAAAAAAAATCGAAAGAATTTTTAGAAGAATTGGGTGTAACTGTACTTACCGAAGCCAGGGTAAAAACCTACGATGGTAGCGTAATTTCATTAGTTGATGGAACCTCTATCCCCTCTTCTACTGTAATTTGGAGTGCGGGAGTTAAAGGTGTAGTGTTAGATGGTTTAAATCCAGAATGCACCGTAAGAGGAAATCGATTAAAAGTTGATAAAATTAACAAAGTAGAATGCTACCAGAACATTTATGCCATTGGTGATGTTGCCGCAATGATTACGGATGAAACTCCAAATGGGCATCCGGGCGTTGCTCCAGCAGCGATACAGCAAGGTAATTTATTGGCTAAAAATTTAATCAATATCATTCAAGGCAAACCAACTGAAAATTTCAAGTATTTCGATAAAGGCTCTATGGCAACAGTTGGTAGAAACAGAGCCGTGGTAGATATTGGCAAAATCCATTTCCAAGGAATATTTGCTTGGTTTACATGGATGTTTGTTCACTTAATGACACTAGTTGGCTTTAGAAATAAGTTAATTGTTTTTGTGAATTGGGTATGGAGCTATTTTAGTTATGATAGAGGCACACGTTTAATCATTAGACCATTTCTTAAGGGAGATCGATGGAAAGCTATAAATAGTCCTCTAGCGCAAAAAACAGAATAACAGTTCATTTGTTCATTTGTCTGATAAGCTAATACCTAATGAACTAATGATACTAATGAACAAGTGAATAATGATACTAATGAACAAATGAACCAAAAAATAAAGCTAGTAGAATGCCCTCGTGATGCCATGCAAGGCTTACACAATTTTATTCCGACAGCCTTAAAAGCTGCATACATTAATCTTTTATTGCAAGTAGGCTTTGACACGATTGATTTCGGAAGTTTTGTTTCCCCAAAAGCAATTCCGCAACTGCGAGATACTGCTGAAGTATTGGCACAATTAGATTTAAGCACCACTAAATCGAAATTATTGGCTATTGTAGCGAATGTAAGAGGTGTTGAAGCAGCTGTTCAGCATCAACAGATTACGTATCTTGGTTTTCCATTTTCCATTTCAGAAACCTTTCAACAGCGCAATACAAATTCTAGTATTGCTCAGTCTTTAAACACAGTTGAAGAAATGCTTAACCTTTGCGATAAACACCAAAAAACAGCTGTGGTTTATTTATCCATGGGTTTTGGCAATCCGTATGGTGATGAATGGAATGTAGAGATTATAGAAAAATGGGCGGAAGAATTGGTAAACAGAGGTGTTAAAATTCTTTCTCTAGCAGATACAACTGGCGTTTCTACACCAGAAAAAATCGAGACCATATTACCAGCATTACTTAGAAAGTTTAATGAAACAGAAATTGGCATTCATTTACACAGTACCCCTTTTACGCGATTAGAAAAAATTGAAGCAGCCTATAAAGCTGGCTGTACTCGTTTTGATAGTGCGCTAAAAGGTTATGGTGGTTGTCCAATGGCAGCAGATGATTTAACAGGAAATATGGCTACCGAAGATTTGATTTCTTTCTTGCAAAGCAAAAATGAAGACTTAGGTTTAAATATGGATAAATGGCATGAAGCGATGCTATTTTCATCGGAAGTGTTTAACTAAAGTGGTTGTAGTTAGTATTGTGGCGGTGGGTTAGAAAGGCATCGTCATCATCTGTGCTAAAAGCTACAAAAAACAATACGTATGCTACATCAAACCTAAATGATTTAAACTATAAAACCGATAGCTGGCACACATAAACCTCATCATCCATCCATTCTTGCAATATAATTCATCATTGTAAAATGTTTTATACCAATAATTTAAAATAGTCAAATTTATATACATTTAGAAATCAGCAATGCTGTAACCAAAAACTAAGCAAAATAAATTATGATGAGAAAATTACTTACCCTACTGTTTATGGTATGTGTGGCGCAAACTTCATTTGCTCAAGACCTTGAACCTACAGATTATTTTAGCAAAGATTTTCATGCGCAACGCAGAGAAGCATTGCGTAAAATTATGCCAGATAGTTCAGTAATGGTGGTATTTGCCTACCCTACTCGAACTTTTTCAAATGATGTAGATTATCTCTATCATCAAAACCCAGATCTTTATTACTTTTCTGGATACAAAGAACCAGATGCAGTGCTATTTATTTTCAAAGAAGCGCAAACAGATGACAAAGGCAATGCCTATAAAGAATTGTTTTTTGTAGAAAAGAAGCCCGCAACAAGAAAGTTGGACAGGTCGACGCTTAGGTGTTGAAGGTGTAAAAGAAAAGTTAGGTATTCCGATGGCCTTTAATGGTAATGATTTTAAGGATTATGCTATCAATCTTTCTAAGTTCAAGAATATCATATACAGTTTGCCAGCAACAATGGCGCCATCTAAAACAGAATCTCCACTTTTAGCTGGATTAGTGAATTCGTTTGTGAAGAAAGCGAATATCTCTTTAGACAACACATCAGATGTAAATACTGCTAGAAGACTTTACTATAAATTAACAGGCCAGTTAAGGGAAATTAAAACACAAGAAGAATTAGTAATGCTTCGTAAAGCGGTAGAAATTTCTTGCAATGCGCATAGTGAAGTCATGAAAGCTGCAAACACCAATATGAGTGAGCTTGAAATACAAGGTATACAGGAATTTGTGCATAAAAAATACGGTGCAGAAGAAGTAGGCTACGGTTCTATTGTAGGTTCTGGCGAAAATGGCTGTATTTTACACTATGAAACGAATACTAAAACAAAAGTTGGAAATTCTTTAGTGTTGATGGATGTAGGTGCAGAATACCATGGTTATAGCGCAGATGTTACGCGGATAATACCAGCAAATGGTAAATTTACAGAAAGTGAAAAACTGATCTACCAAATTGTTTATGATGCTCAAGAAGCCGCTTTTAAAACCTTAAAAGATGGTTCTACTTTTTCTGCAGCAAGTAATGCAGCAAATGAAGTTATTTCAGAAGGTTTATTAAAATTGGGCATTATTAAAGATAAAAAAGACTATAGAAAATATTATACTCATGGCCTTAGTCACCATATAGGACTAGATGTGCACGATAGAAGCAGTTCAGGCAAACTCCTAGCTAACATGGTGATTACTATTGAACCCGGCATTTATATTCCTGCCAATAGTGATTGTGATAAAAAATGGTGGGGCATTGGGGTGCGTATTGAAGATGATGTATTAATTACAAAAGATGGCTATGAAAACCTTTCGGTCTTTGCACCAAGAAGCATCGCAGATATTGAGAAGAAAATGGCTGCCAAAAGTGTTCTTAATGACTTTGTTTTACCAAGTTTAAAATCAGGTAGAACCAATTAAATAAAATCATTTTCTACTAAAAACTAAAAGCCATTCACAAATTATGTGAATGGCTTTTTCAATTCTATAGTTTAAAAAGTTCTAAGCTTTCTTTACCATTTTAAAATGCTGAATACCAGCTTCCTCAAACTGATCTCCTTCAGCAACAAAACCAAATTTAGCGTACAAACTCATCGCATCTAATTGAGCGTTTAAATAAATGTAGTCTGCATCTGAAGGCAAATCATCTAAGGCAGTCGCAATTAAAGCTCTACCCACACCTTGACCTCTAAACTCTTTTAACACTGCAAAGCGTTCTAATTTATATCCTTTATCCGTTTTGCGCCAGCGACAAGCGCCGCAAGGCTGATGATCTGATAAAGCCAAAAAATGGGTTGAAACATCTTCATTTTCCCATTCTAATTCTGGCGGACAATTTTGTTCATCTACAAAAACGATTTTACGAATAGCAAAAACTTTTTCTAATTCTTCTTTTGTTGTTGCTTTTTGAACTTGCAGCGTATCCATCTTATTTATCTTTTTTAACTGGTTTATTACCTTTTGCTTTTTTCATATTCCATTCTTCCGCTGCATCAATACTATGCGAACAATGAATATCATTTTCCTTTTTAGCTAACATAGCTAATTTAACATAAAATTTGTGCAATTGATCTAATTCTTCCTCCGTTAAATCTTCAATGTCAACCATACGATTACTCGTGTGCTCTTGAGCTGCAATTAATTCATTTAGCTTTAACTGAATAGCCTTACCATCTTTATTTTGTGCTTTCTGAATTAAAAACACCATTAAAAAAGTGATAATAGTTGTTCCTGTGTTAATTACCAACTGCCAAGTTTCAGAATAATCGAACAGTGGACCCGTTGCTGCCCATACTATTACTACTCCTGCTGCAATTAAAAAAGCCGGCGAACTTCCTGTAAATTTAGTGGCTGCATTTGCAAATCTTTCAAATAGACTATTCTTTTTTCCTTTGCTTTTCATGTCAACTGATTGTGTTAGTAAATATAGACTATATAATAGGTTAAAATCAAAATCTGAACATAACTATTAACATCTAGCAAACCCATAAACTAAGAATATGTTTTAATAAAAAATTATTGATCACCTTAAATCTTCGCAACAAAAGTTACTTTCATAGGCTTATATCTATCATTTGTCGCAATTAACATTTGTTAACATGTGCTTTTATAAAATTCGCCTTTACATATGAAGAGAATTTTATTATTAATTAGCATGAGTTGCGCATTGAGTTTTACAGCCTCTGCCCAGCGACCATTAAAAACAGAGGCGGTTATTAGTGGTTTCTTTACATTACCCATGGAAACCATGTTGGATACCATTGCCCAAAAAAGCAAGATCAGATTCATCTATGATCATGAAATGATAAAGGATATGCAAATTACTGATCAATTTCATGAAGAACCAATTGCAAACGTATTATCGAAGATTTTTAAGGCCAATAAGATTCATTATTGGGTAGAATCAGATCAAGCTATTTATATCATTAAAATGCCTGAAGATTTACCTCGTCTCAAAAAAATGGAGATAGAAAAAGACCCCGCTCTTTACTACTCAAGCCAAAACCTAAGCTCAAAAAAGCGAAACGAAAATTTAATTATCAAAAACAATTCTATCACATTAGACACTATTAAGTCTGTAAAAAAAGTTGAACCTTTTGCCATTAATGGAAAAGTTATAGATCAAAATACTGGCGAATCATTACCATCAGCCATTATTAAAGTAAGAAACACTACTATAAGCACTGCTACAAACTCCGATGGTTATTTTACCATTTTGCATGTTCCTTCCGACACCTGCACGTTAGAAATTAATTATGTTGGCTACAGAAGAGATACCTATCAATTAAGTAGTGAGAATATTAAAAAGGAAATTGTAATTGGTCTTTTCATTTCAGTAAAATCACTAAATGAAGTTGTAGTTGTGGGTAAAAAGGGTGAAAGCGTAATGACTACCGATAAACGTAGAGTAAGTGTGTTGCAAATCTCTCCAGCAAAGTTAGATGAGTTGCCCAATATTGGAGAAAGAGATATTTTACGATCATTTCAATTAATGCCAGGCATAAGTGGTAGTAACGAATCATCTTCAGGGGCTTATGTAAGAGGAGGTACACCAGATCAAAATCTAGTACTTTTTGATGGATTTACAGTTTATCAAGTAGATCACCTGTATGGTTTTTTTAGTGCATTTAATAGTAATAGTGTTAAAGATGTAACCATGTATAAAGGAGGTTTCTCTAGCAAATACGGTGGTCGATTGTCTAGTGTAACCGATATTGTTGGTAAAGAGGGAAATAGCAAAGAATACAACATTGGTGGAGACATTAGTCTTTTAAGTGCTAATATTTATTTAGAAAAGCCAATTAACGAAAAATCTACCCTGTTATTAGCCTATAGAAGATCTTATGAAGGACCTCTGTATAATAAAATATTTAACAAATTTAACACAACAACAGTTTCTACCACCAGTGGACCTGGTGGGCCTGGAGGTGGCATGGGCGGTCCTCCTGGCGGGGGCGGTAGAGGTGGTTTCACACAAACCGTTACTACACCTGCATCTGCCTTTTACGATTTGAACGCAAAATATACGTATGCTCCAGATCAAAAAAACAGATTTTCTTGGAGCATTTATCAAGGAAATGATAATCTCGATAATAGTAAAACCATCGAATTACCTTCCTTTATTTCTAGTGGTGGAGAAATCACCAATACAGATAAAACTACTTATGGCAATTTAGGGTCGAGCTTAAAATGGTCGAAGCGATGGACACCAAAAATATATTCAAACACGTTAATGAGCTATTCTACGTATCACAGCGATAGAGACAACAGTAATAAGATAACCATTGCAGATTCGCTTGGAAATGAAACAGAATTAAACAACGGAACCTTTGAAAAGAATAAGTTGAAAGATTTTAGCTTAAAATCTGATTGGGAATGGCAAACTGCAGATAAAATCAAAGCGCTTTTTGGTGTTTATGCCTCTAATCAAGATGTTTCTTATGAGTATAGTCAAAATGACACGAGCAAACTAATTGATCAGCATACCAAAGCAAATATTGGCGGGCTTTATGGCGAAATAGAATTTAGTCCAGGCAAAAACTTGCAAATTAAGCCTGGCCTTCGTACCACTTATTATGATCAAACTGGGAAAGTTTATCTAGAACCTCGCCTATCTGGAACTTATACATTGAATGATCAATTAACTTTAAAAGCTTCAACCGGTAAGTTTTACCAATTTACTAACCGTGTGATTAGAGAAGATATTTTATCTGGAAGTAGAGATTTTTGGGTATTATCCAATGGTAGCTCCATTCCTGTAAGTTCTGCCTATCATTACATTGCAGGTTTTAGCTATGAAGCAGATAAATTTTTAATTGATGTGGAAGGTTATTATAAAACACTAACTAATTTATCAGAATATTCTCAACGACAAATTGGAAACAGAAGAACTGGCGTTTCTTTAGAAGAACATTTTTACACTGGCTCAGGCTATACCAAAGGAATTGAAT
Organism: Pedobacter sp.; assembly: GCF_041662865.1. GTDB lineage: Bacteria > Bacteroidota > Bacteroidia > Sphingobacteriales > Sphingobacteriaceae > Pedobacter. The sequence continues at coordinate 29,975 of NZ_JBAZRL010000033.1, forward strand.
TTTTATTACAGAAAACAAAAGGAAAATATACAGGATGGGTAAGTTATACGCTCTCAGAAGCTAAAAATAATTTTGATGCCTACGGCGGAGAATTTGCTGCCAGTCAAGATACTAGGCACGAGTTTAAATCGGTTAATCTTTATCACTATCGCAGGTGGACATTTTCAGCAACATGGATCTTTGCAACAGGAAAACCTTTTACTGCACCATTAAGCACCTATACCGTAAACGACTATAGCGGTAATGCCAGGACATTTTTAACCATTAGTGAAAAAAATGGCCAGCGCCTTCCATCCTATCACCGTTTAGATCTTTCTGCACTTTACGATTTAATTAAAATTGATAGTCGCAAAGTGGGGAGCATTGGCTTCTCTATTTTCAATGCCTATAATAGAGGTAATATTTGGTATCAACAATATTCAATTGTCAACAATCAAGTTATCACCTCAAACGTAAATTACCTTGGTCTTACACCTAATATAACGCTTAGCTTAAAATGGAAATAAATAAAAATTTAAAATACCTATTCATCATCCTATTCATTAGCATTGTGTATTGTTTTTCTTCATGCCAAAAAGACGATTCAGTTGCAGATTATAATCGACCAGTTGTTGAAGCTTATTTAATACCAGGTACCGCGGTTCAGGTTAAGGTTTATTATCAGAAATATTTAGAAGATACCATTTCTTATGGTTTTCCCATAACTGGTTTGGAGTTAAAAGTAAGCGACGGCACAAATACTATTTCACTTACAGAAACTAAGCCCGGAGTTTACACGTATGCTGATGTAAATTTCATAAAAGACAACAAAAGCTACTCCTTAAATTTTACCTATTTAGATAAAGTTATAAGTGCTCATACCACAATCCCAACTAAGCCTATTAACTTTAAAGCTTCGAGTACACAACAAAAAGTACCCACAATTACATTTGGCTCTACTCCTACCACTTTTGTACCCGTAACGTATAGCTGGGCCAATACCAAATCAGATTATTTTCTTATGTCATTTGAGAACGTTGAAGCTTATCCAAGCAGTATATCAAGAAATACCCGATTAAAAAATGAAGTTTTGGTTGGGCAAGTTTCTACATATAACACAGAAGCGATGAATTTTAATTATGCTGGCAATCATAAAGTTTTATTATTTCATATAAATCAAGAATATAACGATGCGCTAAAAAGCACAGGTGGAAATTCACTTAATTTAACAAATCCCTCAACAAATGTCACCAACGGTTTAGGTATTTTTACAGGATTAAGAGCAGATACGTTAGACCTATTTGTTTACCAATAAAACGTTTATAAACAATACATTAAAGACAATGGTAAAACTAAAATCTTGGCGTTTTTTTAATCTTGTCGCCCCGCTCTTATTTTGGGTAGTTGTTTTTAGTTTGCCCTATTTTTCTGGAGCCGATAACTTCCCAAAAGAATTTCGCGAACAACATTTAAGGAGTATGTTAGTTTCTAACCTACTTCTTATTATTATTTTTTATGTACACAGTTATTTAATTTACCCCATAAGGGAAAAGAAACATGGATTGTTAATCTACATTGCGTTGTTGTTGGTGTGCATGACAATCTATCTTTTTACTAAAGACCTATTTAGACCAGATTTTTCTAAAAATCCTTTATTTATACCCAAAGAGAAAAATCAATTTGGGCCGCCACCACTACTAAACATTATGAATGTTTTTCCTTTTTTATTCACTATTGTTGTGAGCTTCTGCCATCAATTATATTTAGAAAAAGTAAAAAGAGAAAAATTAAACAAAGAACGTGAGCATATCCATTTAAAAACAGAACTAGATTTTCTCTCATCACAAATTAGTCCACACTTTATGTTTAACACATTAAATACAATGGTATCAATGGCGAGAAAAAAATCTGAGGCACTCGAATCATCGTTGATCAGCCTTTCTCAGTTAATGCGGTATATGTTATATGATAATAATGGGAAGCCCATTGGATTAGCAGATGAAATTGAATACCTCAGGAATTACATCGATTTACAATTGATCCGATTTGAAGAAGATTTGAAGGTCAATCTTCAATTAGTAGGGCCTTTTGAAAATTTTGTAATCGAACCCATGCTATTAATCCCATTTATTGAAAATGCGTTTAAACATGGTATTGGCAACATCGAATCTCCGGTCATAGATATTTCTATCATCTTAGAAGAAAAAGAACGTCAATTAAAGATGATTGTCATTAATAATGTAGCACAAATTGAAACATTTGCAGAGAAAAGTTCGGGAATAGGGTTAAATAATGTTAAAAGAAGGCTAGAATTGCTCTATAGTGGCAAGCATCTCTTCTATACTCAACAAAAAGATAATACTTTTATGGCCATGCTACAAATTACCTTATAAAAATGAATTGTATTTTAGTTGACGATGAGAAACCTGCGCTAGAATTACTAGAAGATAATGTAAAACAAATTCCTTTTTTAAAAATTATTGCTTCTTGCCGTAATCCACTTCACGTTCAAGATGTATTAGAAAAAAACAAGGTTGATTTAATTTTTCTGGATATACACATGCCTAGCATTAATGGCCTTGATTTACTAAAATCTTTTACAAATCCACCAATGGTCATCTTAGTAACGGCCTATCAAGAACATGCGCTTGATGGTTTTAATTTAGATGTTGTAGATTATCTGGTTAAACCAGTTCCATTTAATCGCTTTTTAAAAGCTGTAAATAAAGCGCACGAGCTTTACTTAACTAAACAAATGCAAAATAGGGCTTTGCCAGAAAATGATTACGTATTTGTTAATGCTAATTATGCCTTAATTAAAATTAAAATAAAAGACATTACATTTATTGAAGGCCTTAAAGATTATGTAAGAATTAATGTTACTGATGGAAAACCTATTGTAACCAGATTAGGTTTAAAAGGGCTTGAAGAAAGACTTGGTGCTGACAGGTTTATTCGTATTCATAAATCGTACATTATAGCTTTAGATAAAATTGATTCTATTCAAAAATCACAGTTGGTTGTAGCAGGAGAAGAAATTCCTGTCGGGGTAGGCTATCGAGATTTACTGCAAGGATATATCAGTCAAAAAAACCTATAAAATTGGTTGGAAGGTTTAGATGTTGTAACGTTTAGCCGTCTACAAATGTTTGTAAAAAGTAAAGGTTTAAATGTTGCAATTCTAGACATGTGCCTAGAACTTTACAACATTTAAACCCTCAAATATTTTAACGCTATTTTATAATTTATCGTTGGCGTTAATGCAATTTAAATCTTCAAAAGCGCCTGTTAAACGTTTCACAAATTCTTCCTCACCTTTGCGTAACCAAACACGAGGATCATAATATTTTTTATTTGGCTTATCATCTCCATCCGGATTACCAATTTGACCTTGCAAAAATGCTTCGTTCTTTTTGTAGTAATCTAAAATTCCTTGCCAAAATGCCCATTGCATATCGGTATCAATGTTCATTTTAATAGCACCATAAGATATAGCTTCCCTTATTTCTTCTTGAGATGAACCTGAACCACCGTGGAAAACAAAATTAATTGGTTTCTCTGCAGTTAAGTTGTATTTTTCTTTAATGTAATCTTGAGAATTTTTTAGAATAATTGGCTGTAATTTAACGTTACCTGGTTTATACACCCCATGCACATTACCAAAAGCAGCTGCAATGGTAAAACGATCACTTACCTTACTCAATTCATCATATGCATAAGCAACTTCACTTGGCTGTGTGTATAATTTAGAGCTATCTACATCACTATTATCAACACCATCTTCTTCACCACCAGTTACACCTAATTCAATTTCAATGGTCATGCCCATTTTGTTCATGCGTTTGAAATATTCTACACAAACTTCCATGTTCTCTTCAATTGGTTCTTCCGAAAGATCCAACATGTGCGATGAAAATAAAGGTTTACCAGTTTCTTCAAAGAATTGTTCGCCATGTGTTAAAAGACCATCAATCCAAGGCAATAACTTTTTAGCCGCATGGTCTGTATGTAAAATTACAGCAACACCATAATGTTCTGCTAATAAATGCACATGCTTAGCTGCAGAAACTGCGCCCAATACACAAGCATTTAAGTTATCGTTATTTAATGTTTTACCAGCGTAAAACTGTGCACCACCATTAGAAAGTTGAATCATTACAGGAGAATTTACTGCTTTTGCAGTTTCCATTACTGCATTAATAGTATTGGTTCCTGTAACATTTACCGCTGGTAATGCAAATTGATGTTTCTTAGCCTGTTCAAATAATTCCTGAACGGCTGATCCGTAAATTACGCCTTTATAGCCTTTTAAACTCATTTCTATTTAAATTTGATATGTCGAAGTTATGAAAAAAATTAAGAAAACAACAATTTTTACCTAAGTGTACTTTTTACAATAACCACCCTAATATTTTAGTCGATTGAGGAAGTATTGAATTGTTAAATTAACGTGAGTTCGGGTTAAGCATTCTGCTATTTTTAACTAACAAGCCCAAGCACTATCTCTTCGTAAACCAAAAATCGACCTTGTCCAGTGCGGAATGCAGCAATTTGCCTTGGCAGAAACTTTAATAGCGCTGGGCGCAGTCGTGGAGTTTTTTGCATACTTTTTTCATCTACAGGAAAAAAGTTTGTCCGCGAAGCGACAGAACCATGTTATATCGCAGAAATCAATGATTTTTAAACCACAACCATTGTGCCTACCATTTAAAAGCTATTCATTATACCGAACTCGCGTTAAATTGTTAATTTTCAAAAGTCAACCAATGCCACACTATAACAATCGAACAACCACTAACACAATACTGTTTTTCTTAATTATTTTTTTTGTTTCTTTGTACTCGCATTTTTAACTAGTAACATGGCTTGGTTTAAGAGAGAAAAAAAAGGTATCAGTACCACAACAGAAGAAAAGAAAGAAGCACCGGATGGCTTGTGGAATAAATGTCCAAACTGTAAAAAAGCATTACACAGTGCAGATTTAATTGAAAACAAGTACGTTTGCCACTATTGCGATTATCATTTACGGATAGGTTCTAAAGAATATTTTCAAGTTATTTTTGACAATAATACCTTTACCGAATTGTTTGCCAACCTTACTTCTGGCGACCCTTTACACTTTAACGATAATAAACCTTATACCGAGAGAATAGTAGAAAGCCAAGCTAAAACTGGTTTAAAAGACGCTATTCGTGCTGCTCATGGAAAAGTGGATGGGCAGGAGTTAATGGTTGCTTGTATGGACTTTGCTTTTATTGGTGGTTCTATGGGCTCTGTAGTTGGAGAAAAAATTGCTCGTTCTATCGATTATAGCATCAAAAACAAAGTGCCATTTTTAATGATTTCTAAATCGGGTGGTGCTCGTATGATGGAAGCCGCATTTTCGTTAATGCAAATGGCAAAGACCTCTGCTAAACTTGCTTTATTAGCACAAGCTAAAATCCCTTATATTTCTTTATTAACTGATCCAACAACGGGTGGTGTAACTGCTTCGTATGCCATGTTAGGCGACATTAATATTGCTGAACCAGGCGCCTTAATTGGCTTTGCTGGACCACGTGTAATTAAAGAAACTATAAAGAAAGATCTTCCTAAAGGATTTCAAACTTCTGAATTTGTATTGGAGCATGGCTTTTTAGATTTTATTGTGGATAGAAGACAAATGAAAGCGAAATTGGCTAGTTTCTTAAAAATGATGAAGAATTAAGTAGTTCATTCGTTCAATAGTTCATTTGTTCATTGGGCAGATTGCCAAAATGATACTAATGAATTAATATTTTAAAAAAAGCTCCTTTGGAGCTTTTTTTTTGTTTCATAAGAAATTTTGTAGGACAAATGTTACTCCTTATCACCACAAAAAATATTTAATAATCGGATATTAAACGGTTATATTCGTTTATAAATGTTTAATATCCGATTAAGTAGCGCCAAGCGGCGAGTTACCTGCAATTTTAGGACGACAACAAAAATGAATAAACATCAATATAAAGACTTGACAATTGAAGTTCTTGACGAGCCAACTTACAAATTTGGCTCTGCGGACAACAATTGTGTTTATTCAAAGACTTACTTCGGTGACAATGCAGAGCAATACCCGACTTCAAAGCACGGAATTAAAATTTATCGTGACGACCAAATTATTGAAAGTTGTATTTTAATAGGCTCAGGCGGTGCGACAGGTGTTCATCAAAATTCATCGCTTGTTGACAATGACAGATTAGTAATTTGCTGTTGCGACACTGTGATTAGCTTGACACTTCCCGACCTTGAATTAAAATGGAAAACTCAAGTTGACCAAGCGACTTGCTTTCAAATTTTTAAACAGCAGGACGACTACATCATACACGGTGAACTTCAAGTAACAAAACTTGACAAAGACGGAAATAAAAAATGGGAGTTTGGTGGTGCAGACATTTTTGTATCGATAGACAATGAAGAAGAATTTAAAATTGAAAGTGACGGTATTTTATTAACGGACTTTGCAAAGACAAAATATAAAATAGACTTTGACGGAAAACTACTCTGGGACACGTATAAGCAGACAGAAAAAACTACAGGTAACAGCACCTTGCCAAAAGCGGGGCGGACGTGGTTACAGAAACTTTTCGGCAATTAAATAACATTAGTGGTAGCTTGACAGATGGTGCTTCGAAAGCCCCGCCTTCGGCAAGCCGCAAAACGTTATGCGGCAGTTTACCTAAACAATGGAGAGACTATCTAATCATAAGACCAACATATGAGAAAATTAATTTTAGTTATTTTAATAGGATTGACTTATTCTAGTTTATTTTCACAAACTGATACTATTCCAGGAGAAGCCGAATATAGAACACATTATGATTGTAGATATGAACCGGGAAATATTTTAATCGTACAAAAAAAGGAAAACACTTGAATGATAAAACTTCGTGGAAAATATCCGATGATGGTTTCGTAATCAGAATGGAAGCGATTTATGATTTAGAGTTTTCCGACGGGAAACGTTTTAAAAGTGGAGTAATTAAAGACATAACCGAAGATAGTTTAACTATAAGTTCTACTATGAATGAAAAGTGTGCTATCTATGAAGGCATAAAATATGAAATGTTCAAATATCCCATAACTTCCATTAAAATTGCAAGATTTATTAGTGATAGGTCCTTAGGTTTCTTCAAGAAAAAAAACATCGACAACAAATTTGACCTTATTGTAAAAAAGATTGACAAAGCTAAACTTTGCCCTGCTGTGCTGACGTTTCCCAAACGGAACAATGAAGTTAAAGTATGTCATTACTATTTAACAAGCCAAGGTTATGACGTTCTATTTGAAACAAATGGATATTTAGATTATATGGAATATCCTATAGAATGGAAATAAAAAAACCGTCACATAACTGCAAATTGAAACACTAAAAACATCAAGTATGTCAATTTTAGAATTTATATCAAGCCAACCAGAAGATAGGCAAGAATTATTATCGCAACTTCATGAAATTATCATACAAAATGATAAAACTATCACACCAGTAATTGCACCCATGATGGGAAAAGAAATGATTATTTATAATGCGCCAGGAAGTTTTAAATATGGGCTTTCTAGCGTAAAAAATTATATGTCATTGCATGTATTGCCAATGTATGGTTCAACTATTATTTATGAAAAATATAAAGCGCTGTTGAAAGATGCAGCTTTCCAAAAAGGTTGTATTAATTTTAAAAACAAAGATGAAATGCCGCTAAAAATTGTAAAGGAACTAATTGCCGATTGTTCGAAAATTGATCTTCGTGCTCTAAGAGAAAATTACCTCAAATCAAAATCGAAAAAGAATTAATCAGCGGTCAGCAGCTAACACAGTTTTGTGGTTAAGAACAATTATTATTGACACAAAAATTTATATAAATAAAATTTCAATGAAACGACTTATTAGATTGTTAACTTTTTTTTCTTTAACACTTTTAGTTTATTACAATGGTTATGGGCAAAAAGCAAAGGACAACTATTCTTCCAAAATTGATAGTTTAATTCAAACTACAAACCCAAGAGGTTTTAATGGCGTTATTTTGATAACTCAAAATGGTAAAATAAAGTATTCAAAAATAAGTGGGTATTCGGATGTAGAGAAAAAGGTAAAGTTAACGCTAAAAGACAACTTCAGAATACAGTCGAACAGCAAACAAATAACAGCAGTTTTAATCTTAAAAGAAGTTGAAAAGGGAAATTTAAGTCTAAACAAATCAATTAAAACCTATTTACCATACTTAAAACAGCCATGGGCAGATACCGTCACCGTACATCAATTACTTAATATGTCGGCAGGTATTGTTAATCTCGACAAACCTTTGGCATTTAAACCTGGAACAGATTTCTACTATAGTAACCCTGCGTATGGCTTGCTTGGTCAACTGATTGAAAAAGTTACTGGGAAAAAATATAGTGAAGCAGCAAACAACTTATTCA
>NZ_JBAZRL010000034.1:0-37791 GCF_041662865.1 Pedobacter sp.
GTTTCTAACGTAGCCATTGATGTTGTAAAATGGTGATCAATTCTATCTTTCAATGTCAATGTGTCGCCATCTGCTGTAATTACGGATAGTCCAGCTCTAATTCCTCCTTGTTCGTAGGTCATTCCAATTGCCCCATTGTAAAGTGGGTAGGTATCTCCATAAGATGGATATAAAAGATCGAAGCGTTCTTTAGTAAAATATTGCCACCCATTTTCGTCAAAATATTTGGCGTTGTTTTTTCCTACGGTGATTTGAAATTCTCTTTGCCAAGGTGTAATATCTTGATGAACCGGTTCTGCTGCAGGCGCAAAATAGTACGGCTCATTATAGCTTTGCTCATGGAAATCTACATGCACTTGTGGCATCCATTTATGGTAAGCAATTAATCTCTGTTGTGTTTCTATTTGTGTTTGCCAAGCCCAATCGCGATTCAAATCATAATAATAGTGGTTTGGCCGTCCACCTGGCCAAGGCTCGCTGTGTTCCCTAGCCGAAGGATCTGGATTTGGCAAAACTCCACTTATCATGTTAAAATAACTTACATATCTTTCTCTCCCATCGGGATTTAAACAAGGATCTATAATCACTACTGTATTTTTTAACCATGCTGCTGTATTGCTATCTTTTGCCGATGCCAATGTATATAAAACCTTCATGGCTGTTTCTGTAGAATTGGCTTCGTTACCGTGTACATTATAACTTAGCCATAAAATCGCCGGTTGTTTAGCTGTTTTTACGCCACTTTTATCTGCATTTGCTAAACTCAAATTAGTCGTTCTAATCTGTTCTAATTTATCCATGTTGTCCTTATCAGAAATCACAGCGAGTATTAACTCCCTCCCTTCGTATGTTTTTCCGTAAGTCTGTAATTGGATATTTTTATTTGTTGAAGCTACTTTCTTAAAATAATCTACTACTTTTTGGTGTGGCGTAAAATGACTACCAAGCGGATAACCTAAAAATTCATCGGGCGATGGTGTTTGCGCTAAAACCGAAGTGGTGCTAACACTTAAAAACAATAGAAAAAGCAAATATTTCTTCATACAACAGGAATATTTATCAATATACTAAAAAGGATTTTGTATTTATCTTTGCATTTGTATTTTTACGATGAAATTTATCCGCTTTGCGAAATGGCAAGTACCGAACAGCTTTACCAACACTATCTAAAACACGCTACAATTTGTACTGATACAAGGGCCATTACTAAAGGTTGTTTGTTCTTTGCGCTCAAAGGCGATAAGTTTGATGCCAATACTTTTGCAGAAAAAGCATTAGATCAGGGTGCGGCTTTTGCTATTGTAGATAATGAGCAATACGCGATAAATAATCAGTGCATTTTAGTTGACGATGTATTGACTGCTTTGCAAGATTTAGCAAAACACCATAGAAAGCAGTTAACTATTCCAGTTATTGGCTTAACAGGAAGTAACGGTAAAACCACAACGAAAGAATTAATTAGAGCTGTATTAGCCGAGAAATTCAGAACTTTTGCTACCAAAGGGAATTTAAATAATCACATTGGTGTTCCTTTATCCATTTTAGCTTTACAGGATGATGTAGAAATTGCCGTAATTGAAATGGGTGCGAACCATCAAAAAGAGATAGAGTTTTTGTGTGAAATTGCACAACCTACCCATGGATTAATTACCAATGTAGGTATGGCGCACCTAGATGGTTTTGGTGGTTTTGAAGGTGTTAAAAAAGGTAAGGCCGAATTGTATGCTTACTTGAAAGCGCATCATGGTTATGCATTTATTAATCGCAATAATCCTTATCTATTAGAGATGAGTGAGGTTGCTGGATTAAATAAAGTAGTTTATTACGGAAGCGAAAAAGAAAATGCAGTAAGTGGAAAATTACAGCACAGCGATCCATTAATTGAATTTGAATGGGCTACTCATGATGCTAATTATCAAGCGAAAGCAAATTTAACTGGCACCTATAATTTTGAGAATATTTTGGCAGCTATTTGCATTGGTAATTTCTTTGAATTAAGTGCTGAACAAATTAACACAGGTTTAGCAAATTATTTTCCAAATAACAACCGCTCACAATTATCAAAAACGGAAGGAAACACAGTTATCTGTGATTTTTATAATGCTAATCCTAGTAGCATGAGTGCAGCATTAAACAATTTAAAATCGCTAAGTTCAACACATAAAACTGCCATTCTTGGAGATATGTTTGAGTTGGGCACAGAATCTCCGGAGCAACATGAACTCATCACGAAATTAGCATCAGAAAGTAATATTGAAACGCTAATCTTTATTGGTAAAGATTTTTACGCTTATAAAGAAAAGTATGCTGGTCATTTTTTTAATACCCCTGCAGATGCAGCAATTTATCTTCAAGAAAATCCTGTGGTAAATAATTTGGTGTTGTTAAAAGGCAGTAGAGGGATGGCGTTAGAGCAACTATTACATTTGCTTTAAAGCACACAATATGTCGTCATGCCCGTGAAAACGGGAATCGTAAAGCGTAAAGAACCTCCTATTGCATTAGATTCCCTTCCGATAGCTATTGGATGGAGTTGGAATACAGGTGCGAATAAAAACCTATTTTAATTTAAAATCTGCGGTTAGGAATTTCTACGTATTACTTTATTCTCTCCAATGCTGATTTTAAGTCTTCTTTAACTTTTTCTGGTGTGCCAGTGCTTGCTATCATTGTATTTGCAACTACCTTAAATTTCTCAAAGTCTTTAACTTTAATGTAGATAATCGCTTTCACAAAATCTTTCATATAAACTTTATCTGCATCCTTCTCAATCAGTTTTATATCTTCAAACTTTTTTAGAGTCGCTTCTAATTTACCTTCATTTAATAAAGCGGGGCCAATATTCATCATTGCATTACACACTTGATCAAAAGTAACTTTTGTTGGTGTATTCATTAAAAGAGCATCAAATTCCGAAATCGCTTCCTCAGTTTCTTTATTATCTAATGCATATTGGGATTTAAAATAATGGTAGACGAAGAATGCTTTTTCAGGAACATATTTTTCAAGCAACGTTTTAATGATCTCAAAATCTAAGCTTTCATCATCTAATTGTTCATGTTCAGAAAGTGAATAACCCAATGTTAAGCTGATCAGGCGTTCATTAAAATCATCCTCTGTATAATTTCCAGTTTGCAAAATTTTGGCTTTGTTGTTCGCTATGTAGGCTAAAGATTTTTGATCAGGCAAAGAATTAGCGTAGTTCATAATCAAATCGATTAAGTCTGCATTTCCTAAAATATCAGCTTGTTTAGCTAAATAGTCTTCGCTCATTTGATCGAAATCTTCATCTTCATATTTCGTTGCTTCGTCAGCAAATTTTACAAATTGAGCGTTACTCATTTCCATTGCCGACTTTTTCGAAATAAGAAATTGAGCATTTTGCCCTAAATCCGTAAACTCAGGGCCTTTACGGAATCCAGTAGCTCTATGAAGTACGGTACCATCTGGATTAATAAATAATAAATTGGGATAAGATTCTACAGAAAATCGTTGAGCTAATGTTAAGCCTTCACCTTTTTCCATATCGTATTTTACATTGATAAAGTTGGCATTGTAATAATCAGCAACTGCTTGATCTTTATACGTTTCGCTATCCATCATTTTACAAGGACCACACCAAGTTGCATATGCATCCAAGAAAATCACTTTATTTTCCTTTTTCGCTTTTTCTATAACGGTACTCCAAACTGGATTATCTAAGAAATTTATTTCTGCTGCTGAAGCAGATGTAGTTAACATAAAAAGGCATATTGCCCATATAAAGTTCTTCATTTAATAAGGTAATAAGTAGTTAATCCTGTTCTTTTGCTAAAGTTATTCCAATATCGCTAATGCCAATTAATGGATTATCACGCATGTTTTGCTCTATTTCTATATCGTATTTTCCAGATTTTACGAAATGATAATTAGTTAAAAGTGGGAAATTATAAGTATACAGATTTCCTGAGCCTTTGCCCAACCATTCTCCATCATTTCTGGCCAATTTAAACTGATAGCGTGTACTTTTATTTAATCCATTTCCTTTTAAACGCATCACCACATATAAATTGGCATAGCGATAATCTGTTGTATGACGAAGTTTAAAATAAAGTGTATACGATTGAATAGTATCCTTAATTTCTACAGTTGTTTTTATACTCTTGGCATATGTCCAATTGTTATCAGGAACATTTACATTAGTGTCAACTATATTAGTATTACTACATCCTGCAAGGAATAGCAATCCGATTAATAAAGGCAATATAAACTTCGTATTATTCATTTTTTGGCTTTTCAGATGATGAATCTGTAGGTCTGTTTTTATTGCGGTTTTTGTTCCTGTTTTTATTATTCCGATTCGGTTTTGGCGCATTAGGATTTGCTGGAGCTGTTCCTTCTACTACAGGTTTTTGAGCTTGTGGTTTCTGCTGTTGAACAGGTTTAGCTTGTTGAGCAGGTCTTGATTGTTGCTGCAAATTACCTTGAGGTTGGTTGCGATTACGATCGTTTCTATTATTGTTATTTTTATTACGGTTGTTATTGTTTCGGTTTTTATTTCTATCGTCTAAACGCGTTAAACTATCCTGACCAACCACATTTTCGTAATCGTGTACTTTTTCTACAATAGTCGTTGTTTTTAATTCTACAGCTTCGTCCTTCAAATTAACAGGTTTCTCTCCCTTTTTATTCATTGCCATGATTTCTTTTACACGGTCAACTTTCAAAGGAATCCAATCTTCTTGATTGGCATAACTGAACCACATTAATTTTTTAAAAATATCTGTTTTTTGATGGCGAGCAACACCGACTTCAGTTTGTAAAGCCTCGATACGATCTGGAATATCTTTTAACGCATCCAAATAGGTATCCAATTCATAATTTAAACAGCATTTTAACTTACCGCATTGGCCAGCTAGTTTTAACGTGTTTAACGAAAGATTTTGGTATCTGGCCGCAGCTGTAGAAACTGTTTTAAAATTAGTTAACCAAGTAGAACAGCATAATTCTCTGCCGCAAGAACCAATACCACCTAAACGACCTGCTTCTTGGCGCATTCCAATTTGGCGCATTTCAATTCTGATACGGAAAGTTTCGGCCATTTTTTTAATCAATTCTCTAAAATCTACCCTTCCTTCTGCCGTATAAAAAAACGTTGCTTTTGTTTTATCTCCTTGGTAATCGACGTCACTAATTTTCATCGATAAGCGTAAATCTAATGCCAATGTACGGGCTTTATGCATGGTTTCCCATTCCATATCCTTAGCTAATTTCCATTTATCTACATCCGCTTCTGTAGCCTTACGATATATTTTACGAGTAACTTGGTCTAGTGGTGTTTTGCGACGTTTCATTTGCATACGAACCAATTCTCCTGTCAAGGAAATATGGCCTATATCATATCCACCTGTTGCTCCTTCTACTGCAACTAGTTCGCCTATTTCTAAGTAAATATTCTCGTTATTTAAAAAGAATTCTTTTCTAGCGCCTTTAAATTTTACTTCAACAACTTGAAAAGGTATATAGTTAGCTGGCATATCCAAATTTGATAGCCAGTCGTGCACTTCCATTTTTTGGCATCCGCCAGTAAGGCATGAGCCATTACTTTTGCAGCCAGAGGGGGCGCAACCGCCACCTGTCGAACAACTTCCACATCCCATATTAATTGTATATATATTGAGTCCCTTTCGGGAGCGTTTTAAACTTAATTATTTTTACTAATTGTAAAGATACATCTAAAAACAGAATTTTTGGATTCGCATTGCGCTCGATGTGGTAATGTGCTTTTTCCAATTCGTTAATTAGCGCTTCTACCATTGCTAAATTTAACACGTTTGTAGAGAGCTTTACTGCAATTTCTAAGGTTTGATGTGGCAATTTTACTAAATCATCGGCGCCACTTAACAACAAGCTACATTCGCGTAAAAAGTTAATGCCGTATTTTAAAAAGTTCTTCTGATTTTCTCTTCCCCAACTTGCTGCAGTATCGGTAAAGGCAATCATTGCAGGTACTTTATTCCCGAAACCCATGCGCAACCATTCTGTAAAATAACCCGCGTTATTGTTGGGCGTATCGTTTAATAATGCCTTTGCTTCTATCAAATTCCCATCCGCTAAAAAACTATATTCTGCTGCTTGGTTATCCGACAATTGCGCCTTGTGAATGAGATAATTTTCTATATCAGTATCTGCTAATTTTGGAATTTTAACAATTTGCGTACGCGATAAGATAGTCGATAAAATTTGTTCTTGATTTTGAGCCACCAAAATAAATAAAGTGTTTGCAGGTGGTTCTTCTATAATTTTTAGTAATGCATTTCCTTCTCTATCCAAAAATTCTGGGAGCCACATAATCAACACTTTTGTATCTGCTTCAAAAGCTTTGTAGCTTAATTTTTTGATGATATCATGGCACTCTGCAATATTAATATTGGCTTGCTTATTCTCTGCGCTCAATTTCGAACGCCAAATATCTAAATCAAAATAAGGATTTTCCAGCAATAAATTACGCCATTCTTCCAACACATCTACTGCAATTTTTACGTCTTTTGATGCAAAAAAAGGATAGGAGAAATGTAAATCAGGGTGAATATATTTTTCGTATTTGCGACAAGAGGAACATTCGCCACAACTATCTTTTTCTGTTTTATTTTGGCAGTTGATGTATTGAGCATAAGCAATTGCTAATAGCAAAGCGCCACTTCCTTCGGTAGATAAAAACAATTGCGCATGGCTTACCCTGTTTTCTACAACGGTTTGTATCAACTGTTTTTTTAAGCTTTCTTGTCCAATTATCTCTTTAAACTGCATTGGTGCAAAATAAGAAATAGTTTGGAGAAATGAACAAAGAACAGGAGGCAAAGACTTTTGTAAAATAATTGTTGATATATCAATTATTGATTATGCATTTATATTTTTGTGCTAAGGGAATGCTATGGAAAAACTAAATGATACACTGCTTTACACTTTAGATAAGTGTTTTAGAACTTACAATCAGTTTGCACAACGAAATGTGCGCAAAGCGGGATACGATATTACGATTGATCAATGGCTAATTTTAAAAAGCGTCGCTGAAAATCCTGACATCACTCAAAATGATATCAGCAAAATTGTTTTTAAAGATAATGCATCTATCACACGTATTATTCAATTATTGATAAATGCTGGTTACTTAATTCGTGAAATTCATCCCTCAGATAGGAGAAGAGTAAATTTAACGCTAACTGAAAGCGGAAAAAAAATCACCATAGAAGTAAACGAAATTGCTATTCAGAACAGAGCCACCGCACTAGAAAATATTGATGAAGAAGCAATTCATCAAATGAAAAACTTACTTCAACAAATTACAGAAAACTGCAAATAGACTACACACAAATGAAATCGTTAATTAAATATCTTTTTATGCTGTTTTGCTTTATGAATTGCTTTACTGCGATGGCGCAAAACGCAAAGTCTGATACGAGTGCAAAAAAGCTAAAAGAAGTAACCATAACGGGTAAAAAACAATTGATAGAGCGTAAACAAGGTAAAACAATTGTAAATGTGGATGCCGCGATTACGAATGCTGGAACTACTGTTTTAGAAGTATTAGAAAAATCTCCTGGAGTTATGGTAGATAAAAATGGTGGAATTAGTTTGCAAGGAAAGCCAAGTGTTTTGGTGTTAATTGATGATAAACCGACCTATTTATCGGGTACAGAGTTGAGTAATTTGTTGGGAAGTATGAGTTCTTCGCAAGTAAACCAGATTGAATTTATTACAAGTCCATCGGCAAAATATGATGCAAGCGGAAATGCAGGTGTCATCAACATTAAAACCAAAAAGAATAAACAAGAAGGATTTAATGGTAATTTTTTAACGAATATTGGTCAAGGGAAATATTTGAAAAACAATAACTCTCTAGTTTTAAATTTTAGAAAAGGGAAGATAAATACATTTTTGAATTACGGTTTTAATTACAATAAAAACTTTACCTCAATTTATGCGTACCGTCAATATTTTGATAATAAAGGTGACGTTACTTCTGCATTAGATCAACCTTCTTATTTAGGAAATGAAGGTCATAACAATTCTCTTAAAACTGGAATAGATTTTTATGCATCTGAAAAAACAACTTTTGGCCTTACGCTTTCTGGTAGTTTAGTAGCTCGTAAAGGTGCTGGCGATGCCATTGCGACTTGGCTAAGTCCACAAAAGGCGGTTGACTCTGCAATTACAACGTATAGCGGAAGTGATTTTAGATTAAGAAACGGTGCAGTTAATGTGTATGGCCGACACAATATCACTAAAACTCAAGATATAGGTTTTGATTTAGATTATCTTAAATACAGCATTGACAACGATCAAAATTTTCAAAATATTCGGACTGGGGCAGTTGCTTATAACCAAGGCTCGCGAGGGGATATTCCTTCTAAACTAGAAATATTCTCGGCAAAGGCCGATTATACCTTGCAATTGGGAAAAAATGCAAAATTTGAAGCAGGGGCTAAATCTTCGTCTATTAGCACAGACAATACCGCAAATTATGAGTTGTCTGATGGAACAAATTGGAAAGAAGATCTTAAAAAAAGTAACCACTTTTTGTACAAAGAGAATATTAATTCTGTGTATAGCAGTTTAGAGCATAAAATTAATCGTTTCAGTTATCAACTTGGTGTTCGTTATGAAAATACTCATTACACTGGAAACCAATTAGGTAACGCATCGCAAGCAGGAAGCAATTTCTCTAAAAATTATCAAGATTTCTTCCCTTCGGGATATTTGTCTTATCAAGTTGATTCGGCAAATTCATTTTCTATTACCGCAGGCAGAAGAATAGATCGCCCGGCATATCAGAAACTAAATCCTTTTGTTTTTATCATCAATAAATACACTTATCAACGCGGAAATCCATTCTTTTTACCACAATACACTTGGAATTTTGAGTTGAGCCATTCGTATAAACAACTCTTAACAACTGCCGTTTCATACAGCGGAATTAAAAATTATTTCTCTCAATTATTTTTATCTGAAGGCGATGATATTTTAGTGTACACAGAAGGAAATGTTGGTCAGATGTACAATTTTGGCGCATCAGTTACCTTACAAGTTTCTCCTACTAAATGGTGGTCGTTAACCGCTCAAAGTAATTTCAATTATAAAAAATTAAGCGGTTATCAGAATGTGAATTATAAATCGTCTGTAAAACAATTGCACACGAGTATGAATAATCAGTTTAAGCTAAGCAAAACTTTAAACGGAGAAATTTCTGGGTTTTATACCACTAAAAACCGTAACGATTTACAAGAATTATTATCTCCAACTGGGCAAGTATCAGCGGGTTTAGCTAAAACTATTCTTAAAGGAAAAGGAACATTAAGATTAACTGCTAGAGATATTTTTTACACACAATCTATGGAAGGCATGACTGATTTCCCTGGTGCAAACGAGTACTTCATTTTGTGGAGAGATAGTCAAGTAATTAATGCTGGTTTTAGTTATCGTTTTGGTAAGCCTCTTAAAGCAGCTAAACGTTCTACAGGTGGTGCGGGTGATGAAATTAATAGAGCAGGGACTTAGTTCTCTCTTTCTAATTTCAGTGGGTTTGTGCTGTCTAAGATGGTTGTTGAGCTGATCTAAAAACCAATTTAGTCAAAAATCATATCTTTGATTTTATGGCACGCATCCTCGCTTTTGATTATGGCACCAAACGTATCGGCATTGCCGTAACAGATCCTTTGCAAATTATTGCAACTGGTTTAGATACTATACATCCAAAAGATGTGATCGATTTTCTTAAAAAATACATGCTTACTGAGCAAATCGAAGCCTTTGTGCTAGGAGAACCCAAACAAATGGACGGTTCTCCATCGGAATCTGCACAGCATGTTAAAGGGTTTTCAACCATTCTAAAAAAGAATTTCCCTACAATTCCGCAGCATTGGATAGACGAACGTTATACCTCTAAATTAGCAGAGCGAACTATTATGCAAAGCGGATTTAAAAAGAGCGATAGAAGAGATAAAGAAAGGGTTGATACCATAGCGGCGACAATAATTTTGCAATATTTTATGGAACAACACCGTTTATAAACACAATGATTAGCGAAGAATTACAAAATTTATTGTTAAAATACTGCGAACCAGAGGATGAATTGTTGCAGCAAATAGACCGAGAAACTCATCTTAAAGTTTTAATGCCCCGCATGCTAAGCGGACGTTATCAAGGTCGTGTTTTAAGTTTGATAAGTAAAATGAATAGCCCTAAAAGAATTTTAGAAATTGGTACTTTTACAGGTTACGCTACTTTGTGTTTAGCTGAAGGTTTAACAGAAAACGGCCTTATTTACACCTTAGATATCAATGCAGAATTAGAAGAAATGGTTCGAGGAAATTTTGCACAATCGCCATTAAATTCAAAAATCAATTATATCATAGGCGATGCCCAGCAAAGTTTAAAAACATTAAGTGATGAAACATTTGATTTAGTTTTTATTGATGCTGATAAAAAGAACAATGGAACGTATTACGATTTAATTTTTGATCAAATAAATTCTGGTGGAATTATTATTGTCGATAATGTGCTTTGGAGTGGAAAAGTGTTAAATAATGCACAAGACAAGGACACCAAAAACATTAGCAGTTTTAATGATAAAATTGCTGCAGATAACAGAGTCGAAAAATTAATATTACCAGTTAGAGATGGGCTTTTTGTGATACGGAAAAAATAATTTAGGCATGAAAAAAACATTTACTTTATTCATATTATTATTAACCTGCTTTTTTGTTAAAGCACAAAATACGGAAGATTATATTGCTGAGCATGTAGATTATGCACAAAAATTAATGCGCATACATCAAGTTCCTGCAAGTATTATATTAGCTGTTGCTATTCACGAATCTGCCGCAGGTAAAAGTAAAATTGCTCGTTTTTTAAATAATCATTTTGGTGTAAAAGGACCAAATAATAGTAGCGAAATCAAATCATCTTATAGAGATTATCCAACTGTAGATTCTTCATATAATCACTTCGTTTCTTTTTTACATAGTCGTTCTTATTTCAATGTTTTGTTTAGTAAATACGACCAATACGATTATAAAAATTGGGCAAGAGGAATTCAACGAGGAGGTTATGCAAGTAGTCGTACTTGGGCAACACAAGTTATTGGCTTAATTAAAAAATACGAATTGTATCAATATGATAATCGGCCTGATGATTACATTGAAACTGTAATTCCCGCAGCAAATGTGGTAGCAAAATCAAGAAGTAGCCGTACAAAATCTCGTTTATCAATTGCTAAAAAAAGTAAAACGTATACGATAAAACCTGGTGAAAACTTAAACAAAATTGCAGAAAGAAATGGTACAACAGCCGCTGCTTTAATGCAAAAAAATGGATTAAAATCAGCAATAGTGCAACCTGGTCAAAGAATTAAATTATAATGAAAAAAAATACGCTCATTTTAGCTATTGCTATTTTATTCTTTAGTGCTTGTAAATCGAGACAGTATAGTCGAAACAATAAGCAAATTGAAAAAGCTGCAAACAAAGAAAATCCAAATTTTACAACATATACAACGTTAACCTATATTGATACTTTTAAAGCTGTTGCGATAGAGGAAATGAATGCTTATGGTATTCCAGCAAGCATTACATTAGCTCAAGGCATTTTAGAATCTGGTAGCGGAAATAGTAGTTTAGCTAAATATGCAAATAATCATTTTGGCATTAAGTGTACCTCTGAGTGGAAAGGAAAAGCATATTACAGAGATGATGATCAAAACAATGATTGTTTTAGAGTGTATAAAGATGCCAGAGAATCATACAAAGATCATTCTGAATTTTTAAAGCGTAAGCGTTATAGCTTCCTATTTGAATTAGATAAGAACGATTACAAGAATTGGGCGCAAGGATTAAAGACGGCTGGATATGCTACAAACCCAAAATATCCAGAACTGTTGATAACAGTTATTGAGAAGTATAAATTATATCTATATGATCAACCTGAAAGTGAGAGCGAAAAGATTTCAAGAGAAGATCGTGTTTTTACTGAAATAAATGCGAACATTCCAGTAGAAAAGAAAAAATTCACACCTGTTGATGTAGCTCCTAAAGATCCGCCAACTTCTTCAACTGGGACAAGTACTGAAAGTTATTATACGGTTAAGCAAGGTGATACTTTGTTTAAAATTGCTCAGCAATACAAATTAACCGTTGATGAATTAAAAACGCTAAATAAGTTAAACGACAATAACATTAAAATTGGTCAAAAACTTTTGATAGTTAAATAATGTTAAGATAAGCATAACTCTTTCTAACATATTGTAGTTTTGTTAAACAAATGAAATTTTCGGTTTTTTTCCTTTTACTAGCATCTTGCTGTTTTCAACTCTTTGCACAAACCAAATCGGTGCAGGGCTTTGTTGTAGATAAGGATAGCAAACTGAGATTAGCAAAAGTTTATATCTACAATCCTTCAAATGATGATGGGATTTACAACAATAATAAAGGAGAATTTACAAGTACAGTTAAAGTTGGCGATACCCTTTTTGCAGCGCTTAGCGGTTATGGAATGGATACCGTAATTTACAATGGTCAAAACGCCATTGTTTTTCAGCTAAAAACTTTGACTATTAAACTGAAAGAGGTGAAAATTTATGGCAAGGCTCCAAGTCCACAAGACCAGTACAGCAAAACTTTAAAAGACTATAAATATGCACTTGATAAAGGCAATACAAGTGATTTATTGAACATAGGTTTGGGTGGTGTTGGTTTAGGTATTGATGCGATTTATAATTTGCTAAGTAGGCAAGGCAAAAACGCTCGGCATTTACAAGCAATTTTAGAACGCGATTACCGCGAAGCCATTATCGATTATCGTTTTAGACCTGATTATATAAAATCAGTTGTTGCAACAAACGATACAGAGCTGGCTGATTTCATGTTACAATATCGACCAACGTATCAGTTTGTTTTATCAGCATCGGATTATTCTTTTGTACAATATGTTAAAAATAGTTTTGCTTCTTACAAAAGAAATCCCGCTATGTTTAGATTGCCGAATTTGCCAAGGATGAATCCACCAAATCTCAGTTATCAAAATCAATGAGGTTTTGGTTTATCATATTGCCTAAATTATCTGCAAATGCAATGGCAATATTTCCTTTTATCTTGTTAAAAAACAAAGCTCAAAAACAAGATCCGGTTTTAATTAATCACGAGCAAATACATCTTCGGCAACAGCTGGAATTATTAATTTTACCATTTTACTTCTTATATGTGCTAAATTATTTCATCAACCTTGTTAAATATAGAAACCATCACGGAGCTTATATTAATATTTCCTTTGAAAAAGAAGCTTATTATTTCGAACAGGATTTCAATTATTTATCCAATAGGGAATGGTATAGCTGGGTGAAATTTTTAGGATAAGAATTTGCATTGAGTGCTATCAATGAAGATGTTATCACATCTTTTATCATAAATCACTTTTATTCCGCATAATTTTTGTTTTTATTTGCAATACAAATGAAAAACTTACTGCTTGCCTTTCTAATCGTATTTGCTCTCTCCTCACGTCTAGCTGCCCAAGAGATAGACACAATTCCTATTCCTACAAAAGATTTGGATATCAAGTTGAAACGTAGTCCTCTTCCTTCTAGAATGGGAACTTTACAATTTCAACCCGTAAAATTAACTCCAGCATTAGTAAATGCAAAAATAAATTATTGGAAAACCAAAACATCCGTTGGCATTAATATTAACCAGGCATCATTTAGCGATAACTGGAAAGGTGGCGGGGTAAATTCATTGGCTATTGGTGGTTTAGTAAATTATAAAGCCGAATACAGTAAAGAAAGTTATAGTTACGTGAGTGAAGTTATTTTGCAATATGGCAAAGTAAAAAATAAAAATCAGCTACAAAAGAAAACCAATGACCGCATTTATTGGGATAATAAAGCGGCAATACAACTCTCTAAAAACTGGTATTTCTTCGGTTCCATTAATTTTGAATCTCAATTTGACAAAGGATTTTCTTATCCAAAGGATGCCGCAGGAAATGAAAGAGAAAATCTATTATCTAAATTCATGTCTCCAGGTTACTTAACTGAGTCAATAGGTTTTGAATATAAACCAAATAAGTTTTTCTCTACTCGTATTGGTACAGGTACAGCCCGACAAACCTTTGTGTTAGATACGGATTTGTATAAAACTAATCCCAATAATTTTGGAGTAAAGCAAGGCAAAAAATTTAGGAATGAATTAGCGTTTCAAATTGTAACAAGTTTTGAGAAAGAAATTTTCCAAAACATTACCTTGAAAACTCGATATAATATGTTTATTCCTTATGATAATTTTGGACACATAGATCATAGATTAGACGTAAACCTTGTTGCAAAAATTAATCGCTTTATGAACGTCTCTCTTACTGGAGTTGGTTTATATGATAGAGATACTGATTTAAAAATACAAGGTAGCCAAACACTGGCGCTAGGTTTAATGTTCATTTTTCCTAGATAAAATTGTTCATTAGATCAGATGCCCGAAGTATCTTGAACTAATGAACATCTAAATTACTTTTTCTTTTTCACCAAGTCTAAATAATCTATATAATACAAAACCTTAATAGATAAGCTGTTATTTTGTGGACCGGACAATACTTTGTCAAAGTTTTTGCCATAACGTTTAGTCAAAAACTTATCATTAGTTTCTGCTGCATCTTTGTATGTAATACTTAACTCACTACCAGGTTTAAATTGCCAAACGTATGCAAGATCAATATTAAATACGTTGTAGTTTCTATCCACATTTTGCAAAGCAGGACCAGTATATGCATTTAATCCGCCAATGCTGTTAAGCGCATAAAATTCTTTGTTTCTTCTGTCAGACCAATAATGTCTTACCCCCAACTGAATTCCCATTTTGTTACTGAAACTATATTTGGCATCCATTGTATTCTCAACCGTGTTTCTATCATATCTAGAAAAAACAGATTGTGCTCCGTTAAATCCTACCCAGCTTACATAATCATAACTTGGATTAAAGTTTAAGTCTAAGCCAAATGCCAACTTATCACTAACTCTTAAATTCTGAAAGAAGTAAAAATTATAGTTAACACCATCAAATAAATCTACTTTAGTTCTGGTCACATTTCCTCCAAAATTGTAAGCTTTTGCTCT
The DNA here is from genome assembly GCF_041662865.1 of Pedobacter sp. Lineage (GTDB taxonomy): Bacteria > Bacteroidota > Bacteroidia > Sphingobacteriales > Sphingobacteriaceae > Pedobacter. Next base: position 15,137 of record NZ_JBAZRL010000034.1, read on the forward strand.
ATTTGGATTGACGTAAATTCCTAAACGATAACTTCCTGGGGCTTTATAAATTTGTCCGTTTCTAGATTCATAAAAATCATTTGATTTTGCTAACACATTTGCATTCAACTCTGCCGACCATTGATTTTTAAATTGAACATAAACACCAGGAAAGAATCCCAAGCTCTGATAATCTCCAGGCTTAAACCTTCTCGAATATTCTACTTCCGTCCATGCTTCAATTTGGTTGTACCATTTACCTGGTTTATAAACATTGTATGCAAAATTTACAGACTGATTGAAGAAGTTATTATTGGTATAAAACCCCATATCAGATGGATCGAATCTAGTATCTGAAAATTCTTGTCCGTAGTTAAATGTGAACGATCCACTTTTCTTTCCCAGCTCCAATTCGTAACTATAACCATTACGGTTTTCTCTAATTGGATCTGAGGTTACATAACTCATTTTACCAGCACCATCAATAAAATAGGTGTTCTTTTTATCATTTATATTGAAAAGTGCTGCACTCACGTTTGCATCATACGCACTTCCTTGTCTTAAAACATTTGTATTAATTACACTAACAGAACTATTATTTTTTAACGATTGGTCCAATACAAAAATATTGTAGTTGGTTAAAGGTTGACTTTCAAATCGGCTTCTGTTTCCAGCTGCATCTTCCACCTCTGTGTACATTTTATTGGTAATCGCATTAAAAACACCTATACCCAATCCTTTAGCAGTACGCCCTGAAATTTTAGTTGCATTTAATACTTTTCCTTCTTGGGGATCTTTAATTACCTTATCAGTAGATTTTAATCTACTATGATCAAAATAAGATGGAATTGATCCAATTCGTTTAGAATAAAATAAATCTCCTTTGTTAAATAGCTCCGTTCCTTCTGTAAAAAACTGACGGTTTTCATTAAATTTTACCTCAAATGGAGTAAGATTTAACACTCGATAATCACTCTGTACCTGTCCAAAATCGGGGATTAAGGTCATGTCTAATGTGAAACTTTGGTTGATACCATATTTCACATCCATACCACCATTAATAGAAGCTTGTGTATTTTTAACTCCTGGTGTATTATAGGGATAATTACTAATTAAAGTAGAAACGTAAGGCGAAAATGATAAGCGTAAAGGAGCTTTGATGCTTTGTAAACCTTCTAAAACACCACTTTGATTAATAAAACCACTCACTTTTGGATCTACAAAATTCCAAAAAGTTTGTCGGTTTGTTCCTGTACGTTTACGGATGACATTCATTCCCCAGTTTTGGATTTCTTTACTAGAAAATCGCAATGCGGAATACGGAATTTTCATTTCTGCCGTCCAACCTTTATCGTCAATTTTTACTGCGCTTTCCCAAACTGCATTCCAATTCGGATCTTCATCACCAATAAGTGAATATTTAGCATCAAACTGAACACCAGCAGCAGTTACAAAAAATCCATTCCCATTCTGTCCGTCTAAGAAAGTATCGAAAACAACACCAATAAAATCAGCATTACCAATTTGATCTCTCGCAACTAATTCCCGTACAACGCTATCGGGTTTATCGTACATTCTAGCAGACACATAAATAGCGTAATCATCGTATAAAAACTTTACATCTGTTCTTCCTTCTTTTGGTTCCACGCGACCAGGAACTGGTCTGGTTTCTACAAAATCTGTAGCTATTGGAACTCCATCCCAAATGGCATCATCTAAAACCCCATCAATTTTTGGGCTTACTGAAGCTCTCTTTGCTTGAACTTTCTTTTTTATTGGGGCATTTTGTGCTACACTAATGGTAATAGTAAACACTAGAATAAGGCAGGTAAAAATTAGTTTCATTCGGTTTGTTTTGTTCTCTATAAGACTGTACTTCATTACGAAATGTTGCACGACGTCGAAAATATATTTTGTTTTTATTAAAGGATTGACAAGATTTTTTCCATGGCAATGCCAAGCGAGAATAACCCCCCCATGGCATTGCTAGTTCTATTGTTTGCTTTTTCTAATCGCCTATTGAAAGTACTTTCAACGAGATATATTTATCGATAGTAGAGTAGTTACGGCCCTTTTTCCGCATTTCTGTAATAAATGCTGGGGTTGCTCCAGTTGATTTTGCACCCATTACATCACCAATTTCAAGCTTTTTAAAGCCCAATTTTAAATAGCTATTGTACTCTTCTGGTGTAAACCCTAATGCTTTTAAACTTACATAATTTTCAGTTTCAAGGTTGGGAATTATTGCATCAAATTTTTTGCAAAATGCTGGTGTTATACCTAATGCTTTGATGGCGACAAGCTCATCATCTGTAAATTTATAGCCAGCATCTTTAAAGCTTTTAATAAATTCTGGAGTAATGTTCATTGCTTTTTTTGCAATTAAAGATTCAAGAGCATCGTCGTCTAAATTTTTGTCCCCCTTGCTTCCTTTTGATCCTTTTGTATCCGCATTTAAGTTAATGTTTAGATTGACGTCGTTATTCTTATTTGCATTGGTATTCTGATTAGATTCTACTTTTGCAATTCTGGCAGTTTTAATATCTTCTCCCGTGATTCCTTGTGCTTTAAGCGAAATTAATTTACTTGCCGTAACATCTTTATACCCAGAATTTTTAATGTCAGTTACAAAAGCAGCATCAATATCTAATGCTTTTAATGGAATAAGATTTTGCAAGCTAAGATCACTAAGACCAGCTGCTTTTAAACTGGCTATGTACTCTTTAGTAACCTTTAATGCTGCCAGTGGAATAAGATCGTTTTTAGAAAGCTGCGTATAACCTTGCGATTTTAACATGGTTACAAAATCTTTTTTTATGTTGACTAGGAAAAATACAAACATGTCTTTTTCTTTATCGGCTTTAATCCCCTCTGAGTTGAGGAAAGAAACATAACTTTCGTTGGCATTAAAATTATACTCTCCCATTCCCACGTTGCCATCAAACCTGCCGGTAAATTGTACGGTTCCAGCCTCGCGGGTTAAAGAAAATTGACCAGTTGTATTTTGGGGAAGATTTTTAAATTCTGAAAGGTCAAAATCGTTGTTGCTATTGCTATTCTTATCTTCTTCTCCTTCAAAACGGATTTTAACTTTGTTTCCTTTAATGGTGGCAAACCATGATCCTTTAGTTGGAATAGCCTTAAGTTGATCTATTTTATTGGTAGTTTTAGGCATTGTTTTTCCATAAGCTAAAGGCTCGTTTAATAATGAGATAAATACAAGCAACAATGGTAAAATACAAAGGTATTTCCATGTTGAATTAAGGCTAGATTTTTTTGCGTTCATCATGATTAATCTTTTTTTAAGTACAGATTGGTTATAATTTGTGGTTAAACTGATTGGAAAGTGAGGTGCAGAAACTTTAACCAAGCTCATTTGGTAGCTGGTCTTTTCTACGTCAGAATGTTCGAGCAATTCATTATCGGTTAAAAACTCAAGGTTATCTTCCATTGCTTTGCGGTAAAACCAAGCAAACGGATTAAACCATTGAAAAATGAGTGCCAATTCGGCTAATATAATATCGTAGCTATGGCCTTGTTGGATATGAATTTTCTCATGTAAGATAATTTGGCTATAGGTATCCCAATCGTATTTTTCTGGGTTAATAAAAATATAGTTCCCGAAAGAGCATGGCGCTTGGTCTCCCGTAAGCTCAACAATTCGATAACGTCCATCCTGAATAGATGGGCTTTTATAGCTTCGGTATATCAGCAGACAGAGTTGAAATAAAAAGTTTAGACCAAATACAACAACACCAAGCCAATAGGCCCAAACAAGCACTTTAAAAATTGACACATTTTTAAAGAAAGATTCTTTTTGTACTGGTACAACGTTTACAACTTGGTTACCAGCTGTTCCATTTTGTTTAGATGAACCCGTATTTGAAATTGGCAAAGCATCCGATTCTTTGCTTTCAATAAAGGCAGCAATAGAAGTTGTATTATCGGCATTGCGAAACGACCATTGTTCTGGCACTGGGATAAGTGGTAAGCTAAAAGACAAAGCCAAACAGCACAGTAGCACAAAGCGGTTAAGCGGAAAAAAGGTTTCCTTCTGCAACAATATTTTGTAGAACAAGAAACATCCTGCAAGAATAAGGGCAACATTTAAGGTATAAAACATCATGGCTTTTTCGTTTTAATGAGGTTTACTATTTCTGTTAGTTCGTCTTCTGATAGGTTTTGTTCTTTGGCAAAAAAAGCCAACATCCGTGGATAAGAATTATCAAAATATTGACTTACCACATCTTTCAAAGCATGTTTTTGATACTCTTCTCTGCTGATAAGAGGAAAATAACAAAACATGTTGCCAACTACATCATGACCTAAAAATCCCTTTTCTTCCAAAATTTTTACCATTGTTGCTACGCTATTGTAATGAGGTTTAGGATCTGGAAGTAATGGAATAATATCTCTAATAAATGCTTTCTCCACATCCCAAAAGGTTTGCATAATTTGCTCTTCTCTTTTTGCCAGTTTAATCATCTTCTTTTAATTTGATAAACGAAGGTAATACTAATTAATTAATAACAAAACTAATCGGTTAGTAGAATGGTAACTTTTTCGATACAATCGCTTTGAAGGTAATAAAAAATAAGATTTGAAGGTTTCTTATCATCTTAGTTCTTTGATATCAGGTATTGATTATCAGCAACACCATTAACTATGTCTTATGGATATCGTCCATTTTTAATATCTTTGCACTTTACACAATAAGAATATGTTTGAGAATTTACAGGATAAGCTAGACAGGGCATTTAAAGTTTTAAAAGGACAAGGAAGTATTACCGAAATCAACGTGGCCGAAACCATGAAAGAGATTAGGAAAGCCTTATTAGATGCCGATGTAAATTATAAAACAGCGAAGTCTTTTACAGATGATGTGAAAGAAAAAGCGTTAGGGTTAAATGTACTTACAGCCGTTTCTCCAGGTCAGTTATTGACTAAAGTGATGAACGATGAACTTGCAGCTTTAATGGGCGGCGAGGTTACAGAGCTAGATTTAAAGAACAATCCAACTATTATATTAATTGCCGGATTAAACGGTGCGGGTAAAACTACCTTTACTGGTAAGCTTGCATTGCATTTAAAAAGCAAAGGCAAAAAACCTTTAATGGTTGCTGGCGACGTTTATCGCCCTGCGGCTGTAGACCAATTACAGATTTTAGGTGAACAAATTGGTGTACCTGTGTACGCAAATACTGTTTCTAAAGATCCGATTGCGATTGCTTTAGAGGGTATTGCTGAAGGTAAAAAGAATAATAATAACGTAATCATTATTGATACTGCTGGGCGTTTATCTATCGATGAAAGCTTAATGAACGAGATTTCTGAGGTAAAAGCGCAAACTAAACCTCACGAAATTTTATTTGTGGTTGATGCCATGACCGGTCAGGATGCGGTAAATACAGCTAAAGTATTTAATGATAGGCTTGATTTTACCGGAGTTGTATTAACCAAATTAGATGGTGATACCCGTGGTGGAGCTGCTTTATCTATCAAATCTGTAGTTAATAAGCCGATTAAATTTATTGGTACTGGCGAGAAAATGGAAGCGCTGGATGTTTTCTATCCAGATCGTATGGCTTCTCGTATTTTGGGCATGGGTGATGTTGTTTCCTTGGTAGAAAGAGCACAACAACAGTTTGATGAGAAAGAAGCTGCAGAATTGCAAAAGAAAATTCGCAAGAATAAATTCGATTTTAATGATTTCTATAACCAAATTCAGCAGATTAAGAAAATGGGTAATATGAAAGATTTGATGGGCATGATACCTGGAGTTGGAAAAATGATGAAAAACGTAGACATTGAAGACGATGCGTTTAAAAGTGTAGAGGCAATTATCCAATCGATGACTCCTTTTGAAAAAGAAAACCCAGATAGTATACAACAAAGTCGTCGTGTACGTATTGCAAAAGGTTCTGGACATAAAATTGAAGAGGTAACCAAGCTGATTAAACAATTTGAAGATATGCGTAAAGTTATGAAGCAGTTTTCAAATCCAGCGGCAGCTGCAAAAATGATGAAAAATATGCCGAAGATGCCACAAGGCAGAATGTAGGCTTTAACATAAAACTTAAGATCCCGTTACTTACGTTTCGGGATTTTTTTATGCCAATATTTCTCAAAAAGAGAATTATTATACTTCATACTTAAAGAAATTACCTTATAGTTTCAATTTTAAAAATGAATCTATAAATACCTTTTGCATTGCATACATTTAAAACTATGCTTGTAAAAACCTATGGAAGTGCCGTTTATGGAGTAGACGCTTTAACCATCACCATCGAAGTAAGTATTGTAAGTGGCACCAAATATTTTGTGGTCGGCTTACCTGATAATGCTGTAAAAGAGAGTATGTTTCGGGTAGAAAGTGCTATTCGAACTTCGGGATATCATATGCCTCGGCAGCGAATCGTTGTAAATCTCGCACCTGCGGATATCAGAAAAGAGGGCTCGGCTTACGATTTACCTATCGCGATTGCAATTTTAGCCGCTTCAGGGCAAATTAAAACAGAAGAATTAGACAACTACTTTATTATGGGCGAACTCTCTTTAGATGGGGGCTTGCAAAGTATTAAAGGTGCTTTACCCATTGCCATACAAGCCCGAGGTGATGGTTACAAAGGTTTCATTTTACCCAAAGTAAACTCCAGGGAAGCTGGTATTGTAAATGATTTACAGGTTTACGGCATGGAAACCTTAGTCGAAGTAATAGATTTTTTCAATGGCAAAGAAAAACCTGAACCTGTTGTTGTTGATACAAGAGAAGAATTTTTTCGTCAAATAAATAGTTATGAGCAAGACTTCTCTGATGTAAAAGGACAAGAAAACATTAAAAGAGCATTAGAAATTGCAGCCGCAGGTGGACATAACGTAATTTTAATTGGTCCGCCGGGAGCAGGAAAAACTATGTTAGCTAAACGATTACCAACTATTTTACCCCCACTTAATTTACAAGAAGCCTTAGAAAGCACCAAGATCTATTCAGTTGCGGGCAAACTGCCAGTAGCTAATGCTTTGATGACCGAAAGGCCTTATCGTTCTCCGCATCATACTATTTCTGATGTAGCTTTAGTGGGCGGAGGAATGAACCCGCAGCCGGGTGAAATTTCTTTAGCACATAATGGTGTTTTATTTTTAGATGAGTTACCCGAGTTCAAACGCTCGGTATTGGAGGTAATGCGCCAACCTTTAGAGGATAGAAAAGTAAGTATATCTAGGGCTAAATTTTCGGTAGAATATCCATCCAGTTTTATGTTGGTTGCTTCTATGAACCCTTGCCCTTGTGGGTTTTTTAATCACCCAGAAAAAGAATGTTTGTGCGGGCCAGGCATTGTACAAAAGTATCTCAGCAAAATATCTGGCCCTTTATTAGATCGGATTGATTTACATGTAGAAGTTACCCCAGTTAATTTTACCGAATTGTCTTCATCCCGCGATGCGGAAAAAAGTAGTGAAATTAGAAACCGAGTAATGAAAGCCAGAGAAGTACAAGACAAGCGATTTGCAGAAAATGATGTGCTTCATTTTAATGCGCAAATGAGTCCAAACATGGTTAGGCAGATTTGTGTAATTGATGAAACGGGGCAATTACTGATTAAGCGAGCCATGGAAAAATTGGGTTTATCTGCCCGGGCTTACGATCGCATTTTAAAAGTTTCTCGAACAATAGCAGATTTAGCAGGAAGCGAAAAGATTGAAGCCGAACATTTAGCAGAAGCGATACATTATAGAAGTTTAGATAGAGAAAGTTGGGCTGGTTAAGTCAAATCTCCCCCTAAAAGACTATAAAATCAATCCTCTGTAATGCATACCTTGATTTTAATAAAATACTATTAACTATTAAAACAAAATGTATGTCTACAACTTATGAAACAGGCCATGCTAAAAATGTGGCAAATTTTGAATCTCTAATTTCCTTTATTAAAGGATATGGGGCAGCTTACAACCCAACTAAAATAGCAATACATTTGGGTAATATGCAGGTGCAAGCGAAAAAAGCAAAAGATGCAATTGCTAGTATAAACAGTTTATTACCTGCTTATAGTAATGCGGTAGCTGTTCGCGAAATTGCTTTTGAACCTATAAGCAAACTAAGTACGCGAATATTTAATTCTTTAAAGGCTACAGATGCCCCGCAGCAGATTATTGATAATGCAGCAACTCACCATAGAAAACTGCAGGGCAAAAGGGCATCGGCTAAGGTTACTGAAGCGGAAAAACAAGTCTTGTTAGCGGAGGGTAAAGAGATAAAACAAGTATCTTCTTCTCAACAAAGCTATGATAGCATATTAGATACTTTGGATAAACAAATAAAATTGTTAGCATCTATCCCAGAATATGCACCTAACGAAATTGAATTAAAAGTAGCTACATTAACTGCGCTGTATAATGATCTTAAAACTAAAAATGCTAGTGTAGTTAATCAAACTACTCCTTTAAGTAATTCGCGAATTGCTCGTAATGAAATTATGTATAATAAGGAAACTGGAATGGTAGCTACCGCATTGGATGCGAAAGTTTACGTGAAATCTTTGTTTGGTTTTAGCAGCCCACAATACAAGCAGATTTCTGGCCTTGTTATTTCTCAGGTAAAAGTTTAGGTATTATAAAATCTTCTTTAATTAAAGATTGACAGCGGTTGAATTGAAAGATCAACTGCTGTTTTTATTATACTACTCTGAGTTGATGTTCCACTACTCTGAGTTGTCATTCTACTACTCTAAGTTGCCATTCTACTAGTCTGAGTTGTCATTCCACTAGTCTGAGTTGTCATTCCACTACTCTAAGTTGTCATTCCACTACTCTGAGTTGTCATTCTACTACTCTGAGTTGCTATTCTACTAGTCTGAGTTGGTATTTTACTACTCTGAGTTGTTATTCTAATGTTGTAAGGGTACAAAAGGACTTCTATTTGATGTTTTATAAACCTTATTGCAGTGAAGATACTTTTTGTGGTGCATTATTCTGTGTTTGAAAGCAATAACCAAAGATTTCTCCGCTACGGCCGAGATGACGATGCATGTTAAACAAAAAGATTGTAACGGAAAGAAGGACTGGTTTTGCGAAGAATTACTGACATTGTTTTTCTAAATGATTTGATAGTATAATTGTTAGTCATTTTCTGTTTCGCTGTTCTTATAGCGGTTAATTGTTAGGTAGCAACCCTGATAGTTCGGTTTCTTCTAACAGTATTCTGACGGGTTGATTTTTGGTTTTATACTCCCATTTTATTAGTCTAATTTTTCCATCGGCTATTTCTAATCCGGTAATATCTCCATCGTTAAAACAACAACAGCCGCTATTAAAATAATTAGCGCGTAATGCTGTAAACGTGGGGATTTCGGCTCCGCTTATTTTTTCTTTAAACATTTGATCGTGGATCTTATTCTGTGCGACTTCATCGTTCTGTTTAATGGCTTCGTTTAGCTTAATATAGAGGCGCTCTAAGTGCGTTAACGAATTAAAAACGGGTTGATGGGTATGTCCGGTTATTAATACGGCATCTTGTGTAGCTGCCCATTGGTACATTAGTTTATTGTGTGTTGATTTAAGCTGATTATTAAAGGCTGGGGTATTTGGGTTAATGCGCAAATAGGCTTGAAAGGGTGCCCAAACGTTAGAGACAAACCATTTACTAAACCAATTTCCATCGCTTTGCATATCGCCTTGATGGCCATGTGTTAAAAATAGTTGTAATGGCTTGTTATTGACAATGGTTTGGAGAATTAACCCCTCGTAAATTTTAACTTTTTGACCGTAAATGCTTTCGAGCTGAAAACCTGCAAGGGGATCGTTATCCCAATACAAATCATGATTGCCAAATATTTTGGTGAAGGCATTTCTTTGTACAAAATATTTTTCGAGTTCAAAGTTCTTTTTATTATGCTTCTTTACGGCTTCGAGGGTGTTTTTCCAAAGTTCTTCGCTGTCTCCTAAACTAATTAAATGGTAGTTATTTTGGTTGTAATAGGTTAAAGCTGCTAAGTAATTGTGTTCGCAAAAGCCAAAATCGTCTGCATAATTACGTGCGCCTTTGTGTTGATCTGAGAAGATAATAAATCGATCATTTTGATTGAAATCTAGACGTAATCCTTTTTTACCTGGTTGTTGGTTAATACTTTTAAAAAGTGCGGTTAATGCTTGGTGTATGCGTACGCTATTTGGTCGAGATGCGTATTTATTTGCCATTTTAACAACAAAACCACTGAATAGCTTTTGTAGCAATTTTCTCATCTCCACTAAAACAATTAAGTTGGCTAATGTTTTAAAATACTTACGCTAAATAATTAACAATGGCTTCGCCAATATCTTCTACTTCATCGTTGACTTCTACAATGGGTTGATCAGTTTTGTAATCTATTCGCATCCATTTTAGATTTTTGTTGCGAACAATTTGTGTATACTCTGCTCCCCATTTAAAGATGGTGTAGGTATTGTTTTCTTCTGGAATAACTTCGTAAATAATGCCGTTTACTTTAACATAAAATGATTCATCCATTATTCTGAATCTTCTATGTCATCGTCTTCGTTCTCTGGATTTAACAGATATGCATTGATTAGTTTTCCTATTTGATTCACTTCTTCATCGTATTCAAATAAAGGTAATGCGGTTTCTTTATCAAATTTTATCCATTGTTCTGCATCGTCTTTTTGAATTTGTGCGTATTCTTTTCCGTCTTTAAATACGACATAAATATCATTTCCTTCTGGGAATATAGCGTAATTGATATTGCCTATTTCTAAATCAAATGGTTGTTGCATTGCTTAATTCTTTAACTCTTTTAGTTGATTAATAAACGTAATAAACTTTGGGCTCGAATAGTTTGCAGCTCCTTCTCCGTTAAATGAAACTCTGCCCTTTTTATCGAATACAATTGTAGTTGGTAGCGAGCCTTTAAAGATGCTTTCTGGCAAATTACTTGCGAAGTTATATACTGGTAATTTATATTTTTTTCTATCCATATAGGCTTGTGCTTTGGTAAAATCGCTATCGGCATCAACTAATAAAAAGACAACTTCGGGATCGTTTTTATATTGCTCGTATAGTTTATTAACGGATGGCATTTCTGCTAGGCATGGCGGACACCAGGTTGCCCAAAAGTTGAGGAAAATTATTTTGCCTTTTAAATCGGCAAGGCTAATGATTTCGCCTTTGGCATTTTTAAATTTAATAGAGGATAAATCTGTATTAGGGGTTGAAGCTTTGTTGGTAAGATTAGGTTTGAATAAACCTATTTCCATTAGACCTTGTAGCATGAATGCTTTGGCAGCAGGAACAAACAAAAAAAGTAAAATTAGGATGATAAATAACCCGTTGAAGACGTGTTTTCTTGTTAATTTTTGTTTAAAATTAATCTTATTAGTTGCCATATCTATGAATAAGCTGCTACGTTAATAACGCAAAGCTACGGCTTTATTATAGAAATGGTTTTTGATTTTATAAAATTGACGAATATATGCTTTATAAAAAAGCTATTTTGAAAGGGCCGTCTCCTAGACTTGATTTTGAAATTTAATGCAATGCCTTTTTGCATTACGATTCCCTCCTACGTGGAATGACTGAATTCATAATTTATGCTTTAACAAAAAAGAGCCATCGCATAAATGGATGGCTCTACGAAGAAGCTATTTGTGTGTGAAAATAGCCGCCCCGAATTTGGTATCATCGGTAGTTGCCTTTAGGCCTTTTGCATAAATGGTATAAATTTTTCCGCTTTCTATTTTAGTGTCTACAAGTGATGCTTCAATTGCGCTTGTTGTAGCATTTTTAATATTAAACGTTACTTTATCTGCGGCATTAATGGTTTCGAATGTTGAGTATTCTTTAAATGCTTTGTTAGTGAAAAGATCTGTTGCTTGGCCATTAATTGCTAAGCTTAATGCTCCACCATCTGGACTTAAGTTTACAAATCTAATTCTTGCTTTATCCGCTGCCGGTTTAGTAAGATCATCCTTCAATAAAAGGAATTGAATGTTTTCTAGCTTATCAACTACAAACAATGAATAGCCAACTTGTGGCTCGAGCGTAAGTTGCTCTGTTTTTAAACTGGTGTTAGTGCCGGCTTTTGCAACATCAAACTTTCTACTGCCAGAATATGCATTTAAATAGTCGACTTTACTTCCAAAGGAAAATTCATTAAAGGTTGCCAAATTATTATCTACATATACATTTAGTTTTTGTGTAGTTGGCGAAGCATGGATAATACTTAATCCCGAAATGTCTACTGGTTCGTAATCTCTATTTTTTGAACAAGAAAGTAATCCTAGGGATAGCATAACCGCAGCTAGTATAGCTTTATAGTGCATTGATATTTTCATAATTAAATTTTAGTGTGTACAAATAAATTAGGTTAATGGCCATTAACTTTAATCTATACGAGAAAGGCGCAGTAAACGCTACAGCAAGGCTGAATTAATTTTTAATCGGCATCTACACGAAATACTTTCCCGCCAAACTTAGAGATGTTATAATTTACACCAAAGGTGAAAACTCGAGTAATTTGATTACTTCTGCTATCTATGATTGAGTTTCCGGAAACAAATCGAGCTAGATTATTTCCCTGGTTTAATAAATCGTTCGCATTAATGTTGATGCTTAACGATTGGTCTTTAAAAAACGCTTTGCTCAAATTAGCGTTTACTATAAACGGATTTGTGTTTGCTAAAGAATAACCCGAATTAATTTGTTTAGCTGCACTAAAGCCAACAAAGTATGATTTTTTTATAGTAGCCCTTGCAGAAAGCGATAGGTTTAAATTTTTAACGTCTCTATTGCTTTGACTAAAGGTTGCATTGCTGTTCGTAATGCTGTAGTTTATATTTGTATTCACATTAAGTTTTTTCAATCGTAAGGAACCGCTTAAATCTGTTCTAAAATTATGCGTTCTAAAAAATGTGGCTCCACTAATTTGACCTAAATTAAAAAGAGCGATATCGTTAATTGAGTTTAGGTTTATATTGTTGTTTGAGTTAAAACTATAATTTGTACTTGCTGTGATATTGGCTTGTTTCAAATTAATTGTGCCTCGTAAATTCTGCGATAAGTTTATCCCTTTATTAAATCGTTTAATACTATTAATAAACGTTGCTCTATTTGAAAGGTTAATGTTGCCGCTATACGAAACGGAAAATTTATTCTTTTTGAGTGGAATATTTAGCGTGTAGTTGTTCCCCAGATTGTATGTACCGTTTGTGTTTTCAAATCGCGTTTCTTGTTTTAAGCTATTTAGCGTATCAGGGAGTAAAATAACATTATTTACAATTTCATTTCGGGTAGTCGAAAAGCTTAATCCGGTTTGTAATGATACTCCTGATTTTAAATGCACATAGTTAAAACTTGAAGAAATGTTATGGTTAAAGGATGGTTTTAAGTTTGGATTTCCAACAATAACATTTTGTAAATTTTGCGTATTTCTTATGGGTTGCAATTGGTAAAGGGATGGGGCATTATTGCTTCCGGTATAACTAGCTGAAATTGTTTTCCCCTTCGCAATTGTTCTGCTTAAGTTTATGTTTGGCGAATAGTTAAACGCATTGTTGTTTATTTTTTGATGGAGATTTATGTAATTGCTAGTCATTAAAGTCGGTCTGGCATTCATCCCAAAATTATACCGCATTTTCTTATTGGTGTAATTGTAATTTATGCCCAAAGATTGATTGATAACCATGGAGGTATACTGCGTGCTTAGTGAATCGATATACCGAGGTTGACTGGTTAAATTATCAAATACTTTGGTAGCTACATCATTACGGCTTCGCATTACCAAAGCGGTGTAATTAAAACTTAAGGCTTGTTTGGCTAACGTATCTTTCAGTTTTTTTAAACCGAGACTATAATTAATGCCAATGTTAACGTTCTGACCATTGCTTTCTGTGATTAGATTTCTGTTTAATAGCGAGTCTTTCTCTAAAACCTGAGTGTCTTTATTGTAGTAAAGTGTATTTGTACTTATGTTTTGATTTGAATTAGTTGAACTTGTGGAAACCATGAAGTTTGCTGATAAACTATTCCGTTTATTTTTTAAGATTTTCGCTAAACTTATGTTTGCATTTATTCTAGGCGATTTATTGCTTGATAGGCTATTATTTTTCCTGTCTTGCTTAATAATTCCTAATTGATTGTTAATGGACTCATTTAAATTGTTGCCTTGGTTATACGACAAGCCAATTGAACTATTTAGATAGATTTTTTTATTATTAAAGCTAAAGTCTGAGTTTAAATTTTGGTTGCTGTTTTTATTTTCTCCGTTACTTTTTGAATTTGTATAAAATGTGCCTAACGGATTTAAGGTTTCTACAGACTGCTCGGCACTAAAGGCAGAATTGTTGCGCCCAATGTTATAACCAACGCCAAAGTTTCCGTACTTTCCTAATTTATCCCGATGGTTGGCCGATAATCTTATGTTTTCACTTTCTCCAGCGCCGTTGTTTGAGGTCGTGTAATTTAATCCGCCACTGCTTTGTTTTGTATCACGCCACAAACTCATGTTTCCATTACCACCGAGTTGATCATTAGTTCCAGCAGTTACGCCACCGTTGCCGAATTTTCCTTTGTTCATGCCGGGTTTGGTCACAATGTTTAGCATTTTAGCAGGCTCGCCAATCTTTATTCCTGTAAAATTTGCTTCATCTCCAAAATCATCAATAACTTGAATTTTAGCCACAATTGCTGCCGGAAGTTTAGCGATAAAATCTTTTACATTGTTGGTAAAAAAGTCTTTCCCGTTTACACGGAGTTTAACCATTTCTTTACCCATTGTTTTAACATTGTATTCCTCGTCAATTTCCAATCCAGGAAACTGTTTTAGTAAATCAGCCACATTATCACCCTCAAAAACCTGAAATGCTACGGCATCGTATTCCACAGTATCTTGCATTATTCGTATTGGGTTGGGCTTACCTTTAATGAGAACCTCTTTGAGCATGTTGCCAGCAAACTTTAACGCGATCCCTTTAATTTCTAATTCTTTTTCTTTACCAAAAGTATAATTGCCACTAAACTCCTGGTAACCCATTAATTTAACCATTAATGTAAATGATGCTACTTTAACTTTAGAGAAATTGAAATAGCCATCATCGTCGGTAGTGGTACGTAGCGTATCTTTATCTGTAATTAGTAAAACATTGGCATTGCTTATCGCAGTTTTACTGCTGTCGGTAACCAAACCATTCACTCGCTTATTGGTTTGCGCAAACACAGTTGATGTGCTTAAAATCAATAGATATAGTAGAAAAAGAGAATGGCGTTTTTTCAAGACTGGGATGATTATCTATACAAACTTAATTTTTAGTTTTTGACAAATTGTATTTTTTACAAATTTTAACTAAATCTTTAAGTTAGATTAGAAAAACAATGGTTTTCCATACTGAATTAGAAGATTTTATTTTCTTTTCAGTTCGATAACGGTAATTTCTGGCCAAATACCAACTCTGCCAGAGAACCCAATAAAGCCGAAGCCTCTATTCACATTTAAAATCCTCCCGTTTTCTTCTTTAATACCCGCCCAGTGTTTGTAGCGTAAACTTACAGGACTCCATTTGATGCCAAATAGCTCAATACCAAATTGCATTCCGTGTGTATGGCCACTTAATGTCAAATGTATTTTTGAAGGATTGTTTTTTACTTGTGCCTCCCAATGTGATGGATCATGAGAAAGCAAAACTTTAAACTCGTCTGCTGTTGTATTTTGCAATGCTTTTTGCAAATCACCACGTTCACCAAAACCTAAACCCCAATTTTCTATTCCAGCTAAGATGATTTTCTCTCCATCCTTTTCAAGTTCTACGTGTTCATCTAACAATAAACGAAAGCCTAATTCTTGATGGTATTTTTTGAGCTGCTGTAAATTTCCTCTTTTTATTAAGTCATTTTCCCATTTCACATAATCGCCATAATCATGGTTACCTAAAATAGAAAACTGCCCGTATTTAGCTTTAATTTGGGAGAAATGACCAATGTAAGGTTTAATTTCTTCGGCTTTATTGTTTACTAAATCGCCAGTAAAAACGAATAAATCGCTTTGTTGCTTGTTAATTAAATGGATGCCTTTTTGTACTTCGTTCGGATTGGTAAAACTACCGGCGTGTACATCAGATATTTGAGTAATGGTAAATCCATCAAATGCTTTTGGCAAGTCATCGAAGTATAACGTATGCTTAATAACGCGATAGGCGTATTTGCCCCAAAGCATCCCGTATAGGAAAGCAAAAAATAAGAATAAAAATAAGGCAACCGCTACTTCCATAGCAATTATCGCCCTTGGCGGAAATATAAAATGATGAAAAACTGCAGCGATTAAACGATACATATCATCAAGCAAAAGCATTACAACAAATAGCAATTCACTAGCAAAAAACATAATGAACGCATGTACGGCTAGCATAAAAAACTTATCAGGTTCACGGCTTTGCAATCGAACTACTGCCGTAATCATTAAGACTACAATCACTGCTACGACCGACCAAAAAATTGCTGGTACATATGTTTGTGGCGCTAATACCTGCAATCCACCTAATGCATATGCATTTAACAGCAGAAAGAAAATAGTAAAAATGACTACTGGTACAAGCGAAAGTCTTCTTCTCATTTTATAATAATTAGGCGTCACCTCGACCGTAGTGGAGAGAACTTAAATATTTCTCCATTTTTTGCTACGCTTCAGTCGAAATGACGCCGTTTTTAATTCCCCTTTTGGAAACTATATTAATTCCACACTTCTGCTTACAAAAGCCGTTAATTCTGCTCCGGTTAACATCCCTTGTGATAGTAACGCTAAATCAACTGCTTGTTTTGCAAATTTGCTTTGTTCTTCTTCGTTTGTTGAAGCTAAAATTTTACTTACCAATTTGTGATTCCCATTGATAGCCACTTTATAACTATCCGGCATGTTTCCGTAAAAACTCATTCCGCCACCCATTTTAGCCATGTCTTTCATGCGGCGCATAAATTCATCCATGGTTACCGTAACTGGAGAATCATCTGGACTTAGACCAACGACTTCCACACTAAAATTTGGTTTTGCAATTGCTTTTTCGAAAATCGCTTTAACGTTTGTCGATTGCTCTTCGCTTAAAACAGATTCTAAAACTTCGTCTTTTTCAATTAGTTGATTTGCAACACTCGCATCCACACGTTTCAATTGTGTTTTCTCTAATTTTTGCTCTAAACTGCTCACAAAGTGATTATCAATTGGAGAGTTCATCAATAAAACATCGTAACCTTTTTTCTCTGCCGATTGGATAAAACCATCTTGTTTTTCTGGATCTGTTGTATATAAATAAACTACTGTTCCATTTTTATCAGTTTGTACTGGAGCTACTTTTTCTTTGTATTCTTCGAAAGTAAAGTTTTCACCTTTGGTATTGGTTAGCAACGCGAAATCTTTTCCTTTATCGTAAAATTTCTCTTCGCTAATCATTCCGTATTTAACGAATAGACCGATGTTGCTCCATTTTTCTTCGTAAGCCTTACGATCTTTGTTAAATAATTCAGCTAATTTATCAGCTACTTTTTTAGTGATGTAACTGTTGATTTTTTTTACGTTGCTATCTGCTTGTAAGAAACTTCTCGAAACGTTTAAGGGAATATCTGGCGAATCAATTACACCGTGTAATAACATCAAAAATTCTGGTACGATGTCTTTAACTTCATCCGTAATAAATACCTGGCGACTGAACAATTTGATTTTGTTGCGTTGCATATCAAAATCGTCTTTCACCTTAGGGAAGTACAAAACTCCTGTTAAGTTGAAAGGATAATCTACGTTTAAGTGAATCCAAAATAATGGATCTTCAGAAAACGGATATAATTGTTTGTAGAAATCTAAATAATCTGCATCTGACAAATCTGCAGGTGCTTTCGTCCAAATTGGATTAGTTGTGTTAATAATATTATCAACCTCAACTGATTTATATTTTGGTTTATCTTCCGCATCAACGCCATCTTCTTCTTGCTCAGTTTTAGTTCCAAACTTAATTGGAACAGGTAAGAATTTAGCGTATTTATCTAAAATTTCTTGCAGTTTATGCTCACTTAAAAACTCCTCAGATTCTGCATTGATATGTAAAATAATGCTCGTACCACGAGTTGTTCTATCTCCATCAGAAATTTCAAATTCTGTACTGCCATCGCAAGTCCATTTTGCTGGTGTAGCACCTTCTTGATAAGATAAGGTTTGAATTTCTACCAAGTCAGACACCATAAATGCAGAATAGAACCCTAAACCGAATTTACCAATGATTTCATTGGCGTCTTTCGCATCTTTGAATTTTTCTACAAACTCACTAGCACCAGAGAAAGCAACTTGATTAATGTATTTTTTGATTTCCTCTGCAGTCATACCCAAACCGTTATCGCTAATGGTTATGGTTTTTGCTGCTGCATCTAAACTTACTTCTACTAATGGTTCGCCTACTTCGCCATTGTACTGACCAAGTGCTGCTAAACGTTTTATTTTTTGAACCGCATCAACTGCGTTAGAAACTAATTCCCTTAAAAAGATTTCATTATCCGAATACAGGAATTTCTTGATGATTGGAAAAATGTTTTCTGTGTGTATGGAAATACTTCCTTTTTCTGTTGTCATATTTGTTTTATAATTTTTTGATTATACCTATGCTTATCAATGGTTGTTCCAAAATGCTTTATAGGTCAAAATGACAGAGTTATGCACTGCATATCAATAAATAATCTCGCAATCTTATGTATCTTTGCCGCTTAATGGAATATAACGTTCACACTTTACACAACGGCATTCGGCTTTTGCATGTGCCTTCAGCATCGGCAATTTCTCATGCTTGTATTATTATCAATAGTGGTTCTAGAGATGAGGATGAAGAGCAAATGGGCTTGGCTCATTTTATAGAACATTTAATTTTTAAACGCACTGAAAAACGAAATACCAATCAGATTTTAACTCGATTAGAAAGTATTGGCGCAGATTTAAATGCGTATACCACTAAAGAATATACCTGTGTTCATGCTTCATTTTTAAATCCATATATAGATAGAACGTTAGAACTTTTTAATGATATTGTTTTCCATTCTGTGTTTCCAGAAGATGAAATGGAGAAAGAAAAAGGAGTCATTTTAGATGAAATTACTTCTTATTTAGATCAACCTGAAGAAGCGATAAACGATGATTTCGAAGATCAACTTTTTGCTGGACATCCCTTTGGAAGAAACATTTTAGGCAATCCTGAAACAGTAAATGCGTTAACTAGAAAAGACATTTTAAAGTTTATCAAGGATAATTATAGAACGGATGAAATTGTAGTTGCCGTGATTGGAAATTACTCGCTAAATAAATTCATTAAAGTTGGTTCGAACCATTTCGAATCTGTCACAGCAAATTTATCGCCTAAAAAAAGAAGTGCACCAATTCCTAATAAAGCACAAAACATCGTTGTAAATAAACAAATTTCACAGGCGCATGTCATGATGGGTGCACAAGCCTATTCGTTACATCATCCGTACAAAGCAGGTTTATTATTGCTAAATAATATGCTTGGCGGAACTGGAATGAGCTCGATCTTAAATTTACAATTGAGAGAAAAATACGGCATCGCTTATACCATAGAATCTAATTATAGTCCGCTGAGTGATACAGGGATTTTTGCTTTATATTTTGGTACGGATAAAGAAAAACTTGATAAAGCGTTCAGCCTAATTGCAAAAGAATTCAAAAAAATAAAGGATAATCCATTAACAGAAATTCAATTGCAAAAAGCGAAGAATAAATTTATTGGGCAAATTGCTTTAGGCGAAGAAAATCGAATTGGGCTCATCATTTCTATGGCAAAAAGCTTAATTGATTACAATAAAATTGATGATTTAGAAACTGTATTCAATAAAATTAGAGCAGTTAGTACAGCTGATATGGCAGCTATTTCTAACGAGATTTTAGATGAAAGTAAACTAAGTTCATTAACGTTTTATCCTACTGAAAGCTAAAGATTTTGAATAGTTATTAAAACATTGCTTGTCATCAAAACGACAATTTAGCAATAAAGCAATCTAACAATTCGTGTATTTTTGTATTTTTGCACCATGAAGTTACCAATTGTAGCCTACGGCGACCCTGTTTTAAAGAAAGTATGTGTTGATATTGATGAAACATATCCTGATTTACAACAACTGATAAAAAACATGTTCGAAACCATGTATAATGCTAGTGGTGTTGGTTTGGCTGCTCCACAAATTGGTTTGCCTATTCGTTTATTTATTGTAGATACCAAAGGTGATGAAGACGAAGAGGCTTATGTAAAAGTTTTTATCAATGCTCAAATTTTAGAAGAAACTGGCGAACTATGGGCCTTTAATGAAGGCTGTTTAAGTATTCCGGAAGTACGTGAAGATGTGATGCGTAAACCAAACATCTTAATTAAATATTATGATGAAAACTGGAAGCTTCACGAAGAAAAAGTAACAGGTTTTCCAGCTCGAGTAATTCAACACGAATACGACCACATTGAAGGTAAATTATTTACTGATAAATTGAGTTTGTTGCGTAAGCAAATGTTAAGAAGCAAGCTAGACAATATCTCTAAAGGGAATGTACAAACGGATTATAAAATGCGTTTCCCTAAACAAAATCGAAAAAGATAATTTGATTGAAAATTTTTGATTTACGTAAATCGTATCAATAAAATCTATTTGTCTTCGCTACGAAGTTTATCCCCACTAAAGATAGTTTGCATTAGTCTACCCCAAGCAAAAGGGTTTAGTAGAGGATTCGTTTGACGCATGTTCACGTTCATCATCCGATCGAAATTATAACGATAATTTCCATTGCTAATTTCCTGCCCATCTCTAGGCAAGGTGGCGATCATACCTCTTAATGCTTTGGGCGATAAATTTCTTTTAGCAATAGCCATATCGTCATCAGCTACTTTCATAGAGAGAAAATCTTTATTAAACTCTTCAATTGTTGCCCAAGGATTAACTCTAACTGCTTGCAAATACACCACTTCTGATTTTAATTTAACCATCGCTGTATATTTGTGCTCTGCAATTTCATTTGGTAATATCAGAGTTTTGCTAGTAAAGCCAACTGCAGAAAATACCACAGTATCGCCAGGATGGGCAATAAAAGAATAATAACCTTGGTAATTTGCGGCGTATTTTTGTTCCTTAAAAGATAGGTTAGTTATAGTTACATATGGCACAACCACATTGCTGTCAGCATCAGTAATAATTCCCGAAAGCTGCACCAATTTATTGCTCTTGGCATCGCTTTGCGCAAAAACCGTGGCAACAAATAATAGCAATATGATGGTTAAGCTATATTTCATTTCACAAAAATAGGTGTAAATGCTTAATTGACTAGTTAAATTGTGTTAAAATCTAATCTTGCTCTGCTAAGTCTACAGCAACAACACCTGTAATTTCAGGCACTGCTTTCATAATTGCCTGCTCAATTCCTGCTTTCATAGTCATAAAACTCATTTTGCAAGAACCGCAATTACCTAATAATCTCAATTTAACAACATGCTCTGGCGTTATCTCTTCTATGGCAACATTTCCACCATCAGCTATTAAATAGGGTCTGATTGTTTCTAATGCTTGCTCCACTTGTTCCGTTAAACTCATCTTATATTTTTTAAAGTATAAAAATAGTAAATTTTTAGCAATTTGCTGTCTGAATGTTATTTATAGAAATTTGTTGTGCCATTTTACCAGCAATTTCTCCAAATGCCGCAGCAAGTGGGCTTTCTTTATCCATTGAAATTGGTTGCCCATTATCGCCAGCTGCAGTAATGCTTTGCACCAAAGGAATTTCCCCTAAAAATGGTACTTTATACTGTTCTGCTAGTTGTTTTCCTCCATCCTTACCAAAAATATAATATTTGTTATTTGGTAATTCTGCTGGTGTAAAATAAGACATGTTTTCTATCACTCCTAAAACTGGAATATTAATTCCAGGCATTTTAAACATGGCTAATCCCTTTCTTGTATCGGCTAATGCTACTTGCTGTGGAGTAGTCACAATTACAGCCCCTGCAATTGGAAAACTTTGAGAAATAGTAATGTGAATATCTCCAGTACCCGGTGGAAGATCTACAATTAAATAATCTAATTCTCCCCAATCTGCATCATTAAACAACTGTTTGACTGCATTTGAAGCCATTGGGCCACGCCAAGGCACAGGTTGATCTGGATCTGCAAAAAACCCTAATGAAAGTAATTTAATGCCATATTTTTCAATTGGCAGAATTAATGTCTTACCATCTCCCGTCTCTCTAGCACTTGGTTTTGCACCAATTAAACCGAACATAATGGGTACAGAAGGACCATAAATATCCGCATCAATTAACCCAACTTTAGCGCCATCTGCAGCTAGAGTTACGGCTAAATTACTAGCAACAGTCGATTTTCCAACTCCGCCCTTACCAGATGAAACTAAAATAATATTCTTAATCGCTTTTAATTGCGTAGTATCTAATGGTTTGGTAACTTTTGAAGTAATATTAATATTGATTACCGCATCAGCCGCCACAAAATGTTTAATCGCATTTGTACAGGCGTTCTTCAGCATCTCTTTCATTGGACACGCTGGCGTGGTTAATTCTAATGTGAATCCAATCGTTTTATCTTCAATTTTAACATCTTTAATCATGTGTAGTGTAACCAAATCTTTCTTTAAATCTGGATCTTCTACATTACTTAAAGC
>NZ_JBAZRL010000035.1:0-37082 GCF_041662865.1 Pedobacter sp.
TTAAACCTATATCTTCTAAAATTTGGTGAGTAGCCCCATCTTCTCCAAGTGTTAAACCTGCGTGTGATGCACAAATTTTTACATTTTTACCTGAATACGCAATTGATTGACGAATTTGATCGTAAACTCGACCAGTAGAAAAGTTGGCAAAGGTACCTGTAAAAGGAATTTTTCCATTAATGGTTAAACCTGCAGCAATACCCATCATATTTGCTTCTGCAATACCAACTTGCACAAATCTTTCTGGAAAATCTTTAATGAAAGCATCCATTTTCAAAGAGCCAACTAAATCAGCACAAAGGGCAACCACATTTTCATTGCGTTTACCTGCTTCATGTAATCCAGCTCCAAAACCTGAACGTGTATCTTTCTTTTCTGTATATGTATATTTTTTCACGATGTTTAATTTTTATTTAGATATGAGATTGAGTGTTTTGTAATTCTCAAATCTTAGTAATCTCCAGCTGTTTCTTTAAGTTGCCCTAATGCTACTTCTAATTGTGCATCACTTGGTGCTGAGCCATGCCATTTATGTGTTCCTACCATAAAATCAACACCATAACCCATTTGAGTACTCATTAAGTTTAAAATTGGTTTCCCTTTTCCAGTTAATGATTTTGCATAATGCAATGCTTTAGTAATTTCCGCCATATCATTTCCGTCTGAAGTAATTACATGCCAGCCAAAAGCCTCAAATTTTGCTTGAAGATTTTCTAATGAAAGTACTTTTTCAGTTGGACCATCAATTTGTTGCCCATTGTAATCTACACTTGCAATTAAATTATCAACCTTATGAAAAGGAGCAAACATTAATGCTTCCCAATTTTGACCTTCTTGTAACTCGCCATCGCCCATTAAAGCATAGACTAATCCTTTATCGCCATCAATTTTTTTGCCTAAAGCAGCACCAATAGCAACCGATAAACCTTGTCCTAATGATCCAGATGCAATACGAACCCCTGGTAATCCTTCATGCGTAGTTGGGTGACCTTGTAATCTCGAATCCAATTTTCTGAAAGTAGCTAATTCGCTCACTTTAAAATAACCAGATCTTGCTAACACACTATACCAAACCGGCGAAATGTGTCCGTTTGAAAGGAAAAATAAATCTTCCCCAACTCCAGCCATTGAAAATTTAGGGTTGTGGTTTAATACTTCAAAATATAAAGCCGTAAAGAAATCTGCGCAACCTAAGGATGCACCAGGGTGTCCTGATTGAACAGCATGAACCATTCTCAAGCAATCTCTTCTAACTTGTGAGGCAATATCTTCTAATTCACTAATTGTATGTTTCATCTATTTTTTTAAATTTTTAACTGTTAGATGGAGCCTTTGATGAATAAAACAATAATTTTATTCATGTCGGGTTCATTAAAATAAAGTGTTGTTGTTACCTTCCAAAGGTAATGTATTTATGAATAATGTTTAAGCGAAAATAAACTGTTTATATACTAAAATTCTATTTAAGTAAATCTAAAACTTGAGCGGTTGGACTTTTAGTATCTACTTTAGAAATGATATGAGCGATTTTTCCTTCTTCATCTATAATAAACGTTGTGCGGATAGTACCCATATATTTTTTGCCATACATATTCTTTTCGCCCCAAACGCCATAGGCTTCTACAATAGCTTTATCCGTATCGGCTAAAAGTGTGAAAGGTAAACTGTGTTTAGCAATGAATTTTTGATGTGATTTTTCATCATCTATGCTTACTCCTAAAACTTCTATTCCTTTAGCTTTTAAGCCTTGATAATTATCGCGAAAATCACACGCTTCTGTTGTACAACCTGGTGTATCATCCTTCGGATAAAAATATAAAACCACTTTTTGACCTTTAAACTGATCTAAAGAAACTGTATTTCCATTTTGATCTTTAGAAGTGAATGTTGGAGCTTTATCGCCCACCTTTATTGTGCTCATAATTATTTTATTTATCTATAAAAACCGATGGCATATCGTTTAATATTTTCTTTCATGTCTACAACAATTAACTCAAATGTATGCTTTCCTGTCAAAGTGCGCTCATCAAAGCTATGCCATAAGTTTGCAGTTTTAGTATCAAACTCCATTAAAACCCATTTGCCATCAATATAACCATTAAAACTCTTAATTCCAGAAAGTCCATCGCTAATTCTGAAACTCATTTTACTAAGTCCAGCCATGTTTTTTCCATTGGCGATATTTACTGGGATGATAGTAGGGGCAATCGTATCAACAGCAATAAAAAAACTGCCGAAATTTTTTGGTATGGCTTTCACATAACCATTTTCAAAATATCCACCTTGCGATGAACGATTGGTATTTACAATTAGGGCTTTGTTTTGATATTTGTTTAAATTACTATCAGCTTTTATCCAAAGTTCGAAACCAATATGTAATGGTGTTAAAGTATTTTGGACTTGATGAATTACAGAAAACGCATTGTGCTGAGGTTTTGGTAACTTTTTATAAGTAAAATTTAAGTCGTTGTATAATGTTCCTTTTGGTAAAATTACTTTAATATCATCGGCATTGTACTCATTTACTTTCGAATAACTAAACGGGATTCCAGCCGGTGGAGTTGGTGCATTAATCACGGCTTTTGCATCAGCTTTTACATTAAATAAAAGAGTGCTTTTGTTGCCCTTAGAATCCGTAACAATATAATTTACTTTGTGTAGTTTGTCATCATTAAAATTAATACGACCACTATTCACCAAATTACTGTAAATCCGTAGTGGATTGCCAGGATCTACAAAACTTTTCTGAATACTGCGTTTAAGTGTAATAAATGCTGGATAATCTATATGAGAGTTGATGGCTTTGCTATTTTCAAAGCTAAATTTTTCTAACGCTGAAGTGTAAATTATCTTCCCATCTACTTCCAGTTCTATAGAATACACCCCATTTGTACCCGAAAGGCCATTGTGTTTATCTGTAGTTATTATACCAAAACCAACTTCTCCGCTTAAATTAATGGTGTTTACCTTGTTTAAATTGTATTTTCCTTTGGCGCCAACAACTTGAAAGTATTGTTTAGGTGTAAATTCATTAAAAGGTTTGCCATTTAGGCGATATACATACATCGAATAAATAACTGGTGGAATATTATCTGGAATTTGAATACCTAATAATTGAGGATTGATTGTTAATTCAGTTTTGGTATCTCTTAGCTCAAAATGCAAGTGTGGTCCACCAGAACTTCCCGTATTACCAGAATAAGCAATAACTTCTCCTTTGCGCACAGGAATTAAATCTGCATTAGGAAACTCATCTATTTCGTAGGATTTATTTTTGTATTGAATGCTTTTTACCTGTTGTGCAATTTTAGGACTAAATCGCGATAAATGTCCATAAACTGAAGTAAAGCCATTAGGGTGGTTAATGTATAAAGCCAAACCAAACCCGCTATTTTGTACACGTAAGCGTGAAATATAACCATCTGCAGTTGCGTAAACAGGATAGCCAATTCTTTGATTGGTTCTAAAATCAGTTCCTGAATGAAAATGATTGGATCTTAATTCACCGAAAGAGCCCGCCAATGCTGGTGGCACAATGTCCAAAGGTTGTCTAAAATCCGTAAGCGGATAAATGGTATTGCTAAAAATTTGCTGTGCATCAGCCTTGATGGCTAAAAAAAGAAAGAGAATTAAAAGTGGAAGTTTTAGTGAGGTTGACTTTGTAGTTAGAAACATTCTTATTATTTAATACTAAAATTGAGTAATTGTTTGTCTTCTAACCAACACTCTCACCTTTTTTTAAAGTGATATACTGAGAAACGAACGAAATAATTTTCTCAAATGAAAACAAAAGATTAGCAGTATGCCCTTTCTGCCTAGTTTCTTTATTGATTTGTAATTCAAATTTTAAATCGTACATATCAGCATAATCTGCTTTTGGAAAAAAATTACTAATCGCAGCAGAATTATCAAAAGCTTTTGCTAATTCCCAAGGTAAACCCTTTTCTTTGTGCTCACTCTGAATATCCCTTGCTGTAAAATCTATTCCCAAACCTACTTCATCGTAATAATTAGCAGCGAATTTTTCAGAAATATGCTTTCCTTCTTTACAGATTTTTAAAACCACTTCTAACTCATAATGAATATCAGAGGAGAAATCTGGAATGTAAAAAGGTTTATTGTCTTTTAAAACAGCAGTATCTGGTTTTAAAAATATAATAGGTTTTGTTGGAACAGCGTTATTCAGTTCTTTAGCATGCGCAGCATAGTTGCGGCCAATTGCAATAATCTTCATAAAACAAAAATAGAAAAGATAAGGGTAATTTATAATACAGAAATCTTCTTGACAACTGGTTCCCCACTTGCCAATATCCTTAAAAAATAAATTCCTGGATTTAATTTATTGATTGTGTAGGTTTTTGTTTGTTCACCTGCTGGAACACGCTCGTTCGCTAAGGTAACCACATCATTGCCCAACAAGTCAGTTATTTTTATGGAAAGTAAAGTCTCCCGATCGAGCCTCAGACTGATGTTAATTTGATCTACAACAGGATTTGGATAAACTTTTAAAACAGTTAAGACTTTGCCGCGTTTTGTAAGTGTAGTGGTTGACAATGTACTGCTAGATGAACCATAACCAATAGTGTTTGGTTTATAAGGTTGGATGTTCGCTTTAATTTGAGGAACTCGGCTAACTACTTTTGCTTTAGGCTTAATAGAAATTTTTGAAGTATCAATTTTTTGTGCGAAAACAGACGAACCCACCAAAATTACCATGCAGATTGTGCATAGTAAACTCCATGAGAACGCTATTTTTGGCTTTGAAATCATCCTTTATGCTGGCAAAAATATAAATAATTAAACAAAGAAATCAAACATTTTAGGTATTAAACCAATATTTAACACTATTTAACAACAGTTGTTTTTCATTAAATTTTACTCGTTCCTGTCGCATATAACGAGGTAAATATTAATGACTTTAATATTATTTATTTAATTAATTTTGCAGTCAAATTTTATAAAAGTGTCAGATCATAAAAACGTTAATGCGCTCACAGCCGGTGGGGTTCTAGTAAGTTTAGGGATTGTTTTTGGTGACATTGGTACATCGCCTTTGTATACCTTAAAAGCTATATTTAAAACTGCAAAATTGATAGCTGAGGGTCCTAGCGGCTTAGCAGGAAATTATATTACTTCAGATTTAGTATTAGGAGCTTTGTCTTGTATCATATGGACATTAACCTTACAGACCACAATTAAATACGTAATTATTACTTTAAGAGCAGATAATAAAGGTGAGGGCGGTATTTTTTCACTTTATTCTCTAGTAAAAAAAGCCAAATGGCTAGTTATTCCTGCCATAATTGGAGGTGCGGCACTTTTAGCAGATGGGATGATTACTCCAAGTATTACCGTAACCTCAGCAATTGAAGGTTTACAACTTAAATTTCACTCTGTGAAAGTTGTGCCCATTGTAATTGCAATTATTGCGCTTTTATTTATTATACAGCAATTCGGAACAAATTTAGTAGGTAAGCTTTTTGGGCCAATCATGTTTTTGTGGTTCGCTGCTTTGGGCGTTGCCGGATTAGCTCAAGTTATTCATGACCCTTGGATTTTTAAAGCATTAAATCCTTACTGGGCATTCAAATTACTAGCATCTAATCCTGGTGCATTAGCCATATTGGGCGGTGTATTTTTATGTACTACAGGAGCAGAGGCCTTGTATTCCGACTTAGGACATTGTGGTAAGCAAAACATACGAGTAAGTTGGATTTTTGTAAAAACAATGCTGATACTTAATTATCTAGGTCAAGGAGCTTGGGTATTGAAAAATACGAGCTACGATCCTCATGTGCAAAACCCGTTCTTTGAATTGGTGCCAGCAGGTTTGGTCATTCCGATGGTTATCTTAGCTACAACAGCTGCAGTTATTGCTTCTCAAGCAATGATTTCTGGTTCATTTACCTTAATTTCTGAAGCTGTCCGTTTAAATCTTTGGCCTAAAGTACGAATCAATTACCCAAGTGTGCAGAAAGGGCAGTTATATGTACCATCTATCAATTGGTTGTTAATGGTAGGCTGTATAATTATTGTGCTTATTTTTAGGAAATCTGATAATATGGAGGGTGCTTATGGATTAGCAATTAACCTAACCTTCTTAATGACAACAGTTTTAGTGGCTGTTTACATGCTTAGAAAGAAATTCCCGAAATATTTGATCGTGATTTTTGTATCAGTGTATGTAGCTATAGAATTAGCATTCTTGGTAGGTAATATGGCTAAATTTGTTCACGGTGGGTGGGTTACTTTATTAATTAGCTGTGCGCTTTTAAGTGTAATGTGGACTTGGTATAATGCCCGAAAAATTAAAAATCGCTTTGTAAAATACGTTGAAATAGAAGATTATTATACCATTTTAACGGAGTTGAGTAATGATATATCTGTCCCTAAATTTTCATCACAATTAGTATACTTAACCAGCGCAAATTTTAAAACTGAGATTGAATCAAAGATTATTTATTCGATTATACAGAAAGAACCAAAACGTGCCGATGTGTATTGGTTGGTTCACGTTGATGTAATGGATGAACCGTATACTATGGATTATAAAGTGGAATTCTTAATTCCTGGCAAGCTAATCCGTATTGATTTTAAATTAGGTTTTAGAATTGAACAACGCGTAAATTTATTATACCGTAAAGTAGTTGAAGAGTTGGTGAAAAATGGCGAGGTAGATATCACAAGTCAATATACTTCATTAAATAAACATAAAATTGCTGGCGATTTCCGCTTTGTATTATTAGAAAAACATCTTTCTAAGTTTACGAACTTGAGTTTTTACGAGCGTAGCATCATGGATTACTACTTCGTTTTAAAACGCTTAAGTTTATCAGAAGTAAGCAGTTTTGGACTAGATTCTAGTTATGTAGATGTAGAAAAAGTTCCATTAATTTTTGTTACTCCTGATGATATCGAATTGAACAGATTAGCTGTTTAAAAATATAAAACCTCAGCCTAAAAGCTGGGGTTTTATAATAATAAAACAAGCTATCCAGCTAATTTATGTCCGAATGGAATTTTCTTGATGAAATGAATAAGTACACAAGAACAAAATAAACAAAGACCAGTAGTTATAAATATTCCAAATTTAGGTGTTAAAATACTGCCATTAATTCCTACTTTGTTTAAATAAAACAACACCAAAATATGTACGAAATAGATTCCAAAGCTATTTCGGTTAATAAAATTCCGAAACTTTAAAATATGTTTATTTTTTAGCGTAAACTGTTTAAAGAACAAGAATATTCCTATTGCAGCAATTACTACGTTTAAAGAAAAATAAGTATATAAATCTACTATAAATTTGCCTTTTTGACTTGATAAAAGGTACGTGCCAATTATAGTAATGAATACGCCAACAAAAAATATCGAAAAAGAAATCAGCTTAATTTGTTTAACATTTTCAAATTTTATTCTCGATAAATAGTGCCCTAAAACCAAATATCCGATAAAACCAGAAAAGTATTTTAGATTAAAGTCTGGTGTATAATTAGAAATAATTGGTTGTGTTGCTAAAATGGAGATTAACCAAAGTGCTAAGAAATATAAGATCTCTTTTTCGCTTGCTTTTCTTATCCATGTACTAATAATTGGAATAATAAGGTAAATTCCAATAATCATATATATGTACCAAAGATGATAAGCAGCTCCGTTTATTAACTTATCTACAATAAAGGTTAAATTGTAATTGTTAGGTTTTTCATAAATAGCATGACAGATGTAGATAGCCGTCCAAAAGGCGAAAGGAATTACAATTCTAACCAATCTATTTTTTAAATAAGCTTTAAGTGTATGAGCTCTCGGTAGTAAAAGTGCTCCTGTTAGCATTACAAATACCGGAACACAGAATCTTACTAATCCATCATACGTATTTGCCCACCACCAATTAGACATAGAAATTTTGCCAAATTTAGTTACAAATGGAGCTGCAACATGTAAAAATATAACGCTAATGGTTGCAAAAACCCTTAAATTATCTAGCCAGGAAGTATCTTCTTTTTGTTTAAAATCGCTCATCCACAGCAATAACAGATTAATAATTTAATTATTGCATTTGCTGTTTCCCTAATTTACTATTATGGAAGCCATAGGCGAAGTAAACAACTAAACCAACTACCAACCAAATTCCAAAGCCAATCCAGTTCGAAATACCTAACTCGCACATCATATATAAACAGCTAATTAAACCTAATACAGGAATTAATGATAGATTTTTAGTGATGCAATAGTAGGTAATGACTAAACAGATAATTAAGAAAATCCACATTGGGATTTTGTGTTTAAATAAGCCCCAGCCACTTTCATACTTTTTATCGAATGAAATAGATGATTTAGCCATAAACTCATCATACTGCGCAGGCGTTAAGCTATTCAAATAAGCTTCAGCATCTATTTGTTTTCCTTGTAATACTACCGGACTTGCACTTATTTCATTCTTAACAGTTGCAATCTCCGTATCAGATAAAGATTTAATAAAAGTAACTGGATCGTTAATTTTAGTTTTATTGGTAATAAAATCTGTGGTTTCTGTTTTAAACTTTACAAAACAAAGCACAATTACAGCAATTAAAGCAACTGGAACGATATATTTTGAATTTACATAAGGTATCTTGAATTTTCCTCTTTGTACACCAGGTCTATTTTGTAACACCAAAACACCCGCACAAACCAATACAAAAGCAAATAATGTACCTATAGAGCATAAATCTGTAACGATAGTTAAGTTCATAAATAGCGATGGAACTGCGACAACAAAACCCACCACAATTGTTGCAAATGAAGGTGTTTTATAAACAGGATGTATTTTAGAAAACTTTTTAGGTAATAAACCATCACGGCTCATGCTCATCCAAATACGAGGTTGTCCCATTTGGAAAACCAACAATACACTAGCCATGGCAAATACAGCACTTACCGCAATAATTCCACTCATTAGTTTTAAGTCTAATTGATCAAAAACAAATGCTAGTGGATCTCCAACAGCTAATGTGTCAGATTTTACCATTCCAGTTAAAACCAAAGCAATAGCAACATATAAAATGGTACAGATAATAATTGCCCACATCATTCCTCTAGGTAAATCGCGTTGTGGGTTTTTACATTCTTCTGCAGTAGTAGAAATAGCATCAAAACCTATATAGGCAAAGAAAACCGCAGAAACGCCTTTTAATATTCCAGAAACACCATTAGGTGCAAAAGGATTCCAATTTTTAGTATCTACATAAAAAACACCAACTGCTAATACCAGCAAAATAACAGCTAATTTAACTACCACCATTGCATTACTAGCATTTCTTGATTCTTTCATTCCGCGGTAAACCAACCAAGTAATAAAGATGATAATGCCCAACGCAGGTAAATCTGCCACTAGGTGGAAGCTGCCAATTTTAGGTGCGGATGTCCAAGCACTATTTGCAATACGTGTCGCATCATCTAAATTGGCAATGCTTTTACCCGCATTTACTAAGGCGTCCGCATGCGTATGTCCATTATAAGCGGTTAAATAATCCATTGTAGCCCAAGCTGGGATATTTATGCCGTCTATACCTAAGGCAGGTATATGAATGGAGGAGAGCAGTCCTGTAAAGTAATCGGACCAAGAAATGGCTACGGTGATATTTCCAATACCATATTCCATAATTAACGACCAACCAATAATCCATGCGACTAACTCGCCAAAAGCTACATAAGAATAGGTATAAGCACTACCAGAAACTGGAACCATTGAGGCAAATTCCGCATAAGCAAAGGCTGCAAAACTACAGGCTACCGCAGTAAAAATGAATAAGAAAATAACTGCCGGACCGCCATCTGCACTTGCTTTACCAATAGTGCTGAAAATACCAGCGCCAATAATAGCGGCAATACCAAAAGCTGTTAAATCTCTTACGCCTAAGGTTTTATGTAGTGAATCTCCGTGATCTCCATATCCTTTTGCTGCATCTTCTAAGATTTTGCTAATGGATTTCTTTCTAAATAGTTTTTCGAACATGTTTGGCTTTTTAATAACTACGCTTTATCCTAAAAGGATTAAAGAGCAATTCTGTTTAGTTTTCTCAAACTTAAAAAATTAAGTTTAAAACTACAGTTCCTAAAATCGTTTTGTTACTTTTTAAATTGATAAAGTCGGTTATGCAATAAATAACTGGCAGACTGATAATAAGAAATTGCTTCTTTCTCTAAGGCAGGAGCTGATTTTATTGGAATGGTCGTAAAAGTTGTAGAATCTACATTGAATGCTTCTACTTTTTGCTGCGGAGATAAAATAATTAATTGATTTCCTTTATAATAGCCTAAATTTTGGTAGGTGCTTATAAATGCTCTACGCTGATTTGCTGGTGTATTAAAAATATCAAATCCGAAAAACTTAGAAGTATAACTTACATTTAACATTCCAAGTAAAGTTGGTGGAATATCAATTTGAGAAGTTAATCCACTAAACGTACTTGGTTTTATAATGGATGGCGCATACACAATCATCGGAATGCGATAATTTTTGATGGGCAACTCAGTTTTTCCTGCGCTCGATGCACAATGATCGGCTACAATTACAAATATGGTGTTATTGAACCAAGGTTTATTTCTGCAATCATTTATGAATTTTCCAATGGCATAATCGGTGTATTTTACTGCTCCAGAGCGCCCAGTATGTGAAGGTATATCAATTCTCCCCTCTGGATATGTATACGGACGGTGATTGGAAGTCGTCATTATCTGACTGAAGAATGGTTTTTTCAATTTGTAGTTTGCATCAAAAGTTTTAACGGCTAACGTGAATAGGTCTTCATCGGCTACACCCCAAATGTTTTCGTAGTGGATATCTTTTTCATTTGTAATGGCAGAACGGTCAATTACATCATACCCATTATTACTAAAAAAGTAATTCATATTATCGAAATAACCATAACCACCGTATAAATATTGTGTGGTATATCCTTTGCTTTTCAATACATTTCCTAGTGAAAATCTACCTTCGTTATTAGGTCTTTTTACTTCAGACTGACCAGGAGTAGGAGGAAGACTTAGCGACAAAGCTTCCAATCCACGAACGGTTCTGGTGCCAGTAGCGAAAAGATTTGAAAAGAATAATCCTTGATTTGCTAAACTATCTAAATTAGGTGTGATATGTTCCGTGTTTCCAAATCTAGACAGGAAATCGCCACTTAAACTTTCTACACTAATCATAATTAGGTTGTAGTTCTTCTGATCTCCAGGATATGTTATTGTTCTGGTAATTGAGGTTAATGAATCGCTTTGAAACTGACTAGTACTGCTAATAAAATCTTTTTTAACTGTACTGAAAATAGCGCTCACAGAATCAGTTTTATAAAATTTATCATAATCTAATTGATTGTTGATAAAGGCAGCCCCAAAATCATATATGCCGTTTCCAGAGAGTTCTGAGGCATATTGATTTTTACTAAATTGTTTTGCGCCATTGCTGCCAAATAGAAATACCAAAACAGGTAAAAGCAAGAGAATAAGCGCTATTAAAGTTCTGTATTTGAATGATATTCTGTTGGTTACTTCTGCTTTAATGTATTTTTTTGTGAATACTAAAACTAAAATGCTCAGCACAACAATGCCGATTAATAGCTTTACAATAGGGTACGATTGCCAGATATTGCCAATTACCTCTGTTGTATAAATGAGATAATCTACCGCGATGAAATTATAGCGAGTTGAAAATTCATCCCAAAAAAACCATTCAGAAACCGCATTAAAAACAAGTATGGTAAATGCTAAAAGACATAAACCGTACAGTATAAACCGATGCCATTTTTTAAAATAGATTTTATTTGGTACTAGCCATAAGTACAATACAAAAGGAATGAGAAAAAAAGTACTCATCAACGTATCATTTAATAAACCAATTAAAAAGATACCTATAATTTGAAGCGGATTAGGATCTAATTGGCTAAACGATTTGATGAAAAGAACAAGTCGCGTTAAAAATGAAACAGAAATAATAAATAGATATACGATTGCCAATAATTTAAAACGAGTGGCAAATAATTTTTTAAGCATGAGGTAAACTCCAATTTGGTTGTACGAATTTGCGAAATTAGATTTTAATTCTGAAGAAATTCTGAATACAGCAAAATCAGCTATGTTTCTTTAATATTAAATCTTCTTAGAGTTAAAGCTGCTGTAAATATATATGAATTCACACCCATCTTCTTCGGAGCTTCTTCGGAGTTTCTTCGGAGTTCGTTCGGAGTTACATCGCTTATATCCGAACAAAATCCGAATAAACTCCGAATGAAAGGTGAACTAAATAAGTACTACTGTTAGCGTTCTATTAAAAATAGGTGTCAATAATTAACTATTAGTTAAATCAAACTTCATAAAAAAAGCCAAGCTATTCGCTTGGCTCTCAAAAATAGGATTGGATGACTATACCAATTTATTCAATTCTTCTTTTACAAATGTGGCTAGTTCTTTTACGTAATCAGCACTGAAATCAAATTTAATTCCTGCAGTTTCGTAAATTTCATTCATAGGTTTGGTGTAACCTAAACTTAAAGCTGCTAAATATTGCTTTAATGCTTTCTCTGGATTTTCCTTGTAATTTTTCCAAACGGCAATGGCACCTAATTGAGCAATGGCATATTCGATATAATAAAAAGGCACTTCGAACAAGTGTAATTGTTTTTGCCACAAATTACCAAATTGCTGTTCAAAACCTGTCCAATCTGCAAAGCCTGCACCAAAACGAGTATAGATTTGTTTAAAGGCAGTTTCTCTATCAGCCGCATTATGATCAGGATTTGTGTAAATCCAATGTTGAAATTGATCAATTACTGCAACCCATGGCAAGGTTTTTAACACATCAGCCAATTGCTCTTTTTTAGCACGATTTAATTCTTCTTCGTTATCGAAATAAACGTCCCAATTATCCATAGAAATTAATTCCATGCTCATTGATGCTAATTCAGCAACTTCTGATGGGCAATGTTTAAAATCATTTAATTCTAAATTGGCTGTTAAAAAAGTATGTATGGCATGCCCACCTTCATGAACCATTGTGGTTAAATCACGTAAAGAATTTGCCGAATTCATAAAAATGAACGGAGCACCAGTCTCTGCTAAAGGATAATTGTAACCGCCTGGAGCTTTACCCATTCTGCTTTCCACATCAAAAAGTCCATTCACTTTCATAATGGTCAATTTTTCTCCTAACGATGGGTTTATTGCTGTAAAACAAGAAATGCTTTTATCAATTAATTCTTGTCCATTATTAAATGGTTTTAACATTGGTTTTCCGGTAGTGCTTACTTCCATATCCCAAGGTTTCAAGGTATCTAAACCTAAAGCTGCTTGTCTTTTGTCGGCTTGCTCTTTTAAAACTGGAACAACTTCTTTTTCAATTGCCTCTGCAAAATCGTAACAATCTTTTGGCGTATAATCGAAACGACCTAAAGCTTGAAACATGTAGTCGCGGTAGTTTTCAAAACCTGCGTTTAAAGCAACTTTATGACGCATTGCAACTAGTTCATCAAACAAAATGTTCAATTCGTCCTTAGCTGCTAAACGACGCTGTTGAATGGTTTCCCAAGCATTTTGTCTAACGCTTCTATTCGTGTCCTTTAAAAAGTTAGCTGCTTGTTCTAATGTATATTCCTGATCGTTTATAGTAACGCTCATGGCACCAGTAATGCCTTGGTATTTTTGTTGAGTTACTTGTAATTGCGTAAAAAGCTCAATGTTCTCTTCGCGATATAATTCTAAAGCTTTTTTAACTGCTCGGATATAGACATAATATTTCTCTTGGTCTAATTGCTCTATAAATGGACTTTCGCTAAATTTCTTATTTAATTCATTAGCTATTGGAGAAATTTTAGGTTCAATTTCTGTCGCGAAATACTGAAAATCTTTCACTAAATTTTCATTAGCCGTATCGCAAGTCATCTTAATATAGCGCCAAGCAAAATCTTCCTCAAGCGCAGCTTCTAATTCGCTTTTATCTTTTAACCATTTTTCCAGTTCTTCCACGCTGTGGATTTCTCTTTTTAGTAATTCATCTAAAATTGGAGATAAACTGTCCCATTCCATTTTTAAGTTTTGAGGAATGTAGGTTCTTGTTTTCTTAGGTATGATTAAGTTATTCATAATAGTATTGTAATTGATCCCGATAGCTATCAGGAGTTGAAACGTTGTAAAGTTAGTTGCTATTATCCTGCAAATCCTAAAATCCTTTAAATCCTGACCTTAAAAAAGCATCAATTAAAAAGCAAAGTGCAAAAATGACAGATGCAAACCCATTCGTAGTTGCAAAAGCACGATCCACTTTACTGATATCTGTTGGTTTTACTAGCAAATGCTGATAGGTTAGCATGGCACAGAAAAATAAAATCCCGATATAATAGACCCAACTAAATTCAGCAAAAAACAAAGGTAATATCACGCATAATGCGGAAAAAATGTGTAATACGACCGATAAACGTAAAGCATTTTTTATGCCAAGGGCAGCAGGAATAGAGTGCAAATTTTCTTTGCGATCAAAACTTTCATCTTGCAATGCATAAATGATATCGAAACCGCTTACCCAAAATAAAACAGCAAAGGAATAAAACAAAGGAACGATATTAAATGCACCGGTAACCGCAATGTAGGCTCCAATTGGAGCTAAAGCAAGTCCTAAACCTAAAACTAAATGACATAATGCTGTAAAACGTTTGGTGTAACTATAAAAAAGTACTACAAATAACGCCACAGGCGATAAATACAAACACAATGGGTTAATAAAAGCTGTTGCAATGACAAACAAAACACAGTTTACGATTACAAAAGTGAGTGCTTCGCTTGCAGAAACTTTACCAGCAGGAATATCTCGCATGACTGTGCGTGGATTTTTCGCATCAATATTACGATCTAAATAGCGATTAAATGCCATTGCCGCATTACGGGCAAATACCATACACAGAATTACCAAGGCTAATAAATACCAATTAAATGGATTTTCTGTAGTAGTAACACCCAAAAAGAAACCAATTAAGGCAAAAGGCATTGCAAATATGGAGTGTGCAAATAATACGAGTGAAAAGTATTTTTTCATTTTCTAACATTTATCGTCATTGCGAGGTACGAAGCAATCTTACAACTAAGGTTTATATCGCATTAAGTTGCTTCGTGCCTCGCAATGACGGAGCAATTTTTACTTCCAGTATAAAACTGATTCAACTTTGACAAAGTTAATAACAGAATGCAAATAACTTTGTCAAAGTTTCGCAGTCAATTATTATTCGTTCTTGTTGCCGCTATAAAACTGTGGGTCGATAATTGGTTTTACGAAATCTTCATTTACTTCGCCAATAAAGCCTAAAACTTTATCTCTGCCTTGTCCTTTTTCTGCAGAGGTTACAAAAAATGGGGGTACTTCTTCAAACCAGCCCAATAATGCTTTATTAAATTTCGCAACGTTTTGGTCGGTTTTTGGCCCCGACTGTTTATCTGCCTTTGTATACACCAAAGCAAATGGTATTTGGCATTCTCCTAACCAAGAACAAAACTCTAAATCAATTTTTTGAGGCTCTAAACGACTATCTATCAATACGAAAACACATTGTAAACTTTCTCTTTTAGTTAAATAGTTTCTAATGAATTTCTCCCATTTTTCTCTGCTGCTTTTGCTCACCTTCGCATAACCATAACCAGGTAAATCTACAATGTACCATTTTTCGTTAATCAAAAAATGATTGATTAATTGTGTTTTTCCAGGTCTTTGTGATGTTTTTGCTAAACCTTGCACATTTACCAACATATTGATAAGTGATGATTTACCAACGTTAGAACGCCCAATAAAAGCATATTCGGGCATATCTGGTAGTGGTAAAGCAGAAACTTTGGTATTACTAACAACAAAAGTGGCAGATTTTATAATCATAGCACAAAGGTAAGTATTTCCATATTGTTTCTGTTGTAATGTTTAAATGTTGTAATGTTCTGGTCGTCTAGCTTTTCAACATTGCAACATTTCAACTTTACAACCCAAATCACTTTAAAATAGTGCAACATTAAAGTATCTTTGACGCATAATTATGAATAAAGAAGTAACTCCATACTCAGGCACAGCAACTAAAAAAGAACAAGTAGCTACAATGTTCAATAACAT
This sequence comes from Pedobacter sp., assembly GCF_041662865.1. Lineage (GTDB taxonomy): Bacteria > Bacteroidota > Bacteroidia > Sphingobacteriales > Sphingobacteriaceae > Pedobacter. Next base: position 16,118 of record NZ_JBAZRL010000035.1, read on the forward strand.
TTCGGGTACTTACGATTTTCTAAATCACTTTTTATCATTAGGTATAGATATCATTTGGCGTCGCAAGGCGATAAGAGAATTGTCTTCCATACAACCCAGAATAATTTTAGATGTCGCAACAGGAACTGGAGATTTTGCTTTTGAATCAATTAGTATTTTGCATCCTGACAAGATAATTGGGGTCGATATTTCTGAAGGAATGTTAGAGGTCGCTAAAAAGAAAATCAAAGAACGTAATCTTGGTCATATTTTTTCCGTACAGTTAGGAGATTCTGAAGGGTTACATTTTGAGGATAATACTTTCGATGCGATAACGGTAGCATTTGGTGTACGGAATTACGAAAACCTAGAGAAAGGTTTATCCGATATGCTTAGAGTTTTAAAACCAGAAGGAAAAATTGTAATTCTAGAATTCTCAAAACCCAAAGTTTTTCCAGTAAAACAAGGATATAATTTCTATTTTAAATACATTACGCCATTCTTTGGCAAATTGTTTTCTAAGGATGACAGAGCATATACTTATTTACCAGAATCGGTAGCTGCTTTTCCAGATGGACAATCATTTACGGCCTTAATGGAAAAAGTTGGTTATAAAAATACCAAACATCGGCCTTTAACGTTTGGTATAAGTGCTATTTATACCGGTATTAAATGAGAAAAAAACTAACGCTCTTACTACTAGTCTTTTTAACAGTAACTAACTTTGCTAAGGCTCAAAATTGGGGCGGAGGAATTGATGATGAGGATTTTAACTTCGGATTTAGTTTTCAATATATCTCATCAGAATACAAAATTCTTAAAAAAGTAGATTGGAGAAACCCGTATTTCGATACGGGCTTAGGTAATTATGTTACCGATACATTATCGGCTATTTCTTCTCCAACATCTGTTGGATTTGGAATTGGCTTTGTGGTAAATAGTAGAATTAACAATAATTTAGATGTTCGCTTTACACCAACTTTGGTTTTTAACGATAGATTAATTAATTACTACTATGTTGAACCCGGCACATATAATACTGGAAATCCATTAATTCAAAAAAAGGTGCAGGCAACAATGATTGATCTTCCCCTTGGTTTAAAAATTAAATCAGATCGGATGATGAATTTCAGAGCCTATTTGTTGGGCGGATTAAAATATTCAATTGATTTGGCATCTGGTAAAAAAAATAATGATGCTTCGGCTGCGCCGATAGATAAATTAATAAAGAACAACAAGAACTTTTTGTCATATGAAGCAGGTTTAGGTTTCGATATTTATTTCGAATGGTTTAAAATGTCGCCAGAGTTAAAAATGTCCTATTCGTTTAAAGATATTTTAAAACACGATAATACTCCCTATGCTAATCCAATAGATAAAGCTAAACTCAGACATTTTACTTTCAGCTTATTTTTTGAGTAAGTTCACCATTCAAAAATTTATACCTTTGTTAGCATCAAATAAATTAACAGATGGCTAAAATTGCATTAATTACCGGTGCAAGCTCAGGTATTGGCGAGGCTTGCGCACACCTTTTCGCTCAACAAGGTTATCACCTTATTCTACTCGGAAGAAGAGAAAATTTGCTAGAAAAAATAGCACATCATTTGGCGGACAAATACGCCATAGAAGTGAAAAAAATTCAGGCTGATGTTAGAGATAAAGAAAACATCAACTATGTGTTAGAAGCACTACCTGCGGCATGGAAAAATGTTGATGTATTAATAAATAATGCAGGTTTAAGTCAAGGGCTAGACCCAATTGACAAAGGCAATACCGACGATTGGGATACCATGATTGATACAAACATAAAAGGGTTATTATATGTTTCTAAAGTGGTAAGCAATTGGATGGTTACTCAAAAGAAAGGACACATTATTAATATCGGATCGATTGCTGGTAAAGAAGTATATGCAAATGGAAATGTGTATTGTGCAACAAAACATGCGGTGGAAGCCTTAAATCAAGGTATGCGCATTGATCTTTTACCTCACGGGATAAAAGTTACAGCAATTCATCCAGGCATGGTAGAAACTGAATTTTCTATTGTGCGTTTTAAAGGCGATGAAAGTAGGGCCAAAAAAGTATACGATGGTTTTGAACCCTTAATAGCACAAGATATTGCAGAAGCCATTTGGTTTGCCGTAAGCCGTCCACCACATGTAAATATTAACGATATGTTAATTATGCCAACTGCACAAGCAACAGCTACAACTGTAAAAAGAGATTAAAATTAGTTGGTTAGTTGTTTCGTTGTTAGTTTTTAGGAAATATGAGACAACCCCTAGCCAAACAACAAACAAACGAAAAACCAAAAAACCAAAAACAAATGATATCAACAACAATAGATCAAGAAATAAAACAAGCCATGTTGGCCAAAGATCAAGCAAAGCTTAGAGGTTTAAGAGCAATTAAAGCAGCTTTGTTATTGGCAAAAACAGAAAAGGGACATGCAGAAGAAATTTCTGAAGATGCAGAGATGAAAATTTTGCAAAAACTCGTAAAGCAACGTAAGGAATCTGCTACTATTTATAAAGAACAAGGACGTGAAGATTTATACACAGTTGAGCAAGAAGAAATTGATGTAATTAGTCAGTTTTTGCCACAACAATTAGCACAAGCAGATATTGAGAAAATAATTGCAAGAATTATTTCAGAATCTGGTGCTACGTCTATTAAAGAAATGGGTAAAGTAATGGGCTTGGCCAATAAAGAATTAGCAGGCAAAGCCGATGGAAAATTAATTGGAGAAATTGTAAAAACACAATTGGGATAATCATTTTCCTATTTGAGTTTGATCTTTTTTCTTAAAAATATCAGATTAATTGCCATAATTTAATTTTACTCTATTAACTTAGTAGCACATACCAAACATCATAACACGATATATGAAATACGAAGTAATTGAAGAAGACGGGTTTAAGTACATTCAGGCAGGCGAAGGAGAAACCTTGGTATTACTTCATGGACTCATGGGCGAGTTGAGTAATTGGGAACCAGCGATAGATCATTTTAAAAAAAACTATCGTGTTTTAGTGCCAATTTTACCAATTTACGATTTGCCAATTCTTACACTTGGTGTAAAAAGTCTTTCTAAATACGTACATCGCTTTCTTAAATTTAAAAAATTAAGTCAGGTTGTATTAATAGGAAATTCATTAGGTGGTCACGTAGGTTTGGTTTTTACAGCTGCTCATCAAGAATTTGTAAAAGCTTTGGTATTAACTGGAAGCTCTGGTTTATATGAAAATGCTTTTGGAGGATCATTTCCAAGAAGAGAAAGCTATGATTATATTAAAGAGAAGGTAGAATTTACTTTTTATGATCCTGCTACAGCAACTAAAGAGTTGGTGGATGAAGTATTTAAATCTGTAAATGACCGCTCTAGAGTAATTCGTATTTTGGCATTGGCTAAATCAGCTATACGCCACAACATGAGTAAGGAATTATCGAGAATAACTATCCCTGTATCATTAATTTGGGGTAAACAAGATAAAATAACTCCACCAGAAGTAGCAATTGAGTTCCATGAACTTTTACCTAATTCAGAATTAAACTGGGTTGATAAATGTGGACATGCACCAATGATGGAAAGACCAACAGAATTTAATGAGTATTTAGATACATTTTTAAATAGGATTTTATTAAAATAATGTTTGCAGCAGAACTCATATCAACTATAATACCTCCACTAAAAACTTCCGATAGCGTTCGGAAAGCTTTAGAAAGGATGAGTGAGTTTAAATTGTACCATTTGCCAATTGTTAATGAAACTCAATTTTTAGGACTAGTATCCGAAGATGAACTTATAGAAATTAGAGATCAAGATACACCAATAGGCAGTTTGTCTTTAACCATCATAAATCCATTTGTTTTTGAAGATTCACATATTTATGATGTAATACGATTGTTTAATCAATTGCAATTGTCATTAGTGCCAGTGTTAGATCATCAAAAAAATTATTTGGGTGTGGTTTCTATCAATAATTTGCTAGAATATACAGCCAATACCTATGCTGTAAAAGAACCAGGTGGAATTATTGTTTTATCTATAAGCAATAGAAATAATTCATTGGCTCACATGGCCCAAATTGTAGAGGCTGATAATGCTCAGATTTTATCATCGTATGTAAGCTCTTTTCCCGATTCTACACGATTAGAAATTACCTTAAAAATAAATAAAACAGAACTTTCGGGTATCATTTCATCTTTTGAAAGATATAATTATGAAGTTAAAGCTGTTTTTAACAATACGCAAAACGATGATGGTTCGGCAGATAGATTCAATTCTTTCATGAACTATTTAAACGTATAAAGCCTAAATGAAAATAGCAATTTACGGTAGAGATTTTAACGATAGTGTTTTACCTTTTGTGCAAGAAGTATTTGATGCTTTAGCGAGCTATCAAGTCGAGATTTCAGTTTACTTAAAGTTTAATAATTTTATAAGAAACAAAGTAAACCTTCCCTCAAACATTCGTACTTTTTCTAATCACAAAGAGCTCTTAAACGAAGCAGATGTATTGTTAAGCTTAGGCGGTGATGGTACATTGTTGGATACATTGTCTTTAGTTCGAGATTCTCAAATTCCAGTAATTGGGATAAACTTTGGACGTTTAGGTTTTTTAGCGAGCATTAATAAAAATGCAATTAAAACCGCAATTGAAGCGCTTGTAAAAGGAGAGTATTCTTTAGATAAACGAAGTATATTAAATCTGGAATCTCAAAATAACTTATTTGGAGAAGAAAATTTTGCATTAAATGACATGACCATTCACAGAAGAGATAATTCTGCAATGATGATTATTCATGCTTTTATGAATGGAGAATTTATTAACTCTTACTGGGCGGATGGTTTAATTATAGCAACCCCAACTGGTTCTACCGCTTATTCTTTAAGCTGCGGTGGACCAATTATATTGCCAAACGCACAAAATTTTGTAATTACACCAGTTGCACCGCATAATTTAAATGTTAGGCCAGTCATAATTCCTGATGACGTTCAATTAACTTTCGAAATTGAAGCAAGAAGCACAAAATTTCTGCTTTCGTGTGATTCGAGAACAGAAACTGTAGATAGATCAGTTAAAATTACCATCAATAAAGCCAAATTTAACATCAATCTTATCCGCCTTAACAATGAAAGTTACCTTACAACGTTAAGGAATAAATTACTTTGGGGTATTGATACCCGTAATTATTAAAATGCGGCATATAAAAGCAGTCTTAATTTTCGTAATCTCATTAGCTTTAAGCAGTTCAGTTCTCGCTCAGCGAGCAGAAATTGGCATAAACGCTGGCGGTGCAGGATATTTAGGAGATCTTAATCAAAATAATCCCTTAAAAATTAGTGGTATTTCTGCAGGAGCTTTCGGTAGAATAAATTTCAATCCTTATTTGGGACTTGGTTTGCATTATACCTATGGCGAAATAAAGGGTGATGATTTGAAATCTTCAAACGATCAGTTTAAAGAACGTGCTTTAAATTTTAACACCTCAATTCACGAAGTGAGCTTGTTAGCAAATCTTAACTTTTTCGATATTTATTCTGCAAGTACAAAACGTAAGTTCACACCGTATATTTTTGCTGGTGTTGGTGGCTTTTATTTTAACCCAAAAGCAACTTATGATGATACAAAATATACGTTGTCAGATTATACAACCAATGCAAACGAAGATGGCTTGGCAGTAGCTTACAAATCATATGGTATTTCAATTCCGTATGGAGTAGGGGTTAAATACAAATTAACAGATTATTTAACTCTATTTTCTGAAATAGGTTACAGAACTACGTTTAACGACTTTATTGATGATGTTGGAGATTATTATGTAGACAGCAGTGATCCAAGTGATATAACTCATTCACCACGCTATTTTCCTCCATATAATGCATCAAAAAATTCAAATGTTGGAGCAGTAGGTATGCAAAGAGGAGATTTAAGAAAAAGAGATACCTACATGTTTGTAAGTATTGGGATATCTTATACCTTTGTGAGCCAAAAATGCTTTACTTTTTAGGGCGCCGATAGAATATTAATGGGATTTAAAGAACAAATAGATATTAAACGCTTGCCAGAGCACATTGCGATCATTATGGATGGTAATGGAAGATGGGCAAAAAATCAAGGTAAATTTCGCGTTTTTGGCCACGAAAGTGGTGTATTATCTGTAAAAGATATTGTTGAAGGTTGCGTTGATATTGGCGTAAAATACTTAACCGTATATGCTTTCTCTACAGAAAACTGGAACCGCCCAGCTGATGAGGTAAATGCTTTAATGGAATTGCTGATCTCAACTATTAATGAACAAGCAGAAACGTTAAATAAAAATAATGTAAGGTTAAATGCCATTGGCGATTTAAAATCATTACCACAAAAATGTATTGATGATTTAACCAATGTGATGGAGATAACCAGCAAAAATGCCAAATGCACCTTAACATTAGCCCTAAGCTATAGCGCAAAATGGGAAATAATTGAAGCTGCTAAAAAATTAACACAACAAGTTCAAGAGCAAAAAATAGCTTTAAGCGATATTAATGAAGAAACCTTTGCCGCTCAATTAACCACAGCTCAAATACCAGACCCAGAGTTAATGATCCGTACCAGCGGAGAGCATAGAGTAAGTAATTTTCTATTATGGCAAATTGCTTACACCGAATTATATTTTACCGAAACCTTATGGCCAGACTTTAGAAGAGAACACCTTTTTGAAGCCATTGTAGATTACCAAAAACGCGAACGTCGCTTCGGAAAAATTAGTGAACAATTGAACTAATTTTACTTTTAACACTTTTTAACATGTGTTTAAATTAACTTAGCAACGTTTTTTAGATTGTAAATGAAAAGAATATACCAACTCATATTTTTGTTATTGATTGGCTTGCCAACACTAGCTCAGATCCGTACACAACCTGCACCTGCAGCACCTTCCTTAAAAGTTCAAGGCTTAAATATTGATTATTTTAGTCCGAAAGAATATGTGATTGGTGGCACAACATTAACCGGTACCCAATACTTAGATAAAGAAGTAATTATTACTCTTTCTAAACTAACTAAAGGTGAACGTGTTATATTGCCAGGAGAAGCAACTTCAAATGCTATTAAAAACTTATGGGCACAAGGTTTATTTGATGATGTACAGTTATTTGTTACTAAAATAGTAGCAGATACAGTTTATTTTGATATCGAAGTTGTGGAACGCCCACGCTTAAGCTCATTTGAATTTATTGGAATAAGCAAATCGCAAAAAACTGATATCAGTGAAAAACTAGCAGATAAAGCTGGAAAAACAATCATTAATGATAATTTATACAATACCACAAGATCTATCATCAATAAATATCTTTTAGATAAAGGATATTTTTATACTACAATTGATTTTAAATCTAAACCAGATCCTAACCAAGAGAATAGTGTTATTCTTCAGGTGTTGATCAATAAAGGTAAAAGGGTAAAAGTTCACGAAATTACATTTACAGGTAATAAAGATTTTAAATCATCCAAGCTTAGAAAATTTCTTAAAAAGACAAAACAACAAGCTTTTTATAAAGTTTTTGGTAGTGGTAAATTTAACAAAGAAAAATACGAAGAGGATAAGCTGAAATTAGTTGCTAAAATGCAAGAAAAGGGTTACAGAGATGCAGCCATTTTAAAAGATAGCATTTATAAATACAACGATAAATCTATTGGTATTAAGCTAGATGTTTATGAAGGCCCTAAATATTATTTTGGTAATGTCACTTGGGTTGGTAATGCAAAATATACAACTGTTTACCTAGAAAAAGTTTTAGGAATTGAAAAAGGAGAATTATTTAGCGAAGAAAAATTAGAAAAGAAATTACGTGGCAGTGCTAATGGAGATGATGTTTCTAGTGTTTACTTAAACGATGGATATTTAACTTTTAACATTGATCCAGTACAAACTAAAATACACAACGATACTGTAGATGTAGAGATGCGTATATACGAAGGTCCGCAATATACCAACAACAAGATTAGCATTGAAGGAAACACCATTACTAACGATAGAGTTGTTTTACGTGAAATTCGTACCAAGCCAGGAGAAAAATTCTCTAAAGAATTATTGGTAAGAACTGTACGTGAAATAGGTGCATTGGGTAACTTTGATGAATCTAAAACTAATCCTGTTCCAAAACCCAATCCTGCAGATGGTACTGTAGATATTGTATACCATGTAGAAGAAAAACCTTCAGATCAAATTGAATTATCAGGTGGTTTTGGCGGTGGCCGTGTAATTGGTACATTAGGCTTAACCTTTAATAACTTCTCATTAAGAAACTTGTTTAATGGCGAAGCTTACAAACCACTACCAAAAGGTGATGGTCAAAAATTAAGTTTACGTGGACAAACAAATGGTAAATATTACCAATCGTATAGTTTCTCGTTTTCTGAACCATGGTTTGGTGGTAAAAAACCAATCAGTTTCGGATTAAGTGCATTTACATCATTACAGTCTAATGGTTTATCAGCAGCAGATGCTACCTACCAAAAAATCCGTTTAAATGGAGTATCCATTAGTTTAGGTAGGAAATTAAAATGGCCAGATAACTGGTTCTCTTTAGTTCACAGTGTGAATTTAAATCAATACATTTTAAATAACTATCCAGGTTACTTATTTAGTACAGGTACTTCATATAACTTGAACTTAACACAAGAAATTGCAAGAGATTCAAGAAATGGAAGTCAGATTTTCCCAACTGGAGGTTCTTATATTAAATTTACAATACAAGCTACACCACCTTATTCATTATTAAATAATGTGAATTATAAAATAGCTTCAGATAAATTACGTTACAAGTTTACCGAATACCACAAATGGAAATTTGAAGCGCAATGGTTTGAAACATTAATTGGTAAATTGGTATTTAAAGGACAGGCTCAATTTGGTTTCTTAGGAACATATAATAGTGCAGTTGGTGAGTCGGCCTTTGAACGTTTTAAATTAGGAGGAGATGGTATGCAAGGATTTGATTTCTTACAAGGTTCTGAGTTAATCGCTATGCGTGGTTATTCAAATAACTCGGTTATTCCGGTAGGTTCAAATCCAACTATTGCACAAAGCTCTGGTAGTCCAATTTTTAATAAATATGTAATGGAGTTAAGATATCCAGTGATAGCATCTCAACAAGCAACTGCGTTTATGACGGTATTTGCAGAAGGTGGTAATACTTGGAATAAGTTTAGCGATTTTAATCCGTTTAATGTGAGACGCTCAGTTGGTGTTGGTGCAAAAATATTCTTACCTATATTTGGTTTATTAGGTATTGATTATGGATATGGTTTTGATAAAATACCTGGTATTCCAGATGCAAATAAAGGTCAATTCCACTTTAGCATTGCGCAACAACTCGGAGGATTTAATTAAGTTTGTATCTATCGATTATGAAAAAATATATATTAGCTAGCTTTTTACTCCTAATAGGATTAGGGGCATCGGCACAAAAGTTTGCTTATGTGGATACAGAATATATCCTTAAGCATTTGCCAGAATACAAATCTGCATTAAATCAATTAGACGGATTATCTCAACAATATCAAAAACAAGTTGATGATAGTTTTGGTGAAATTGATAAAATGTACAAAGCGTATCAGGCAGATCAAGTATTATTAACTGATGATATGCGTAAGCGCAGAGAAAATGATATTATTGAAAAAGAAAAGAAAGCTAAAGAATTACAGCGTCAAAAATTTGGACCAGAAGGAGAGCTTTTTCAAACGCGTACTAAACTGTTAAAGCCAATTCAAGATAAAGTATCAACGGTAATTGGAGAAACAGCTAAGAACAAATTTATTGACTTTGTATTTGATAAAAGTAGTGAATCGACAATGATGATTTACGCAAGTAGCAATTATGATATTAGTAATGACGTTATTACTAGGTTAGGTTATAAACCTGGAACACTTGTAAAATAAAAACAAAACACATAAATTATAAAACAATTATTAAGTAAAATAGAAAAATGAGAAAGTTAATTAACGTATTTTTTGTTGCAGCTGGATTATTGCTTACTGCGAACGTTGCGAATGCTCAACAAAAATTTGGTCACCTTAATTCGGATGAGATTTATGCTAACATGCCAGAAGCTAAAGCTGCACAAGCTACTTTAGAAACATTAGCAAAAGCAAAACAAGCTGAAATTGATAAAATGATAGCTGAATACCAAACTAATACAAAGCAGCGCAAGACAAAGAAAAAACTTTGAGCGAAGCTAACAAAGAGGTTGTAGGTAAAGAGTTACAAGTTGCAGGTCAAGAAATTCAAGATCTAGGAAAAAGAATTGAAGATGCTCGTACTAAAGCAACAACAGATGTACAAACTAAACAAGGTGAATTATTTCCGCCAATAAACCAAAAATTAGCTACAGCAATGAGTGCAGTTGCTAAAGAAAAAGGTTTAGCTTATGTTTTTGATACATCAGTAGCACAAGGATTTAATAACTTAGTTTATTTTGATGGTGGAGAAGACATTACTGCTGCGGTTAAAACTAAATTAGGTATTTCTAATACTCCTTCTACTACAAAACCAGCAACTACACCAGCTAAAAAGAACTAATTAGATATAATTTAATATCTTTAGCGGAACTGAGTTCAATACTTGGTTCCGCTTTTTTTTAAAAAAAAATTGTTTGAATGTTGCAATGTTTAAACGTTGGAATGTTTTGGTTCCAGAACCTTTCAATCTTTCAACTTTCCAACTTTAAAGTATATTATGGACAACATCAGTTCAATTGGGGTTTTTGATTCGGGTTTTGTGGACTAACCGTATTCAAAGCTATTGCCGAAAAATTACCACAATACAATTATATTTATCTGGGCGATAATGCTCGTTCGCCGTATGGTGATCATTCTTTTGAAACCGTTTACCAGTATACATTAGAATGTGTAGAATGGCTTTTCGCACAAGGCTGTCCATTGGTTATTTTAGCCTGTAATACTGCTTCGGCAAAAGCGCTAAGAAGTATTCAGCAATTAGACTTGCCTAAAAAATATCCAAATAATAGAGTCTTAGGTGTGATTAGGCCAACCGCTGAAGTGATTGGAGATTTCACAAAAACTCAACACATTGGTGTTATGGGAACTCGTGGGACCATTAGCTCCAATTCTTATCCACTAGAAATAAGTCATTTCTTTCCGGCGCTTAAAGTACACCAGCAAAGCTGCCCAATGTGGGTGCCCCTTATAGAAAACGGTGAACATCTAGGAGAGGGAGCAGATTTCTTTGTTAAAAAATATGTTCAACAACTGTTGGAAAAATCTGAGGATATAGATTGTATTTTGCTAGCGTGTACGCATTATCCTTTATTAATTCCAAAAATTGAACAGCAACTCCCAAAGCATATTCAAGTACTCTCACAAGGTGAAATCGTTGCAAATAGCTTAGCGGATTATCTTCAAAGACACACAGAAATGGAAAGTAAATTGGCTAAAGAGTCTAAAAAAACATTTTACACATCTGGAGATGTTAAGACTTTTAATGCCCATGCCTCCGTATTTTTGGGGCAAGAAATTGAAGCTCAAAAAATGAATAATACACATTTACCTTAGCTCAAAAATTAACATTCAGATGATCAGAATGTTATGAATCACTACATTTCTTGTTAGGTTTTAAAATTTTAAAAGGGTAAATTTGTCCCATCGGATCCCTACGGGACAGCAAACAAAAAACTTTAAATGAGCGATCAGATCAAACACGAATGCGGGATAGCCTTTATCCGCTTGTTAAAACCTCTCTCATATTACCAAGAAAAATACGGTACAGCACTTTACGGCCTCAATAAATTGTATTTATTGATGGAGAAACAGCACAATCGTGGACAGGACGGAGCGGGTATTGCAACCATTAAATTAGACATGAAACCTGGTAGTCGCTACATTAGCCGTTACCGTTCTATGGCTCAAAATGCAGTTGCTGATATTTTTGGATATGTACAAAATAAATTTGTAGATATTCAGAATGAAACGCCAGAGTTGATGAAAGATACCGAGTACCTAAAACAAAACGTAAGCTTTATTGGCGAAGTTTTATTAGGTCACTTGCGTTACGGCACACATGGTAAAAACAGCATTGAGAATTGCCATCCTTTCTTACGTCAAAATAATTGGATGACCAGAAATTTAGTGATTGCGGGGAATTTTAACATGACAAATGTTGATGAACTTTTAGAGCAATTATACGAATTAGGTCAACATCCAAAAGAAAAAGCAGATACTGTTACGGTTCTTGAAAAAATTGGTCATTTTTTAGATGATGAGAATCAGGAATTATTTGATGAATACAAAAAAGAAGGACTGTCTAATGTAGAGATCACTCATAAAATATCAGAAAACTTAAATATGGCCAACATCCTTCGTCGCTCTGCGAAAGATTGGGACGGCGGTTATACCATCTCTGGTATTGTTGGTAATGGAGATGCATTTGTTTTAAGAGATCCTTCAGGCATCCGCCCTGCGTTTTATTATGCAGATGATGAAATTGTTGTAGCGGCTTCAGAAAGGCCTGCAATACAAACAGCATTTAATGTACAGATTAAGCAGGTAAAAGAAATTGAGCCGGGACATGCATTGATTGTTAAAAAAGACGGTACAGTTACTCAAGAAATGTATCGTGAACCTGCAGAAAAAAGAGCATGTTCTTTTGAGCGAATCTATTTCTCAAGAGGAAGCGATGCAGATATTTATAAAGAGCGCAAAAAACTAGGTGATTTATTAATTCCTCAAGTTTTATCTTCAGTAAATAATGATTTAAAAAATACTGTATTCTCTTTCATTCCTAATACTGCCGAGGTTTCGTTTTACGGCATGGTAGAAGGTTTGCATAACCATGTGAGAGAAATTCAGAAAGATGCGCTGTTAAATCGCAAGGAAAAGCTAAATGATGCAGAGCTAGATGAATTATTATCGATGTCGCCAAGAGTAGAAAAATTAGCGATTAAGGATGTGAAACTTCGAACTTTTATCACGCAAGATGCGGATAGGGGAGAAATGGTAGCTCATGTTTACGATACTACTTACGGAGTAATAAAGAATCATACCGATACGTTAGTAGCTGTTGACGATTCTATTGTTAGAGGCACGACTTTAAAACAAAGTATCATAAAGATTATAGATCGGTTACATCCTAAAAAAATCGTTATCGTTTCTTCTGCACCGCAAATTCGCTATCCAGATTGCTACGGAATTGACATGTCTAAGATGGGACAATTTGTTGCTTTTGATGCAGCAATTCAATTGCTTAAACAGCGAGGCATGGAGCATATTATAGAAGAAGTTTATGAGAAATGTAAAGCTTCGCTATTGCTACCAAAAGAAGAAATAGTAAATCATGTAAAAGAGATTTACAGACCATTCCAGCAACAAGAAATTTCTGATCAAATTGCTAAAATTATTACTCCAGAAGGCATAGTTGCTGAAGTAGAAGTAATTTATCAAACGTTGGATAACTTGCATATCGCTTGTCCTAATCATACGGGCGATTGGTATTTCTCAGGAAATTATCCAACACCTGGCGGTAATAAAGTAGTAAACAAAGCATTTGTAAACTGGAAAGAAGGAAATAACCAGAGAGCGTATTAGGTTTAAGCTTAAAGCGATAAACTGAAAGTCGCCGTTAGGAACAAGATTTATTTTACAAATTATATAGGTATAAGGTCTATTGGTTTAAACTGATAGGCCTTTTTTGTTGGGTTGATATTCAGGCTTTGAGGAAGGATTTGTTGCTTCCTGCTTTTAGCTTTCGCCATTGCTTAAAACTTTTACCGTTTTTCTAATGTTTAAGGATAGACATCTCTACAAACAACAATTATATATTATGAAAAATATCATACTCGCACTCGCCATATTTACCTTTCTAGGCTGCTCAGAAAGTAACCAACAGAAAGTTGATAATGCTGTTTCAAAGACAGGGGATAGCTTAAAATCAAAGCTCAATAAACTAAATGATACCTTGAGAGAAGGAGCAAAGGATGCAATAGACAAAATCCCTAAAGTTAAAGTCGAAGTTGCACGAACAATTCCAATTAGCTTGCAATGGATCAGCTTCGAAGAACAGGGTAGTGCAAAAATTTCTAAAGCCGATGATGGTTGGTATACCCTTAAAGGCGAACAGACTAACACAAATAATGAATTCCTTAAAATTGATGGTAAAATTACCCGTGTAAACAATCAGACATTGAAGTTTGTGGGAACGATCATCACTTTCGTTAAAAGCAATAATGGATCAAGACCGTGTGAAAAAACTGGCGAATATACTTTTCTTAAAAAAGGAGATAGGGCTAATTATCGACTACAACAAATGGAGAATTGCGGAGGTGGTCGGGTAGTCGATTATGTAGATTTATACAAATTAGATGATATATTATAATATCTATTTTAATCTGCACTCATATCAATTCTTACTTCAAAAACATCTTTAGCGTAATACGCTCCTCTCTCTCTCAATTATCCATGCTTAGGGGCATTTTGCTTAAGTGTACTGGCCAGTTCCTTTATTAAATTGTTTGAAAGAATGGCCTGAATGTTAGGTATAAGCTATTAATAATATTGATGATAGGTTTTATAAATCAGCCATATGGCAAAGGCAATGATAATAATCCCAGCAATTTTATTCAATTTTTTTAATGCATCTTCTTTTATCCTGTAACGTAGTTTACTAGAATAATAACTTTTTAATCCATCTATCGTTAATTGCGTGGCCATGGCAATAAAAAAACAGAACAACTTTTCATCAAGTGAATTTAGTTTTGCAGAAATAATTCCACTCACAATAATCCAAAACATCAACGTAGAAGGTGTTAGAATGCACATCAGAAATCCTTTGAGTAGATAACCTCGTTTGCTCACCTTTATTAGCGTATTGTTTTCGTAATTAATGGAGACTTTTGAATATAAGTAATAGATGCCAACTGCAAATAGGAACAAGCCACCTATAATACCAACATATTTATCAAAACTTTCTTGATACACTAAGAATTGACTACCATACAGTACGAGCCCAATTAAAATAACATCACTGATGATTACGCCAATCGCTAACGAAAATCCGGCTTTAAATCCTTTTTCTATACTGGTCTTAATCATTGCAAAAAAAACAGGACCAGTTAAGAATGAGGAAATTAGCCCAGCTCCCATGCCCAATAAAATCGCTTCAAACATTAGCCTAACATATTATTTATGCTAATATGCGACTTTTAAAGCTAAAATCTATTCATTTTTTGGTTTGATTTTTCATTTAATTTTTTTCAATAACCCAATTATAACAGTCTTATTACTTGCAAAAAGTATCAAATATCAACTGTGTAAAAATTACACTTTAGTAAGCAATAAATTTTATTTATGTTTAACAAACTAAATTTAAATTAGACTTACTTAAACTCTAAATCCTAGTATGGAACAAAATTCACAAACCAAATGGGGGCAGTTCATTCCCTTAGTTACGGTATTCTTTTTTTGGGGCTTCGTAGCAGCCAGTAATGACATATTAATTCCGGTATTTAAAAAAGCATTTGATTTATCGCAAAGCGAAAGCCAGCTAGTTTCTATTGCATTTTACGTAGCCTATACTGTGGGTTCATTAATTTATGTCGGTATTTCGGGCTTAATGAAAAAAGATTTAATTAATACGATAGGTTACAAAAACAGTTTAGCCTTAGGACTTACTATTTCTGCTGTCGGAACATTGTTATTTTATCCAGCAGCAAATTTAGGTTCATTTCCTTTAATGCTTTCAGGATTATTTATCGTAGCACTTGGTTTCTCATTACAACAAACCGTTGCAAATCCACTCGCTATTGCTTTAGGGCCAATTAAAACAGGCTCGCAGCGATTAACATTAGCCGGAGGGATTAATAACTTAGGTACTACAATTGGGCCATTAATTGTGAGTTTCGCTATTTTCGGGTCAATCTCTAGTGCAACGAACGATGTTAGCATTGAAAGCGTTAAAATTCCATATCTATGTTTAGGAGCTGCATTTTTAGCAGTAGCACTCTTCTTAAAACTATCTCCACTTCCAGATAAACCTGCTATAGTTGAAGCTAAATTAGACGATACTTCGGTAAAAGGATCAGCGTTAAAGTACCCACAATTGGTTTTAGGTATGATCGGTATTTTTGTTTACGTGGGTGTGGAAGTATCAACAGCAAGTAATTTGCCTGCATACATGGAAAAAGATTTAGGTTTTGCAATTAAAGATATTGCGCCATATATCTCTTTATATTGGGCAAGTATGATGATTGGTAGATGGACTGGTGCGGTTGAAGCTTTTACTGATAATGTAGATACACAAAAGATTTTAAGATTTATAGCTCCTTATTTAGCTTTCGCTATATTTTTAGGTGTTAATGCAGCATTTGGACATGACTTAGCACCATTTTATGTATATGCATTAATCATTTTAGTATTAATTATTGCAGATTTTATGAGTAAAGGAAATCCTGCACGTATGTTATTGATCTTTTCTGGTATAGGTATTTTAGCATTACTAATTGGGATGTTTACAACTGGTATGGTAAGTGTTTATGCATTTACTAGCGTAGGTTTATTCTGCAGTACCTTATGGCCATGTATTTTCACACTTGCAGTAAGTGGATTAGGTAAACATACAAGTCAAGGAAGTAGTTATTTAATTATGATGATTATGGGTGGTGGTATTGTGAGCTGGTTACAAGGATATGTATCACAAATTATTGGTATCCAACATAGTTATGTAATTGGTATTTTATGTTTTGCTTATCTAGCCTATTACGCATGGAAAGTAAGTGGAATACTAAGAGCGCAAGGAATTAACTTTGATGAAAAGATCGCTGGCGGTCACTAATTAAAATTGACATATTTGCAAAAGCTTCCTTCTTTTTAAGAGGGAAGCTTTTGTTTTTATAGGAATTAATATAATATTCATAATTATGCCTTAAAAGATGTTTTAATGCACTCCATATTGGTTCAAACAATAATTATTTTGCATATTTAGCCATTCAAAAACTAAACCACACACAAATGAACCAACCTACACACCAGCATCAAAACAATTTAAAAGCAATTGCAACCATCGGGGCACTGTTCTTCATTTTTGGATTTGTAACCTGGGCAAACAGCACATTAATTCCATTCTTAAAATTAGCACTTAACCTAAAAACAGATTTAGAAGCTTTTTTCGTAACATTTGCTTCCTATATGGCTTATTTCTTTTTGGCCTTACCCTCTTCGTGGATTTTGAAGAAAATAGGGTTTAGAAATGGGATTATCGTTGGACTTTTAATTTTAGGTTTAGGCTCATTAATTTTTATTCCAGCAGCAGATACTAAAAGTTACGGATTGTTTTTGACGGGTATATTCATCCAAGGTGCTGCGTTGGCATTATTGCAAACGGCTTCAAACCCATACATTAGTATTATTGGTCCAATAGAGAGTGCTGCAAAACGCATTAGTATAATGGGCTTGTGTAATAAGTTTGCAGGTATAATTGTGCCTATCATTATGGGTTCAATTTTCTTGAAGAATTCTGAAGCTATTACCGAGAAGATCAATAATGTAGCGACCACAGTTGCCGAAAAAGAAGCTTTATTAACCGAAATATTAAATCGCGTGCATACGCCTTACATTACATTGGCAATTGTATTTACCTTATTTGCTATTGTAATTCGTTTCTCGAACTTGCCAGAAGTTGATGTAGATAAAGAAGAAGTAGTAGCAGACGATGCGACACATACCGCAAAAACTAGTATTTTCCAGTTCCCACATTTGTTTTTAGGTGCCTTTTGTATTTTTGTGTACGTAGCTGCAGAAGTAATGGCAGGGGACATTATTGGTATTTACGCTAAAGAGTTTAACCTAAATTTATACATCACTACCATTAAAATAACCGATACAATTACCATCCCGCTCTATTATACAACATTGACCTTAGCGAGTATGTTAGTAGGCTATTTTATTGGCGTTTACACTATTCCAAAATACATTACCCAACAAGCAGCCTTAAAAATATGCGCTATTGTAGGTTTATTATTTACCATAGGTGCATTTGCTACTCACGGCTATACTTCTGTTATTTTTGTAGCGCTATTGGGTTTAGCTAACTCATTAATGTGGCCAGCTATCTTCCCATTGGGGATAAAAGGATTGGGTAAATTTACCAAAACAGGTTCGGCAATTATGATTATGGGTATTGCTGGTGGCGCAATTTGGCCATTAATTTATGGCGTTTTAAAAGATAAATTACATGTAGATTTTCAGCTATCTTTCTTCATTAGCATGATGCCTTGTTATTTATTCATTTTATATTTTGCTATGGCAGGACATAAAGTAGGGTTAAAAAATCTTCACATCGAAAAAAGAGTATAATAGTGAGTAAACCATCTTTCCAACATATTTTCATGAATTTAGCATCAGACCTTGCTGCCCGTTCACATTGTGTGCGGGCACATGTTGGTGCAGTTTTAACAAAAGATACACGTATCATTTCTATCGGTTATAACGGTCCGCCAGCGGGTACACATAATTGCGATGAAGAATGGCCAGAAGCCGGTTGCGCCAGAGATAGTAAAGGAAGTTGCTCTTTAGCTTTGCATGCCGAAGAAAACGCTATTTTGTATGCTATAAAAAATGGGTCAAAAATAGAAGGTTCAACATTGTACACTACACTTTCACCTTGTATTGCTTGCGCCCGCTTAATCTTATCATCAGGAATTAAGAAAGTTTACTTTAAAGACTCGTATGCAGCTTACAAAGGTTTGGCTAGCGATGAGGGTGTAGATTTCTTAATCCGTTTTGGCGTGAAGGTGATGCAACATCAGATAACAGTTTAAATATATATAATGTCGTAAAATAAGACCAACTAATTATGAAACGACATTTGTATTTTATTCTTTTCTTGTCCTTATTGAGCTGTAAGCAAGTTAAAAATGATTCAAAGAACATTGATAATAAATTACGTAACCAATTTAAAGTATTTGATGCATCAAACCATTTACAACCTCTTTTTGATAAACCGAAGTTTGATACACTACATGATTGGGATTTTGGTTGGGCAGTTTTAGAGCCAATTAATATTTCTAAAAATCCGGAAGAAGAGAAAATACTTTCTAAACGCCTTTCCCCAGGACAAAAGGCTCTTTATTTTTTTTGGTATTTAAATGATGAAGTAACAAATGGCGGATTCATCCAATTTTACTGGAATGATTACAGGAAATACTTGCCATCAATAAATGACGGAATGAAATTAATCGGAGATACTTCGATGCTTAACTTAATTGGTGCAGTAGATAAAGATTATGTTGCCCAAAAAGGAAAATTTGATATACAAAAACAAAATGATGATCTAAGTCCTTTGTATGAAAATTTAAAAAACTTCGATAAGTATGATAGTGTTTATTATTCGATCCATGATAAAACTATGCGACTAATTGAGAAATATGCTAAAGAACATCCTGAGGAATTTGTGAAATTCAAGTAGGTTATTGTTTTTTGCAGTTTTATCTGAAGCTTTTGACTTTGCTCTTCAAATATATTACGCATGCATTTAAGCTTTCTGCTTTAGTCTTTCAGCTTAAATAACTACCTTTGCGCATGCTAGAAAAAATCATCATTCTCGATTTTGGTTCTCAGTTTACTCAGCTTATTGCTCGTCGCGTTCGCGAACTCAATGTTTACTGCGAAATCCACCCATTTAATCATATACCTGCCTTAGATTCCACTGTAAAAGGAATTATTTTATCAGGCAGTCCTTATTCTGTTCGTCAAGAAGATGCGCCATTTGTAGATTTATCTTTATTTGCAGCATACCCTTTATTAGCAATTTGTTATGGCGCTCAGTTTATCGCACAACAAAATACAGGAGATGTTCAAGCATCATCAACTAGAGAATATGGTAGAGCAAATTTGAATTATGTAAATAACTCGAATAAGTTATTTAAAGGGATCAATATTGATTCTCAAGTATGGATGAGCCATGGAGATACGATTAAAAGTGTACCCGAGAATTTTGAAATCATAGCAAGTACAGCAGAAGTAAAAGTAGCGGGTTATCATGTAAAGGATACCGATATCTATGCCATTCAATTTCACCCAGAGGTTACGCACAGTACCGATGGCAAAATATTATTAGAGAATTTCTTAGTAGATATTTGCGGTTGCTCACAAGATTGGACAGCAGATGCATTTGTTGAAACGACTATTGCCGAACTTAAAGCAAAATTAGGAAACGATAAAGTAGTTTTAGGTTTATCTGGCGGAGTTGACTCGAGTGTTGCCGCAATATTACTGCATAAAGCAATTGGTAAAAACTTACACTGCATCTTTGTAGATAACGGATTACTGAGGAAAGATGAGTTTGAAAGTGTGTTGGAACAATATAAACACATGGGCTTAAATATCAAAGGCATCGATGCAAAAGATAGATTTTTAAGTCAGCTAGCAGGTGTAAAAGATCCAGAATTAAAACGCAAAGCAATTGGTAGAGTTTTTATAGAAGTGTTTGATGACGCCGCACACGAAGTACAAGATGTAGTTTGGTTAGCTCAAGGAACAATTTATCCGGATATTATTGAATCGGTTTCTGTAAAAGGACCATCGGCAACCATTAAATCTCACCATAATGTAGGTGGCTTGCCAGATTTCATGAAGCTAAAAGTAGTGGAGCCCTTAAATACCTTGTTTAAAGACGAAGTAAGAAGAGTAGGGAAAACATTAGGCATTGAAGGATTTATATTAGGACGCCACCCTTTTCCTGGTCCAGGTTTAGCAATTCGTATTTTAGGAGATGTAACTCCAGAGAAAGTAGCTATTTTGCAAGAGGCAGATGCTATTTATATAAACAATTTAAAGGAAGCTGGGTTATATGATAAAGTATGGCAAGCCGGTGCTATTTTCCTTCCAGTGCAATCTGTTGGGGTAATGGGCGATGAGCGAACCTACGAAAATGTAATCTGTCTTCGTGCAGTAGAATCTGTGGATGGAATGACGGCAGATTGGTG
>NZ_JBAZRL010000036.1:0-35002 GCF_041662865.1 Pedobacter sp.
AATATCCTTTTAGCAAACCTCCCTCTTAATTGAGTATGATAGCCCAAGAAAATCATTAAAGAAATGGTAATCAATGGCTTAATGGCATAATGAAAATTGGCTAATATCAATTTTGCGCTTTTTGGATCTGTCTCGACTAATAATTGGAAAAAGAAAATTACGAAAAATGCAAAGCTAAACTGAAGGTGTTTTTTGAACATGAAAGAGAGAATTTTGTAAATAATAAAACCAAATTAAGGAGCTAATTTGGATAATAAGGACACTTATAACAAGGGTATTAAAAATAGCAATATCCCTAAAAAGGTATAGCGCAAAAAGACTTAAAATAAGTCGAGCAAATTCAAAGTGTTTTAACCAAGACTTATTTTCTAAAAGTGCACCACACGTTAATAAAGTTAAAATTGTAAAAGTTGCAGCACAAATAATTGGTATCATTTCTAGTTTAGAATATAAAAATAATAATGCTGAACCAGCCACTAAAGCAATAATAAATTGAACTAACACGTATAAAATGATGTTCCTACTATAACTAGAATCAAATTTTTTATAATTAAGTGTATCAATTTCTGGAGCTGGTTTAAATCCGCCTAATTTTGTCGGAAACCACCCTGGAGGCTTTATGAAAACTTTAATTTTATCAGACAAACCATCTGATTTCTTTGCAGTATTCCAAAGTTCAGCCCAATAATGTACGTTTGCCCAAACAGGATTCCAACTTGCTAATGGCGTTGTAATCCCATAATAAACTTCCTCCTCTTCTTTTTGAAAAGTACCAAACATTTTATCCCAAATAATTAAAGAACCGGCGTGGTTTTTATCAATATATTTTGGATTTGTTCCATGATGAACTCTATGATGTGATGGTGTATTTAAGATGTGCTCTAAAAACCCCAAGCTTTTAATGGTACGAGTGTGTATCCAAAACTGATATAATGTATTAAAAGCACTTAGGGTTACAAACATTAATGGATCAAAACCTATTAACGCTAACGGAAGATAAAACACCCAAGAAAACCAACTCTGAAACCAAGATTGACGTAAAGCGACTGTTAAATTATATTCTTCAGATTGATGATGAACAATATGTGCTGCCCATAGAGCATTAATTTGATGGCTCATTCTATGAAACCAATAATAGAAAAAATCTACGCCAATAAAAAGAATAATCCATGTCCAAATCGTATCAGGTAAATCAAATAATCTCCAATTTTCAAAAATATATTTATAACCAAAAAACAAGGCCGTTTTCATAAACAAACCTGTTATTTGAGAACCAATTCCTTGACTTAAATTAGAAATACTATCATTAAATCGATAATATTTTAATTTTTTATAAAAATCATAGCCCAATTCAATACCTATAAGAATAAAAAACACTGGTATTGATAAAGCGATATAATCAACTTTCATGCTACTAATTTATAATAAATAATAGTTTATTCACACCTAAAAGCAGATAACAAACAAAATCGTTATAAATTATTGAAATTCAGTTATAAAAAAATTGCGGAAAAAAATCCGCAATGCTTTTATAAGGTTGAAACTTATGAAATTAAGTTTCACATAAGAAATATTAATCCTTAAAAATCATTTAGCCAAAATTAAACTTTAAGCCAAAAGAATTTACATTTAGTAACTACGTTCTCTGCTGTTGTTACGTTTAAAACCACCACCTGCGTTACCACCACCAGTGTTTGGTTTTTCTTGCGCTTCAGCAACTTTAATTCTGTTACCGTTGTAATCTCCGCCGTTCATTCTTTTGATAGCTTCTTTAGCTTCTTCATCATTAGGCATCTCTACAAAACCAAAGCCACGGCTCTGATTAGTTTCGCGGTCCTTAATAATTCTAAGTGATTTTACTTGACCGAAATCACCAAATACGGCTGTTAATTCATCTTCCCCTACTTCTAAAGGAAGGCCTGTAATAAATATCTTCATTAATGTTTAAAAATTTGCACAAAGATACAAAAAAATATGGTTATTTTGCTATCTAAGTGTCAGTAAATCTTATTTATAAGCTATTTTTTTCAATCTAATTACAAATATTTCTATGAAATATTCGAAAGTAAATATCTAACCTATTATAATAACACCAGTATTGATTTTTTGTGTTGAAAAAGAATAAGTTTTTAGCTTTTTGCTAATAACTTTAAAAGCTTTACAGCTGAAGCAGTTTTAACATATGCTGTAACGTTAGGATGGCTACAATTCTCTATCTTATTTATTTCTTCAATGCTCACATCCTTAAATTCCATAGTCCAATCTGCGTAATATCGTTTTTCGCAATTGCCTTCAGTAATTTTTTTAATCGCAATTAATCGTTCATCATTACAAATAGAATTATAGACTTCTTTAACAGCTACTTCTACGCCTTCTAATAATTGAATAAAAGCACCTTCGCAATGTAAAAGTTTACCAGTTATACCCAAGTAATGATTTCTGGATCTGGCTTGTTCAAGTAAAAAGTTAAAATCTTCTTCGGTGAAATCGTTTTTGGCAACACCGAAATAAAGTAGGTAATAGTACATTTTAATAGTTTTCCCTCCATAAACAATTTCTTTAGTTCATTGTTTGTCGAGTTGTAATTAATGTGGTGAGTTATTTGTTTTACCTGAATATTATCCTCTTCCAGCCATTTTTATCATTCTATGGGCTAAATCTTTTCCTAAATAACTATCTATAATTCCGTGTACTAAATACAAAATTGGAGTCATGGCTAAGGCGATGATAAACTTATAGGTATAACCAACTAGACCAATGGCAGCAACCATTTGCCAACTCCAATGATACGTTGGGTTCAAATAGAAAGCGATAAATATCACTACAAAACTATCTATCAATTGAGAAATTACAGTAGAGCCAGTAGCACGTAACCATAAAGCTTTTTCTCCTGTAAACTTTTTAATTCGATGGAAAATCAAAACATCTACCATTTGACCAATTAAAAATGCGGTAATAGAACCTACGATAATCCACATTCCTTGTCCAAAAATTGCATCAAAAGCAACTAACATATTAATTTGTTGCCCATCTATTTTTTGCATTAGCCAAAAATCTGACGGTTGTAATTTCATAGCCAATCCAACGACTATAAATGCAAAAGCAATTAAAATACAGGTGAGAATAGATAAAAATCTAACTTGTTTTACGCCAAAGTATTCATTAATAATATCTGTCATGATAAAAATAATTGGCCAGGTTAACACACCTGCAGACATATTAAAGGAAAGATTTTTTACACCAAATAAATTAATATCAAATTTATGAATACCTAATGTGCCTTCAACTGAGAAAATTTTCACTCCAATAAATTCTGATAAAATTGCATTGGCCACAAAAAATGCACCTAGAACAAGTAGCAATCGGCTTTCTTTGGTTTTAAAAGTCATGTAGCTAAAATACAACTATTTTGATAGAAACGAAATTTTAGACTATTCGCTGCCAAATAACAAAAATTAATCTCTCTTTTGACAAACATTAGACGAGTAAAAACTTTCAAATTACCATCTTTGCGCCTCTTAAATCCCACATATGGCTAAATCGAAATCATTTTATCTTATCCTAATTTTAGGATCGCTTGCTGCTTTAGGTCCATTTTCCATAGATATGTATTTGCCTGGTTTTAAAGCAATTGCAAAAGATTTGAAAACAGGTGTACCAAATGTCTCATTGTCATTATCCACCTTTTTTATCGGTATTTCTGCTGGTCAATTATTGTATGGCCCATTATTAGATAAGTTCGGAAGAAAAATGCCTTTATATTTCGGATTAATTCTTTATATATTATCTTCATTAGGCTGTTTATTGGTCACTTCAATAGATCAATTGATTGTATTAAGATTTGTGCAAGCTATTGGAAGTTGTGCGACGGCAGTTGCATCCGTAGCTATGGTTAGAGATTTATTTACAGTAAAAGAAAGTCCTAAAGTTTTTGCTTCTTTGATGTTGGTTATCGCAGTATCGCCAATGTTAGCACCAACAGCTGGTGGTTATCTTATTGCTGCTTTAGGCTGGCAATCGGTATTTGTGTTTTTAAGTTTTATGGCTTTATTAATGTTACTAACATCTATTTGGTGGTTACCAGAAAGCTATAAACCAGACCCAACTTATTCTTTAAAGCCCAAACCTATTTTAAGTAATTTCTTATTGGTACTTAAAGAACCAGGTTTTTACACTTATGCTTTGGTAAGCGCCATCACTTTTAGTGGGTTATTTGCGTATGTATCATCATCACCTGTGGTTTTTATGGATTTATATCAAGTAAGTGAAACTGGTTACGGTTGGATTTTCGCACTTCTATCCGTGGCATTTATCGGATTCAGTCAAGTAAATAGTATTATCTTAAAATGGTTTACGAGTAAAAAAATTGTTTTTTGGGCATTAATAGCGCAGTGTATTTTTAGTATATTGTTTTTATCTGCAGCATTAAATAACTTGTTAAATCTATACACCACTATTGGTTTTATCGCTTTATTTTTAGGTTGCTTAGGTTTTATCAATCCAAATGCTTCAGCACTTGCCCTAGCTCCTTTCAGTAAAAATGCTGGAAGTGCATCTGCATTAATGGGAGCTTTGCAAATGGGTTTAGGTGCACTAGCATCTGCAGTAATTAGTTTATTTGCAGCCGATGTAGTTTGGCCAATGCCAGCTGTAATGACAATCGCTGCTTTAATTGCATTATTTTGTTTACTTATCGGAAGAAATAGAATTCGATCAGTTTCTGCAAACCAATAAATAGGTATCATTTAAATTGAATAGCTATAACTTTATCGGATTATTGCTAATTTCGTAATGCATGATACTTCTTAATTCTAAACTTCCAACTGTTGGCACTACCATATTTTCGGTAATGTCTAAATTAGCTCAACAACACAATGCGATTAACCTTTCTCAAGGTTTTCCAGATTACGCAACTAATCCTAAATTGATAAATTTTGTAGCCGATGCTATGAAAGATGGTCACAACCAATATGCACCAATGCAAGGTTTACCAATTCTACGGGAGTTGATTTCTGAAAAAATGTCGACATTTTATGACGCTAATTACCATCCAGAAACGGAAGTAACTATTACTGCTGGCGGTACTCAAGCTATTTTTACTGCATTAGCAGCCATAATTAATCCTGGAGATGAGGTAATTATTTTTGAACCTGCTTACGATTGCTATTCACCTACTGTAAAATTATTAGGTGGCTTAGTTAAGCCCTTTGAGCTTCATGCTCCCAATTATTCGATAGATTGGGAAATGGTAAAAAAGCTTTTTACCGCAAATACCAGAATGATTATTCTGAATAGTCCACACAATCCATCTGGCAGCATCTTAAGCAAAGCTGATATCGAAGCTTTAATTAAATTAACAAAGAATACAGATATCTTAATCATAAGTGATGAGGTATACGAGCATATCATCTTTGATGGAGAACAGCACCAAAGCGTTGCTTTATATCCAGAATTACAAGAACGCAGTTTTATTATTGCTTCATTTGGAAAATTACTACACACTACAGGCTGGAAATTAGGTTATTGCTTAGCACCTACTAAACTAATGACTGAGTTTAGAAAGATCCATCAATTTAATGTTTTTAGTGTAAACACACCCATGCAGCTTGGCGTAGCTAACTACTTAAAAAGTGAAAATGTTTATCAAAGTTTATCCTCTTTTTTTCAACAAAAAAGAGATTTATTTAGGTCTCTTTTAAGTGAGACTAAATTTAAATTATTACCTTGTAAAGGTTCTTATTTTCAATGTGTAAGCTATAGTGCCATAAGCGATGAAAAAGATACTGATATGGCTAAACGATTAGTGACAGATTTTGGCGTAGCCGGAATACCTGCTTCTGCGTTTTACACTAAATCCACAGACGATAAGATATTACGTTTTTGTTTTGCAAAAGAACAAGATACCTTAGAAAAAGCCGTTGAAAGACTATTAAAAATATAATTTTCTGATCCTAAAGAATTATAAAATGGAAAGTCCACAATACTTAAACATTCAAAACCTAAAAATTACAGTTTTCCAGGCGTATTTGTTTTGGGAGAACATTGATAAAAACTTACAGAATATCTCTTTGCGAATATCTAGTGGAGTTCGTGAAAAAACAGATTTAATTGTTTTACCTGAGATGTTTAACACTGGTTTTACCATGAAGGCCGAGGAAATGGCTGAAGAAATGGATGGTAAAACAATTCAATGGCTTCGAAAAACCGCAGAAAACTACGATTGCGCTATTACTGGAAGTTTAATTATTAAAGAAAAGGGCAAGTTTTATAATCGAATGATTTGGATGTTGCCAACTGGCGAATATCAATTTTATGATAAACATCATTTATTTGGATTAGGAGATGAGGATGAAAATTATACTGCCGGAAAAAAACAACTAATAGTTGAACTTAAAGGCTGGAAAATAAGATTAGCGATTTGTTACGATTTACGTTTTCCTGTATGGTTGCGCAACAAAAATGCCGAATACGATATTTTATTACTTGTGGCCAGCTGGCCAGATAAAAGGTCTTCACATTGGCGCACCTTAATTCATGCTCGTGCTGTAGAAAACCAAAGCTATGTAGTTGCGGTAAACCGAGTTGGTCACGACGGAAATCAGGTGTACCACAGTGGCCATTCTATGTGTATTGATCCTTATGGAAACACTGTCTATTACAAACCAGAAGATGAAGATTTATATACATTTAGTATCAATTATCCTGATTTAGAAAAAATACGTCGACAATTTCCATTTTTAAAAGACGCAGATAACTTTACCATAGGTTAAAATTTAGCATCAATTATGTTCAATAGAAGAAAATTTATTAAAGCATCTGCCTTATCTGCTGGTTTGCTTGCCGTAAATAAAAATAGTATTGCAGAAGTTTTACCAAAGAACACATCTAATACTGTAAATAAGCCAATCGTAATTTCTACATGGGACTTTGGAGTAGCAGCAAATGCTGATGCCTGGAAAGTTTTAAGTAAAAATGGTAATGCCTTAGATGCGGTTGAGCAAGGTGTTTGGGTTCCAGAAGCTGATGAATCTAACCAATCTGTTGGTTATGGAGGTTTGCCAGATCGTGATGGAAAAGTAACATTGGATGCTTGTATAATGGATGAATTAGGGAATTGTGGTGCTGTTTTAGCATTAGAACACATTAAACACCCTATTTCTGTGGCTCGTAAAGTGATGGAAAAAACGCCTCATGTAATGTTAGCGGGCGATGGGGATTTACAATTTGCGTTAGAACAAGGTTTTAAAAAAGAGAATTTATTAACACCTGCAAGCGAAAAAGCATGGAAAGAATGGCTTAAAACTGCTAAATATGAGCCGGCTATTAATGTAGAAAATAAATTATACGATAAAGCAGCGCCTCAAAAACTACCAGGTAATCAGTACAATCACGATACTATCGGAATGATTGCTATGGATTTTAAAGGAAATCTTTCGGGCGCTTGCACAACAAGTGGAATGGCTTATAAACTACATGGTCGAATTGGAGATAGTCCAATTATTGGAGCTGGTTTATACATTGATAATGAAATTGGTGGTGCAACATCAACAGGTGTTGGAGAAGAAGTAGTAAGAAATGTAGGTTCTTTTTTAGTAGTAGAATTAATGCGTCAAGGTTACAGTCCAGAAGATGCATGTAAAGAGGCTGTAATGCGTATCATTAAAAAGAAACCAGAAACTGCAAAAAACATACAAGTTGGCTTTTTAGCAATGAATAAAAAAGGTGAATATGGAGCATATGCTATTCAAAAAGGATTTAGTTATGCTGTTTGCGATAGCCAAAAACAAGATTTAGTTATCAAAGGAAAAAGCTATTACTAGCGAATGGAAAACCTAGGATTAGAAGCCTGCGCCAACTCTTTTGCATCGGCTTTAGCTGCAGAAAATGGCGGTGCAATTCGTGTTGAACTATGCGAAAATATGTCAGAAGGTGGCACAACACCAAGCTATGCTCAAATCAAATTGTGTAAAGAAAGACTAAATATTCAAATCTGGCCAATTATCCGTCCACGCGGTGGAGATTTTTTATACAGTGATGATGAATTTGAATTAATGAAAGAAGACATCAAAATCTGTAAAATTTTGAATTGCGATGGGGTTGTAACTGGAATCCTTTTGGCTAATGGAGAAGTTGATAAAAATCGGTGTGCGGAATTAATTGAATTAGCTCATCCAATGCCAATTGCCTTTCATCGTGCTTTTGATATGAGCAATGATCTGGAAAAAGCACTGGAAGATTTAATTGATTTAGGTTTTGTGCGTGTTCTATCATCTGGAGGAAAGGAAAATGCACTTAAAGGCATTGAAACCTTAGCTAAATTAGTAAATCAAGCTAATGGAAGGATAGAAATCATGCCTGGGGCAGGAATTAATTCTGAAAATATCTTAGAAATAAAAGAAAAAACCGGTGCTACAGTTTTTCATTCGTCCGCTAGAGTAAAAATAGCTAGTAAAATGGAATACCGAAACCAAATCAGTAAAATGAGTTATGAAGGTGATGAATATCTATATGAACAAACATCATCCAATTTAGTAAACCAAATGGTAGAAAAATTAAAAGCAAACTCATGAAAACAATAAAAATCACTTTATTCTTTCTGGTTTTAGCTTTATCAGTTCAAGCTCAAACTACCAAAACAAAAGCTCCTGAATTTGCTTTAGGCAATTTTATAGACGATTACGGAATTACATATTCGATAAATGACACGCTTTGGGTTCAAAATCCGACTTCGAAATATCACATTATTAAATGGAATACTGAGAAACAATACCTGGTTGCTAAAAATGATATTGCTAACAAAACAGATGGTAATAAATATACCCGAATAGACTACATAACTTTTACAGAGATGGAACCTTGGAGATGGGGTTTCTGTTTAACAGTTTATGATGCAGCAACAGACAGTATTGCTGAACAAACCGCTTATGTAGATAGGCAAAATCCTAAAAAAGGATGCAATGGTTATCCATTCTCTAGAATGAAAAAGCTTGAACCAAAATCAACTACAAACTAATCTAAATGAAATTTTCGAAGTTAATTCTACTTTTTTTAATAGGAGCAAATTTTGCTTTTGCACAAACAAAAAAAGACTATAATCAATATGTTAATCCATTTATAGGAACTGGGGGACATGGTCATACTTATCCTGGACCCGCACTTCCTTTTGGTATGATACAACCTGGACCAGATACTCGATTAGATGGCTGGGATGGCTGCTCAGGCTATCATTATACGGACAATATCATCTATGGATTTTCCCAAACTCACTTAAGCGGAACAGGTATTGAAGATTATTGCGATTTTTTATTTATGCCTACAATTGGCAAGCCACAATTTATAAATAAACAATACGCCTCTCCTTTTCAAAAGAAAAATGAAAAAGCAAGCCCGGGATATTACAGCACTTTTTTAGATAAATATCAGATTAAAGCGGAAATCACGACAACAAAAAGAGCTGGTTTGTATAAATTCACTTATCCAAAATCTAATGAATCCAATATAATTATTGATTTGAAGCATCGCGATAAAGTTTTAGATAGTTGGGTAGAAATTGTAAATGATAGAGAAATTAAAGGATACAGAAAATCAAGTTCATGGGCAAAAGGGCAAGAATTATATTTCCATGTTAGATACAATAAACCTTTCAAATCGTATGGCATTGCTATTAATGATGAAGTTCAACCAGGATTAAAAAAAGCAAAGGGCACAAATCTAAAAGTCTACATTCAATTTGAAACAGCTGATCAGGAAAGTGTATTATCTCAAGTAGCCATTTCTGCAGTTGATGATGCTGGTGCATTAAAAAATTTAAATAGTGAAAAAGATGGTTTTGATTTTGGAAAAACGTTAGCCAAAGCTAAAACTACATGGAATAAAGCACTTTCAAAAATTGATGCAGAAAGCACAAATAAAAAACAATTAACTACTTTTTATACAGCATTATACCATAGTTTACTTAATCCGAATTTATATATGGATGTTGATGGTAAATATCGTGGTTTGGACAAAAAAGTACACATTACAAAAGACTTCGAATATTACAGTGTTTTCTCCTTATGGGATACCTATAGAACAGAAAACCCTCTATTAACTTTAATTGATAGGAAACGAACGTTAGATTTCATCAAAACGTTTTTAGCCATGCACAAGGAAAGCGGATTATTACCTATTTGGCCTTTAGCAAATGATGAAACTTTCTGTATGATCGGCAATCACGCTATTCCTGTGATAACAGATGCTTACGCCAAAGGAATTAGAGGTTATGACGCCAAATTGGCTTTAGAAGCAATGAAACATGCAGTTAATCGTAATCAATTTGGAATTGATGCATACGCAAAACATGGAGCTGTAATGGCAGATTTTGAGCATGAAAGCGCATCAAAAACTGTAGAATATGCATATGATGATTGGTGTGTGGCACAATTTGCAAAAATGATTGGATCAGAAGCTGACTATCAAACTTACATCACCAGAGCGCAGAATTGGAAAAATGTTTATGATCCTTCAACTGGACATATTAGAGCTAGAAATAATGGGGGTTGGTGGAAACCTTTTAATCCGACGGAAGTAAATAATAATTATACTGAAGGGAACTCTTGGCATTATAGTTTTAGCACTCAGCAAGATGTAAATGGACATATGGATTTGATGGGTGGAGAAAAAGTGTATCAAGAAAAATTGGACGAATTATTTACCACAAAACAAGGTTTAACAGGTCGAGATCAAAGTGATATTACTGGTTTGATAGGACAATATGCGCATGGAAATGAACCAAGTCATCACATGGCTTATCTATTCAATTTCACTTCTCATCCAGAGAAAACGCAATATTACATTAATAAAATCATGAATGAGCAATACCATGATCAACCTGATGGTCTAGCTGGAAATGAAGATTGTGGTCAGATGAGTGCTTGGTTAGTCATGAGTGCGATGGGGATTTACCCAGTTTCCCCAGGAAACAATATGTACAATATCGGCACACCATGGTTTAAAAAAATGACGATTAGTTTAGAGAACGGCAAAAAAATCATTATCTCTGCTCCTGCTAAAACTGCTGCAAATTATTACCTAAAAGGCATTTCTTTAAATGGAAAAGCATACAATAAACTGTTCTTAAATTTTAGTGATTTATCAAATGGAGCGAATTTAAACTTTGCTTTATCGGCTACTCCGGTTATGAAATATCTAAATAGTTTACAGAAACCTGTAATGAAAATTAGAGAAAACTTAATTGTTCCAAATCCAATTATTGAGGGTCCACAAGAAACTTTTAAAGACAAAGCTGAAATAAATATTACTTCTGCCCTACCAAATACAGACATTTACTACACATTAGATGGTTCAATACCAAACCTGAATTCAATAAAATACATTGCGCCTTTTAGTATCAATAAAGATGTGAGTATTCAAGCAATTGCTTATAAAAAAGGTTTTAAAACAAGTTATGTAAGTGAGGCAGTTTATAAGAAAATCACAAATAACTTTACCATTAAGATTAATAGCGAGATTAATAAAAGTTTTACTGGTGGTGGAAATGATGCCCTTATTGATGGCGTTAGAGGAACTATAAACTGGAGAGTGGGTAATCGTTGGCAAGGTTTCTGGGGTATAGATTTTGAAGGGATTTTAGATTTGGGCAAAGAGCAAAACGTAAATTCAGTAAGTGTTGGTGCTTTACAAGATACACAAGCGTGGATTATTTTTCCATCAGAAACAGAGTTTTACATAGCTGGAAATGATATGAATTTTAAATTAATTGGAACTGTTAAAGCTCCTGCTGATGCAAAAGATTATACTATTCAAATTAAGGAATTAACTACCAAAGTGAATTCACAAGGCCGTTATATTAAAATTATCGCCAAAAACTATGGAACACTCCCTTCTTGGCATGAAGGAGCTGGTGGCAAAGCACACACTTTTTTTGATGAGATAAATGTGAAATAAAACAACAACTATTTGTTTTCCTAAACTGGATTGAAGCGGTATACTTTTTTGTGTGATTGAGCTTGTAGAAGCACAAAAAAGATATAGCGTAAAGCCAGACTGAATGAGCAAAAGAACCACTGAAATTGCTTTTCAAATCTTTACCTAAAAAACCTATCTTTGCAGCAAAGATGAAGCACATACGTAATTTTTGCATAATTGCACATATAGATCACGGCAAAAGCACTTTAGCCGATAGATTATTAGAATATACAGCGACGATTTCTCAACGCGAATCCCAAGCACAATTGCTTGATAATATGGATTTAGAGCGTGAACGTGGAATCACGATCAAAAGTCACGCGATACAAATGAATTTTAAGATTGATGGTCAGGAGTACAATTTTAACCTAATTGACACACCAGGCCACGTTGATTTTAGCTACGAAGTATCTCGTTCTATTGCTGCATGTGAAGGTGCATTGCTAATTGTAGATGCATCGCAAGGTATACAAGCACAAACCATTTCTAATCTTTATTTGGCATTAGAACACGATTTAGAAATCATTCCTATTTTAAATAAAATGGATTTGCCTGGTGCAATGCCTGAAGAGGTAAAAGATCAGATTATTGATTTAATTGGCTGTAAAAGAGAGGAAATTATTCCTGCATCTGGTAAAACCGGAATGGGAATCCCAGAAATTTTACAAGCAATTGTAGATCGAGTTCCCGCTCCTGTTGGTGATCCAAATGCACCATTACAAGCTTTGATTTTTGATAGTGTATTTAACTCATTTAGAGGAATTATAGCCTATTACAAAGTAGTTAATGGCGAAATTAAAAAGGGTGATAAAGTAAAATTCATTAATACTGGTAAAGAATATTTAGCTGATGAAGTTGGTATTTTAAAGCTAGATATGTCCCCAAGAAATTCGGTAAAGACTGGTGATGTTGGTTACATTATTTCTGGAATAAAAGAAGCCCGGGAAGTAAAAGTTGGTGATACCATTACAACAGTTGGTAGACCATCTGAAGATGCTATTCAGGGATTTGAGGAAGTAAAACCAATGGTATTTGCCGGTATTTATCCTGTTGATACTGATGAATTTGAAGAATTGCGTGAGGCAATGCATAAGTTACAATTGAACGATGCTTCTATCGTTTTTGAGCCTGAAAGTTCTGCCGCACTTGGTTTTGGTTTCCGTTGTGGTTTCTTAGGAATGCTGCACATGGAGATTATTCAAGAGCGTTTGGAGCGTGAATTCGATATGACAGTAATTACTACAGTTCCCAACGTATCTTACATTGCGCACACTACTAAGGGCGAAGAAATTTTTGTAAACAATCCATCCGATTTGCCTGACCCAAGTAAATTAGATTCTGTTGAAGAACCATTTATAAAAGCAAATATAATTACCAAAGCTGATTTTGTTGGCCCAGTAATGTCACTTTGTATTCAGAAAAGAGGAACAATTGTAAATCAATCCTACTTAACATCTGATAGAGTTGAATTGGTTTTTGAAATCCCAATGGGTGAAATTGTATTTGACTTTTATGATAAATTGAAAACCATTTCTAAAGGTTATGCTTCGTTTGATTACCACCAAGTTGGTTACCGAAAATCTGATTTGGTACGTTTAGATATGTTAATAAACGATGAACCAGTTGATGCGTTATCTTCTTTAATTCACCGTAGCAATGCTTATGATTTTGGAAAGAAAATCTGCGAAAAGTTGAGAGAATTAATCCCTCGTCAGCAATTTGAGATTAAAATTCAAGCTTCGATCGGGGCAAAAGTTATTGCTCGTGAAACTTTAAGTGCTTTACGTAAAGACGTTACTGCTAAATGTTATGGCGGTGATATTTCTCGTAAGCGTAAGTTATTGGAGAAACAGAAAAAAGGTAAAAAACGTATGCGCCAAGTTGGAAACGTAGAAATTCCACAATCGGCATTTATGGCAGTTTTAAAATTAGATTAAAATATTTACTATCCAATGCAACTACTCGACGGCAAATTCGCATCAGAAAAGATAAAAACAGAAATCGCAGAAGAAGCAGCGGCTTTTTTAGCACAAAGTGGAAGAAAACCACATTTAGTTGCCATCCTGGTTGGTAACGATGGTGGTAGTGAAACTTACGTTGCTAGTAAGATGAAAAACTGTGAGAAAGTTGGTTTTAAATCTTCATTATTTAGATATGATAACTCAGTTACTGAAGCTGAATTATTAGCTAAAATACAAGAAATTAATAAAGATGCTGATGTTGATGGTTTAATTGTTCAATTGCCTTTACCAAAACACATTGATCCAGAAAAAGTGACCGAAACCATTGATTACCGTAAAGATGTTGATGGTTTCCACCCTGTGAATTTGGGTAGAATGATGCGCAATTTACCTTGTTTTATTCCTGCAACACCTTATGGTATTTTATTAATGTTGCAAGCTTATAATATTGATACAACTGGAAAACATTGTGTTGTAGTTGGTAGAAGCAATATTGTCGGCAGTCCGATGAGTATTTTAATGGCTCGTAATGCAAATCCAGGGAATTGTACAGTAACACTTACACATAGTAAAACTTATAATTTAAAAGAAATGGTTTTGCAGGGCGATATTGTAGTTGCAGCAATCGGTAGAAAAAACTTTGTAACTGCAGATATGGTTAAACCTGGTGCAATTATTATTGATGTAGGCATCAACAGAGAAACCTCTACAGAAACTAAATCTGGCTACAAATTATATGGGGATGTTGATTTTGAAAATGTAGCTCCAAAAGCTTCATGGATTACACCTGTTCCAGGTGGAGTAGGTTTAATGACTATTGTTGGTTTATTGAAAAACACATTGGCATCTGCTAAAGGAGAGATTTATAGCTAAACTATTTAAAAAACCTTTTCCATAAGCTTTCTTTAAAACCTACATATAGGCCATCTTCTTTCAACTTGGTTGGATAAATATTGATATAGTCTCCTTGCCCCTCAGCTCCTCTTCCAGTTTCTAAATTATATTCCCAACGATGAATTGGACAGACAATATTCCCTTCTTTACACCAACCACCACTTAAAATCCCACCAGCATGTGGACATGTATTTTGAACAACATAGATTTTTTGTTGATTTTTAATTAGACAAAATTTCTTACCGTTTACTTTGATTTGCTCAATGAAGTCTTCTTCGGGTATTTGGATGTCAATTTTAACCCAATTCATTTCTTAATAGTTAATCTTAAAATTTAATGTCTCAGGATTATTTATGGCCTCTAACATATTTAATTCCAATTTAAATTGCTTTTTATCAGCTGACAAAGTTGCTTTTGAATTTTCTATACTCATTGCAGGTCTTGGCAAATTAATAATAATCGTACTTGTCATTTTAATATCCATAGTCTTCATAATATCATAGTTTTTCTGATTTTTCTCTTTTTGCACTGCGAGTACCTCTGGCTTTATTTTTCGCTCAAATGATT
This sequence comes from Pedobacter sp., assembly GCF_041662865.1. Classification (GTDB taxonomy): domain Bacteria; phylum Bacteroidota; class Bacteroidia; order Sphingobacteriales; family Sphingobacteriaceae; genus Pedobacter. Next base: position 15,390 of record NZ_JBAZRL010000036.1, read on the forward strand.
TATTAGTAATGATATATTCAAATTCTTTGTTGTTAAAAGGCATTTCTTTATCAGTTGTACTTTCACTAGAAGTTTCTGCTCCAGGGGTATTTATTAGTTTTCCCACTTTTGCTTTTTGTATCGTATTGCCAAAGTTTGATAGAAAATACTTTAAATTATCTATCGATTTTCCTGTATTAGTAAAGCCAATTTTAAAAATACCATCTGCCATTTTCATCTGCATATGCATATTTGTGTTATTCACGATTTCTAATTCCTTAGCACTCATATTTTCCTTTAGGCTATCAGGCATCGTACTTAGATTAATAACGGTATCTCTTCCCAGCTTATAATTTGAGGTTTCTTTAACAGAATCAGGAGCCATTTTGGTAACTAATCCCATTATTCCACCCATGTCTAAATTATAGTTTACGACATAAGTACCGTTTTCATTTATAGTATAAGTTTCTTCAATTTCGAAACAAGAACTCAAGAACAAGCATAAAATTGGTAAAAGGAATAGAAATTTATTTTTCATAATGCGTTAAAATATTGCTTTAGCAAGATACACATATTACAATTATACCGCACATTTATTTACCTTTGCACCTCAATTTATGGCACACAATATACCAGAAGATGGCACCCTACTTCCTTTAATGGAAGAATTTTACACGATACAAGGCGAAGGATTTAATACAGGAAAAGCTGCTTATTTTATTCGCTTAGGTGGTTGTGATGTAGGTTGCCATTGGTGTGATGTAAAAGAAAGTTGGGATGCAGAATTACACCCACTTACATTAAGTGATGATATTGTAGCAAAAGCAGATACTTTTCCAGGAAAAGCAGTGGTTGTAACTGGAGGTGAACCATTAATTTATAATCTGGATTATTTAACTAAAAAGCTAAAAGAGAGAAATATTTTAACTTTTATAGAAACATCTGGTGCTTATCCCCTTTCTGGTTCATGGGATTGGATTTGTTTATCTCCAAAGAAATTTAAAGCTCCAAGACCAGATATAACGCCTTTTGCTAACGAATTAAAAGTTATCGTTTTTAATAAAAGTGATTTTGAATGGGCAGAGAAATATGCTGAAACAGTATCTCCTACTTGTAAATTGTATTTACAACCAGAGTGGTCCAAATCTAAAGAAATGACACCACTAATTGTAGAGTATGTAATGGCAAATCCAAGGTGGGAAATCTCGTTACAAACTCATAAATTCCTTAATATCCCGTAAATATTCGATATTTTATTTACATTAGTCTAACACCAAATAACTTGGCTTAGATGAATAAATTGTTGATTTTATTTTTATGCTGGATAACTTTTTCTGCAAGCGCACAAAATTCTACTAATAAAAAAGCGCAGGAAAGTTTTGAGGATGCTCAACAGTATTTAAGACAAAATATTTATGATGATGGTATTAAATATTTGGATGAAGCTATAAAAGCTGATCCAAAATTTCAACTTGCTTATATCCAATTAGGTGATGTTTATCGTAGATTAAAAAATTATCCTAAGGCGAAAGAGAATTACCGCAAAGCCGTAAGTTCTGCACCAACTATAGAACCAAGAATTTACTATGTTTTAGCAGAAAGCGAATTACTTTCTGGAGATTATGCAAATGCCAAAGCTAATTTTCTCCTATTCCAGCAAGGATATACAGGTGCAGACCAAGATTTCATTACCAAAACAAAAAAATATCTTTTAGATTGTGATTTTGCCATAACAGCAGTTAAAAATCCCACCAAATATGAACCTATAAATATGGGTTTTTATATAAATAGTGCAAATAGAGATTACTTTCCAGCATTAACTGCTGATGGTGAAACACTCATTTTTACTAGAGTAACCAATGGGAATGAAGATTTCTTTATTTCGACAAAAAAAGAAAATGAATGGCAAAAAGCACAGCCTTTGAGTGATAAAATCAATACACCAAATTTTAATGAAGGTGCGCAATCTATTTCCCCAGATGGGAAATACATATTTTTTACAGGCTGTAATCGCCCAGATGGATTAGGGCGCTGTGACATTTATCTTTCTAGAAAAGAAGGAACTGAATGGGGAAAAGCAATTAATTTAGGTAGAACTATCAATTCCGAATATTGGGATTCACAACCTTCAATTAGTGCTGATGGAAATACACTTTATTTTGTAAGTAATCGCCCAGGTGGAATTGGTGGGTATGATATTTGGAAAAGTAACTTAACCGATGAAGGAAAATGGACGGATCCTGTAAATTTAGGTGCAAAAGTTAATACAACTTACGATGAAAATACTCAGTTTATTCATGCTGATGGTAAAACACTCTATTTCTCGTCAGATGGTTGGCCAGGTTTTGGAAATAAAGATATTTTTTATAGTCGCATAGATGACAATGGAGAATTTTCAACACCAGTTAATCTTGGCTATCCAATAAATACGTTTAATGAAGAAATAGGTTTAATTGTCAGTGCTGATGGATTTGAAGGATTTTTTTCTTCAAATATTGAGGGTGGCGGATTTGGCGATTTAGACATTTATCATTTCAAATTTCCAGAAAAAGCTAAGCCCTTACCTATAACATATGTTAAAGGAATTGTTAGAGACAAGGAAACAAAAACCTTATTAGAGGCAAATGTTTTAATTATTGATTTAAAGACTAATACGCCTGTATTTAATGATTTTACTTCAAAAGAAACTGGAGATTTTTTAGCTGTGATGCCTATTGGAAGTGAATATTCTTTTAATGTAGAAGCTGATGGCTATTTATTTAATTCACAACACTTTACATTAAGTCAGGAAAATACTAATCGACCTTATCAAATTGAAATATTGTTAGATAAATTAAAGATCGGTAATGATGTTATTTTAAAAAATATCTTCTTTGATGTAAATAAATATGAGCTTTTACCACCATCAATCGTAGAATTAAATCTATTAACCGATTTACTTAAAAAGTACGAGAATATATCGATAGAAATACAAGGCCACACCGACAATGTTGGGGTTGCAAAAGAAAACGAAAAATTATCAGAAAATAGAGCAAAAGCAGTTTACGACTATCTAATTAATAATGGAATAGATAAAAAAAGACTTACATTTAAAGGTTATGGCGAGACTAAACCTCGCTCAGATAATACTACCGAACAAGGTAGGCAACAAAATAGAAGAACTGAGTTTATCGTAACTAATATGTAAATATGGAACAAAATCTAAAAAATCACAGTAAATATGTGACTGGATATCATGTGGTACTAACTTTTCTAATCTTAGCTGGAAGTATTGGAGCAGGTATTAACTTTTATTATTCTTGGAATAATGCGAACCATTATAACTCTGCGTTACTATTAATTTTATTTTTAATTGTGATAATACTTTTTTGGTATGTTAGGCAGTTCCCTCTAAAAGCGCAAGATAGGGTAATTAGGGCTGAAGAAAACTTGCGCTATTTTAGTTTAACAGGAAAATTATTACCTATTGAATTGAGAAAAAGCCAAATCATCGCTTTGCGTTTTGCAGAAGATAAAGAGTTTGTATATCTCGTTGAAAAAGTATTAAAAGAAAACTTATCTGCTAAGGATATTAAAGCGCAGATTAAAAATTGGAGAGCAGATTATTATAGAATGTAAATTAAATTCTTATTTTTCTTCCCTTTTTCACAAAAACTTTAGAGCCTTCTACCAACATTATCGAATTTGGTTTTACATCTTTTAAATTACTAAAGTCTTTCCCATAGTTTTTTTCAAAGTCGATATCGATACTGTAATCTAATATTGGATAGGTTTCCCATTTAGGATGCCCAACTCCATATTCTGAAGTAATGTTTTTACCAATTTTAGTATAACCCCAATAATGCTCTGTAATAAAATAAGCATCGCTATCTAAAAGGATGGCTTCAGATTTCGGATTAGCCGTAACAGAGAACCTATTCCAAGCACCATTTTTCCAAGCATATTCTACATTCAATTGCTCATTCGTTTCAGTCCATTTATGTTTCATGGGCAATGTCCTGTAGCTTTCTTTGTATATGGTATTTGCTATAAATGTAATCGCAAGTTTTGGTACAATTTCACTAATAAACACCGCACCTCTTTTCCAAACGCCATTTTCATTATACTTCACGTAAAAACGTAAGTTTACTTCCTCAAAATTACCATGAAAAGGAATACTTAACCCTTTAAGCTTGGTGTTTTTGAACATGAAACCAACTATACTTACATAATGCTTACCATGCCAATCGTCTAATTCTGTAAAAGGAGGTAGATATTTTTCGAGTATTTTTTTATCAACTGTATAGTTAATTAATATTAATTTTCTCCATTCAGCTGTTAAAAAAATATCGTTGTCTGTCATTTTATAAAATTGCTTGTCTAACTCTTATCAGTTTCACCAGTAATTCTTCAAGTAAGGCAAGATTAAGCATATTTGCACCGTCTGATTTTGCATTAGCTGGATCTGGATGAGTTTCTATAAATAGTCCGTCTGCTCCTACCGCAATTGCCGCTTTTGCAATGGTTGCTATTAGTTCTGGTTTACCACCAGTTACACCACTGCTTTGATTAGGTTGTTGCAATGAATGTGTGCAATCCATCACTACTGGTACACCAAAACTTTGCATCTCTGGTAAACCACGATAATCCACAATTAAATCTTGATAACCAAATGTATTTCCTCTATCTGTAAGAACTACTCTATTATTTCCTGAATCTATGATCTTATCAACCGCAAATTTCATTGAACCAGCAGATAAAAATTGACCTTTTTTAACGTTCACTACTTTTCCGGTTTCTGCAGCTGCAATTAGTAAATCTGTTTGTCTGCATAAAAACGCAGGAATTTGTAATACATCTACATAAGTTGCTGCCATAGCCGCTTCATTACTTTCATGAATATCTGTTACGGTAGGCACATCAAATGTTTTGCCTATTTTTTCTAGAATTTTTAATGCTTTTTCATCACCAATGCCTGTAAAAGAACTTCCTTTACTTCGATTTGCTTTACGATAAGAACCTTTAAAAACATAAGGGATATTCAGTTTATCAGTAAGTATAACAATCTTTTCAGCAATGCGCAAAGCAATGTCTTCGCCTTCGATAGCGCAAGGACCTGCCATTAAAAAGAAATTATTAGAATCTGTATGTTTTAATTTATCTATAGAAAAGTTAATCATAGTAGTTTTTACTTATCCTCAAAGGATTTTAGAATGTATTAGTTACCTAATTCGGACATAAATTTAATCCGCATTAATTGTATTTCTTCGCGAGTATAATCGCTTTCGCCTAAATCGCTTAAGGCTTCGTCTATCGAATCATTGTCAGCGGATCTAAAATAATCGAAAACTTCATCTTGCCTATCTTCATCAATTACTTCATCAACAAAATAGCCTAAATTCAGTTTTGTACCCGAATTCACAATAGCTTCAACTTCCTTTAAAATGTCAAAATAAGTAATACCTTTTGATCGAGCAATATCTTCCAAACCGATTTGTCTGTCAATATTTTGGATGATAGAAACCTTTAATGCAGATTTATTTGCCTGAGTTTTAATCACTAAATCAATTGGTCTTTCGATATCATTATCTTCAACATATTTTTTAATGAGCTCGATAAATGTACCACCAAATTTTAACGCTTTGCCATGCCCTACGCCAGAAATTTGTTTCAATTCATCCATTGTAATTGGATAATGCGTACACATTTCTTCTAACGATGGATCTTGAAAAACCACAAATGGAGGAACATTTTTTTGCTTAGCAATTTTCTTACGAAGATCTTTTAGTAAACCTAACAGTTGTGTATCTAAAGCTCCAGTTCCATGTTTTACATCGTCTTCATCATCGTCAGCTGCGCTTTCTATAAGTTCATTTAAAATGAATTTTAAGCTGTAAGGATTTTCAATAAATTCCTTACCACTTTTAGTTAAGCGCAATAAACCGTAATTATCAATATCTTTTGAAACAAAATTATTTAATACTGCTTGTCTAATTAACGATTTCCAAAGTATTTCACCATCTTCTTTACCTTGGCCAAACTCTGGCAATTTATTTTGTTCATAAGCAATAGTTTGCGCCGTTTCACTACCCATAAAAATATTTAGTAAATGAGTATCGTCAAATTTTTCGCCTGTAGATTCGATTAATTTAAGAAACGTTAATAAATGCTGTTCAGCTTCAAATAATTGCTTTGGTTTTTTACAATTATCGCACATGCAATTACAGCCAGTCTCATTAAAGTTTTCTCCAAAATAATGTAATATCTGCTTTCTTCGGCATACACCAGATTCAGCATAATCAATTACTTCTTTTAATATTTGTGTACCTATTTCACGTTCTGAAACAGGCTTAGCTTTCATGAATTTTGCTAGCTTATCGACATCTTTTTGAGCGTAAAAAGCTAAACAAACACCTTCTCCTCCATCTCTTCCTGCTCTACCAGTTTCCTGATAATAACCCTCCATACTTTTTGGAATATCATGGTGAATTACAAAACGTACATCAGGTTTATCTATTCCCATACCAAAGGCAATTGTAGCTACAATTACCTCAGCATCTTCCATCAAAAATTTATCTTGAGTTTCTGCTCTAACTTTAGGCTCTAACCCGGCATGATAAGGCAAAGCTTTAATTCCGTTAAGATTTAAACTCTCTGCAACTTCTTCTACCTTTTTACGACTTAAACAATATATAATCCCCGATTTACCTGTGTTATACTTAATATATCGGATGATTTCTTTAATTACATCTCGTTTAGGTCTAATTTCGTAAAATAGATTTGGTCTGTTAAATGACGACTTAAACAATGTTGCATCAGTCATTTGCAGATTTTTAATAATGTCTTGCTGTACTTTTGGAGTTGCAGTAGCAGTTAACGCTATTATTGGAATTTCTTCTCCTAAGCCTGTAATTACCTGTCTTATTTTGCGATATTCTGGTCTAAAATCATGGCCCCATTCAGAAATACAATGTGCCTCATCAACAGCAACAAAAGAAATCTTAAGCAATCTTAAAAATTCAATGTTTTCTTGTTTGGCTAAAGATTCTGGCGCAACATATAATAATTTAGTTTGCCCATCTAATAAATCACTCTTAACCTGAGTAATTTCTGTTTTATTTAAGGATGAATTAAGAAAATGGGCAATACTATCGCTTCCACCAAATGCTCTTAATTGATCTACTTGGTTTTTCATTAACGCTATTAATGGCGAAATTACAATGGCTGTACCCTCACTCATTAATGCTGGCAACTGGTAACATATTGATTTACCTCCGCCAGTTGGCATAATTACGAACGTATTTTTTCCTTCTAAAACATTGGTAATTATCGACTCTTGATCTCCTTTAAAATTATCGAAACCAAAGAAAGTTTGCAAATTATCAAACAACGACTTTTTCACGTCCATTTTTTGTATCAAATATTCTGTGCTATTATTGTTCAAAATAACATAATTTTGCAGTAATTAAAGCATCAATATACTAATAAATTCTCTTTGAAAAGTAAAAAATCTATTATCGAAACAGCTGTTTCAACTTTAAAGTTAGAATCAGAGGCTATTTTAAACCTTTTACAACACATTAACGATGATTTTGTAAAAGTTGTACATGCTATTTTAGAAAGTAATGGACGAGTAATTGTTACAGGAATAGGCAAGAGTGCGATTATTGCTCAAAAAATTGTTGCTACATTTAATTCTACCGGTACACCAGCAATTTTCATGCATGCAGCTGATGCTGTACATGGAGATTTGGGAATGATCCAAAAAGATGATATTGTAATTTGTTTATCCAAAAGCGGAAATACACCAGAAATTAAGCTTCTAGCCCCTCTTTTAAAGCAATCTGGTAATTTATTAATTGGTATGTTGGGATCATTAGATTCTGATTTAGCCAAGCAAGCCGATTTAATTTTAAATACAACAGTTGAAAAGGAAGCTTGTCCGCATAATTTAGCTCCTACTACAAGTACAACTGCACAATTAGCCATGGGTGATGCTTTAGCGATTTGTTTATTGGAAGCAAGAGAATTTAATACAGATGATTTTGCTCGTTATCATCCTGGAGGATCTTTAGGAAAACGCCTCTATTTAAAAGTTGGCGATTTAGCCGCTAAAAATGAAAAACCAAGTATTTCTCCTTCAGCTTCTGTAAAAGATGTAATTATTGAAATTAGCAAAAACCGTTTAGGTGCAGTTGTTGTTATAGACAATGATAAAATTTTAGGCGTAATAACTGATGGTGACATCAGAAGGATGTTAGAGAAACACTCTACTATTGAAAATATAACTGCTGCAGATTTGATGAGTGCTCATCCAAAAAGAATTGATAAAGATGAGTTAGCGTTATTAGCTTTAGAATTAATCAAAAAAAACAACATTACTCAGTTATTAGTTACCACTGGTGATACTTATTACGGAATGGTACATTTGCATGACCTTTTACAAGAAGGCATTATTTAAATTAAATTATCTTTGCAGTACATGAATAAAAATAACTACGCATTAATTATGGCTGGCGGTGTAGGTAGCCGTTTTTGGCCAGTAAGCAGAACAGAGCATCCAAAACAGTTTATAGATTTTTTCGGCGTAGGTAAAACCCTTATTCAAAGTACATACGATAGATTTTTACAAATCTGTCCAGCAGAGAACATCTTTATTGTAACCAATGAGATTTATGTTGATTTAATCAAAGAACAACTACCTCAAATAAGTGAAAATCAGATTTTAGCAGAACCAATTATGCGTAATACAGCGCCATGTATTGCTTACGGTTCTATGAAAATTGCAAAGATTAATCCAAATGCTGTAATTGTAGTTGCGCCATCAGACCATACCATTGCTAATCAAAAAGGATTTATTCAAGCTATTGAGCGATCTATGGAGGCGGCGTCAAAAAGCAATAGTTTAATAACTTTAGGAATTAAACCAAATAGGCCAGATACTGGATATGGTTATATTCAATATGTTGATGAAGTTTTAAAAACCGATGATGGCATACATAAAGTGAAAACTTTTACTGAAAAACCAAACTTAGAACTTGCACAATCTTTTATTAAAAGTGGTGATTTTTTATGGAATGCGGGTATTTTTATTTGGTCAGCGAAAGCCATTAATCATGCTTTTGAAAAACATTTGCCGGATATGCATGAGATTTTCCAGCAAGGAAATTTGTTTTATAGCACAGCTAATGAAGCAGAATTTATTGCGAATGCTTATCTGCAATGCACTAATATTTCTATAGATTTTGCCATAATGGAAAAGGCGAATAATGTATATGTTCTTCCAGCAGATTTTGGTTGGTCTGACCTTGGAACTTGGGCTTCTATTTACGAAATGGCAGAAAAAGATTATGTGGGAAATGCTGTTATTCCTTCTGATCAGGTAATGATGTTCGATTCTTCTAATTGCATGGTAAATGTACCAAGCGAAAAATTAGTAATCCTACAAAGTTTGCACAATTATATTGTTGTTGAATCAAATAACACCTTATTAATTTGCCCACGTTCTGAAGAGCAAAATGTGAAAAACATTGTTGCAGATGTAAAAGCTAAATTCGGGAATAAGTTTATTTAAGAAGTTCTCTGCCTCACAGCTTCATATAATATTACACCAGCAGAAACTGAAACATTTAATGATTCAATTTTGCCTGCCATTGGTATTTTAGCTAAATGGTTAGCAACTCTTAGTAAATCATTCGATATTCCTTCATCTTCAGAACCCATTACTATTGCAGTTGGCATAGTGTAATCAGGTGCATAAATTAAATCATTAGTTTTCTCTGTACAAGCCACAATTTGTAAGCCGCTATCTTGTAAAAACAAACATATTTTACACAAATTATCATGTCTACAAATTGGAATGCTAAACAGTGCACCAGCAGATGTTTTTATCGCATCGGCATTAATTTGAGCTGCATTTTTTAACGGAACAACAATAGCATGAACCCCAACACAAGCCGCCGTACGGGCAATTGCACCCATATTACGAACATCGGTTACGCTATCTAAAATTAAAATCAAAGGAGTTTCACCTTTTTCAAAAACAGAGGGAATAATATCTTCTATATTTTGATAAGTTATTGGAGAAATCACTGCTATTACACCTTGATGGTTTTTTTGCGACATTCTATTCAATTTCTCAACTGGAACAGAACTTAAAGGGATTAATGTGCCATGAAGTAAGGTTTTTAGTTCTGAAAATAAATCTCCAGTTAAACCACGTTGTAAATAAATCGTTTCAATATCTCGACCTGCTTTAATTGCCTCAATAACTGCTCTTATTCCAAAAACAAATTCATTATTCTCTTTTACGCGTTGTGGTCTTCTAAAATTATCCATACTTTTTAATCTGTTACAAAAGTAATTTAAATAAATTTCTATGGCGAATTGTTTAAGTGCTTATTAACATTTAATTGTTTAGAAAAAAATAAAAGATGTTAAAACAATTAAAAAATGCAACAACTTAATTAACAGCTTGTTTAAAAAGATTTAGAAAATCAACATTTCTTTTGTATATTTTTGTTGGTATGATTACCGATAACGAACCACAAGGGCAAGGAAAATTTTCAACTTCAGCACGTAAAAGTAGATTAACTACTTCTATGAATACAATGGGCAAAATACCGCCTCAAGCCATAGATTTAGAAGAAGCTGTTTTAGGTGCTTTGATGTTAGAAAAAGATGCGCTATCAACCGTTATCGATATTTTAAAACCTGAAGTATTTTACGCAGAAGCACATAAAAAGATATTTGAAGCAATCCAACAATTGTTTCAAAAATCTAAGCCTGTAGATATTTTAACTGTTACTTCAGAAATGCGTCAGCAAGGCACTTTAGAAATAGTTGGAGGTGCATATTACATTACTAACTTAACTAATCGTGTAGCATCGGCTGCAAATATTGAGTATCACGCTCGTATTATTTCTCAAAAATATATCCAACGTGAGTTAATTAGAATTTCTACAGAAATTATAACAAATGCTTACGAAGACACTACCGATATTTTTGACCTTTTAGATCACGCTGAAAAGAATTTATTCGATATCGCCCAAAATAATTTGCGTAGAGATACACAGAAAATGGACGAGATTATTAAACAATCTTTAGCTACTCTTGAAGAATTACGTACAAAAACTGATGGTTTAACCGGCGTTCCTTCTGGCTTTACAGATTTAGATAGAATTACTGGTGGTTGGCAAAAATCTGATTTGGTAATTATTGCGGCTAGACCTGCAATGGGTAAAACAGCTTTTGTACTTACCTGTGCTCGTAATGCCGCGGTAGATTTCAAAAAACCAGTTGTAGTTTTCTCATTGGATATGTCATCGGTTCAGTTGGTTAATCGTTTAATATCTGGTGAGACCGAAATTGAGCAAGAGAAGATAAGAAAAGGAAATTTAGCGGAATGGGAATGGCAACAATTGCATAGCAAAATTGGAACTTTAACAGAAGCTCCTCTCCTAATAGATGATACGCCTGCTTTAAATATATTCGAATTCAGAGCAAAATGCCGTCGTTTAAAATCGCAGTACGATATACAAATGGTAATTGTCGATTACTTGCAGTTAATGCATGGTAAAGGTGAAGGTCAGAGCGGTGGCGGTAACCGTGAGCAAGAAATTGGTAGTATTTCACGAGCGTTAAAATCAGTCGCTAAAGAGTTAGAAGTTCCTGTTTTAGCACTATCTCAATTAAGTAGAGCTGTAGAAAACAGACCTGGTCAAAATGGTAAGCGTCCATTATTATCAGATTTGCGTGAATCTGGTTCAATTGAGCAAGATGCCGACATGGTATTGTTCTTATATCGTCCTGAATATTACGGAATTACAGAAGATGAAAATGGTCGATCACAAGCAGGTATTGGTGAGGTAATTATTGCAAAGCACCGTAATGGTGAAACTGGGATTGTTCCACTTCGCTTTATTGGTAAATATGTGAAGTTTGCAGATTTAGAAGAGAACTTTATGCCACAGAACAGTTTTTCTTCTGAAAGTCAAATCATGCCATCTCAGAATTTCGAAAAATCTTCTGGAAATGTAATTATCAGACCTTCCAAAATGGATGATTTCTCTGATGAGGATGCGCCTTTTTAAATAAAAAAGCCTAAAAGTATTCCTGCTAAAATAATAAATGGTGGGCTTATTTTAGTGAAATTTAATATTAAAAAGGTTGATATTAAAATGGATATAGGCAATAAATCAAACCCTATTGGTTTTATGAGCAATAAAAAAGCTGCAATGATAAAACCTACACTTACCGCGTTTATTCCAGCTAAAGAATATTTAATTCGAGTTATTTTCTTCAAATCATCCCAAAAAGGGACAATAAATAACACTAGAATTAATCCTGGTAAGTTAATTCCTAAAACAGCTAAAGCACCACCGAGAACTTGTCCTGAGATACCATACCCGCCCTGTTTCATACTTAAAGCTCCAAGATAACTTGTAAATGAAAATGTTGGACCTGGCAAAACTTGTTGAACCGCAAAACCAGAAATAAAATCAGACTGCAATAAATAGTGTTTCATCTCTACGAACTCAGTAAACATTAAAGGAACCAAAACTTGCCCTCCTCCGAATACAAAAATCCCGTTACGATAAAAATTCTCAAACAACCTGATTGGCAAACTAAAAGGAGATGTTCTATTGATAATTGCTCCTAACATTGCCATAAAAAGTAGCACACCAATAAAATAAGATAGTTTTCTGGGATTGATATTCGCGAATAACCGTACTCTAATTTGCGCTTCATCGGTTGGTGTTCCAATTGCTGATGAAACCATTCCTCCTATTAAAATAGCCAAAGGGAATACATATGCATTTCTCAAAACTAATGTGGCTACTACTGCCCCAAATGCTAAAAAAATAGCTACTTCGTTCACCAAAACTTTTTTACCTAAATTATAGGCTCCATAAGCCACAATACCTAATGCAATCGGATGGATGAATTTTAAAATTTCAATAAAGCTTTGTTTTTGATCAAGCATAGCATAACAGATGGCTGCTAGTGTCATGATCGCTGCCGATGGTATAATCCAAATTAAAAAAGTAAGAATAGCAAGTTTTATACCCCCTACTTTGTAGCCAATACCTACCAAAGTTTGTGTAGAAGCCGGACCAGGCAAAACTTGGGCCAGCGCATTTAATTCCAATAATTCTTCTTCAGAAATGAAGTGTGTATTTTTAACGAAGTATCTTAGCAAAAGAGAAATATGTGCCTGTGCGCCTCCAAAAGCGGTAAATGTAAAAAAGATTACATTTCTAATAAATAAGAGCTGTCTTTTTGCCAATGGATTTTTAATTAATCATCTTCATAATCTAAACCTGCTGCAGAATTGTAAGCCCCTTGTAATTCAGAAAGCGCATGCATATCTCTTTTCTCTCTGGCTGCTGCCATTCCTTTTTGATAAATTTCAATTGCTTTGTCCTTTTGGGTATGTTTTTCGTACAATTTACCTAAATGATAATAAGTTCCAATATAAGTAGAATGTTCATCAACGAGTTTCAAATAATAGGCAAATGCATTTTCTGTGTCATTTAATGAATTATATTCAGTGGCTAAAGCATATAATATAAAGGGATCATTAGGTTCGTTCTCCAAAAATTCCAATAACTTAGCTAATCGTGTGTTTTGCATTTTAAATCCCTGCTTTTTTAATTAGATTTGCACAAAGACAATTTAAAGAATCTATCGTTAGTAAAATAACTAAATTATAGGTTCATTACCTTTAAAAACAAATGTAAACGTATGAAAATATTAGTTTGTATCAGTAATGTGCCCGACACGACTACAAAAATAACTTTTACCAACGATAATACACAATTCAATACTGCTGGTGTGCAATTTATTGTAAATCCATATGATGAGATTGCATTATCAAGAGCTATAGAGTTATGTGAGGGTGGAAAAGGAACTGTTACAGTTATTAATGTTGGTGAAAGTGCTACTGAACCAACCATCAGAAAAGCATTGGCAATTGGAGCTGATGATGCAGTAAGAGTAAATGCTGCCCCGAGAGACGCTTATTTCACGGCCTTTCAGATTGCAGAATATGCAAAAACTAATGATTTTAACATGATTTTATGTGGAAGAGAATCGATTGATTACAATGGTTCTCAAGTTGCCGCAATGATTGGAGAATTTTTAGATGTTCCATCGATTTCAATTATTAAGAAATTAGATTTTGATGGTACAACTGCAACTATAGAAAGAGAAATTGAAGGTGGTAAAGAAGTGGTTTCGGTTACTGGTAAATTTGTTGCTAGTTGTGCAGAAGGTACTGCAGAGGCAAAAATTCCAAATATGAGAGGGATTATGTCTGCTAGAACAAAACCTTTAACAGTTGTAGAAGCTGTAGCTATTGAAGAATTAGGTAAGGTGACCAAATTTGAAACTCCTACTCCTCGTGGTGCTGTTAAATTAATACCAGCGGAAAATGCAGAAGAATTAATCACTTTGTTGCATACCGAAGCTAAAGTAATTTAGTTTTCAGACAGCAATCTATCAAATAATAAAAATTAAAATCTTCCTATTAGGGATTAGAAAATAAAATATATGTCAGTATTAGTATATGTAGAACAAGCCGATGGTAAATTTAAGAAATCTGTTTTTGAAGCAGTTTCTTACGCAAAAGCTATCGCCGATAATCAAAATACAAATCTAACCGCAATTTCTATTGGTAATGTTTCCGAAAGCGAATTGAAGGAATTAGGTAAATATGGTGCATCTAAAGTATTAAACGTTGCAGCAGATCAACTAAAAAACTTTGTAAATCAAGCATATGCTTCGGTAATTACAGAAGCTGCTAAAACTGAAAGCGCAAATCTTATTGTTCTTTCTAACTCTTTCTCTGGTAAAGGATTAGCACCACGTATTGCAGTAAAACTTAAAGCAGGTTTAGTAGATGGGGCTGTAGAATTACCGAATTTTGATGGTGCGTTTTCTGTTAAGAAAACTGCTTTCTCTGGTAAAGCTTTTGCTATTACTACTTTAACATCTGATAATAAATTAATTGCTTTAAATCCAAATGCTTTTGGCGTAAAAGAAAATGCTATTGATGCAACAATTGAGAATTTTAGTCCAGAAATTAAATCAACAGATTTAACTGCAATTGTTAAAGAAATTGTAAGAGCAACCAATAAAATCTCTTTGCCAGATGCTGAATTAGTAGTTTCTGCTGGTAGAGGATTAAAAGGACCTGAAAACTGGGGAATGATTGAAGAATTAGCTGAACTTTTAGGTGCAGCAACTGCATGTTCTAAACCGGTTTCTGATGCAGATTGGAGACCACATTCTGAACACGTTGGCCAGACAGGAATTGCTATTAGTCCCAATTTATATATTGCTATTGGTATTTCTGGTGCAATTCAGCATTTAGCTGGAGTAAGTTCATCAAAAGTAATTGTAGTAATTAATAAAGATCCAGAGGCTCCTTTCTTTAAAGTTGCAGATTATGGTATCGTTGGCGATGCTTTTGAAGTTGTTCCAAAAATTATTACCGCTTTAAAGGCACATAAAGGATAGTTTTACAAATATTATTATACCTATAAGGTTAAATAACCTTATAGGTTTATCAAACTATGAAAAAAGTAAAACTCGATATAGTAGGTTTATCATATAGTCAAACCCAATCTGGTGCTTATGCACTTGTTCTAGGCGAAGTAAATGGTCGTAGACGTTTGCCAATTATCATTGGTGCGTTCGAAGCTCAAGCTATTGCGATAGAAATTGAAAAGATGACTCCCACTCGTCCTTTAACACATGATCTTTTTAAAACATTTGCTCAAACTTACCATATCGAAATTTTAGAAATCATCATTTACAATTTAGTTGATGGTGTTTTCTTTGCAAAATTAATTTGTACCGATGGCAAAACTACTCAAGAAATCGATGCTCGTACTTCTGATGCAATCGCTTTAGCAGTACGGTTTAATGCAACAATTTACACTTACGAATTTATTTTATCTTCTGCCGGAATAGTAATTGAAGGCAATGACTTTCTGTTCTTAGAAAATATCGATTCTATAGCAAAAGAACATAGTTCTGAGGATATGCAGACTTCTATTCCAGTTTCTGGTTATCAATCTTTATCTGATGAAGAATTACAGCAAAAATTGGAACAAGCATTAGCTGAAGAGGCTTATGAAAAAGCAGCTCGTATTAGAGATGAATTGAATAAAAGAAATTCGAGCTAAATTTAAAACTAAACACTTCCCTTCTCTTTCCACAATTTCGCAATGTATATAGTTATTGTTTCAAAATAATTATAACTTACAGCTGTATTTAACTAAACAGCTATAAGCCATCTTATAAGATAATAAAAGCTATTAATTACCGAAAAAACCAAAAACTAAACTTATATGAATATCAAGTTTCGCTTAACCATCATGAGTTTCATGCAATTTTTTGTGTGGGGCGCATGGCTAATTACAATTGCAAATTATTGGTTTGGCACTAAACAATGGGATGGTACACAATTCGGAGCAATTTTCGCTACTATGGGCTTTGCTTCTTTGTTTATGCCAACGATTACAGGTATTATCGCCGACAAATGGATAAACGCTGAAAAATTGTATGCTATCCTTCATATATTATATGCTGGTGTTTTGTTTTATATCCCTCAAGTTGATAGCCCTAATGCATTTTTCTGGGTAATGATGTTGGCAATGTGTTTTTACATGCCAACAATCTCTCTGAGTAATTCTATTTCTTATTCCACATTAAAATCAAGCAACGTAGATGTTGTAAAAAATTTCCCTCCAATACGGGTTTGGGGTACTGTGGGTTTTATTGCTGCCATGTGGATTACCAACTTAACTGGTAGTAAAGCAAGCGCTTATCAATTTTATATCGCAGGTATTGCAGCTTTAGGCTTGGGTATTTATGCCTTAACATTGCCTCAATGTAAACCATCAAAATTAATTGACGAGAAAACCACTTTTGCTAAAAAGCTAGGCTTAGAAGCATTTAAATTATTTGCCAATTATAAAATGGCTTTATTCTTTATTTTTTCTATGTTTTTAGGTGGTGCATTGCAATTAACTAACGCCTATGGAGATGTATTTTTAGATGAATTTAAGCATTTCCCTAAATATGTAGATTCATTTGTAGTTAAGTATTCTACAATAATAATGTCTATTTCTCAGATTTCTGAGACGCTTTTCATCTTGGCTATTCCATTTTTCTTAAAACGATTTGGCATTAAAAAAGTAATGATCATAGCAATGTTAGCATGGGTTTTCCGCTTCGGATTATTTGCCTATGGTGACCCAGCTAGTAATTTATGGATGATTATTATGTCATGTGTTGTTTATGGAATGGCATTTGATTTCTTTAACATATCAGGTTCATTATTTGTAGAAACTTCTACAACTGCAAAAACACGTTCTTCAGCTCAAGGCTTATTTATGATGATGACTAACGGGTTTGGCGCTGTATTTGGCAGTTTAGTATCAGGTTGGATGATTGATAAATACTTTACTAGAACCTTTACTGATATTGATGCTACATCTAAATTTGTTGGATCAGAGCCTACAAATAGTCATTTATTGGAGTTTGTAAAAACACAAGGTGTTAAGATTTTAGATAATGGTACTTTTGATAAAGCTATAAATATGAAAGATTGGCATAACATATGGCTTTCATTTACCATATATGCATTAATAATCACCGTTTTGTTTATCATTTTCTTTAAGCACAAACACAATAGAGCCGAAGCAGAGGCAATTGAAGCTATCAGTCATTAAAATTAGATTCCCTTAACAAAATGTCATCCGTTAAACATAGAAAAGAGAAAGATTGCCTTAATTGTGGTCATATAGTCGAAGAAAAATTTTGTACACATTGTGGACAAGAAAATATTGTAACCAAGGAAGATGCTTTCCATATGGTAACACATGCTATAGCAGATTACTTTCATTTTGAGCATAAATTTTTCGGAACAATAGGGCCATTGTTATTAAAACCTGGTAAGCTAACCAAAGAATACGTTGCAGGGAAAAGAATGGCTTCTATCCATCCTATTCGTTTATATATTTTTATTAGTATTGTTTTCTTCTTAGTTATTCTTAGCGGTAATAAATCCGATGAGAAAGAAATAGAAAAAAAGAAACCTGCTTCTACCAACAAGACTCTTTCTCCTAAAGAAATCGACAGTTTGCAAGCAGAGAAAATTAAAGGTGTAGAAGAAGCAATGAAATATGTACCATTGAAAAGTGCAGTAAGAGATAGTATTATAAAAGCAGCAAAAGAAGACATTAAGAAAGATAGTAGTAGTACAGACACAGACATTAATTTATTTACTGGAAAGAAGAAGAAGAAATGGGGTGGAAATTGGGGAGTAAAAGATACTACTGTTGCTGATTACGAGAAACATCAATTAGCGTTGCCAAAAGGCGAAAGAGATGGTTTTATTAAGCATTACATTAATAAAAGAAGTATAGAACTTAATAAGTACCCAAATCCCACAGAAAAATTTAAAGAAGATTTACTTCATAACATCCCAAAAATGATGTTCTTGTTATTGCCTATGTTTGCACTTATTCTCAAACTGGTTTACATCAACAAGAATAAATATTATTACGAGCATCTCATTTATTCATTCCATTTACATTCGGCAATATTTTTAAGTGTACTGGTAACTCTACTCTTACAATGGCTATTTGGTTTTATATACGATATTAGTGGCTGGCTGACTTTCTTATGCACAATTTACATTATATGGTATATTTATCGCTCTTTACGAACATTTTATGGCAGTACAAGATGGATTACCGTTCTAAAATTATTTTTCTTAAGCTTTGCTTATAACATTGTACTTACCATTTGCTTCTTGATTATTATTGCATTCAGCTTTGTTATGATTTAAAAAGTTTGAACTATAAAAAAGCCGATACTATATTTTAGTACCGGCTTTTTTATTGGAATATATTTATTGTTATCTCTTGCTAATTTCTACAAAATCCATATCAACATTTCCTACATACACTTGACGAGGGCGACCAATTGGTTCTTTGTTCTCATGCATTTCTTTCCATTGTGCAATCCATCCTGGTAAACGGCCTAATGCAAATAAAACAGTAAACATATCCGTAGGGAAACCTAAAGCTCTGTAAATGATACCAGAATAGAAATCTACGTTTGGATATAATTTACGATCGATAAAATAAGGATCACTTAATGCTGCCTCTTCTAGTTTTTTAGCAATTTCTAATACTGGATCATTGATTCCTAACTTTTCTAAGATATCATCGCAAGCTTTTTTAATAATTTTCGCTCTTGGATCAAAGTTTTTATACACACGGTGACCAAATCCCATCATACGGAATGGATCGTTTTTATCTTTTGCCTTATTTATCCATTTTTCGGTATCACCACCATCTTCTTTAATCAATTCAAGCATTTCGATAACAGCTTGATTAGCACCTCCATGCAATGGACCCCATAGAGCAGAAATACCAGCAGAAACTGAAGCATATAAATTACAATCTGAAGAACCAACCATTCTAACTGTAGATGCTGAGCAGTTTTGCTCATGATCAGCATGTAGAATCAACAAAGTATTCATTGCGCTTACCACAACTGGATCAATCTCAATTTCTTCTGTACGTTGACCAAAAATCATATTCATGAAATTGGTTACATAATCGTATTTATTT
>NZ_JBAZRL010000037.1:0-34137 GCF_041662865.1 Pedobacter sp.
TTACCATTAGCTTGGCATCGCCTGAGAATATCTTAGAGCGTTCAAGTGGCGAGGTGTTAAAACCTGAGACTATCAATTATCGTACTTACAAACCAGAACGTGACGGTTTGTTTTGCGAGCGTATTTTTGGTCCAGTAAAAGATTACGAATGTCACTGTGGTAAATACAAACGTATCCGTTATAAAGGTATTGTTTGTGACCGTTGCGGTGTTGAAGTAACTGAAAAGAAAGTACGCCGTGAGCGTATGGGCCACATCAACTTGGTGGTGCCTGTTGCGCATATCTGGTATTTCCGTTCTTTACCTAACAAAATCGGTTATCTTTTAGGTTTACCTACCAAAAGACTAGATTTGATTATTTACTATGAACGTTATGTAGTAATTCAAGCTGGTTTAATGGCAGATCAAGGTATCAATTATATGGACTTCTTAACAGAAGAAGAATATTTAGATATCTTAGATAAATTACCTAAAGAAAATCAATATTTAGATGATAAAGATCCTAATAAATTCATCGCCAAAATGGGTGCTGAAGCGTTAGAAGATTTATTAAAACGTATTGATTTAGATAGCTTATCATACAATTTACGTCACCAAGCTGCTAATGAGACTTCTCAACAACGTAAAAATGAGGCGTTAAAACGTCTTCAAGTTGTTGAAGCTTTCCGTGGTGCTAGAACTCGTATTGAGAATAACCCAGAGTGGATGATCATTAAAATCGTTCCTGTTATTCCACCAGAATTACGTCCTTTAGTACCTTTAGAAGGTGGTCGTTTTGCAACTTCAGATTTGAACGATTTATATCGCCGTGTAATTATCCGTAACAACCGTTTAAAACGTTTGATCGAGATTAAAGCACCAGAAGTTATTTTACGTAACGAGAAACGTATGTTACAGGAAGCTGTAGATTCGTTATTCGATAACTCACGTAAAGTAAATGCTGTTAAAACTGAAGGTAACAGAGCATTAAAATCTCTATCTGATATTTTAAAAGGTAAACAAGGTCGTTTCCGTCAAAACTTACTAGGTAAACGTGTAGATTATTCTGCTCGTTCGGTAATTGTTGTAGGGCCAAACCTTAAACTCCATGAGTGTGGTTTGCCAAAAGATATGGCTGCTGAGCTTTTCAAACCGTTTATCATTCGTAAAATGATTGAGCGTGGAATTGTGAAAACAGTTAAATCTGCTAAGAAAATTGTAGATAGAAAAGATCCATTAGTTTGGGATATTCTAGAAAACGTATTAAAAGGACACCCAGTGTTGCTAAACCGTGCACCTACGTTGCACAGATTAGGTATACAGTCTTTCCAACCACGTTTAATTGAAGGAAAAGCTATTCAATTACACCCATTAGTGTGTACTGCATTTAACGCGGATTTTGATGGTGACCAGATGGCGGTGCATTTACCTTTAGGTCATGCAGCAATTTTGGAAGCCCAAGTTCTAATGTTGGCAGCGCACAACATTCTAAACCCTGCAAATGGCACACCGATTACGGTTCCATCTCAGGATATGGTTTTGGGTCTTTATTATATTACTAAAGGCCGTAGAACTGATGCTGGTCGTGTTGTTAAAGGACAAGATTCATCATTCTATTCTCCAGAAGAAGTAATTATTGCTTACAACGAGAAGAAAATTGATTTACACGCTTTTATTAAAGTGAAAGTTAATGTAAAACAAGAAGATGGAACTATCGTAAATAAATTAACTGAAACTACTGTTGGTAGAGTTTTATTCAACCAAATGGTGCCAGAAGAAGTGGGTTATATCAATGAACTATTAACTAAAAAATCTTTAAGAGATATTATTGGTGAAGTAGTGAAAATGACTGGTATGGCTCGCTCTGCAAGATTCTTAGATGATATCAAAGAACTTGGATTTAGAATGGCATTCCAAGGTGGATTATCGTTTAACTTACAAGATGTTAATATTCCAGTAGAGAAACATACTTTATTAGAACAAGCAGCTGGTGAAGTTGAAGAGGTAAGAAACAACTATAACATGGGTTTCATTACCAACAACGAGCGTTACAACCAAATTATCGATATCTGGACACGTATCAACAATCGTTTAACTACGTTTGTAATGAACCAATTGTCTAGCGATAACCAAGGTTTCAACTCTGTTTACATGATGCTTGACTCTGGAGCCCGTGGTTCTAAGGAACAAATTCGTCAGTTAGCAGGTATGCGTGGTTTGATGGCTAAGCCTCAAAAATCAGGTTCTGGTGGTGAGATTATCGAAAACCCGATTTTATCTAACTTTAAAGAAGGATTATCGGTATTAGAATACTTTATCTCTACTCACGGTGCTCGTAAAGGTTTGGCGGATACGGCGCTAAAAACAGCAGATGCGGGTTATTTAACTCGTCGTTTACATGACGTAGCACAAGACATGATTGTTAACGCAGTTGATTGTGGTACCTTAAGAGGTATGTACACTACTGCATTAAAAGATAATGAAGATATCGTTGAGCCATTATATGACAGAATTTTAGGTCGTATTTCACTTCACGATGTGTTTAATCCTTTAGATGGTAAATTATTAGTTGCTGCAGGCGAAGATATTTCTGAAGAAATTGCAAAAACTATTGAAGAATCTCCATTAGAAGGTATTGAAATTCGTTCGGTATTAACTTGCGAAAATAAACGTGGTGTTTGTGCATTATGTTATGGACGTAACTTAGCTTCTGGTAAACGTGTTCAAAAAGGTGAGGCTGTTGGTGTAATTGCTGCACAGTCTATTGGTGAGCCGGGTACACAGTTAACCTTACGTACATTCCACGTGGGTGGTACTGCATCAAACATTGCTGCAGAATCTCAAATCAATGCTAAATTTGATGGTGTTATCGAATTTGAAAACTTACGTACTGTACCAACAACAACAGAAGACGGTGTAGTTGAGATCGTATTAGGTCGTTCGGGTGAGTTTAAAATTACAGAGCCAGGTACTGGTAAAGTAATCGTAACTAACAACGTTCCTTATGGTGCATTCTTATTTGTTAAAGAAGGAGATAAAATTTCTAAAGGCGATAAGATTTGTTCATGGGATCCATATAACGCGGTTATTATCTCAGAATTTGCAGGTAAAATCGAGTTTGATGCGATTGTTGAAGGTGTAACTTTCCGTGAAGAATCAGATGAACAAACTGGTCACCGTGAGAAAGTAATTATCGATACACGTGATAAAACTAAAAATCCATCTATTAGAGTAGTAGATAAAAAAGGTGAACTTATTAGAGGATATAACATCCCAGTAGGAGCTCACATTGCTATTGATGAAGGAGAAGCAGTTCAAACTGGTCAGATCTTAGTTAAAATACCTCGTGCAACAGGTAAAACTCGAGATATTACAGGTGGTTTACCACGTGTAACTGAGTTATTCGAAGCACGTAATCCATCTAACCCAGCTGTAGTAACTGAGATTGATGGTGTGGTAACTTTAGGTGGAGTTAAACGTGGTAATCGCGAAATGACTATCGAAAGTAAAGACGGAGAAGTTAAAAAATATCTAGTGCCATTGTCTAAACACATTTTGGTACAGGATAATGACTTTGTGAAAGCAGGTATGCCATTATCTGATGGATCAATTTCTCCAGCTGATATTTTAGCAATTAAAGGCCCAGCGGCTGTACAAGAATACTTAGTAAATGGTATCCAAGAGGTTTACCGTTTACAAGGTGTGAAAATTAACGATAAACACTTTGAGGTAATTGTACACCAAATGATGCAGAAAGTTCATATCGAAGATCCGGGTGATACTCGTTTCTTAGAAAATGACTCTGTTGATAGATGGGACTTTATGGTAGAGAACGACGACATCTATGACAAAAAAGTTGTAGTAGATGCAGGCGAGTCTGAAACAGTAAAACCAGGTCAAATTCTTTCTTTACGTAAATTAAGAGATGAAAATTCTCAATTAAAACGTAAAGATTTGAAACAAATTGAAGTACGTGATGCACAACCTGCAACAGCGAGTTCAATCTTGCAAGGTATTACTAGAGCTTCATTAGGTACCAAATCGTTTATCTCTGCAGCATCATTCCAGGAAACTACTAAAGTACTGAATGAAGCAGCTATCGCTGGTAAACGTGATAACATGTTAGGCTTAAAAGAAAACGTAATTGTTGGTCACTTGATTCCTTCAGGTACTGGTGTTCGCGGTTATGAGCGTATCATTGTTGGTTCTCAAGAAGAATACGATAAATTATTAGCTTCTAAAGCGGAAGAAGAAGTAGAAGCATAATTAATCATACTATTTCCTGAAAAGGAATTAAATAAAAATCCCTAGTGTTAATTCGCTAGGGATTTTTTTGTACCCAATAACCCTTAGTTAAATATGCCCTGTTTATGGTATATATGAAGTGATTTTTTGAATGGATATTTACGAAATCAAAATCATAAACAATGAAAAATATTTTTTTAAAAGGGATGCTATTATTTCTGATTGCCGTTACTACTGGTTTAATTTCTTGCAAAAAGAGTGAAACGGCAGAACCTACACCAACACCGCAATTGGTAAAAGTTAGCAATTGGAATCCATCGACTGGTGTCGAATCAACTAGCATGGAATTTATATATGATGCCAAAGGAACTATAAATAGTTTAATTTATGGAGGAACAACTTTTACTACAACCTATAACTCGGCAAATAAATTGGCATCTCTTACTGGAATATATAAGCAAAATCTTACGGTTACGTATACGTTAGAATATAACTCTTTAGGTCAATTAATAAAAGTTACTAATTCAGATGGAACAAATAGTAATACAAAAACAATTACCTATAATTCTACGGGGAAAATTAGTAAAATTGGCATTACGTATTCAAATACTGCAGTTACGCCATACAATGCAGACTATACTTGGAATGGTGATAACCTAGCTACAGCTAGTTCTGGGACCTATACCTCAACGTATACTGCTTATGATGATAAATTGAATCCTTTTAGTTTGGCTGAAGGAGTTTCTATAATTTTTTATGGTAATCCAGCTTCAAAAAATAATGCAACGGAAATTAAAACCTTGAATGGTGCAATTACAAATGTTCAAAAAAGGAGTTATGAATACAATACTGCGGGTTATGCTACAAGTATGAAGTTATTAGATACTAGTAATGAGGGAATGAAATTCTATTTTAATAAATAATTTTTTAATACCATAATTGAAATTGACTAGCAATTAGAGATAAAGTGCTAGTTTTGTTTTATGGAAGAACAACAAAACGAAAATCAGTTAAATATAGAGTTATCCGAAGAAATTGCTGAAGGTATATTTTCAAACTTAGCCATCATAACTCATTCTAATACAGAGTTTGTTTTAGACTTTATACGAGTAATGCCAGGTGTGCCAAAGGCGAAGGTAAAGTCTAGAATTATTTTAACGCCAGAGCATGCAAAAAGGTTGGTTCATGCAATGTTAGATAATGTTGAAAAATTTGAAGCAATAAACGGAAGAATAAAAACTCAAGAAGAACCTCCAGGTTTTCCAATGAATTTTGGTGGTCCAACAGCGCAAGCTTAGAGATTTTGTCATCCAGAGCGCAGCGAGGATCTAATTTAGTAAATCTTAAAAAGAGATTCCTCGTTCGTCGGAATGACAAATCTTAGATAAATATTGAATAATTTCATCAATTTGATTTGGTTCAAACCAAGTTGTGTTTTCATCTCGTCTAAACCATGTAAGTTGACGCTTAGCAAATCTGCGTGTGTTCTGTTTAATCATCGCAACTGCGGAAGCTAAATCAGTTTTTCCATCTAAGTAATCGAATAACTCTGAGTAACCAACTGTGTTAAGTGCATTGTACTGACGGTAAGGAATCAAGCTTTCGGCTTCAGCGATTTGACCTGCTTCTATCATTACATCTACACGATGATTAATACGTTCATAAAGTAGAGCTCTATCTGTGTTTAGACCAATTTTGATGATGTTGAAAGGTCTTTCTTTTTTGTTGGCAGTTAAAAAGGAGCTCAACTTTTGCCCAGTAGAAAGCACAACTTCTAATCCTCTTATCATGCGTTGAGGATTGGATTGATCTACTTTGGTAAAATATTCAGGATCTAGTTCTTGTAATTGTGTTCGAATAGATTCAATACCTTCATCCGCCAGCTGTTGATTTAGTTTTTCACGAATAGTTAAGTCTATCTCAGGTAAATCATCTAAACCTTTACAAATGGCATCAATATAAAGGCCTGAACCACCAACCATAATTAAAATATCATGCTTTTTAAAAAGTACCTCCATTAATTGAAGTGCCTGAACTTCAAAATCGCCCGTGCTAAATAATGTTTTTACACTATGAGAATTAATAAAGTGATGGGGTACAGCAGCTAATTCCTCTTCTGAAGGTTTAGCTGTGCCAATGTTCATTTCCTTAAAAAATTGACGGGAATCTGCAGAAATAATTTCGCTATGATAAAACTGTGCAAGTTCAATTGCCAATGCAGTTTTTCCGATGGCGGTTGGCCCAACTACTACAACTAATGTTTTTTGTGGCATAGGGCATATCTTCTTGTCGTCATGCTGAATTTATTTCAGCATCTTTATTGTAGGGCAGACCCTGAAATAAATTCAGGGTGACGCATTATTATAATTTATTAATAGTCCTCTTCTTTTCCGCTTCCGTATTCTTCATCGGCAAAATCATCGCCGTCAGCAAATTCATCTTTTTCTTCCTCTTCTTCACTTTCTTCGTCAACTTCTGCAGCATTTATACCTCTACCACCCATTGCTTCTAATTCTTCGGTATCTTCAGGAACAAAATCCATTTCATTTAAGAAATCAAAATCGCTTGATGCTGCTGTACTAGCTACTGCAAAACCACCTGTATTTTTATCAATAATTTTAGGTGCTTCGCCTGTGCTTTTTACTAAAAATGGATATTCGATATTTGGATCGTTTTCTAAAATAATTTTAATCAGTTCTACGTGAAAATCAAAGGGACGTTCGAAATTGTAGATGTAATAAAATTTTTGATGTGGATCTTCAATAAAGTTGCTGAGTTTAGCATTTTCCATCAACGTAACTCCATTGTTTATTTTGCGGTCATTGGGTAACAAAGCAATTTCATCACCTTTAATCCAGTTATCTGTACTCACATAAAATGACGATGATTTATCGGCATTATAGCCAGTAGAACGGTGAATTGCTCTGTGTAAATCTTCAAAAGTTTGATTGGTTTTAATATCGATTTCTCTTACTACGTCGTCAAAATCTTCAAAAGAAATTTTAAATCTATAAATTGCCATTTTCAGTGTACTGTTTCTATCTGTAAAATTAAGAAATTAAAAATAATTTTAAGGCGTTATGCCTATCTAGTAATTGGTTTTAAACCTAATTCGTTAGCTTTCTTTAACATAAAGTTAAACGCTTCCTCGTAATTGTTTGTTATTTCGCCTTCTAAAATAGCTTCGCGAATTGCATTTTTTAATATTCCCACTTCCCTGCCTGCATCTAAACCAAATGTTTGCATAATGTCGTTGCCAGAAATAGGGGGTTGCCAGTTGCGTAATTGATCACGTTCCTCAACATCTTTTAATTTTTGTTTAACTAGCTCGAAATTATTGCGGTATTTTTTGATTTTATACTCGTTTTTTGTCGTTATATCTGCATTGCATAGCAACATTAAACTTTCAATCTCTTCTCCAGCTTCAAAAAGTAATCTTCGTACTGCCGAATCGGTTACTTTTTCTTGTGCTAAAACAATTGGGCGCAAGTGAAGTTGAACTAATTTTTGTACAAACTTCATTTTTTCATTTAATGGCAATTTTAATTGAGCAAAAATTTGAGGTACCATCCTCGCCCCTTTATCTTCATGTCCATGAAAAGTCCAACCATGACCTTCTTCAAATCTCTTAGTCGGCGGTTTAGCGATATCGTGTAAAATGGCAGCCCAACGTAACCAAAGATCATCCGTTGTTGCGCAAATGTTATCTAAAACTTGTAGGGTGTGATAAAAATTATCTTTATGACCTTTTCCTTTTATAATTTCTACTCCATATAAAGCAGCCATTTGTGGAAAAATAAGATGCAATAAACCCGTATCAAATAGATAGTTAAAACCAATTGATGGAGTTTTAGCTAAGATAATTTTATTTAACTCGTCTGTAATTCGCTCTTTTGATACAATGCTAATTCGTTCTTTCTGTGCTTTAATCGCCTCAATTGCACTTTCATCAATGTTAAAATTTAATTGAGTTGCAAAGCGGATGGCTCTCATCATTCGAAGCGGATCATCAGAAAAAGTTATTGTAGGATCTAATGGAGTACGAATTAATTGCTGTTCTAAGTCTTCTAATCCGTTAAACGGATCAATAAGATCGCCATAATTGGATGAATTTAGACTTATCGCTAATGCATTAATGGTAAAATCTCTACGCAACTGATCATCTTCTACAGTACCATTTTCTACAATTGGTTTGCGAGAGTTAGAACGATATGATTCCTTTCGAGCGCCTACAAATTCGATTTCTAGATCGTTGTATTTTAACATGGCAGTACCGAAGTTTTTAAATACAGCGACCTTAGTTTTTAAATGCATGCCAACTTTTTCGGCGAATTCAATTCCGTTGCCAACTACTACAATATCAATATCTTTTGATAGACGATTTAAAAATAAATCACGTACAAATCCTCCAATAACATAAATTTCTGTCTTGGTTTGATCAGCGATATTGGCTAAAACTTTAAATATTGGATTTTGTAGATGTTGCTGCATAATTTTAGATTCATCATCTAGATTGAAGCCAAGAATGATAAAGGAAATGCAAAAATAGTAAAATTACTTACGTATAAACTCAAATTGCCCAGATGGACCTAACTTAATAATAGTCGAAGGTTTTTTTGCTGTACGATTCTCTTGCTCAAGATCTACAATGTAATCAACAGATTCTTTAATTTCATCACTAATTTCATCGAAAAATTTTGGTGTTGGTTGACCGCTCATGTTAGCAGAAGTGGAAACGATTGGTTTACGAAATCGTTGAATTAATTGCTCACAGAAATCGTGTTTTACTATTCTAATACCAACAGTGCCATCTGAGTTAATTACACTTTTAGCTAAATTTTTTGCGCCAGAAAAAACAATTGTTAGTGGGTTTTCAGCATATTCAATTAACTCATAAGCTACATCTGGAATTTCAGTAACATAGCTTTGCAGTTTGTTATCATTTTCTAAAAGCACAATTAGACTTTTATCAGCTGCACGCCCTTTAATTGCATTTACTTTTGCAACAGCTTCTTCGTTTGTTGCATCGCAACCCAAACCCCAAACAGTATCAGTGGGGTAGAGAATTACTCCTCCATTTTTTATAATTTCTAAAGCTTTATTAACTTCTTCTCTAAGCATCTAAATATTGATTTAAACCTTTTGGCGTGAAAATTATTCCTGATTTAACCGTGTTTTCTAATAACTCTTTATTTTGTTGGTCTTGTTTTTTGGAAGCTTCTTCTTTATGATAAATGTGGTAGGCTATACCTCCAAATTTAAGCTGAAGTTTCTGTTTGCCAGCATTCATTAATCGAATGGTTAATTCGCTATCTTCATGACCCCATCCAGAAAAATCTTCGTTGTAACCATTTGTTAATACTAAATCTTCTTTCCAAAAAGACATATTCGCACCTCTTGCAAAATACTTTGGATGTCTATTTCTATATCCAGCTGCAATAAAATTTGAAAGTGCTAAAAACCGAATGCCATCTTTCCTTCTTTTAATATCGCTATTGAAAATATTGATATTTATATTTTTATCGGACAAGATTTTATTCGATATTTCTGGGCCTAATAATACTCTGCCACCTTGGATAAATGCATTCTTTTTGGCTAAGCCTAAGTGATCCTTAATAAAATGATGGTGAAGAATAATATCGCCATCTATTTGAATAATATATTCTCCAGTACTTTTTGCAAACGCCTTGTTTAGAATTGATGTTTTTTGAAAACCATTATCTTCTTGCCAAATGTGGATGATTGGAATTTTGCTTTTCTCTGAGAGCTTATTAATTTCTAAGCGAGTTTCATCGGTAGATCCATCATCAGCTATAATTATTTCATCAGGCAATCTGCTTTGTTTAAATGCACTTAAAACAGCAAGCTCTAACGCTTGAGGCCAATTATAGGTTGCAATGATTAAAGATACCTTCATTTTGCAAATTTAATGGAGTTCGTTAAATAGGTAAACGTTGGAAAAATCCTTTTTTTATGACCGAAAATAATTTTACTGTACTTCATTAAAAATTTAAAAAAGTGCCAATCAATTTTAGCTATTGGCGCTTGTTCATGTTGTTTTGCATTTACAACAAATTCGTCAAGAAATAATCGACTTTCTGGACTTAGATTTTGTATTTGCTTAAACAACAGTAATCTTGACAACAATGTTAATGGATTTTTTATCCTCTTTTTGCTGAAGAATGCATTGTCTCCATGTTTTCTATGATGAACCAGGTATTTTTTAACAGCTTTAATTTCACCTAGCGCAGTTGCATTTAATGCCAGCCACCAATCATAAGGCATAAAATCAGGTATAGGTATTGCTTGCTTTAAAATTGATTTTCTGAACATGATATTATGTCCACTCAATTGATTTAAAAGAAATAATTTTCGACTATCATTTCCTTCAAAAAGTTTATAACGCTTCAACTGACCAGAAAAATGGTGTAAATTCCCATTTTTAAGGGTAATTGAAGCGCCATGTGCTAACATTACATTTTCATCTACAAATAATTGGACTAAAGAACTTAATTTGTCTTTCATCCAAATATCATCCTGGTCTGCAATTGCAATTAAATCTCCACTGCAAAGAGAAATGGCTTTTTCAAAATTTTTGTCGAAACCTAAATTTTCTTCATTTAAATAAAGCTTAAATAAAGTAGGATATTTCGTCTTCCAATCTTCTAAGATTTTAAAAGTATCATCGGAAGAGCGGTCATCAACTACAATAATTTCATGTAAAGGATAATCTTGCGCTATAATTGTTTCCAATTGCTCGTCGATGTATTTTGCACCGTTATAAGTGCACATCGCAATTGATATTGACACAATTTCTGATCCTTTACTAGAAATCATTAAACAGCTACATTATTTTCTCTTAATGCATCATTAAGCGAAGTTTTTTTATCGGTTGATTCTTTACGTTTTCCAATAATTAATGCACAAGGAACTTGAAAATCTCCGGCAGGGAATTTTTTAGTATAAGAACCCGGAATTACTACCGAACGAGCAGGAACATACCCTTTATATTCTACTGGTTTTTCGCCAGTTACATCTATAATTTTAGTAGATGCTGTTAAAACAACATTCGCACCTAAAACAACTTCTTTTTCTAATTTAACGCCTTCAACTACAATAGCTCTTGATCCCAAAAAACAATCATCTTCTATAATTACCGGGGCAGCTTGAACAGGTTCTAATACACCGCCAATGCCAACACCACCACTTAAATGTACACGCTTACCAATTTGTGCACATGAGCCTACAGTTGCCCAAGTATCCACCATAGTGCCTTCATCTACATAGGCGCCAATGTTTACGTAAGATGGCATCATAATTACTCCTTTGGCTAAATAAGCACCATAACGAGCACTAGCCATAGGTACAACACGTACACCTTGTTCTTTATAATTGGTTTTCAAATCCATTTTATCATGGTATACGAAAGGACCAACTTTAATTTCTTTCATTTCGTTAATCGGGAAATATAAAATCACAGCTTTCTTGATCCATTCATTAATTCCCCAACTATTTAAAACAGGCTCTGCAACACGTAATTTGCCACTATCCAATCTTAAAATTACTTCTTCAATTGCTTCACAGTAGTTATTATAGGCTAATAAAGATCTGTCTTCCCAGGCGGCTTCTATTAATTTCTTTAAATCTTCAATCATTGTATTTTTTATTTTTTTACAAAATAAGTCAATTTTATGTATTGAGCATTGTATTTTTGATTTTTTATGACTGAGAAAGAGAAATTAAGGATTGATAAATATCTATGGGCAATACGATTGTTTAAAACCCGTAGCCTAGCAACTGATGCCTGTAAAGCAGGTCGTGTAAAGTTAAACGGTCAAAATCTTAAACCATCAGCCATCGTTAAAGTTGGCGAAGTATATCAGGTTTCTAAAGGAATAGAGAAAAAAATAATAGAAGTTGTGGAACTTTTATACAATAGGGTTGAAGCTAAGATTGCAATAACAAAATATAAAGATCTTACACCTGTAGAAGAAACTCATGCATTTAAATCGGTGTTTCATGCGCCAAGTTTAAAAAGAGACCGCGGTACAGGAAGGCCAACCAAAAAAGATAGACGCGAAACGGATGATTTAATAGGGGGAATGTTTGAGGAAGAATAGTTTATTGGTGTCATTTGTTCATTAGGAACTTAAACTTTAAACTACCGACCTTCTATTGACAATTGATTTAAAATCCTTAATCGATAAGCCATCATTGCTGTTTTACCCAATTTTTGGATTAATTTATAATTGGCAACTGCGCCAACTGCTGCACCAACAACAGGAAGTAATTGTGCCATTTTAGCTAAATCTATATAATCCCTGTATTCTTGTTGAAATGTTTGCCAATCAAATTGATCTGCGCTTTCTGGCAATACAATTAATTTTTCATCCCAGTTTTGCATTTGCTTAAACACATTTTGAGTGCCTACTTTACTAGAAAATGCTAATTGAAAAACATGTAAAATGTAGAGTCTTTCGCGGTAATCTTTTACTTCAAAACCATACAATGCAGCAATTTCAAAAAGCATTTTAATTTTAATCCCAATTAGGATAGGAAAATCTGCCATGCTCATTAAAAATCCACCAGCCCCTGTTATTCCACCTTCGGCTGCGCCAGTTTTACTATAATTTTCAATTTTTGCTTTTACGAGCGCCTCGCGATGGAGTAAGCTCATATCACGGTCTGGCATAGCTGATGTGGTGTATGTAGAGCCAAATAAAACAGCTTTAACCATTTGTTTAATGGTTGTAGTAATTGCTTTATGAACTTTTGTTGGGATGTAACTGTTAATTTTAGTTTGAACCTTGGTCGCTAAATGTCCAAACATTGAGGGTTTCTTCATTAACTCCATTTTCCAAAACTGAAGCTCGTAATTCACTTGTTCTTCGTAATTCTTCATGTAAATTAATGTACAAAAAAAATGCCCCGATTACTCGGAGCATTTTTAATTTCTAAAATCCTTAGCAAAACTTAGCAGGATAGTTATTTTTTATCTTTTGAATATGCTTCATTTAAGCCAACAATTACAGCACTAGTTACATCAAGGCTTTCATCAGCAAATAAAATTGCGCTATTGCCTTTAGAGTAAGTCAATACCATTTTATAGCCTTTAGTTTTAGCATAACCTTTCAAATATTCTGCTACTTTGTTATATAAAGCTTCTTGTTCTTTGGCTTGCTCGTTTTGTAAAGCAGCACCAGCATTTTGTTGATACGCTTGCAACTCTTGTTGTTTACGTTGTAATCTCTGTTCAGTTGCAGCTCTTTGATCAGCAGGTAATGTATTTTGTGTTTGTTGATACTGTTGCACTTCTCTTTGGAAAGCTTGAGTTTTTGACGCTAAATCACTTTCAGCAGCTTTACCTTTAACCTCCATTTTGGCTTTAAGATCTTTGAAATATTCGTATTTAGTTAACAATGAATCAGAGTTAACATAAACAATTTTCTCATCAACTGATACTGTTGTAGCTTTAGTAGCTGTTGACTCGGTTTTACTATCCTTATTTCCACAAGCAGTTAGTACTGAAACTATTGCTATTGCAGTAGCTAAACTGCTTACTTTTAATGTAGTTACTTTCATTCTATTTTAATAAATTTTAGCAAATATAAAAATCAAAACCGACTATCCTAAAAACATGCGTTTTTTAATCAATTTTAATACGATTTTAACACCCAAATAGTTATCCACATCTGCCCTAATTAGGTAAAAAATGGTTATTTTTGATTCTTTATGTATTAAATAAAATTATGAGCGAAGAAAAAGATCCAAACTCAAATTATGGTGCCGATAATATACAGGTTTTAGAAGGTTTAGAGGCTGTACGTAAGCGTCCTTCCATGTATATCGGTGATACCGGAATTAAAGGTTTGCACCACTTAGTTTACGAAGTAGTAGATAACTCAATTGATGAGGCATTAGCTGGTCATGCTGATACCATTTATGTAAATATCCTTAAAGACAATTCAATTAGGGTTGAAGATAATGGTCGTGGTATTCCAACTGGAATAAATAAAAAAGAAAATAAGTCAGCATTAGAAATCGTAATGACGGTTTTACACGCTGGTGGTAAATTTGATAAAGACACCTATAAAGTTTCTGGTGGTTTGCATGGTGTGGGGGTTAGTTGCGTTAATGCATTATCAACGCATTTAAGAGCAGAAGTACACCGCGATGGAGAAATCTGGGTACAAGAGTACAACATCGGTAAGCCTTTGTATGATGTAAAACAAATTGGAACTACAGAAAAACGTGGTACAATTGTAACTTTTACGCCTGATGCTACCATTTTTACGCAAACTACAGAATATCGTTATGATACTTTAGCATCGCGTTTGCGTGAATTATCTTTTTTAAATAAGGGCATTAGCTTAACCTTAACAGATGAGCGTGAAGTAAATGAGGATGGGACTTATCTATCAGAATTATTTAAATCTGAAGGTGGATTAAAAGAGTTTGTTACATTTTTGGATGGAACTCGTCCTGCATTAATCCCTGAACCCATTTATGTAGAAGGAATTAAAAATGGTATTCCGGTTGAATTGGCTTTGCAATACAATGATAGTTATTCAGAAAATGTTCACTCATACGTAAATAATATCAATACGCATGAAGGGGGAACGCATATCGCAGGTTTTAGACGTGGTTTAACACGTACATTGAAAGCTTATGCTGAAAAATCTGGCTTACTGAAAAATGTGAAATTTGAAATTACTGGTGACGATTTTAGAGAAGGATTAACGGCGGTAATTTCAGTAAAAGTACAAGAACCACAATTTGAGGGACAAACCAAAACCAAGTTAGGGAATAGCGAGGTAATGGGTGCGGTAGATATTGCCGTAGGCGAAGCTTTAGGGATTTATTTAGAAGAATACCCTAGAGAAGCTAAAATGATCGTAAATAAAGTTATTTTGGCTGCTACTGCGAGAGCTGCTGCTCGTAAAGCTCGTGAAATGGTACAACGTAAAAGTGTAATGGGTGGCTCTGGTTTACCAGGAAAATTAGCCGATTGCTCTGATACTGATCCAGAAAAATGTGAATTGTACCTAGTGGAGGGAGACTCGGCGGGTGGTACAGCCAAACAAGGTCGCGATCGTAATTTCCAAGCTATTTTACCACTAAAAGGAAAAATCCTGAACGTGGAAAAAGCAATGGAGCACAAAATCTATGAAAATGACGAGATTAAAAACATGTTTACCGCTTTAGGTGTAAGCATTGGAACACCAGAAGATGATAAAGCTTTAAATTTAACAAAACTTCGTTACCACAAAATTGTGATCATGACGGATGCTGATATTGACGGATCGCACATTACGACGTTGATTTTAACATTCTTTTTCCGTTACATGAAAGCATTAATTGAAGCTGGATACGTTTATATTGCTGCCCCACCACTTTATCAAGTTAAAAAAGGTAAGGATTTCGAATATTGCTGGAATGATGTGCAACGTGACGCTGCGGTTCAACGCTTAAAAGGTGCCGGTAAAGAAGAAAGCGTACACATTCAACGCTATAAAGGTTTGGGTGAGATGAATGCTGAACAATTATGGGAAACCACGCTTGATCCAGCTAAACGTACATTATTGAAAGCTACTATAGAAAATGCAGCAGAATGTGATCATACATTTTCTATGTTAATGGGTGATGAAGTTGCTCCACGTAGAGAGTTTATTGAGCGGAACGCGAAATACGCCAAGATTGACGCATAATTTAGTCAAAATTTATAATCGGCAAGCCCGAAAATATATGACAATAAAAAACCCTTCGAGTTAATCCTCGAAGGGTTTTTATTTATCAAGGAACTTATTCCCCTTTTTCTGATTTGTCTTTTAAAGATTTTAAGCCATTTTCAAAATCCTTACCCATCATTTTATCCATAAATAAACCCATCCATTTATTCATGGCTCCAGCACTTTCACCGCTGATAGTCCAGGTTACTTTATTGCCGTTACCTTCTTTAGCAATATCAAACCGAACTGTCGACGAACTTTCCATCGGTTTAATAAATTTCATTTCTTCGACAACTGATTGATTTGGCATAGCTTCAGTTAATTTCATTTGGCCAGTACCAACTTTATCACCAACCCATTGGTATAAATGACCTGGCTGACCAGCATTGCCTGTAATTGTAACTTTAGCTGTGGGTTCCATTTTAGTCCATGGATTCCATTTTAAAAACTCATTGAAATCTGCAACGTTTTTATAAACTACACTATCAGGTGCGTTTATGGTTGTTGTGCGACTTACAGAATAGGTTTTAGGCAAGAACATTCCGCCTACAAAGAAAATGATTACTAACACGACAATGATGCCGAGTAAAACTTTTAAGACTTTCATATTTTATTTGTTTGGTTTACTTAAAGTTAACTATAAACCAAGAGAAAATGCAAGTGTTATTTTTTAGGCGGAGCCCCTTTTAAATTTAAATCCTGCAATTCTTCTCTAATTTTTCTCATAAATGATATTCCAGGGTCGGTTTTTTGAGAAAAATAATAGGGGTTGGTTTCTCTCCATAAAGACGTATTTTTAAACCAAGTATGCTCATAATGACCAATCAAATACTGAATGGCATACTTTTTTGTTAAGTAACGCACCAATTTTTCGTTTGCAAAAAGTTGGGCTTGAGTTAATGGATAATTATCGCTTCCTACATTCTCAATTCCAATGGCACAATAATTTAAACCAATTACATGGCGAGCAAAAACAGTGTCAGCTAATAATTGATAAATGGAGCCATCGCGATCTACTAAATAATGCGAAGACACATTTAAACTGCTAGCATTTACTAATGCTTTGCGTGAACTCGGTAAAATGGACTTATTAAATGTAGCATAAGTTCCCGTCAAACTTCTTGAAGCTGTCCAATGTAGAACAATCATTTTAGGGATAATTGTTGGTGTTTTTTGGATGAGATTGTGTCTTCTTTTTAAATAATCTAAAGAAAGTTGGGCTCTTGTTTCATCAAAGATTATTGGTTTATTGATAATCTGGATTTGTTGTGCAAAACTTGTAAACGAACTAAAAAATAAAAAGAATAAGAGGATTTTTTTAAAAATGCGCATCAACGTTACTTGTAAAATCTTAATACTTTTTTCTGGTAATCTATTTTGGCGTGAAATTCGGTTAAAATATCGCCGCCAATGATTGCCGAAATTGGTGGATGCCCTAGAAGCAAATAAGTGTCAGTTACACTTTGTAAATCTAAAGCCACCGCATGGTATTGCTTTAAAATCAAACTACCAATTTTAAGTTTGGGAATAAAACCTTGTAAAGTAGTTGCTGTACTAAAAATGGTAGCTGCCTGTGTTTCATCACTTATGGTAAGTTCTTGAATGTGCTTCTCCATTAAACCTTTATCAAAAACAGATCTTGAAGCGCCGGTATCTAAAACTGCAAATAGTTTTTCACCAAAAACAACAATTTCCATCAAAAGATGGAAACCGTTGTCTTGTAAATTAATTAGAGTTAAAGGAACAGTGATTGTTCTCATATGTTCTGTTTGTCATTCCGAGGAACGAGGAATCTAATTTTAGAGATGCTTCGCTTTGCTCTGCATGACAAATAAAATTTATATCAATTTCATTTCAGCCAATACATTATTCATATTGCGTACTGCATCAGCACTTTTATTGAATGTAGTTTGCTCTGTTTCGTTTAATTTATAATCAATAATTTTTTCCCAACCATTGCGGCCTATAATCACAGGAACACCTAAACAAATGTCTTTCTGACCATATTCGCCATCTAAAGCAACACAGCATGTAAATAATTTTTTCTCATCACGTACAATTGCTTCTACTAAGGCAGCACCCGCAGCACCTGGCGCATACCAAGCCGATGTACCCAATAAACCAGTTAAAGTAGCACCGCCAACCATTGTATCGGCAGCAACTTTTGCTAAAGTAGCTTCGTCTAATAAATTGCTAACCGGTAAACTTTGGTAAGTTGCATAACGTGTTAAAGGAATCATCGTAGTATCGCCATGGCCACCAATTACAAATCCCTGTAAGTCGTTAGCGTTGCAGTTTAAAGCAACACTTAAATAATATTTGAAACGAGCGCTATCTAACGTTCCACCCATACCAATAATGCGGTTTTTAGGTAATCCTAATGATTTTAATGCTAAATAAGTCATTGTGTCCATCGGATTGCTGATCACAACAATAATTGCATCAGGAGAATATTTTAAAATATTTTCGGCTACGCCTTTTACAATCCCAGCATTAATGCCAATTAACTCTTCACGAGTCATTCCTGGTTTGCGTGGTAAACCCGATGTAATTACAGCAACAGCAGAACCTGCAGTCTGGCTATAATCATTAGTTACACCTTTAATTTTGGTATCAAAACCTAACAAAGTAGCAGTTTGCATCATGTCAATAGCCTTACCTTCGGCAAAACCTTCTTTAATGTCTAGCAATACTAATTCTTCTGCTAATTCTTTTCTTGCAATGTTATCTGCACAGGTGGCACCAACAGCACCTGCACCTACTACCGTTATTTTCATTTTTAAGTTATATTTTGGAGTTTTTTGTTGAAAAATTGTTTTACACGCCCAAGATATAGAATTGCATTAGTTTACCAAAATGCTTTACCATTTTTTAAAACTTTATTACAGAGAAATGGTTAAATAATAAAGATTAGAAATGGAAAATCAACCTGTAAAAGTGATAGATCATTCAGCATTTGCTGGAAAATGGTATTCTTTATATTCAATTCCCACATTAATGGACAAGAATTGGAAACAAACGACCGAAACTTATACTTTAAGAGATGATGAACATTTTGATGTTTACACTACTTATCATAAAGAAGGAAAACCAGAAGAAAAATCAATTACCTCAAAATTGTTTTTCGATGAAGAGCAGCCAGATGGTGATATGAAAGCTCAATTTTTTTGGCCATTTAAAATAGGGTATTGGGTAATTGAATTGGCGGATGATTACAATTATGTTGTAATTGGTCACCCTGATAAAAAATATCTTTTTATTATGGCTAGAGAACCAAAAATGGATCCAACGTTATTAAAGGATATTATAGAAAGATGCAGGCAAATGGGGTATGATACAGGAAGTTTAGTAAGTCAAGAACATAGTTAAAAGTTTGGAGTTTTCAATTTTCAGTAAAGATGTATCACGAACTAATACGATTTATTTTGTTGAATGGTTTAGGTGGTGAAGCAACAACTAATAAGTAGAAAGAATCAATAATTTGTCATACTTTATTTTATGCAAGTATTCGGCATAAAAATGGTGCAATGATTAATAAATAAGATAAACATAATGAAAGTATTAATGGTATTAACTTCCCACAGTGATTTGGGAAATACAGGAGAAAAAACTGGGTTTTGGATTGAAGAATTTGCTGCTGCTTATTATACGCTGGCTGATGCTGGTGCAATAATTACAGTTGCCTCTCCAAAAGGCGGGCAACCGCCAATAGACCCTAAAAGTGCTGCTCCAGATGCACAAACCACAGCTACAAAAAGATTTAATGAGGATGAAGACTTAAAAAAGATGCTTGCCCACACGGTTAAGTTGAATGAGATTAACGAGGCTGATTTTGATGCAGTTTTTTACCCAGGCGGACATGGTCCTTTATGGGATTTGACAAATGACGAAAAATCTATCTCACTTATTCAAGAATTTTATGGTGCAAATAAACCAATTGCATTTGTATGCCATGCTCCTGGTGTTTTAATAAAGGTGAAAAATTCTGATGGAGAACCTCTCGTTAAAAATAAAGAAGTAACCGGTTTTTCTAATTCGGAAGAAGAGGCTGTTAAATTGACTGATGTTGTGCCATTTCTGCTAGAAGATGAGTTCGCTAAACTAGGTGCTCATTATAGCAAAGGTTCAGATTGGTCTTCTTATGTTAAAAAAGATGGACTTTTAATTACTGGACAAAATCCAGGTTCATCAGAAGAAGCTGCAAACGTTCTTTTGAAAACTTTAAAAGATTGATAAATTTGATCTTTAACTTAAAGGCTAAAACACACAATGTTTTAGCCTTTTTTAGTTTTTGTTCTACTGGTAGTGTTTTACCAACCACTTTTACCTTTTGACCTAATGGTTTCTAACCGACCATGACTATCTGTTTAACTCTAGGTTTCGGCAGGTGAGAGACCGGCTGATATGCAATTCAACAAGTCAATATTCCTTCTCCACACATCTTCCATCTTGCCTTTTACCTCTTCTATTTTTTGTGGTATTGTTGATAATTTGCTGACAAGTTAACGAGGTAATTTCTCTATTTTTGATCTCCACGATAATTCCCACTATGTACCTGATTTTTGATACCGAAACGACTGGTTTACCACGTAATTACAATGCGCCTATTACTGATACTGATAATTGGCCCCGTTGCATTCAAATTGCATGGCAGTTGCATGATGAGATGGGGAAACTAATTGAGCATCAGGACTATTTGGTAAAGCCAGAGGGATTTAATATTCCGTATGATGCAGAACGAATTCATGGTATTTCTACAGAATTAGCACAAGATCAAGGAATTGAATTAGCAGAAGTTTTAGAAAAATTTAACATCGCCCTTGGAAAAGCAAAATTTGTGGTTGGTCAAAATGTTGGGTTTGATGTAAATATTATGGGTTGTGAATTTCACCGTTTAAACGTTGAAAGTCCGATGGCCAATATGCCAGTTTTAGATACCTGTACAGAAGTTACTGCTGATTTATTGAAAATTCCTGGCGGTAGGGGTGGTCGTTTTAAATTGCCAACTTTAACAGAATTACATCAATATCTTTTTGGCGTTCCATTTGCCGAAGCACACAATGCAACTGCGGATGTGGAAGCAACTACGCGTTGCTTTTTAGAATTGATTAAAAAAGAAATCTTTAAAAAAGAAGAGTTATTGGTTGATACCGATTATTTCCTGCGTTTTAAAGAAAATAACCCGCTTATTGAAGCTGCTGGTTTACAGCATATCAATTTAAAGGCAGCATCGGCTGAAATTAGAAAACGTTTACAAGGAACAGAAACTGGTGGCATTTCTAAACAAACTTTAGCAGGTAATAAACAAGAATTAGCAAATGCAAATTTTGTGCATTTGCATAATCATACTCAATTTTCAGTTTTACAAAGTACCATTAGTGTTCCTGATTTAGTAAAAGCTGCAGCCGTACAAAATATGCCTGCTGTTGCATTAACTGATCATGCAAATATGATGGGCGCTTTCCACTTTGTGAGCGCAGTAAGTAAACACAATAAGGAAGCTAAAACGAAAAATGAAGAGGCTTTATCAAAAGGCGAAGAACTAACAGCTCAACTAGTAAAACCAATTGTTGGGGTTGAATTTTTTGTTTGTGATAATCATTTAGATAAAACCCGACAAGATAATGGGTATCAAGTGGTGTTATTGGCAAAGAATAAAAAAGGGTATCACAACCTCGCCAAAATGTCATCAATTGCTTATACCAAAGGTTTTTATTACGTTCCTCGTATTGATAGAAATATAATTGAACAGTATAAAAGTGATATAATTGTGCTTTCGGGTAATTTGCAAGGAGAAATCCCTAGTAAATTATTAAACATGGGTGAGAAGCAAGCAGAAGAAGCTTTAATTTGGTGGAAAGAACAATTTAATGATGATTTTTATATAGAATTAATGCGTCATGGTCAAGAAAATGAAGACCGTGTAAATACTGATTTAATTGCTTTGGCCAGTAAACATTCTGTTAAATTAGTAGCCACCAATAATACCTATTACATCAATAAAAAAGACGCTAATGCACATGATATTTTGTTGTGTGTAAAAGATGCAGAAAAACAAGCAACACCAATTGGTCGTGGTCGTGGCTATCGCTACGGCCTGCCAAATCAAGAATATTATTTTAAATCTGCAGAGGAGATGAAATCACTTTTTGCAGATTTGCCAGAAGCGATTTTAAGCACACAAGAAATTGTAGATAAAATTGAAGCGTACGAATTGGCTCGTGAAGTTTTACTTCCAAAATTTGATATCCCTGTAGAGTTTTTAGTAGAAGATGATCAAACAGATGGCGGTAAGCGTGGTGAGAATAAATATTTACGACATTTAAGTTACGAAGGCGCTAAAAAACGATATGGAGAATTAACTGAAGAAATCATTGAGCGCTTAGATTTCGAATTAGCGACCATTGAAAAAACGGGCTATCCTGGATATTTCTTAATTGTACAAGATTTTATTGCTGAAGCTCGTCGTCGTGATGTTTCTGTTGGACCTGGTCGTGGTTCTGCAGCGGGTTCAGTAGTAGCGTATTGTTTGTGGATTACGAATATTGATCCTTTACAGTACGATTTGCTATTTGAGCGTTTCTTGAATCCAGATCGTGTTTCCATGCCCGATATTGATATTGACTTTGACGATGAGGGTCGTGGTCGTGTAATGGATTACGTAATCAATAAGTATGGTTCAAGTCAGGTAGCGCAGATTATTACGTATGGTACTATGGCGGCAAAATCATCCATCCGTGATACGGCAAGGGTTTTAGATTTACCGCTTTTTGAGGCAGATAAAATAGCGAAGCTGATACCAAATATGAAGCTGGCCAAGATTTTTAACTTGGATGAAAAGTCTTTAAAATCCGCTTTGCGACCAGATGAGTATGAAAAAATTATAGAGTTAAAAGCGCTAGCTGCTGCTAAAAATTTAAGTGCAGAAACCAT
The DNA here is from genome assembly GCF_041662865.1 of Pedobacter sp. Classification (GTDB taxonomy): domain Bacteria; phylum Bacteroidota; class Bacteroidia; order Sphingobacteriales; family Sphingobacteriaceae; genus Pedobacter. The sequence continues at coordinate 22,886 of NZ_JBAZRL010000037.1, forward strand.
TGAGCAAGCTATCATTTTAGAAGGATCATTAAGAAATACAGGTATTCATGCATGTGGAGTAATTATTACACCAGATGACATTACCAACTTCGTTCCAGTAGCTACAGCAAAAGATTCTGATTTATATGTTACACAATTCGATAACTCGGTTGTAGAAAGCGCTGGCTTATTAAAAATGGACTTCTTGGGGTTAAAAACATTAACTCTCATTAAGGACACTGTTAAATTGGTGAAGAAAAGACATGGTATTGATTTAGATCCAGATACTTTTCCGATAGATGATGTAAAAACCTACGAGCTCTTTCAACGTGGCGAAACAGTCGGCATTTTCCAGTACGAGAGTGCGGGGATGCAGAAGTACATGAAAGAATTAAAACCAACTGTTTTTGGAGATTTAATTGCAATGAACGCACTGTATCGCCCCGGACCAATTGCATATATTCCTAGTTTCGTAAAAAGAAAAAATGGTGAAGAAGAAATAAAATACGATTTAGAAGCTTGTGAGGAATTACTAAAAGAAACATACGGAATTACAGTTTACCAAGAGCAGGTAATGCTTTTATCGCAAAAATTAGCAGATTTTACCAAAGGTGAAGCTGATGTGTTGCGTAAAGCGATGGGTAAAAAACAACGCGATGTGTTGGATAAAATGAAGCCTAAATTTATTAAACAAGCTGCAGCAAAAGGTCATGATGATAAGGTTTTAGAAAAGATTTGGAAGGATTGGGAAGCTTTTGCTGAATATGCGTTTAATAAATCTCACTCTACGTGCTACGCTTGGATTGCGTATCAAACCGCTTATTTAAAGGCAAACTATCCAGCAGAATACATGGCTGCTGTACTTTCCAATAACATGAGTGATATTAAACAGGTGGCATTTTTTATGGAAGAATGTCGGCAAATGGGCGTTACAGTTTTGGGTCCTGATGTAAATGAATCTGATTTAAAATTCTCCGTAAATGCCAAAGGCGAAGTTCGCTTTGGTATGTCGGCAGTAAAAGGAGTGGGAGAAAAGGCGGTAGAAAGTATTATTGAAGAACGGATAGAAAATGGACCTTATACTACGGTCTTTGATTTCTCAAAACGTTCTAATACACGGATTGTAAATAAAAAAGCATACGAAAGTTTTGTGTATAGTGGTGCTTTTGATGCTTTTGGTTTCCATAGGGCACAGTATTTTTACATTGGTGCCAACGATAAAATGAATGGAATTGAGAAGTTGATTAAATATGCGAACGATTTCCAGAATAATGAGAGTTCATCTCAGGCCTCGCTTTTTGGAGGCTCAAAGGCCGATTTAATCTTAGAACCAACTTTCCCAGTTTCTCCAGAGTGGGGATTAATTGATCGATTGAAATATGAGAAGGATGCAATTGGAATTTTCTTGTCAGGACATCCGTTAGATGATTACCGTTTTGAATTGAACCATTTTTGCCAGCATTCGGTTAAACATTTAGCTATTGTAAATAAAATTAGAAGTGGTGATACCAACGAAGAAATTTTAACAGAGTTCGAAGCTTTAAAAAATAGAGATTTAGTAGTTGGTGGATTGGTAGTTTTGGCTTCGCAGCGCATTACAAAAACAGGGAAGCCATTTGGTACTTTTATTTTTGAAGATTATGATGACAGTTGCGAAATTGCATTGTTTGGGGATGATTTCTTGAAATTTAAACAGTTTTTAACAGAAGGATATTTCTTGCAAATTAGAGGTAGAGTTGGAGAACGTTTTAGAAAGGAAGGCGATTGGGAGTTTAAAGTTACGTCAATAGATTTACTGTCAGAATTACGTGATAAACTGACGAAATGCATTACCATTCAAGTGCCTATTGAAGAAATTAATGATGAGTTAATGCAGAAAATAGATGTGATTTTGCAAGAGAACAAAGAAGGAAGTGAGCGACATAATTGTAAATTGAATTTTGAAGTTTATGATAGAGAGCAGAATTTGAAGTTAGAGCTTCCTTCAAAATCTTTAAAAATAAACCCTAATAATCAATTTTTAGAACAATTAACGAAACTGAATGTTGTAAACTATAAACTAAATTAATACTAAAAGTAGGTGAATTGTCAAATTGACAGTAACCTATTGATGGCATTACAATTGATAATATATTTGTATATAAATTTAAAAATAAGTTATGGCTTTAGAAATAACAGATGCAAACTTCGAGGAGCTTGTATTAAAATCAGACAAACCAGTGTTGGTAGATTTTTGGGCAGAATGGTGTGGCCCATGTCGTATGGTTGGTCCAATTGTAGATGAAATTGGAAAAGAATACGAAGGAAAAGCATTAGTTGGAAAAGTGAATGTTGATAATAACCCTCAAATTTCAACGCAATTTGGCATACGCAATATCCCTGCTTTATTGTTCTTTAAAAATGGTGAAGTTGTTGATAAACAAGTTGGTGCAGTTCCAAAATCAGTATTAGCTGGTAAATTAGATAAGCAATTATAAGCTTCTCATTTTGCGAAATACAATCTTAAATAGTAGTTTTTAAGAGAATATATATATTTAAATCCGATCTCATTGAGTTCGGATTTTTTATTATAAATAATTTTTTGTTCTTTTAAGTAAATCCCATTTTATGAAAATAATTAAATTGCCATTATTAAGCCTACTTTCAGTAAGCTTTTTATTTAGTTGTGTAAATGAAACGAATGTTTCGGCACAAAATTCAGTTGAAAAAGGAAAGCCTTCTGCAGATTATAAACCTGCATTTGAAGGTCAAACTAGAATAAAAGCAATTAAAACGGCAACACCACTTACAGTATCGGTCATTAATAAAAAGCTAGAAAATCCTTGGGGAATTTCAGTAATGCCAGATGGAAGATTTTTTATCACTCAAAAAAGTGGTACAATGGTTATTTTATTAGCAAATGGAACATTGTCTAAAACAATTACTGCACTTCCTAAAGTAGATGATTCTGGACAAGGAGGACTTTTAGACGTAACCTTAGCACCAGATTTTGCAAAAAGTAGAATGGTGTACTGGGCTTATTCTGAGCCGCAAAGTAAAGGAGTTTTATTAGCTATTGCGAAAGGAAAATTATCTGCTAACGAAACTACACTAGAGAATCAAACAATCATTTATAGAGCAACACCAGCTCATACTGGCAAACTTCAATACGGCTCAAGAATAGTTTTTGATAAAAATGGAAACTTATTTGTAAGTACAGGAGAACGCTCCGATAAACAAATTAGAGTACAAGCACAATATTTAAATTCTTCTTTGGGGAAAATCCTTCATTTAACACCACAAGGGAAAGCAGTACCGAATGGCCCTTTTGCAGGTAAGGCTGATGCTAGACCAGAAATTTATTCTTATGGGCATCGTAATCCTGATGGGTTGGCAATTAATCCACAAACAGGCGATTTATGGGAAGCTGAATTTGGTCCAAAAGGTGGTGATGAAATTAATTTAATAAAACCTGGCAAAAATTACGGTTGGCCAATTATCACTTACGGAACAGAGTATAGTGGTCAAAAAGTAGGAGATGGTATTCAGCAAAAAGCTGGAATGGAACAGCCTGTTTATTATTGGAATCCGGTTATTTCTCCTGGAAGCATTGCATTTTACAATAGCAACCACATTGCTGAGTGGAAAGGAAATTTATTTGTTGGCGCTTTAAGTGGCTCACATATTATTCGTTTAGTACTTAAAAACAATAAAGTAGTTGGCGAAGAAAGATTGTTAGAAGATAAAGGTGAGCGTTTTAGAGATTTAGTAGAAGGGAAAGACGGAGCTTTATATGCGGTAACTGATGGTGGTAATTTGTATAAAATAACAAAAAAGTAATCGATCTATTATAGTTCGCTTATATCAGAGTTTATAAAACTATCAAGTGCTTAAAAAACCTATCAAAATTCTTGATAGGTTTTTTTGTATGCTATCATTTTTTTCTTAATCCTTAGGCTCCCATAATTCAACTTTGTTTCCTTCTGCATCAAGAATGTGTACAAATTTGCCGTAATCATAAGTTTCGATAGTGTCAACTATCGTTACTCCCTCTTTTTTTAATTCTTCAACTAGAAGTTCTAAATTTTCAACTCTGTAATTAATCATGAACTCTCTAGTTGAAGGTTCAAAGTATTTTGTTTTTTCAGAAAATGGTGTCCATTGTGTTTGTGCTTTCTTTGTACTGTCTGAGCCTTCAACCACTCAAATGCCTGTTACTTTTTTCATTCTTATATGTTTATTTTGTGATAGTATACTTTTAAATGCGAAGCCAGAACAAAATGCAATAGCTGTAATTAGGATTATAAAAATCGCTTTTTTCATAGGTTATAAAATAATATTGTCTAACCGACGTGATAAATTTAGTAAAATTTCGGTAGGTGGAGATGCCAGCAGATAAAATTTTAATATTGATTACCAGCTACAAACTTCACGATACATTTAATCGAAATAACCACATATAGTAATCCATAATTTATTAGTTTTACCTAATGCAGCAAATCAATTATCAAAGCGAGGGAAGTTTGGGCAATTTAGAACTTTTAGCCAGACAAGTGGTTGAAGGTTTTATAACTGGATTGCATAAAAGCCCTTTTCACGGATTTTCGGTTGAGTTTGCTGAGCATCGCTTGTATAATACTGGAGATAGCGTAAAAAACATAGATTGGAAACTATTTGCCAAAACAGATAAGCTTTTTAGTAAGCGTTATGAGGAAGAAACCAATTTACGTTGTCAGTTTGTAATTGATACCTCTTCGTCAATGTATTTTCCCAATAATCAGTATAATAAATTGACTTTTTCAGTGCAAAGTACAGCTGCATTAATTTATTTATTGAAGAAACAACGAGATGCTTTTGGTTTAAGCTTATTTACAGACCAATTGAGTTTAAATACACAGGCTAAATCAACGGGTACACATCAAAAGTATTTATTTTCACAATTGGAGCAGGTTTTGCAAGCGCCAAAAATGAATGTACAAACTAATTTAGCTTTAGCATTGCATCAAATTGCGGAGCTAATTCACAAACGTTCATTGGTAATTGTGTTTAGCGATATGCTACATACAGTGCATGATGAAGATAAAATATCGGCTTTATTTTCTTCTTTGCAACACCTGAAATTTAATAAGCATGAGGTTGTTATTTTTAATGTTACCGATAAAAATAAGGAAGTTGATTTCGATTTTGCTAATCGCCCACATCAATTTATTGACATGGAAACGGGTGCAACTTTAAAAGTTCATACTTCTAAAGTTAAAGATGCCTATTTAGAACAAATGAGCACTTATCGTCAAAAGCTAACATTGAAATGTGCTCAATATAAAATTGATATGATTGACGCAGATATCAATGCAGGTTTTAATCAGGTATTGCAAGCATATTTAATTAAGCGACAAAAAATGGCGTAATGTAGCTCACGGTATGATTAGTTCATTTGTCATCCTGAGCTTGAAGAAATGATATGTAAACAAAAAACCTTCCTGTATTTTTCAATAAAGGAAGGTTCAGATAAGGGTAACCGGAAAACTAAAAAACTATTGATGAGTTTTATTAGATAACAAAACGGAAATCGCTTCTGATGTTTTGTTACTCAAAGATGCCGTTCAATTATGAAGATTTTATGAAGTTTGTAGTGTATTGAATACCATTTAGTTAACTTCTAATTAATTGGGAATTCTACTGTAACAGTAGTTCCTTTGCCTTTTTCGGACTGAATAAAAATGTTTAGTTGATGAAATTTTGCGATGCTATTTACAATAGCTAAACCTAATCCAAATCCATCTTCATTATCACTATTTTCTCTTTCAAATCGTTTAAACGCATTGGCCACATTCTCTTTTTCCATTCCCATTCCACTATCTTCAATGGTTAGGATATATTTTGCAAGCGTTAATTCATCATGTATAGTTATTGAACCCTTATTTACATTATACTTTATAGCATTATTAAGAATATTAATTAATAAAGTATGAATTAGCGCCTGATTTCCTATGAAGGTAAAATGCTCTTTAATTTCATTTCTATAAATAATTTGTTTGTCTATAATGCGATCTTCTAAATCTTCATAAATATCAATTAACTCTTGTTGAATTGAGACTTGATCTTTTTTTAGGTATTGTTCATTTTCTACCTTAGAGATTAATAACAAACTATTGATGATTACTTTTAAGCGATTTAACGTTTTTAAAGAAGCTAAAATTTTATTTTCATGCTCAACAGGCAAATTTTCTGCAGCTAAAATATTTTCTAATCGACCACTTAGAATAGAAATTGGAGTGAGCAATTCATGAGAAACGTTGGCAATAAACTGTTTTTCTAGCAAAAATAAATTTGCAATTTTTCGCATGAGCGAATTAATGCTATTGTCTAATATTTTAAAATCTGTCGTATTAGTTGGAATGTTTTCATAATTATAGGAAGTAGGATCATTTACCTTGTTTAGCTTTTGATCTATAATTTTATAGAATGGTTTTAAAATAAGATTGGTAAAAGCATAATCGGTAAGTAGCGTAACCAACAAGGATCCAATTAATACAATTAGCATGTAAAACCTAATAGTAGTCTTTACAGATTCCATAGCCGTCATGGCTTCACCTAATTCCAATTTATAGCGTTTATTATTGTATTCGAATTGATCATTAAGAATTCGGTAAATTTCTATATCTCCCTCAATTTCGCGTCGTTCTGTAGTAAAGAATATGCTTGTATCAATTTTTCCAACACTTGGAATTGCATTTAGAACAATGAATTCATCTTTTAAAATGTTGTAATCTGTAAATGAATGTCGATTTCTTAGTAAGCTATCAATTTCACTATCGCTCAAATTCTCAATTACTTTTAACCTTTTTTTAGTAAGACGACCATCTAAATGATGAAAGGAAATGGTTTCTAAAGAGAGCAAAATAATTGCTCCTAACACCAAAATCACCGCTATTTTGGTGATGGCATTGTATAAAGCAAATTTCGCTTGCAGTTTCATTGGTTAATAATTAATTCGATAACCAATGCTGCGAACAGTTTCAAACCAGTCGGTTTTGGTGCATTGCGTTAATTTTTTTCGTAGATTTTTTACATGTACATCTACAAAATTAGAATCAGAGTTTACCTCTAAAATATCTCCCCAAACGTGTTCAGTTAAACTTATTCGAGAAACTACTCTATTTTTATTTAATACGAGATAATTAAAAATTTCATATTCTTTTTTAGTTAAAGGAACTCTTTCGTCTTGAAATGTAACGGTACGATTTTGAATATCTAGCAAAAAATCATGAATTTTAACTTCATTCTTTTCCAATTTATGTTTGCGACGAATAATTGCATGCATTCGGGCAAGTAATTCATTTAATGAAAAAGGTTTTGCTAAATAATCATCTGCGCCGCTATCTAGACCTTTAATACGGTCATCAACTGCGCTTCTAGCCGTTAAAATAATTACTGCATCATCGCGATTTTTTAAGTTTTTCAACTGCTTAAGTACTTCGAAACCATCGCCATCTGGCAAACCTAAATCTAGGAGAATGAAATCGTAATTATTAACGAAAATCTTTTCTTCGGCAGATGATTTTTTCCAAGCATGCTCAACAATATATCCTTCTCTACTTAAGAATTCATCCATTTCAAGCGCCAAGCCTTTTTCATCTTCAACTATTAATACGTTCATTAGTTCAATTGTTAATTAAGATCACAAACTGAATTTATGTTTTTTAAGATGATGTTACAAGCCGTTTGGATTTCATCTTTGGTAATAATTAGAGGTGGAGCAATACGCATAGAATTACTGCAATGTAAAAACCAATCGGTAATAATTCCATCTTCAATGCAACCATCAATAATTTTTTTATTGGTCTCATAACTATCAAATTCGACAGCTAACATCAGTCCTTTTCCTCTAATTCCTACAATAGAAGGATGTTTTAGCAATGATTTAAATAATTCTCCTTTTTGTTCCACTTCAGTTATTAAATCTTCTATCAGTATAGTTTCTAAGGTGGCTAATCCAGCTGCGCAACTTACAGGATGCCCTCCAAAAGTAGTAAGGTGTCCTAAAACTGGATTATTTGTAAATACCGTCATTATTTGTGAAGAACTGATGAAGGCACCAATCGGCATTCCGCCACCAATACCTTTTGCCAATAATAAAATATCCGGAACAACATCAAAATGTTCAAAACCAAACATCTTTCCTGTACGACCAAATCCACATTGAATTTCATCAAAAACTAAAAGCGTTCCAGTTTCATTGCATTTTTTTCGTAAGGCTTTTATATAATTTGAATCTGGAATTCTAATACCTGCTTCGCCCTGCATGGTTTCTATAAAAACTGCGGCAGTTTTAGTGGTTATTTTTTCTAAATCAGGTAAATGATTAAACTCTATAAACAGAATATCAGGTAATAACGGACGATAGGCTTGCTTAAACTCTTCATTGCCCATTAAACTTAAAGCGCCTTGTGTACTACCGTGATAACTATTTTTGCAGGCTATTAATTCTGTCCGATTGGTATATCTTTTTGCCAATTTCATTGCCCCTTCAACGGCTTCGGCTCCTGAATTTACAAAGTAAGTGCAGTTTAAACTTTCTGGCAAAACCGATGCTAAGGTTTTTGCGAAATCAACTTGTGGGCTTTGCACAAACTCACCATATACCATTAAATGCATATACGTTTCTGCTTGTTTTTTTACTGCTTCCACAACTGTGGGATGGCAATGCCCAACATTACTAACGCCAATACCAGCAATTAAATCCATGTATTTTTTACCAGATTGGTCATACATGTACATACCTTTTGCTTTTACAAATTCTAACAAAAGTGGAGTTTCAGAGGTTTGAGCATTATGTTTTAAAAATAACTGACGTTGTGTTTGCATGGTGCAAATTAAGCTTTTTTGAAATCTTAATTATTTTATCCGAGCAGAATAATGTAAAATAAAAAATCCCATACGTTAATACATACGGGATTTTCTAAAAATTAATTAATTATTATTGTTTTGGCTGACCGCTTCTAAAACGGTTAAGTAATTCTTTTTTGAATGCTTCTTGCGCTCTATAAAACTTTCCTACAATTTTAATGGGTAAATTTAATTTAAACTTATTATAGTATTTTTTCTCTATGTTAAGTTCTCTTTGTTTAAAATCAAAGTCATTTACAATTAGTGTTTGAATTTGAACATCTGTTAAATCTTCAATCTCTTTGATTTTTCTAAAACTTATCATTTTTTGCATCCGTTCTTTCCGCAATGCATTTTGTTCTCTAGTAAAATCGTTGTAAATAGGCCAAAATACTTTAGCTTCATCTGCAGAGAGATCAAGTTTTGTAGTTAGCCAGGTTATTTTGTAAGCTTCCATTTTTTCATCGCCCATTCTTGGCCCTTGTGCAAAAGCTAAACCTGGTAATAAAATAAATAGTGCAATAATTAAGTTTTTCATCTCTAAATTTTATAAGTTATTCGATAAATCACTTGATGAGAAATGATTTAAAATATAGTTTTCCATTTCTGTATCTGAGGCAGAAACTGTAGTAGGCGCTTGGCTTTCTTGTATATGATCAATAATTACGCTTTCATCAATATCATATAATAGTTGCTCGTTAGCTAATTCTGCTGTATTATTTTCTTTTAATGTGTTTTGCTGATTAAAATATAAACCTGATGCAGTTAGCAAAATAAAGCAAGCAGCAGAAGCATATTTAATAAAATCTGTCTGCCACAGGCGAACAACTTTTGTTTTTTGAACTTTGCCTGAAGTTTTACTTAAAATATCAGCATTTAGTTTGTCAAAATAATTAACGGGGGTTTTAAATCCATCGGTTTTAACTAAGGCATTTAATTGATCTACGGCAATACGGCTTTCTATTTGAGTACCTAAATCTTCAAAATAATTTTGAGGGACCGTAAAACCTTGATTTTCTTTTTGCATTAATCCATCTACAAAAACAGACTGATTAATACGTGTTGTTAAATCGTTGAAATAGTTATCTGGCGCACTATATGGTGTAGTTCTTGGCAAACTCGCTAAGTGCGAAGCCTCCATTTCCCATTCCATATTTTCATCTTTTTTATTCATGATATAACTATTGATAGATTTTAATGTAAAAGGTTTAATACTTAATCTTCATTTAGTAAAATACTTTCAATTTTTTTAACTGCAATATGAAATGAAGCTTTTAAAGCACCTACACTTGTGCCTAAAACCTCAGAAATTTCATCATATTTCATATCGTCGAAATACTTCATGTTAAAAATTATTCGCTGTTTTTCTGGTAAGGTTAAAATTGCTTCTTGAAGTTTGCGTTGTGCTTTATCACCATCAAAGTAAGAGGAAGCAGTAAGGCTTTCGGCCAATTCACCACTTACATCATCTAATGAAATATTATTCTTCAGTTTTTTCTTATTCAAGAAAGTGATGGATTCGTTAGTAGCAATTCTATAAATCCAGGTATAAAGCTGTGAGTCGCTTCTGAAATTGGCCAGATTTTTCCAGACCTTAACAAAGGTTTCTTGAACTAAATCATCAGTATCATCGTGATCGATTACCAATCTACGAATGTGCCAATATATTTTTTGTTGATATTTAGATAAAAGCAAGTTGAAGGCTTCATTTCGTGTTTTTTCTACACTAAATTTTTGTAATATTTCGGCATCTTCAACTTGCTTCATCTATTTTTATGCTTTTCTTTTCATTACTTTTTGCACAGCCGCTACAATATCAGATGGATCTAATTTGTATTTAGTCATTAACTGATCTGGTGTAGCACTTTCGCCAAAACTATCATTTACTGCCACAAATTCTTGTGGTGCCAAATATTCAGTAGTTAACAAACGAGCAACACTTTCTCCTAAACCTCCAAATTTATTGTGCTCTTCGCAAGTTACAATACAACCTGTTTTTTTAACAGATTTAAGAATTGCAGCATCATCTAAAGGTTTAATTGTGTGGATATTTATAATCTCAGCATCAATTCCTAAATCTGCTAATTTTTCTCCAGCTTCAATTGCTCTCCAAACCATGTGGCCAGTTGCAACAATAGTTACATCTTTTCCTTCATTTACCATCCAAGCCTTACCAATTTCAAATTTTTGATCTTCTGGTGTAAACACAGGAATAACTGGACGACCAAAACGTAAGTAAACTGGCCCTTCATAGTCCATAATGGCAAGTGTTGCTGCTTTGGTTTGGTTATAATCGCAAGGATTGATAACAACCATGCCTGGCAACATTTTCATTAAACCTATATCTTCTAAAATTTGGTTAGTAGCCCCATCTTCTCCAAGTGTTAAACCTTCGTGTGATGCAC
>NZ_JBAZRL010000038.1:0-33969 GCF_041662865.1 Pedobacter sp.
CATTTGCTTCTTCCGCTGATGCGTGAAAAGGAGGATTACATATAGTTAAATCAAAACGTTCTTCTTTATGAATGATAGTTTTAAAGATTTCATTTTTAGCCAACTGCAATCTAATTTCTATTGCATTTTTTAAAACAGGATTGACATCAACGATATTTTTAGCAGAGCGAATAGCAATTTCATCAATTTCAGATCCAACAAAATTCCACCCGTATTCTTGATGACCAATGATTGGATAAACACAATTAGCACCAATGCCAACATCTAAAACTTTAATCTTTTTACCAATTGGAATATGTTGATTATTGCAAGAAGCCAATAAATCTGATGCATAGTGTATATAATCGGCTCTGCCTGGTATTGGCGGGCAAAGGTAACCTTCTGGGATATCCCAAAATTCTATTTGATAAAAATGTTTTAGTAAGGCTTTATTTAACGTTTTTACTGAATTCGGATTAGCAAAATCAATTGATTCATCTCCATATTTATTTATACCAACAAACTCTGCAAGTTCTGGACATGAATTTATTAAAGCCTTAAAATCATACCTCGATCGATGTTTATTTCTAGGATGTAAAGTGTTTTTTTCTTGCTTTTCCATTAAGCAGTTTTAACATCTTCTTCGCTATAATCTTTAATATCTGTGATGTAACCATTAATCAAAAGGAAGTCGAATAGTGGTTTTGCATCTGGAGTTACTGGCATATTTTCAGTAGAAATAACTGTATTTGTCTTCTTATCCATAAAAGGATAGGCAAAAAGTTTTACGTTTTGCGTAAACATATCACTTACATAAGCCAACAATTGACTAGAATAATTCTCGCCGAAATTTTTAGAATTGAAAACGAATTTAAGGTTATTTATGTTAGTCGAAATTCCAACACTTTTAGGTTTGCAACGACCTAAGTATTTAGCTAATCTGTTGTGTCGAGTAAAATTAGAAACTATTACTAAATTTCCTGTTTTACACATATCTTCTGCCCTTTTAGCTACAGATTCTAAATCAATATCATCTGGTGTTTCTTGCTCATTTGTTAAAACGTTAGTTAATAAAACTTCTATCATAACTGCGAGATTCCCATCTTCTACTGAGTTGGTACGCTTAAATTGATCAGTTGCCTTATTAAATAAATTGAAGTTAGGTAATGATTTCTGACCGTATTTAGTCCTTAAAATCATAATATCTTTTTTATACAATAAATCTTTCGCTTGACGAGGATGACCGTCTGCATCGAAAATAGCAGCTGCAGAAAAATCCTTCATAATTAAATAAAGATTTAAAAGCGTATTGTTTACTTCTCCAAAAGCTGGCCCTTTTACTGAAATTAAATCAATCTCTACCGATCCAACAGTTAAATTATCCGCTAGTGATTCTATCATCACTTTAGGTTCATGGTAATGATAAAAAGCTGCATAAACTAAATTCACGCCAATAATACCTAATACGCGTTGCTGCATATTTACATCGGTATCTAATAAACGAACATGGAAAAATATTTCATTTGGCAAACCTCCTGGTTCATTTTGAAAACGAATTCCCACCCAACCATGTGGTTCATTTGTACGTTTAAAATTTAGCGTGGTAACTGTATCTGCAAATGCGAAAAAAGTACGATTATCATATTTTTCACCTAACAAACGTTCGTTAAGTAATCCAAATTCATGGTCGAGCATTCTTAAAAGTCTATTCTGACTAACATATCTACCAGATGCTTCTGCGCCATAAATTGCATCACTAAAAGTCATATCATAAGCTGACATGGTTTTAGCAACTGTACCTGAAGCTGCACCAGCTGTAAAAAAATTACGTGCAACTTCTTGTCCAGCGCCTATTTCTGCAAATGTTCCGTAAATCTGCTCGTTTAGGTTTATTTTTAAGGCTTTACGCTTGGTATCAAGGATTTCTCTTTCCATGCTGCAAAAATAACAAAAATCATTAGTTGATTGGCATTAATGGTTCATTAGTTCATTAGTTTAATTGGCTAAATGTCAAACCCAATGAGCGAGTGACTCATGACCTAATTGGTTATAAAAAAGATAAGGGCAACATCTTTAGATGCGCCCTTACCAACCTTAAACTCTCCCATAGGGAACCCTCTCGGGTAAAATCAAACTATTGTATTATGAAACTACAATTTCTTTATGTGCTTCTTTAGCTTCGTCCTTTTTACCAATTGTGATTGTTAAAATTCCGTTTGTATATTCTGCACTTATTTTTTCTGTGTCAATTCCTTCTGGCAACACAAAAGATCTTGCGAATGAAGTGTATTCAAACTCTTTACGCGTATAATCTTTTTGTACATCTGTGTTTTCTATTTTTTTCTCAACCCAAACCGAAAGATTATCTTTTTTAAGATCAATTTTAAAATCTTCCTTATTTAAGCCAGGAGCAGCTACTTCAATTTTGTAATCGTTAGCATTTTCATAAATGTTTACATTAGGTACTTTATTTACACCGTAATTTTTATTCAATGCATCACTAAACAAAGAATCGAAAACATTGTTAAAGTAAGGTGCTGTGTTTCTTGTTTTGTTGTTAAATTTTACTAAAGTCATTTTTAAATCCTCCGTTATATTATTTTTTAAATTATAATTGTTCATATTCAAACCTCATTCCAACCGAAAAAATTATGTTTTTTAAGACATTTTGGCGTAAAAAAGAAAAACAACCAGACAAAAAGTCAGTTATACTGGGCCATATAGACAGTTTCAAGTATAAAACTACAATTGAAATGCGCTTTGCAGACTTAGATATGATGGGGCACGTAAACAATGCAGTCTACTTTACTTACATGGAAATTGGTCGAACTAAATACTGGAATCACGCAATAAATTGGGATTGGCGCACAACTGGAGTAATCATCGGTCAAGCTTCAATAGATTATCTATCTCCTCTTTTCTTAGGTGATAAAATAAACATGTATGTACGTACTTCGAGAATTGGAACTACAAGTTTCGATTTGGAATATTTGATCGTAAAAGAGGTAAATGGTAAAGAAGTTACCTGCAGTAAAGGAAAGACGATTTGTGTAGCTTTCGATTATAACACCAAAAAACCCGCTCCAATTCCAGATAGGGAAAGAAATAAGATGATGGAGTTTGAACAACTTACTGGTTAGCTTGTTAGATGATTAGTTCTTTAGATTTTTGGTTGATTGGACTAAATTAGTGATAGATAATACAACCAAAAATCTAAAAACCAACAAACTAATTAAATATCTTACCAGGATTTAAAATTCGTTTAGGATCAAATACTTGCTTAATGTTGCGCATTAAATTCAGGTGAATTTCACTGTATTTTATTGTCATGTAATCCCTCTGAACTAAACCAATGCCATGTTCTCCAGATATCGTTCCGCCTAAAGCAGTGGTTAATTCAAAAATTTCTACGATTCCATCTTTTAATTTATGATTCCAATCGTTATCGCTCATGCCACCTTTAATAATATTGATGTGTAAATTTCCGTCTCCTGCATGACCATAACAAACACTTTCGAAACCGTACTTAGCGCCAATTTCTTTAATTCCATGTACTAATTTGGGCAATGCTGCTCTCGGAACTACGGTATCTTCTTCTTTATAAACAGAGTTTGATTTTACAGATTCGGCCATTGTTCTCCGCATTCGCCATAAGTCTTCTTTTTGTTGTGCTGTATCAGCAAAAAGAACTTCGGTACAGCCAAATTCTTCGAGCACCATATTTACTTTTTCGCAGTCTTTGAAAATAGTATCTAAATCATCTCCATCAAATTCAATCATTAAAAATGCATTTACATCATCTTTCAAATCGAATTTTATATCATCGAATTTTATAACCCACTCTACTCCTTTTCTTTCCATAAATTCTAAAGCAGACGGTGTAATCCCAGCTCTAAAAATAGCCGAAACTGCTGCACAAGCCTGTTCATTTGTAGCAAAAGAACCTAACATCAATACTGTTTGACTAACTGAGGGAATCAACTTTGTTACAATTTTAGTAACCACAGCCAAAGTACCTTCAGAACCAATCATTAACTGTGTTAAATTATAACCGGAGGCATATTTTAAGGTATTTGCACCAGTCCAAATTATATCGCCGTTGGCTAAGACAATTTCTAAATTGAGAATATACTCCCGAATTGTTCCGTATTTAACCACCCTCGGACCGCCAGAACCATGCGCCACATTACCACCAATAAAACATGAACCTTTACTACTTGGATCTACCGGATAAAGTAATCCTTTTTCAGCTACTGCATTCATAAATTCCTCAGTAATTACACCAGGTTCAACAGTAGCTTGTAGGTTTTCAGTATCAATATTTATTATCGATTTAAATTTCTCCATAGATAATAAAACCCCACCAAAAATAGGCAAAGCAGCACCGCTCAAACCTGTCCCCCCGCCACGTGGCGTAACTGGAACATGATATTGGTTACATATCTTAAGCAAAGCTGAAACACTCGCAGTATCATTTGGCTTAACCACAACTTCTGGAAAATAGTTCAAATCTTCCGTTTCATCATGAGCATAATTTGCTAAGGATTCATCATCAACAAAAACATTTTGCTTACCAATAGCATTTTCTATTTCTGCTAAAATAGCGCTGTTTATTTTAGTGTATTCCATTTTATTTTAAAGAAGTATAATTCAATTGCACAAAAGAATGACCAATTTCGCCTGGCATTGGCGGATGTAATTTTTTAATTCCAACAGTGGCTGTTGCTATAAATGGGTAGATTTTTATCAACTCATTTACTATGTTTTTAACAACCGTTTCTAGCAATTTTTGAGTGTCTTGCATAGCTGATACGAGAATTGTATTTATTACTTCGTAGTTTACAGTTTGCTTCAAATCTTCGGTATCACCAGATGGGATAAAAGTTACTTCAACATCAACAGAAAAATGACTTCCAGTGAGTTGTTCTTCAGGATAAAATCCATGAAAAGCATAAAATTTAACCTCTTTTAAGGCGACGGTTTGTACAAACATTAGGTTTAACTAATTTAAAGCAATAATATGTAGCAAAATTAATTTTTTTAACGGTTTTAACTAGTCATTATAGTAAATTATTACCTTTGGTTTTACCAAAAAGCATAAACCAAATAGTTACGTAACATGAATAAATCATCCAAGAAAGACCTTTACGAAGCACCAGATTATTATCAATTAGACGAACTTTTATCAGAAGAACATCTTTTAATTCGCTCAACTGTAAGAGATTGGGTTAAAAAAGAAGTAAGCCCTATAATTGAAGATTATGCTCAAAGAGCTGAGTTTCCTAAGCATTTAATTAAAGGCTTGGGAGAAATTGGTGCTTTTGGGCCTACAATTCCGGTTGAATATGGTGGAGCAGGTTTAGATTATACTGCTTACGGTATTATTATGCAAGAAATTGAACGCGGAGATTCTGGAATTCGTTCTACCGCATCGGTTCAAGGTTCTTTAGTAATGTATCCAATTTACGCTTATGGTACCGAAGAACAACGTAAAAAATATTTACCAAAATTAGCTACAGGCGAATTAATGGGCTGTTTTGGTTTAACAGAGCCAGATCACGGCTCTAATCCTGGCGGAATGGTAACTAACATTAAAGATAAAGGTGATCATTATCTGTTAAATGGTGCAAAAATGTGGATTTCGAATGCTCCGTTTGCAGATATTGCAGTAGTTTGGGCGAAAGATGAAGAAGGAAAAATTCGCGGAATGGTTGTAGAACGCGGAATGGAAGGTTTTAGCACTCCAGAAACACATGGCAAATGGAGTTTAAGAGCATCCGCCACTGGTGAATTAGTTTTTGATAATGTAAAAGTTCCAAAGGAAAATATTTTTCCAGATATCAAGGGTTTAAAAGGCCCATTGGGTTGTTTAAACCAGGCACGTTATGGTATAGCTTGGGGCGCTTTGGGTGCCGCAATGGATTGCTACGATACAGCTTTACGCTATTCTAAAGAACGTATTCAATTCGGAAAACCAATTGGTGGATTTCAATTACAACAAAAGAAATTGGCTGAAATGATTACAGAAATCACAAAAGGTCAATTGTTGGTTTGGCGTTTAGGAGTTTTAAAAAGTGAAAATAGAGCAACATCTGAACAAATTTCGATGGCAAAACGAAACAGTGTTGAAATTGCTTTAGATATTGCTCGTAATGCTCGACAAATGCTAGGCGGAATGGGTATAACTGGAGAATATTCAATTATGCGTCATATGATGAATTTAGAATCTGTGGTTACTTATGAAGGAACACATGATGTACATTTATTAATAACCGGAATGGATGTGACTGGTTTAAATGCGTTCAAGTAGTTTTACAGTTCACAATTTTCAATAACAACACATTAATGAAGACATTTAAAAAATACCTACCGTTACCAGCTCCTCCAGAAGAAGTTTATTTAGCATTAACTAAAGCTCAAAGCATTCAATTATGGACCGGCGCAGAAGTAGAGTTTACTGAAGAATCTGGAACAGAATTTTCTTTTTGGGATGGTGATATTGTAGGGAAGAACATTGATTTTGAGCCTAATAAAAAAATTGTACAACAATGGTATTTCGGAGAAGATGGTGAGCCATCAATAGTGACCATTAAACTACATGAAGATAAAAAAGGTACTTCTTTAGAATTTGTTCAAACTAATATTCCTGACGAAGATTATAAAGATTTTACAGAGGGAATTGAAGAATATTTTTTAGGCGGATTAGCTGATTTCTTTGAGGTAGAATAACATGTTAAATGATTTAGATAATTTCTATTTTAACTATGAAGAGCCAACAAGGAGCTGTTTATTAGCATTAAGAGAAGTTATTTTAAAACATAACGCACAAATTAAAGCAGAATGGAAGTATAAACTTCCATTTTTTTATTTTAATAGAAAACCACTTTGCTATTTATGGCTGCACAAAACATATAAAAATCCCTATATCGGTTTTGTTGATGGAAATTTAATTAATGATGCGGACTTATTAAAAGAAAAACGCTCTAGGATAAAAATTTTATTGATCGACAAAAATGATGATCTTCCAATAGAAAAGATTAATCATATCTTAACACAAGCCTTATATATTTGCACAAATAAACAATAATATCATCAATCAACACTCTCGAATATGCTCATCAAAAGGAATAGCCTCCTACTCATCCTGCTTTTGCTAACAAGCGCTATCATTTCTTCATGTGGTAGCTTAACCAGCACCTTACCTGTATTTTACACTCCTGCGTCTACATCAAATCATGTTTCGTACTTACCAAAACCAATGATAGCAGATAGTGTGAAAACAAAGAATTACCTAAGCGTAAGTTTTTCTAACAACAGCCTACCCTATGAAACTGGAGAAATGGTAATGGGATTTATTAATTATAACCGTTCGCATGTACTTGAAAATATTAATTTCTCTTATGGTGGCTTTGCGTATTTCGGTGGCACATCTAGAGGTTATGATAATTCAGAACGTAAAATAAGCGAAGAATTTTATGGAAAAGGTTTTCAAGGTATTGGATTAAGAACATCAATTGGTTATGCTGAACAATCAGGTAATACAGAATTTAGAGTATTAAATTGGGAAAACTCTTTAGTTTTTGAAGGAGGAAGCTATTCTTCGTTTAGTAAAAAAGAAAGAGGAAAACACGATCCTTTATCCATTGCATCTGATAAAACAACTTTATATACTACAGGAGGTTCTACGGAAGTTATTTGGTATGGTAAAAAAAATAGAGATAGACAATATGGATTTCGTCTGTTTTTAGGAGCAACTTTAGGCTTACAACATAACATTAACTATACATCTGAAAAAATTAACGGCATGGCCTCAGACTTTTCTTTTTTCTTAAAGATTAGAAATGCCTACGGAATACTCAGCAATGGTAATAATTTAATGAATACCTCAGGCAAAATTACATTAGGCTACTCATTTTAAAACAATTTTGCATTTAAGTCTGTTCCATAATAAAATTCAACTATTATGGGCAAAACATTAGGAATAATATTAATCGTACTTGGAATTGTATTGTTAATTTGGACAGGATTCACATATACTCAAAAAGAAAAAGTAATCGATGCTGGACCTATTCAAGTATCTGCAGATAAAGAAAAATCAGTTAACTGGCCTCCATATGTTGGCGGAATAGTTTTAATTGCTGGCGTTGTTGTTTTTGTAAGTTCAAAACGTAAATAATCTTCGCAAAAAACGCTTTTTTAAAAGCCAAAATTTAATTGTAACAGCACAGCGAGGTGCCAAATCTCTAGCTTTTAATATACATGCTAATTAGGTGAGCTTAGTTATAAAATAACATTGCTAAAATCGCTAAGATACCGTGTAAATATTCATCTATAAGTCTTAGTTTATATAACAGCACATAAAATCCGCATCAAGTCCGCCTTTTCTCAGTAAAAGGCGGACTTGATGCGGACTCTATGCGGACTTAACCAAACTAAAACCAAGTGTATACTACTTAACAATTCAGTGAAAAGTGATATAAATAAACGAAGATTGGGCTAAATAAAGCAGGTGGAACTAATGATAAATTTAACTTTGAATTGATTAAAAAATTTACACACTAAGGTCCTCGCTAGAAAATGTTTGTACACTTTCTCTTAAATTATA
Source organism: Pedobacter sp. (assembly GCF_041662865.1). Classification (GTDB taxonomy): domain Bacteria; phylum Bacteroidota; class Bacteroidia; order Sphingobacteriales; family Sphingobacteriaceae; genus Pedobacter. Next base: position 8,585 of record NZ_JBAZRL010000038.1, read on the forward strand.
ATGCGATGCCATTACTTCACCATATGCACCTGCACTTCTGATAGCAATAAGATCATTTCTAAACGTTTCAGGCAATTCAACTTCTTTACCAAAGCAATCTGTACTCTCACAAATTGGACCTACCACATCATATTTAATAATATCGTTAGTGCCTTGTGATAAATTTTCTATTTGGTGATAAGCTTGGTACAATGCTGGACGCATTAATTCTGTCATACCAGCATCTAAAATGATAAAATTCTTTTTCTTACCATTTTTAACGTAAAGCACCTTGCTTATTAGCGATGCGCTTTGACCTACTAATGCTCTACCCAATTCAAAATGGACTTCTTGATAAGGCTTTACATCAAGAAAATCTGCGAAAATTTTAAAGTAAGATTCAAAATCTGGGATTTGTTGATTTGGATTGTGATAATCGATACCCAAACCGCCACCAACATTTAATACAGTTACTTTAAATCCATGATCTTCAAACCAAGCAGCAAATTCATTTACGCGAACACACAGATTTTTATAAACGTCTAAATTGGTAATTTGAGAACCAATGTGAAAGTGAATACCAATAAATTGTAAATTCGGTGAAATATTTAAAACATCAGCACACGCTGGCATATCCCAAGAGTTTACACCGAACTTATTTTCATCTAAACCTGTGGTGATATTTGCATGTGTATGTGCATCAACATTTGGGTTAATTCGAATAGCAATTTTGGCGATTTTTCCTTTTTTTTCTGCCAATTCATTAATTACAGAAAGCTCTTGAACAGATTCTACGTTAAAGCAAAAAATATCATTATCCAATGCATCATTAATTTCTTTATCAGATTTACCAACGCCAGCAAAAACTACTTTATCTTTCGCAAAACCTAGTTCTAACGCTTTTTTTACTTCATTTCCACTCACACAATCTGCTCCAAAACCTACTTTTTCAATCTTCTTTAATACAATTGGATTAAAATTAGCTTTCATCGCATAATGCACATGAAATTTATATGCACTCGAAGCTTTATTACATGCATTTAAAGTGCTTTCAAGCAAATTTAAATCATAATAGTAAAACGGAGTTTCTAATTTAGAGAAATGTGCTATATCTTTATCGGAAAACATAATCTTGAAATTTCTATTTATACTTTTTTTGGTCTTTTTGGCAATACTTTATGCCGGTAATTATATCGATTACAAAAATGGAAATATTAGTCGAAAGGAGTTTGAACGAAGAATTCGACTTTCTATATTACTTTTGTTAGTTATCATTTTTCTCTATTTCTATCTCAGAAAACGAGTGTAAATGCGCATTATGCTACTCAAAAATACGATCGTGTAAACTTCTTAGCGCTTCAACTTTGTTTGGCGTACCAATTAAAAGTGAAATATTATAAGCACTACCTCCATAAGAAATCATTCGTACTGGAATGTGCTTAATTGAATCTAACACTTTAGCAGCATATCCATGTTTTTCTGCACCAAAGTCTCCTACTACACACACAATAGTTTGATCTTTATCAATTTCTACCGAGCCGAAAGAATTTAATTCTTTAATAATTTCATCCAGATTATCTGTAAAATCAATAGTTAATGATACCGCAACTTCCGAAGTGGTAATCATATCAATTGGCGTTTTATATCTTTCGAAGATTTCAAAAATTCGACGTAAAAAACCATATGCTAGTAACATCCTACTCGATTGGATTTTGATAGCTGTAATACCATCTTTTGCCGCAATAGATTTGATTTTACCTTTTTCGCTTTCAGTACTAATTACAGTGCCTAAAGCCTTTGGCTCCATTGTATTTAACAACCTAACGGGAATTTTGTATTTCTGAGCAGGAAAAACAGATTGTGGATGCAAAATTTTAGCACCGAAATAAGCTAATTCTGCCGCCTCATCAAATGATAAATGAGAAATTGGTTTAGTACCTTTTACAATCCTCGGATCATTATTGTGCATACCATCAATATCAGTCCAAATTTGAACTTCTTCAGCCATAATAGCTGCGCCCAATAATGAAGCCGTATAGTCACTTCCGCCTCTGCGTAAATTATCTACTTCTCCAAAACTATTTCTACAGATAAAACCTTGAGTGATAAACACATTATTACCTTTATGCTGAGCTAATAATGGAGTTAAATGTTCGGTTGTAAATGGAACATCTGGCTCATTATCTTCGTCAATTTTCATAAAATCTAACGCAGGTAAAAGAACCGACGGCACACCAATAGATTTTAAATAAATATGATATAAAGTAGTTGAAAGTAATTCGCCTTGTGCCAAAACCACCTTCTCTTCTATACTTGTGAACATATCATTTGCTAGCGAAGTCAAGAAATTGAAATGATAATCAACCACTTCTTGTCCTTGTTCTCTAAAATCGCCAGCTGGCAAAAGCTCTAGTACAAACTCATTGTATTCTTGATGTAATGCATTAATTAATTCGGTTGCACTCTGTTTATCTTCCTTGAGTAACTTGGCAGAAATTTCTACTAAACTGTTTGTAGTACCAGACACGGCTGATAATACTACGATTTGTTCTTCAACTGGATTAATGATATCCAGCAATTTTTTCATGCGCTCTGGGCTACCTACAGACGTACCGCCAAATTTTAATATCTTCATTTTTTATTTTAGAATGCGTATTTTTCTTATTATTGTAACGCGGCGTGAAATTAACGAAAAGGCCACTAATTTCCGCTTAAATGACAAAATAAAATTCTGATTGAGTTCTTAAAAAATAGAATGAACAATTTTAATTCTGTTTTGTAATATATAAAACATCAACCAAATTTAGTATGCAACTAGAAGAATCAACCTTAAAAACCATAAATAAATGGCTTACTGGTAATTATGACCAAGACACCAAATCAGAAATTCAATCTTTATTAGACAAAGAAGCATATACCGAATTAACTGATTCGTTTTATAGGGATTTAGAGTTTGGTACTGGCGGTTTACGTGGAATTATGGGTGCTGGTTCTAATCGCATTAACAAGTACACTATTGGTACTGCTACTCAAGGTTTAGCAAATTACTTGAATAAAAAATATCCAGGAGAAAAAATAAGTGTAGCTATTGCGCACGATAGTAGAAACAACTCGGATTATTTTGCGAAAATTACTGCAGATGTGTTTTCTGCAAATGGTATTCATGTGTACTTTTTTTCCGCATTAAGACCAACTCCAGAACTCTCTTTTGCCATTCGTACATTAGGCTGTAAAAGTGGGGTAATGTTAACAGCATCACATAACCCAAAAGAATACAACGGTTACAAAGCTTATGGGAATGATGGAGGGCAGTTTACGGCTCCTGATGATAAAATGGTGATGGATGAAGTTGCAGCGATTAAAAATATCGATGAAGTAAAATTTGAACGCATTGCTACTAATGTAGAATTAATAGGCGAAGAAATTGACAAGCATTATTTAGATAAAATCACTGAACTTTCAGTTTCGCCTGATGCTATCGCTCGTGAACATGATTTAAAAATCGTTTACTCTCCTATCCACGGTACTGGAATTACGTTAGTTCCTAAAGCATTGGCTCAGTTCGGTTTCACGAATGTAACAGTTGTTGAAGAGCAAAGTAAACCAGACGGGAATTTTCCAACAGTTGTTTACCCAAATCCAGAAGAAAAAGAAGCATTGACTTTAGCCTTAAAAAAAGCAGAAGAATTAGATGCTGATTTAGTTTTAGCAACTGATCCAGATGCTGACCGTGTGGGTATTGCTGTAAAAAATAACGATGGAGAGTTTGTATTATTAAATGGAAATCAGACAGGAAGTTTATTAATAAATTATATATTAACTGCTTGGGAAGAAAAGGGAAAACTAACAGGCAACGAATATGTGGTTTCTACTATTGTAACAACAAGTTTAATTAAAGCCATTTGTGATGCTAAAGGGGTTGAATATTTTAACACTTTAACAGGTTTTAAATGGATTGGAAATGTGATGACCAGCTTAGAAGGCAAAAAAACTTTTATTGCTGGTGGTGAAGAAAGTTATGGCTATTTAATTGGTGATTTAGTTAGAGATAAAGATGCTGTGGTTTCTTGTGCTTTTATTGCAGAAATGACGGCTTTTTACAAAGATAAAGGCAGCAGCTTATACCAAGCGATGATTGAAATGTATGTTACTTATGGTATGTATAAGGAGGATTTAGTGTCGATTACTAAAAAAGGTAAAACGGGTGCTGAAGAAATCAAAGGGATGATGGAGAAATTCAGAAACAATCCACCGGCAAAATTGGGTGGTTCTGAAGTTGTTACCTTAAAGGATTACGAATTAAATAAAGAAACGGATATTAAAGCAGGTAAGAGCAAAGAACTAGGTTTTCCAAAATCTGATGTTTTACAATTCATTACCGCTGATGGAAGTATTATTTCTGCAAGACCAAGTGGTACAGAACCTAAAATTAAGTTCTATTGCAGTGTAAATACATCTTTAGCAAGCGTAGCGGATTTTGATGCAACTGAAACAAAACTTGCAGAGAAAATTAAAACAATAATGGAGGATTTGCAGGGTTAATTGCTTGTGAGTTCATTTTGTCATTTCGGCTGAAGCGCAGCGGAATTGAGAAATCTTTAAAATAGAAAGTCCAAAGATTTAGCTTCGCTGAGCACTTCGTGGTTCTCGACTGCGCACGAAATGACGAACGGGTTAGTTATCGTCTAATTAACCACATCCCAAAGTGATTTTAACTTAACCACAACAGCTTTACTTTTTAACTCGTTCAAATCAAACGTAATTACCTTCTCCTTCTCCGCTTCCAAATCGAAGTAATTATCACTTAGTTTACCTTTATACCCTGTAATATCAACAAAAACGTATTTAGCAAAGCTTGATGATTTTAAAATGATTTTATTGCCTCTAATCTGACATATAATTTTCGGATTAGTTAATTTTAAGTCTTTAGGCTTTACTACATCTCTTTCAGGTTTAACATCATCTCGATAAGCTTCTTTTACAGCATACCAAGCAGCTTTTGGTGCTCTATCGTAATAATCAGTAATACTCCAGCTCGCCACTGGCCAGCAATCATTTAATTGCCACAGCAAAGTTCCCATATTGAAAGGCGCTTTACTCCGATGAATTAAAATCATGTTTTTAAAGCCATAATATTGTACACATTGTGTGAGGTAAGTGTAATCTTCAACAGGAAGGTTATTAACTTTTGCCGAATCAATCATATAGTTTTTGAGATAAATATTCAGTTTATCAAACCCATTTCCTGCTTTTTGATGATGTTTTAAAACCTCAGAAAACAAATATCTATCCTGCGGTTGAGTAAACCTTAACACACTCGAATAATTAGGCATTGCTTGCATTCCATATTCACTTACAAACCTTCCTGTTTTATTTTCGAAAACTTCAAAATCTTCATTCCCCCACCAAACTCCCCAATAATGACTATCGCCTTCGGTAAAGCTATTTTTAACACCCCAGCCATATTTTGGAGAAGAACTAATGTATGGTCGACTACCATCCACTTCTTTTAACCATTTTGGAATACTATCTCTAAATAATCGAGTATAATCATTCCACAGTTTAGCAGAATCTTTAGGTGGAATACGGAATTGATTTTGCCAACCCCAACGATTAAAAGCTTCATCAATTTCATTATTTCCACACCATAATACAATGCTTTTATGATGACGTAATCGCTTAACTTGATATTTTACTTCTTCCCGCACATTATCAAAAAAAGCTTTATCGCCTGGAACCATTGCCCCTGCGAACATAAAATCTTGCCATACGTGAATACCCAATGAATCACATAAATCATAAAAATCATCAGATTCATAAATTCCCCCACCCCAAACTCTTAACATGTTCATGTTTGCATCCTTTGCCATTAGAAGTATTTTGCGGTAGTCATTTTTAGTCATTCGAGTTACAAAAGCATCGGATGGAATGTAGTTTGCACCTTTCATGTACACAGGCTTACCATCAATTTTAAAATAAAATGATGTTCCTTTTTCATCCGGTTGTTGAACTAATTCTACATTTACAGGCGCTACGAATGGTTTTTCTAGTGGTTTTTTATCATATCCTTCTAACCTTACTTCTTTCCAAATTCCACAACCTGTTAATTTTGGTCCCCAATCCCAACCAAAATGAAATTGTGCCTTACGTACATAAGCTCGAGGATTATCTGGAATTACAAATGGCACTTCAGCTTTTGCTAAAGAATCGACCGTATTTTGAGCAGAATGAAAACGGATAAGTAATTTATTGTCTTTTTGTTTAAGCGCTTTTTTTACATCAATTTTCCATTTACGAAACATATTATTTGCTTGTAAAATCAGTTTGCCGTTCAAATACACATCTGCATAGGTATCTAAACCGTCAAATATTAATTCTATATGCTGCCTCTTAAAAAGATTCGGTAAAACCGAAAAAGTACTTTTATAATCCCAGTTTTCCTTTTCTATCCATTGCAATTTCTTCTCGTTATCACGATAAAATGGATCTGGGATTAATTTATTAGCTATCAAGTCTAGATGTACCTCTCCTGGCACTTTTGCGGAATACCATTTCGCATCATCCTGTTCTTGAAAACTCCAATTTGTAGTCAGTTTTTGCGATAAAACTTGTGCATTAACTCCAAAGGCTAAACTTAAACTTATGAACAAGAGAAAAAGAGAAAATTTATAATTGATTTTTAACATCAGAATCTATTAATCTATTTAATGGTGAACTGGAAGCTAAAATACATAATCTACGACCTTATAAAAATTATAATTAATCGCTCGCAATTAGGAATCAATGCTTACTTTTGCCTCAATGATTATCCGTAGAAGAATTATTGCACTGTTTTTATTATTTGGCATATTAGCCAATTGCTTTAATTACTGGGTATTGTCATCGTCTTACTCTTTTAACAGAGCGTATATTTCATCTGTACTTTGTACCAATAAAGACAAACCCGAACTGCATTGTGAGGGTAAATGTTTTATGGATATTAAATTAAAAGAATTAGAACAAAAAAATAAACAAGAGCAAGATAATTTAAAAAGAATTGTTGAAACGGTCGCCCCTATTACAGAAGATTTGTTAGCGCCAGTTTATGAAACATCATTTTCTGTAGCAATTCCAAATTATCTGCAAAAAAGACCTATTAGTACTGCTATTGCTATCTTCCATCCACCAAAACAGGCTTAGGTTTTTTCACATTGCCCTCAACTAGTTAAGGGTCACATTGCTATTTCAGCAAAATAATTTACTTATTAAAAATAATCATGCACTAGCATCAGCTTTGCCATGGTATTTTCCATCTTATAAATTCAAAATAATGAATATTAAAAATATATTGATCTTACTTTTCACAGTATTAATAGTTGGTTTTACGTCTTGTAAAAAAGATGAAGTGATCAACTCAACAGAAAAAGGCGCTTTTACCATCGAATTCGAAAATGAAGTAAACGGAGTGCCATTAGTTTTAAATAGTCAAAATTACATAAATGCCAATGGCGATAGCTTTAACGTTTCTATTTTTAAATATTATGTGAGCAATATTAAATTAACTAAAACTGATGGTACAGTTTATAGCCTACCAGAAAGTTATATTTTGGTAGACGCATCAAAACCAAGTTCATTGTTAACTAATTTTAAGAATATTCCAACAGGAGATTATGCTAAAATTTCCTTCATCATCGGTGTAGACAAAGAGCGAAATTTGGCAGGTGCACAGACTGGTGCATTAGATCCAGCTTTAGGCATGTTTTGGACATGGAATAGTGGTTATATCTTCGTTAAACTAGAAGGAACATCGCCACAATCTACAGCAGCCAATAACGCATTAACTTTCCATATAGGCGGTATTGTTGATCCAAATAATACGATTAGAACGTTCAGTACTGATTTTAGCACTGGAAATCCGTTAAGAATTAGAGCTGATAAAAATCCGCAAATACATTTTACGGCAAATGCAGGAAGTTTATTTACGGGTAAACAAAATATCAGCTTTGCTAACCTAAATTTTACTATGGGTGGTGCAAATTCTGTTTTAGTTGCCGACAATTACGCAACTAGTTTATTTGAATTTGAGCATATACATAACTAATAATGAGGTATTTCAGAATATACTTCTTGCTTTTTACGAGTATTGGGGTATTGTATGCTTGTAGCAAAACGGAAATAATTAAGCCACAAACTGAAGAAATTCGGTTTGTGGTTCCTAATAACTTTCCAGATGCAGTGTACAAATTTGAAGGTAATACCTTAACAAATAATGGATTTGCTTTAGGTAAAAAACTATTTTATGATGTTAGATTATCTGGAGACAAAACGATTTCTTGTGGTAGTTGTCATCAGCAATTTGCTGGTTTTGCAAATTTAGATCACAAAGTAAGTCATGGAGTAAACAATTGTCTGGGTAAAAGAAATGCGCCAGTATTATTCAATTTAGCTTGGCAAAAAGAGTTCTTTTGGGATGGCGGCGCAAAAAATTTAGAAATTGTACCTATAAATGCAATCACAGACATCTGTGAAATGGGAACTGATTTAAATACGATCGTCAATTTTTTAAATACAACTAGTCCATATCCTCAGTTATTTAAAGATGTATTCGGCTCTGCAACTATAAATTCTCAGAATTTGTTAAAAGCATTAGCTCAGTTTACGGCTGCTATGGTTTCTTCAAATAGCAAATATGATAAAGTAATGCGAAACCCTCAGCAATATAGTTTTACAGCTGATGAACAACAAGGCTATCAGTTATTTAAGGAAAAATGTGCAAGTTGCCACACAGAACCTTTATTTACCAACTTAAACTACACCAGCAATGGCTTAGATTTAAACAGTGTTGATGAAGGAAGAAAAGTGATTACGGGTTTAGCAAGTGATAAAGGAAAATTCCGCGTACCAACGTTAAGGAATATCGAATTATCATCGCCGTATATGCACGATGGTCGTTTTAACACCTTGGAAAAAGTGTTAGAGCATTACAATTCTGGTATACAACACAGTGAAAATCTAGATCCTTCCTTAATTAAAAATTCACAACTCGGCATTCCATTATCCTCAATTCAAAAACAACAATTAATTAGTTTTTTAAAAACATTAACAGACGATGAATTTATCAAAAATAAAATTTTCAGTGAAAACTAAACTCGTACTATTTGCCCTAATCACTTTATCATTTAGTGCTTCTGCATGTGATATTTGTGGTTGTTTTATGGGCCTAACTCCTTATGATAATCAAAGTAGCGTCGGTTTATTATATCGTTATCGTTCATTTAGCGGATATAGTGGACAAAACCACTATACATTTCCTGGAGGAAGTAGTTTCTTTTTCCCTAAAAATGATAGAACTGCACCCTTAACGGAACACAATGGCAATCCGAACGATTATGAATTATACCGAATAATGGAAATTAGAGGCCGGTATTTTGTACATAAACGTATTGAACTGAATGCAATTATCCCTTATAATTCAAATAGTGAGCGATACAATGGCAATACTTCTTCTATTTCTGGAGTTGGGGATATTAATTTATTTGCTGGCTATCATTTAATTAGGAAATTAGATCAATCAACTTTTAATCAACGTTTAATTGTTGGCGCAGGTTTAAAATTACCTAGCGGGAAAAATGATCTAAAGACTACATCTGGTATTCGATATTCTGCCTTAATGCAACCAGGAACAGGAAGTACAGATGGTTTTGTGTACGCTAATTATTTAATAGGTTATAAAAAATTCGGCTTGAGTATAAATAGTTCTTATAAGATTAATGGAGAGAACAATGAAAGAGAAGGCATTGCTAATAGTAGCACTACATTTTTAAACCTTTTTTACACTCAAAAGATTAATAAAGACTGGCAGGTTACCCCTTCTATTCAGTTTTTTTATGAAAAATCTGCGGGAGAAACCTACAAAGGTGTAAAAACTGGGGAACACGAAATGAATAATTTAATGGCTGGTATTGGTGCAGATTTATACTATAAAAATATTGCTTTAAATATCGGAATTCAGAAAAATGCCTGGGAAGCTGAAACAGATCATCCACAAAGTGCCGCCAAAATATACTTGGGCTTAACTTACAATATCAATCAATTGTATTATTTATTAAAATCTTAACAAATACATTAACATACGTTAAACATTATTTTGTGTTTAACGTATGTTTGTAATCAAATTCAATCATCATGATAAAATTTAAAAACATCACAAGTATTCTTGCTTTATTATTTTTGGCAATCAGTTTTACTGCCTGCACAAACGAGAAAAAACTACCAATTTATGGTCAGCGTGAAGCTAAAATAATCAAAGAAAAAGATGGAACTGAAAGAGTAGATACGGTTTATCAAACTATCCCGGCATTCAAATTTTTAAATCAAGATAGCACATACATTACTCAAGATATGTTTAAAGGAAAAATATATGTAGCGGATTTCTTTTTCACTTCTTGTACTACAATTTGTCCAACTATGCATAGAAATCTTAAAACTGTGTATGAGCAATATAAAGGTAATCCTGACATCTTATTCTTATCACACACTATTGATTTTAAATACGATAAACCATCGGTGTTAAAGAAATATGCACAAAAATTAGGGGTGGATGTACCACAATGGCAATTTGTATACGGTAGCAAAGACGAAATTTATAATTTAGCTGAAAAGAGTTATCTAACTGTTGTTAAAGAAGATAGCACCGCAACTGACGGTTATATACATCAAGGTTGGTTGGTTTTAATTGATAAAGAAAAAAGAATGCGTGGTGCATATGACGGCACTAAAACCGAAGAAGTAGAAAAATTGAAAAAAGACATAGTAACTTTATTGGCTGAAGAAAAGAAATAATGCGCAAAATCATTTTACTTGTAGTTTTTTCTATTGCGATTTGTTCTATTATGTATTCTTGCCAAGATGCAAGTGAAATGGAACAAGCAAAATACATGACTGGTGGTAAAGATCTTTATATCGCCAATTGTCAGAATTGCCATGGAACAAATGGCGAAGGTTTAGGAGAATTAGCTCCTCCTTTAACTGACAGTACATTTTTGAAAGAAAAAAAATCACAATTAGCTTGCATTATTAAAAATGGCTCAAATAAAGGTGTTGTGATTAATGGAAAAAACTACCAAGGTAAAATGCCAGCATTTTCAAAATTACATGATATAGATTTAGCTCAGGTGATTGTATATGTCACTAATTCTTTTGGCAATAAACAAGGAATGTATACATATGAGCAAGTTGCTAAAGATTTGGTAAATTGTAAATAATACGCTATCGACTTTATATTCCTATCTTTGTAAAAAATACAAGCTGTTCTATCGCTGTTCTGCGTAAGTAGAAGAGAGGAAAGTCCGGGCAACATAGAGCATCTCGCTTCCTAACGGGAAGGCATTTGGGATTGAAGACCTGAATGACGGAAAGTGCCACAGAAAATATACCGCTCTAACTTGTTGGAGTAAGGGTGAAAACGTGAGGTAAGAGCTCACGAGCTCGTTAAGTGATTAACGTTTTGGTAAACCTCGGGAGTTGAAAGACCAAATAGGCTAACGTCCCTTGGGATAAAGGGTTGCTCGCTCGATGTTAGTGGGTAGGTCGTTAGAGATAAATGGCAACGTTTATAGTAGATTAATGATAGAATTCCGATTTATCGGGAACAGAACCCGGCTTATAGGCTTGTATTTTTTCTTTTTTTATTGCTTGAAAATTCTTTCATAGCTGTATAAAATCTTAGTAATAAACCTGATTGGATGGAAAGCCACAATGTTTCATTGTGCTTTAAGGAAAGCAGGATTAAAAAACTCAAGAATTTCAGATTTACTTTTCTAATAATTTATAAGTTCAAACCTTTAACCTATTTTAACGTTTATAAACTGTATAAAAAACTATACATTAAACAAAAAACAATATATTAGCATTCTATTTAAAAAATTAACTATCCATATGGCAAAACTGCTGATAATAGATGACGAGAGAGCGATTAGAAGTACTTTACGTGAAATTTTAGAATATGAAAGTTATGAAGTTGATGACATTGATAATGGCATTGATGGATTAGAACTGATTAAGAAAAACAACTACGATTTGGTATTGTGCGATATCAAAATGAATAAAATGGATGGTATGGAAGTGCTAGAAAATGCGCTTGTACTAAAACCAGATCTTCCTTTTATTATGATATCTGGCCATGGAACCGTAGAAACCGCAATTGAAGCGAGTAAAAAAGGTGCCTTTGATTTTGTTTCTAAACCACCTGATTTAAATAGATTATTAATTACCGTTCGTAACGCGTTAGATCGTGGAAATTTAGTTACAGAAACCAAAGTTTTAAAGCGTAGAGTTAGTAAGACTCGTCATATTTTAGGTGAATCGGATAGTATTAATAAAATTAAGGAAACTATTGAGCGTGTTGCTCCTACCGAAGCTCGTGTATTAATTACCGGTGCAAATGGTAGTGGTAAAGAATTAGTAGCGAGATGGATACACGAAAAATCTAACAGGGCTGAAAGTCCTTTAATTGAAGTAAACTGTGCTGCAATCCCATCAGAATTAATTGAAAGTGAGCTTTTCGGTCATGAAAAAGGTTCATTTACATCTGCGGTTAAACAACGAATTGGAAAATTTGAATTAGCTAATGGCGGAACTCTGTTTTTAGATGAAATTGGTGATATGAGCCTTTCTGCTCAGGCAAAAGTACTTCGGGCTTTGCAAGAACATAAAATTACACGTGTTGGTGGGGAAAAAGAGCAAGAGGTAAATGTGCGTGTAATTGCTGCGACTAATAAAGATTTAATGAAGGAGATTGAGGATGGGAATTTTAGAATGGACCTTTATCACCGTTTAAATGTTATTAATATTCATGTTCCACATTTAACAGAGCGTACAGACGATATTCCTGTAATTGCACAAAACTTTTTAGAAGAAATTTGTGGTGATTATGGTATGCCTGTTAAAAAGATTAGTGATGGAGCGATGAACGCTCTAAAAAATTTACCATGGACAGGAAATGTACGTGAGTTACATAATATGATTGAGCGTTTAATTATTTTAAGTGATAAAATAATTACCGAAAATGATGTGATTGCATTTGCAAATCCAACTGGCGGAACAAATATTGGTGCTGCTAACGGAAATGGTGCAGCTGCAACAAATGGTGGTGTTGCATTGAGCTATGAAAAATTCTCAAATTTCCAGGATTATAAAGATTATGCAGAGAAAGAATTTATCAAGTTCAAATTAGAAAAGAACAATTGGAATGTTTCTAAAACTGCTGATGATATTGAAATTCAACGCAGTCATTTATACAGTAAAATTGAAAAATTTGGCTTAAAAAGAGCTGAGTAAGGTCTTCAGTCAAAAGTTCAAAGCTTGGGTCTATTATGTTAAAATAGACTCAAGACTATAATATTCAGAGATAAAATAACTATTTTCTCTTCGCAATTAACTGTCTACCACGTACTAAAACTTTTTTTCGTTGCCGTGTGAGTGATAAATTAGCCGTGATTTTTTTATCCTCTACTAAATATTGATTGTAAGCAGCTAATATGTCTTTCTGAGAGATAAGTCCAATTATTTCGTTTTTACTTACAGATACAACGGGTGCATAATCTTGTTTGTTGACAAACAAAATTTCTAACGCTCGTTTAAGGGTATCCACATTGTTGATGTAGGATAGATTTCGTTTTACATTACTCGAAATAGTTTCTTGGGGATTAAGATTTTTAGCAATTAGGTTTTGAATATTCAAAACACCATCAAACGATCCTTCACCATTCTTAACTAAAAAATGATTTTGTTTAACATGCTTGTTTTTCAAGATATTCAATACACTTTGAATGGTATCTTCACTGTTTAATACAAATTCATCTTTTTTAATAACTTGCTCAGCGTTCATTTTACTTAAAACATCTGGTTCGTAAGAATCAGGAGTTATAATTCCTCTTCTTGCAATTTTCTCCGTCATAATTGTATTTTCCATAAAGAAAAAAGAAACCAGATAAGAACCAGTGCAAGCCCCAAGTAAAGGTAACAATGCGTTAGATTGCATGGTGGCTTCTAGTGCAAAAGTGATGCTAGTTAAATATGCTCGTGATGCTCCAGCAAACATTGCCGACATACCAATTAATGCCGCCATAGGAATGTTAATGCCAGAATTAGGGAATGCTAACAAAATCAAACTTCCTAAAATTGCACCAGCCGCTCCTCCTATAGTTAGTAATGGCGCTAATGTACCTCCAGAAGTCCCACTACCTAACGCAATTGACCAAGACAAAAACTTGAAAAAACACAAACTCACCATTAAAATCAAGGTAGTTTTTCCTTCAAGCATAGCGGTGATATTATCGTAACCAACACCAAGTGTATGTGGCGAAAAATAGCCAATTACACCTACAGCAATACCTCCTACAGCAGGCCACCATACCCAATGAATAGGTATTTTTTCAAATGTATCTTCTATAAAATATACAATTTTGGTTAAACCAATAGAGATAAAACCAATTACGATACCTACTGAACTGTAAATACCTAGAGCTACATTAGATGGAACTACAAGATCTGGCATTGGAAATACAGGACCAGATTCAAACAACAAATGATGACCGGCTGCACCTGTAATACATGCTAAAGCTACTGGTAATATCGCTTTTGGTGAAAATTCAAATAGCAAAAGTTCGATGGCTAAAAATATTGCGGCAATTGGTGTTCCAAATACAGCGGACATACCTGCAGTTGCTCCGGCAGCTAGTATTATTTTACGTTCATTCGAATTTATTTTAAATAACTGGCCTAATGTAGAACCCAAAGCTCCTCCAGTTGCAATTATTGGTCCTTCTGCGCCAAAGGGGCCTCCTGTTCCTATTGCAATAGCAGATGAAAGTGGTTTTAAAATAGTAATTGAGGGTTTAATTTTACTCTGATTAACGAGGATTTGTTCCATAGCTTCTGGAATACCGTGTCCTCTAATTGCTTTGGAACCATGCAATGCCATGAAGCCAACTATTACACCCCCAATTATTGGTATCACAATTACCCATAATCCTAAATTATTATCCGCAGGACTATGAAACTCTCCATTAAACTGACCGAAGAAAGAAATATTAGTTACTAGATTGATTAAATAAATTAAAAATTTAGCAATTAGACTGATGAAAATTGCAACTAAAATAGAAAGTGCAGAAATTTTAAGTAGACTTTTTTTGGCTATAAAGGAGCGCTTAGATTCAAATGCTTTATTTTCTAAATTGCCTAGGCTAGTGGAGATTGGAATACCAACATCAATTTTATGTTTCATAAACTGCGGTAGTTATACATCAATTTTAAAGATGCATTTAAATATTTTGCAAAAGTAGAAAACGAAAAGCGTTATTCCAATAATAATATTGTTAATACAATATAATTTACCTAAATATTAATTAAATATTTGTATTAAATATTGTTAATTTAATATAATTTATATAGTATACTTAGTGATTATTAATGATTATTATTGCATTTTAATATACCCAAATGAAATTAAGTTCGACAAAATGTGATCAAAGCACCTGCTTTCTATGTCAGTCTGTTTTAAAAAGCTGGCAACCACTTATTGCTTTAAACAAGAAAAACTTTGAATTTAAAAAAGGACAACAAATTTTTAAGGAAGGAGATCCTGTAAACGGTATCTTTTTTGTTTACGAGGGTAAAGTAAAAGTTCACAAGTACTGGGATGAAGAAAAAGAATTTATTGTTCGCTTTGCCAATAAAGGTGATATCCTTGGTCATCTAGGACTTGGTGTAGAGAATTTTTATCCAGTTTCAGCAACAACGTTAGAAAAAGTTGTTGTTTGTTATTTGGAAATGGATTTTTTCGAATCTACACTAGAAGTAAACTCTAAATTAACATATAATTTAATGCGATTTTTTGCAAACGAACTGCAAAATAACGATAGGAGAATGAGAGATTTAGCACATATGGCTGTGAAGGCTCGCATTGCTCAATCTTTTCTTTCACTTAAAAATCAATTTGGTATTGATGAAAATAATTTCATCAATTTAGAAATCACAAGACAAGATTTATCAGCATTTTCCGGTCTTTCTTATGAGACCTTTTTTAAGGTAATGGTCGAGCTAAATGAGCAAAACGGTGTCATTGCAGTTGATAAACACTACAAAATTATTGATGAAAATCTCTTGCTAAAAATTGTTCAAGATGATCAACAAAAACAAGTTGCTAAGAGAAAGATTAAATAAATCTATTTACTAAGAATCGAACTTATCTAAAAGTTTTAAAAGCGTTGTAAAATCCTTAGGATAAGGAGCTTCAATTGTAATATCTTGATCATCTAACCCTTTGAAAGTGATTTCTTTAGCGTGAAGTGCAAAACGTTTCATAATCGGTTGCTCTTCTTCATCTTTAGCTAAACGATATCCTTTTTTAATAGCTGATAAAAAAACAGGCTTACCTTTGTACATATGATCGCCACAAATAGCAGCACGTTGCGTAGCAAGGTGAATACGAATTTGGTGCATCCTCCCTGTAACCGGCTTACATTCTACCAATGTATAATGCTTGTAATTTTTGATAGAATTGAAATACGTTTCTGCTCGTTTGCCTTCGGCTCTATCAATAGTTACGTTTTTATTGCCGTCGTTTAAAATTGGTAAATCAACAAATAAATTGTCAAATTGATATTGTCCGTCCACCACAGCGTGATAAATTTTCTTTACCTTCCTTCTTTCAAATTGCATAGACAAATGACGATATGCGTCAGGGTTTTTAGCAATTACGATGGCACCTGAAGTTTCTTTATCTAATCGGTGACAAACTTGTGCGTCCGCTGAATATTGTTTGGCTAAACGCAAGATGTTCACTTCACCAGCTGCGCCACGTTCATCTAAAGAAGCAACAAAAGGAGGTTTATTTACAACGACATAATCATCGTTTTCAAAAATAATAAGATCTTTAAAATTTGGGTATTTCACTCTGTGTTATTAAGTATATGCACAAAAGTACAAAAAAAGCAACAAGGTCTTAGTGAAACACCAAGACCTTGTCAATATTTACATATACAAAATATGAATTTAATTAGGAAAGCTCAAACTTATAGCCCACTCCTTTTACAGTAGCAACATAGTTTTCGCCCAGTTTTTCACGTAATTTGCGAATGTGAACATCAATAGTACGATTGGTCACTACAACAGAATCTTCCCAAATGTTTTTAAGAATCGATTCTCTGGTATAAACTTTTCCTGGTTTTGAAGCTAATAAATATAATAACTCAAACTCCTTTTTAGCTAACACTACTTTCTCTCCATTTTGAAAAACTAAATAAGCTTCTCTATCAATTACTAAATCGCCTATTTCAACTTTGTTATCAGAAACTTCTTCGCCACTAGAGTTTCTACGGAGAATAGCATTAATTCGACTAACTAGAGCTCTTGGTTTAATTGGTTTTGCGATATAATCATCTGCACCTACGTTAAAACCAGCAATTTCCGAATATTCTTCACTCCTAGCAGTTAAAAACACCATAAATGTATTTTTAAACTCTGGAATAGCTCTCATTAAACGACAAGCTTCAATTCCATCCATTTTAGGCATCATGATATCTAAAATGATTAAATCGGGATGAACTTTCTTTGCAACTGAAATTCCATCTTGACCATTACTTGCTAAAAATACCTGATAACCTTCTTTTTTTAAGTTGTACTCAATCAGCTCTAAAATATCTGGTTCATCATCAACAATTAATATTTTTTGTTTCGCTGTACTCATCGCTTGTTTTATTTGTTACGAAAGTAAGTATACTATTGCACTATTTAGTTAAAATGAAGTTAACAAATTGTTAAAACACGTAATAATTTTAACATGAAATTAGGTTTAAGGTAAGGTTTTGTTTAAGAATGCTTCCAATTCCTCTCCTCTTAAATTTCTAGCTATAATTTTTCCATTAGGGTCTAAAAGAAATGATGCAGGGATAGCTTCTACTTGATATAACCTAACTGTTGGCCCTTCAAAATCAGCTAATTCACTTGCATGATTCCATGTTAAACCATCTTGTTGAATTGCCTGAGCCCAAGCCGCTTTATCCTTATCTAAGGAAATACCTAAAATAGTGAAATTTCTATCTTTAAACTTATTGTAGGCTTTAACCACATTAGGATTTTCATTTCTGCATGGTCCGCACCATGAAGCCCAAAAATCAATCAATACAAATTTACCTTTAAAATCTTTTAAATTTATTGTTTTTCCATCAATAGAATTCATGCTAAATTCTGGTGCTTGTTGTCCAACTTGTACAGCTTTTAATTTAGAAACTTTTTCTACAAAGGTTTTTACGGCTGGATTTTTCTTTAAATTCTCATCAACTTTCTCTGCGTAAGTTACCATAGCAGCTTCATTTCCTGTCGGATTAACCAAGCTAATTGCATAAAAACTTACCAATGATTTGGTATTGTCGTTCGCAAATTTGATTACAGCTCCGTTTAAATCGTGAATAGCCTTCATGTATTGAGGTGTAATTTCTTGAACTAATGCTTCTCTACTATCTGGATTTGCTGCTACTTTTTGCTCAAAATCATTTTTTATAGTTTCTATTTTTGCAGAATAGGAGCTTTTCAAGCTGTTAAATTCCTCTAGTTTAACAGCATCTTCAGCACCTTTCATTTTATATTCATGATTTTTATTTGCTAAATCAGCATTAAAAATAACCTCATCGCCATTTTTAGCAATAATCATATATTCATTTGCACCAATATTAATGCGGTAAAAATCTGCCTCTGGAGAAACTCTTGAGAACTTAAACTCACCCTTTTCAGATAAAATTGTTGAGTCTAAAATAACCATATTACTGCTTGCCATGCCATATAGGTAAACCTTCTTTTCTGTTCCAGGATTCTCAATTTTCCCGTCAATCGTAAACTTCGTTGTGTCTTTACACGCTGTCGCTAATGCAACAATCAAACATAAAATATAGCTTAACCTCTTCATATTTATTTTAATTTTTCTATTATTAAATCACTTACTTTCTTAGCATCTGCTTTGCCTTTTGCTAGTTTCATTACTTCGCCAACAAACAAACCTAAAACGCCTTTTTTGCCAGTTTTGTATGCCTCTACTTGAGGTTTATATTTAGCTAAAACTTCATCAATTAATTCACTAACAGCCTCATTGTCTTCAACAATTAATAAATTTAATTCTGCTGCTAAGCTTTCTACTGTTTTATTTTGATCAGCAACCAAAGCAGGTAAAAGCTTTTGTAGTGCATTTTGCTGGCTTATTCTTTTATCGTCAACAAAATTAATTACCTCAGCTAACTGATTAGGTTTCACTTTATAAGTGGCAATACTAATTCCTTCTTCATTCAGTAGTGCCCTTATAGATCCTAAAAGCCAGTTAACCAAGCTTTTTTTATTATTTACTTTTGTTTTTGCTAAATTAAAATAGTTAAATAAATCCGTATCTTCTGCCAACATATTCGCTTCTGATTTGTCAATCCCAAATTCGGTAACCAATTGTTTAGCAAGTTCTTTTGGTAAAGCAGGCATAGCTGATTTGATTTCAGTTAACCATTCGTCAGAAATAGAAATAGGCTGTAAATCTGGATCTGGAAAGTAGCGGTAATCATTTGCCTCTTCTTTTGTCCGCATTGGCGATGTTGTACCTTTATCTGCATCAAAATTTAAGGTACTTTGAATAATTTTTCCACCATTTTCTATCACTTCAACTTGTCTATGAAATTCAAACTCCATAGCTCTACGTACGTTTCTTATAGAGTTTAGGTTTTTTACCTCGCAACGTGTCCCAAATTCCTTAGAACCATTTTCACGTATAGAAATATTGGCATCGCAACGTAAAGAACCTTCCTCCATGTTTCCATCACTTACGTTTAAATGACGTACTAATTGCCTAATTTCTGTAAGTAAGGCTGATGCTTCTTCCGCACTGCGAATATCTGGTTCTGTTACAATTTCAATTAACGGAACTCCAGCTCTATTTAAATCTACATAAGAATATTTCGCATCTTGATCGTGCAAACTTTTACCAGCATCTTCCTCTAAGTGAATTCTATTAATACCAATTCGTTTTTCTTCGCCATTCGCTAACACCACATCTAAATATCCCTTTTTACAAATTGGGCTATTGTCTTGAGTTATTTGATATCCCTTTGGTAAATCGGCGTAAAAGTAGTTTTTACGATCAAAAAAATTATGTTGGTTGATTTCGCAGTTTAAAGCCAAGCCAATTCTAATCGCCTTAGCAACTACTTCTTTATTTAATTTGGGCAAAGCACCAGGCAGGGCCAAAGAAACTGCCGAGATATGTTCGTTGGGTTTTGCACCAAAAGCGGCACTATCTGAAGAAAATATTTTTGATTGTGTATTTAACTGTACATGTATTTCTAAACCAGAAACTAATTCGAATGCTACACTTTCAGTTGCAGTTTTTGTACTCATTAATGGGCAATATCTATTAAAATGATCATTTAATGTAGCCCAAAGATATGCAAATATGTATCAATTCTATTGTTAAAGGGCAACAATCTACTTATGGCACAAAATTGGATTTGATAGTAATACACACAAAAATTTTAAAACTATGAAAAAGTTAATCCTTTTAGCTGTGTTAGGAATCGTAGCAGCTACTTATCAACCCGCAAAAGCTCAAGTTAGCATTAGTTTAAACATCGGAACACCTACTTACTATGGATATAATTCTTATTATACCCCTCCTAGAGAAGTAGTTTATGTAGAAAGATCTCATAAATATTATCCCAAAAGAAGTGTAGTAGTTTACAGGGCACAACCTGTTGTTCATCGTTCTCATTATCGTAATTATAGACCAGCAAATAGATATTATTCTGTTAAGCAAGTAAATTATAAACATTACTATAAATCTAATGGACACTCAAAAAGTCATGGAAGAGGAAGACATTAATTTCACAATCTAAATAACAAAAAATGAAAAAGTTAATCTTAATAGCCTTACTAGGTTTCGTATCGTTATTTCAAAATAATGCAAATGCACAAGTTAGTTTAAACGTAAATATTGGATCTCAACCATTATGGGGACCAGTAGGTTACGATCATGTTGACTATTATTATTTACCTGATGTAGAAAGTTATTATTCTGTACCTAAGCATCAATTTGTTTATTTAGATAATGGAAATTGGGTTTTTAATAACTCATTACCAGCTAGATATACTAATTACAATTTATACAATGGTTATAAGGTTGTAGTTAACGGAAACAGACCATATTTAAATTTTAATACGCACAAAGTAAAATATGTAAAGTATAAAAACTGGGGTGGCAAACAATCGGTAATCAAAAACAGTAATAATAAAAAATACTTTGTTGTAAAAGGTCATCCTCATGGGATGCCTCCTGGACAAGCCAAAAAAATGTATAATGGCAAGGGAAATAATGGAAATGGAAACGGAAAAGGCAATAACGGTAAAGGAAAGCATTAGTTAATGCATCATAAAAAAGCCTCGATCATTGATCGAGGCTTTTTTTTATTTATTATTTCTAAACTATAAAATTCTTTGCTTTTTCTAACACACTAGCCAAACCTGCAGCGTTCTTTCCACCAGCAGTTGCATAAAATGGCTGACCTCCTCCTCCACCTTGAATTTCTTTACCAAGTTCGCGTACAATTTTTGCAGCGTTTAAACTTTCTGAAACAATATTTTCTGAAATCATTACTGTAATTCCAGGTTTATCATCGATTAAAGTAGTAAGTACCAAATACAAATCTGGAACGAGAGCTTTAACCTCAAAAGCAAGGTTTTTTACAGCTTCAGCATTTGGCAAATCAACTTGTGCTGCAATAAAATTGATGCTATTAATATTTTCAGCTTTATCAGCGATGGCTTGCTTCATATCTCCTGCTTTAGCTAAAATACTTTTTTCAACTTCTTTCTTTAGTTTCGCATTTTCCTCCAATAAAGCTTGTACAGCAAGGCTTATATTCTGATTTCCTTTTAATAAACCCTTTAACTGATTTAATTCTTTGTTTTGGTTGACGATAAATTGTTCTGCTTTTTCCGCAGTAATTGCTTCGATACGACGAACACCTGCAGCCACAGCACTTTCTGAAACAATTTTGAAATAACCAATTTGCCCAGTTGCTTTTACGTGTGTACCGCCGCAAAGTTCTTTAGAAAAATGATCATCGAAAGTAATTACACGAACAAAATCGCCATACTTTTCGCCAAATAAAGCAGTTACACCAGAGTTAATAGCTTCATCATAAGGCACATTTCGTTGTTCTTTTAAGTGAATGTTTTCTCTAATTTTCTGATTAACGATATGCTCAATTTGTGCCAAATCTTCATCACCAATTTTAGCGAAGTGTGAAAAATCGAAACGTAAATTATCTGAATTAACTAAACTTCCTTTTTGATTTACGTGCGAACCCAAAACTTTCTTTAGAGCTGCATGCAATAAGTGAGTTGCGGAGTGGTTATCTTCTGTTAAAACTCTTTTATCTTCATCAATTACTGCCCAAAACTTACCATCCACATCTGTTGGCAAGGTATCTGTATAATGTACAATTACCCCATTTTCTTTTTTGGTATCGGTAATGTCTACCCAAAACTGACGACTATGATCTTCTAAACGTCCAACATCTCCAACTTGACCGCCACTTTCTGCATAAAAAGGTGTTTGGCGTAAAACGATTTGATATTGTTCCTTACCTTTTGCACTTACTTTACGGTATTTTAAAATCTCGGTCTCAATCTCTGTTAAATCATAACCCACAAATTCAGTATCGTTATCTTGATTTACAATTACCCAATCTCCAGTATCAATTGCAGTTGCAGCACGAGAACGGTTTTTTTGTTCTGTTAGGGCTTTGTTAAATTCTTCTATATTAACAGAAAGGCCTTTTTCACGTGCCATTAACTCTGTTAAATCTATTGGAAAGCCAAAGGTATCATATAACAAAAACGAAAAATTACCGGAAATAGAATTTAGTGGAACATTTTCTATTGATGAACCATCATAATCAAAACCATATCCATGACCTTTACTATTAGCAGGAATAACTGTATTATTTAAATGGCTTTCAAAAAGTGTTATTCCCTTCTCCAAAGTCCTCAAAAAGGAAACCTCTTCTTCTAAAACAACTTTTTGAACAAAGTCTTTTTGTAAATACAGTTCATCAAAAACGCCTTTAAATTGTTCAGCTAAAACTGGCACTAATTGATTTAAGAAAGGCTCTTTTAAGTTTAAGAAAGTATAGGCATAACGTACTGCTCTACGTAAAATACGACGGATTACGTAGCCTGCTTTATTATTTGAAGGTAATTGTCCATCTGCAATTACAAAAGAGATTGCTCTGATGTGATCTGCCATTACACGCATTGCTACAGCTTCGTTCCAACCTTTATCTCCTGGTTCAGCACTACTGCTATATTCAAATCCAGATTTTTCTGAAATATATTGAATTAACGGTTGAAAAACATCGGTATCATAGTTTGAGGTTTTGCCTTGTAAAACTCGAACCAAACGTTCAAAACCCATTCCTGTATCTACGTGTTGAGCAGGTAGAGGTTTTAAAGAACCGTCTTTAACACGGTTAAATTGCATAAATACATTATTCCAAATCTCAATAACTTGAGGATGATCTGCATTAACTAAATCTTTTCCACTAGATGCGTTTCTTTCTACCAACGGGCGACAATCTACATGGATTTCTGAGCAAGGCCCACAAGGTCCTGTATCCCCCATTTCCCAAAAATTATCCTTTTTATTTCCTAGAATAATTCGGTCTTCATCAACATATTGTTTCCATAACTCAAAAGCTTCAGTATCTCTAGGTAAACCTTCCTTTTCATCCCCCTCAAAAATAGAAACGTACAATTGGTCTTTCGGAATTTTATATACTTCTGTTAGCAGTTCCCAACTCCAAGCAATGGCTTCTTTTTTAAAATAATCGCCAAAACTCCAATTGCCCAGCATTTCGAACATAGTATGGTGATAGGTATCAATGCCTACCTCTTCTAAATCGTTATGTTTGCCAGAAACACGTAAACAACGTTGTGTATCAGCTACACGAGGATATTTAATTGCAGCCTCGCCCAAAAACAAATCTTTAAATTGGTTCATTCCAGCATTGGTAAACATTAAAGTTGGGTCGTTTTTAACCACTATTGGTGCCGATGGCACAATGTGATGCTGTTTACTTTTGAAAAAATCTAAATAGGTTTGTCTTATTTCTTTTGCTGTCATTCTGTGTAGAAAATTTGGAAGAACAAAATTAAAATTTTATTGCGGTATTCTACTAAAATCCCTTTACATTTGAATACTTTAAGTAAAACCTGCAAACAATTCATAATCAGATTAAAACATGCCGTACAAAGACAGAGAAATTAATAAAATGTATTATACTATGGGCGAGGTTACCGAAATGTTTGGCGTAAATGCCTCACAAATTAGGTTTTATGAAAAGGAATTTGACGTATTGCAGCCTAAGAAAAACAAAAAAGGAAATCGTCTTTTTACTCCTGAAGATATCGAAAACTTAAAGATTATTTTTCATCTTGTGGATGATAAAGGTTTTACGTTAAAAGGTGCCAAAGACCATTTAAAAAACAACAATAGCGAGGTTAAAGAAAACCAAAAAGTTATTGCTTCGTTAGAAAAATTGAAAGATTTTTTATTAAAATTAAACGAAGAAATCTAATTCGTTAAATTAACTATTTATTATTAGTCTCTTGCACTTAAAATAGTCATTTTATTGCTTTTAACTAGTGTGTTATTTGCATAAAACTGATTGCTTTTAAAAATCAAATTCATATTAAGATTTACCTCATTGTTGTTTGAAAGAGAAGCTAAAGCAAAATTTGGTTCTTTGTGATATTCACTTAATTTTATTGATTTACGACCACTCAATGTAATGCTTTCGTCGCTATTCATTACAAAACTAAATTCCATATCTGTTCTACTGCTTATACCACCTACATTTAAAACTCCAACTGCATGAATCATTTTCATCACTGGCAAAATCATTACATGAGTAAGTTTAAAACTTATACCATCTTTATTTAGCGTTTGATTTATTGAGTTACCAGCAGCGTTAGCAATTGGCAAGGCAAGTTCGAAAGAGTTAATTTCATCTAACACGCCATCTTTAACTATAAAATTACCTTCAGCTGTCAACGTACTTGATATATTCTGATTTGAATCAACAGATATTTTGATTTGTGAATCTCCTTCTACTTTATAAGGAGTTTGTGCTTTAGCACTTTGTGTGAATAGTAAACCAGTTAGTATAAGTAAAAATAAAGTAATGCTTTTGTAACTGGTAAATGGATTTGATTCGGCATTGTAGTAGTTCTTCATCTCTTTAATGTTAAGGAATAAGTTTCGTTTGTGTTTATCTGGTAAGATGAAAAATTAAATTTCACATTTTCATCGTGCCATAAATCTAATATACCGTAAA
>NZ_JBAZRL010000039.1:0-32964 GCF_041662865.1 Pedobacter sp.
TTCTATTAGCCGTACCCCATCTGAATTTGGATATTTTGAATATACCGTTACAACAGTTAGCAATTGCAACCCAATAACCACTACTGGAACTTTAAGGATTAAAGAAGCTACAAAAATAACCTTGAGCAGTGCCTTTGGAACTGATGCTCAAAATACGTGTATCAATTCACCAATTACAGATATTACTTATGATATTACAAATGCAACTACTGTAAAATTTACAGGTTTACCAACAGGAGTAACTGGAAATTTCGTTAATAATGTAGCAACTATTTCGGGCACATCGGCCGATATGGGTACATTTACATATACAATCACTACTACCGGAGAATGCCAATCGCCAACGGTAACAGGTACAATTACGGTTGGGTTAGAGCCTACAATTACATTGACAAGTGCAGTAGGTTCGGATGGACAAAGTGGTTGTGAGGGAATAGCTATTACGCCCATCACCTATGCAATAACCCAAGCTACAAATGCCACAGTAACAGGATTACCTGCTGGAGTAACACCTTCATTTTCAGGAGGAATACTTACCATTAGCGGCATTCCAACCCAAAACGGATTTTTTGAATATACTATAACTACAGTTGGCAATTGTAATCCAGTAACCACTACTGGAATTTTAAGAATTAAGGAGGCCACCAAAATAACACTGAGTAGTGCATTCGGCACTGACGCACAAACGACATGCGTTACTTCATCGATTACGAACATTACTTATGATATTACTAATGCAACTACAGTACAGATCACTGGTCTGCCTACAGGCATAACTGGTAACTTTATTAACAATGTAGCGACCATATCTGGTACATCTGCCAGCATAGGAACATTTACTTATACAATTAGTGCTACAGGTGTTTGCCAATCGCCAATGACTACTGGTACAATCACGATTGGAGTATCGCCTACAATTACATTGACAAGTGCAGTAGGTACGGATGGACAAAGTGGTTGTGAGGGAATAGCTATTACGCCCATTACCTATGCAATAACCCAAGCTACAAATGCCACAGTAACAGGATTACCTGCTGGAATAACACCTTCGTTTTCAGGCGGAATACTTACCATTAGTGGCATTCCAACCCAAAATGGTTATTTTGATTATACTATAACAACTATTGGTGGATGTAGCCCAGTAACAACTACTGGCGTATTAAGAATTAAAGCGGCTACCAAAATAACATTGAGTAGTGCAATCGGCACCGATCAGCAAACCACTTGTTTAAATACTCCAATTACTACCATAACATATGATGTTACCAACTCAAACGATGTTCAAGTTAATGGTTTACCTGCTGGATTTACATATACCTATGTTAACAACGTGGTTACTATAACAGGATCTTCAGCAGCTATTGATATATTTAATTATACAGTTAGTGCTGTAGGAGTTTGTCAGTCACCAACGGTAACTGGTACAATCACGATTGGAGCTCTACCTACCTTAACCTTAACGAGTGCTGTTGGTTCTAATTTTCAAAGCGTGTGTGAAGATGTTAATATTAATCCAATTACCATTGACATAGCTAATGCTTCGGGAGCTAATCTTTCTGGGTTACCAGTAGGGATTACAGGCCAATATAATGCTGGTACTTTTACTATTTCTGGGAAGTCACAAACTAGTGGTGTTTTTCCATTCACTATTACTACTTTAGGAGGTTGTAGTGATGTTAGTTTTAATGGAACTATAACTATTACAGAAAGCACCAAAATAACTTTGAGTAGTGGAGTTAGTACTGATTCCCAAACTACCTGTATTAATTCAACGATTAATAATATCACTTATGATATTATTAATGCTAATCCTAATAGTGTACAGATTACTGGTCTGCCTGCAGGTATAACTAGTAATCTTGTTAACAATGTAGTGACCATATCTGGCGCATCTGCTAGTATAGGCACATTTACTTACACCATTAGTGCCATTGGGGTTTGTCAATCGCCAACAGTAACAGGTACAATCACGATTGGAGTAGCACCTAACATAACATTAACGAGTGTTGCTGGCTCCGATTTCCAAAGTGTTTGCAAAGATGTTGCTATTAATACGATTAGTTTTGCTATAAATAATGCTCCTGGAGCAACTATATCTGAATTACCGATAGGAATTACTGGTCAATATAATGCTGGTATTTTTACTA
Organism: Pedobacter sp.; assembly: GCF_041662865.1. Classification (GTDB taxonomy): domain Bacteria; phylum Bacteroidota; class Bacteroidia; order Sphingobacteriales; family Sphingobacteriaceae; genus Pedobacter. Next base: position 2,148 of record NZ_JBAZRL010000039.1, read on the forward strand.
TTTCTGGGAAATCACAAGCTATTGGTACTTTTCCGTTTATTATAACTACAGTGGGTGGCTGTAGCAATGTTATTTATAATGGAACTATAACTGTTACAGAAAACACTAAATTACAATTAACAAGTAACCTGTCTACTATTTCGCAAAAACTGTGTTTTGGCAGTCCAATTATACCTATAACTTATAATTTTACGGCTACAAAAGTAACTGTAACTGGATTACCTACAGGGCTTACTGCAATACTAACTGGCGTTTATCCAAATGGGATTTTGACAATTAGCGGTACACCAACTCAAACAGGAAATTTCAATTATACAATAGATGCTACTGGAACTTGTATAGCTGCAAGCGCTAATGGTTCTATCAATATTGTTAGCCCAAGCGCTATCAATTTAACGAGTGCAAATGGTTCGAATTTTCAAAGTGCTTGTGAGGGAGTAAAAATTACTGATATTACTTATCAAATTATCAATGCAACAGGAGCTGTCGTTACAGGTCTTCCAACTGGAGTTACTGGAACTTATTTGAATGGAGTATTTACTATTACTGGAACACCAACTGTAAACGGTACGTTCTCATATCAAGTTTCAACAGCAGGTGGTTGTAATACAGTAACTGCAAATGGAGTTTTAAATGTAAAAATTGGTACTCAATTAAATCTAACTAGTTTACCAAGTACTGCTGTACAAAACATATGTATTGGAAAACCTATTGTTTCAATTAATTATTCGGGAATCAATGCCACAAATATTACAGTTACTGGATTACCAAACGGATTAACTACGTCTTACTTAAATGGAGTAATGAAAATTGAAGGAATTCCTTCGGTTACAGGTTCATTTAATTATATAGCTACAGCTATTGGTGATTGTGCTTCTCCGAGCTTAATTGGAAATATTACCATTTTAGCACTTCCAACACCTATTATACAAAGTGATTTAGGAAGCAACATTAATAAAGGAGATGTAGCTACTTTAAGCGTTGCCAATGGCACTAATTTCACCTGGATGCCAGCTGCAGATATAATTTCTGGTCAAGGCACATCAAATATCATAGTTCGCCCAGATCAGACTACTACCTATACGGTCGAAGTAAGCAATGCTGCAGGATGTATTGAAATTGGAGAAATCACTTTAGTAGTAAACCCATCAATTAAAGTTATACCTGGAAATATAATTACACCAGATGGTAATGGAAAAAATGATTATTGGACCATTAAAAACATTGAATACTTCCCAGAAAACAATGTTAAAATTTTTGATCGAGCTGGCCGAGTGATCTATGATAAGAAAGGATATAAAAATGATTGGGATGCCACCTATAATGGCAAGCCTTTAAATGAAGATGCCTATTTATATGTAATTGACCTTGGCATCGGGCAAGGTTTAGTCAGAGGTACTATCACTATTGTTAGAAATCATAATTAATTCAGGAGAATTTAATTAATAAAAAATGAAAAATAAATATTTAAGATCAACTTTATTAGTTGTTTTAGCATTATCTATTGTTAACAAAGCTGAGGCGCAACTAAATACTATGTCAAGCACTTATTATCAAAATCCATATCTCTCAAACCCTTCTATGGCCGGAATAGCAGAAAAATTTGAGGTAAGTGCAGCAGTTAAAGCTCAGTGGACCTCTGTTGATGGCGCACCAATCATTCAAACATTAACAGCAACCTATGGCTCTCCAAGCAAAAAACTAGGCATAGGTCTTTTCTTATATAACGAAAGCGCAGGTTTGCTAAGGAGAACAAACTTTAAAGCTACTTATGCTTATCATTTAAAATTAAATTCCGAAGATCAATTTATTGATTTCGGCGCTTCAATGGGTGCAATAAATGAGTGGATAGATTTAAATAAAATAAAAGGTGATGCGAGTGAACAAACTATACAAGACTTCAATGCCCGTAAAATGAAATTTGAATCAGATTTTGGAATGGCCTTTAGAACGAGATCTTTAACTATTCAAGGTACTATACCTAATTTAATGGCAACATTTGGTAAAAGTGAGTTAAAAAATGTTGTAGATCGTTCTTTATATATGGCAAGTGTTGGGTACAAGTTTTTTGCAAAACCAGGTACACTAACAAGTATTGAACCGATGGTAACTTATCATGGGGTAGCTAATTTCGACGATTTATTTGATGTTGGTTTGAATGTTCAAATGTTTGAGAATAAGTTACAGTTTAATTCAATTTATCATAACACCAATAGTGTAACAATAGGTATTGGAACAGTTTACAAAAAACAATTTTCTGTTTTATGTCAATACACTACTAATACAAGTGATCTCCAAACTTATAGTAATGGAGAATTTGAAATAGGATTAAAATATAATATTAGATAGAAAATTATTTATCCTTTATATAAAAGCCTCTTCAAAAGCTAAATAATGCAATTGAAGAGGCTTCATCATGTCAACTACTATGTTGAGGGTGAGAATTCCTTCAGTAGATTACTCTCTTCTATTCATCTTTGAAAGGAAAAAATATTAGTATACTATCTTTCTTAACTGTCTTATATATTGTTGCTCTAGAATATTTTAAACAAAAAAGGCCTCGATAATTATCGAGGCCTTTTGTTGTAATCTAATTACGAATATTATTCAGCTGCAGTTGTATCATCAGCTTTAGCTACTTTTTTAGCAGGCGCTTTTGCCGCTTTAGGAGCTGCTTCTTTTTTTGCAGGTGCTTTTACTGCTTTTTCTTTAGCTACTACTGGTTTAGCTTCAACTGCTTTTTTTGCAGGTGCTTTTTTAGCTACAACTTTTTTTGCTGCTGTTTTCACAGGTGCGTCTTCTGCAACCACAGGTAATACAGAAACATAAGATTTGTTATCTTGTTTCTTTTTAAAAGTTACTACTCCAGGTACTAAAGCGAATAAAGTATGATCTTTACCAATACCTACTCCTTTATCTGGATGATGTTTGGTACCACGTTGACGAACGATGATATTTCCAGCGATAGCTTCTTGACCACCAAAGATCTTGATACCTAAACGCTTGCTATGCGATTCACGTCCGTTTCTAGAACTACCGGCTCCTTTTTTATGTGCCATTTGATTTTATATTTTTTAAACTGGGAAACCCAATTTTACAATTAAACAAAAAATTAACTACAGAGTGATACTCTCAATCTGGATTTTGGTGAAATACTGGCGGTGACCATTTTTCTTTTTGTAACCTTTTCTACGTTTCTTCTTGAAAACGATTACTTTATCACCTTTTAAATGAGACACGATTTTAGCTGTAACCGATGCACCTTTTACTGCAGGAACCCCTACTGTAATTTTACCATCATTATCAACCAACAATACATTGTCAAATTCAATACTAGCGCCCTCATCTCCTTGTAAACGGTGTACAAAAAGGTGCTGGTCTTTTGCAACTTTGAATTGCTGTCCTGCTATATTTACTATTGCGTACATTGTTAAATAATTATTTTTTAAATTGTATATTTTTTATCGAGGTGCAAATATAGAATAAATACTATTCAAACACAAACAGATAGCGAAAATAATTTCCAAACCTTCTTGTTACTGATTTACAGTTAATGCTTACATCATCAACAAAGTTGAAATAAAGAGACTTAAAAAGAGTTAAATAATTCTTATATTACGAAATATTCGTAGATTTACGTAAACTTAATATTAAAATTAGATTATGAAAACACTTTTAACAACTTGCTTAGCAATTTTAATCAGCTCAATTTCATTTGCCCAAAAACCAGATAAAGTATTAGCTAGGGTAAAATATAACTTTGTCCATGTAAGAGACACTACTCAAAAGAATAATCCGTATACAGAAAATATGTTACTGGTTATTGGCAAAAATGCATCGGCATTTACCAGTCTTGATAGGTTAGAAAGAGAATTAGATTTACCAAAAGCCAAGCGAGCACCAGGTTCACCTTTTAAACCTATCAACGCAGTTGATATTTATTTCTTTGCCAAAGAAAATAAACTAGTAAGCAGAGAACGATTTATGAATGCCTATTATTTAATTGACGAACCTTCTCAGCAAATCAATTGGAAGATTACAAAAGACACTTTAAGTTTTAATGGCGTTCATTGCAAAAAAGCAATAACTACTTTTAAAGGTAGAAACTGGATTGCTTGGTACGCTCCAGAATTACCTTTTCAAAGTGGTCCTTGGAAATTAAATGGACTTCCAGGATTGATTATACAAGCTAATGATGATAAAAATGAAGTTCAATTTTTATTCAATGGAATTGATAATCTTAAAAAAGAAAATCTGAGTGCCGAACAATTAGAACTAGCTAAGGAATACGATAAAAGCTTTTTCTTTAGTAATGAAATCGCATTGCAAAAAGATGCTAAAGCAACAACTAGAACTGAATTTGATAAAATCATGGACCTTTTTAAAAAAGACCCTAAAGGTTTTATTGCAGCAGAATCAGGGGTACCAAGAGCTAATGTTCTAATAGGTGGTAGTACGACAGGCGTTAGTCATAGTACCATTAATAATCCTATAGAGTTGCCAGAGAAGAAATAATCGTAACACTTATATAAGTTAAAAAATGTTAAATCATTTTATTAATTACGAAATACTCGTAGATTTACGAATAATTAATTGATTAAACCAAGCAATATGAAAAATTTACTTACCACATGTTTAGCTCTTGCAATATGTTCAGTCGCATCAGCACAAAATCCTGATAAGGCTTTAACAAGAGTGAGTTACAACTTTACTCACATTCAAGACACTACTCAAAAAGATAGGCCTTATAAAGAAAACATGTTATTATTAGCCGGCAAAAATGCCTCAGTTTATACCAGTTACGATAAGATAAATCAGAGTTTAGCAAGAAAAAAGCAGATAGAAGAACAAATGAAAAATCAAGCTGGCAATGCTAATGTTAATATTACAGTAAAAAGCATTGGCTACACTCCTACCTCTTCAACAGACTATTTCTACTTCGCTAAAGAAAATAAATTCTTCACTAAAGAACGAGTTTACAATTACTATTTGGTAGAAGAACCTACAACAAAAATCAATTGGAAAATCACAAAAGACACTACCAGTTTTTCTGGGGTTCATTGTCAAAAAGCAACAACAACTTTTAAAGGCAGAAAATGGACGGCTTGGTATGCTACAGAATTACCTTTCCAAAGCGGGCCTTGGAAATTAAATGGTTTACCTGGTTTAATTATAGAAGCTTATGATGATACAAAAACTGTTTCCTTCCAATTTGCAGGAATGGAGAATGTGAGTGAAGCACAAAATGAACCTGCAAAAACAAATGTTAGTGGAGGCCAAGTAACTATGTCAGATGGAGGTTTTGCAGTATTTAGTGTTGGAGCTGGGGGCGTAAATAGTGTTAGCCCATATTTAGGAAGTGAAATTAAACTTCCCGCAGATGCGATAAAAGCAACCAGACAAGAGCTAGACAAATTAAAAGAAGCCAGAGATAAAGACCCACAGGGATTTATGAAAACTCAAATGGCAGGTAGTAATGAAGGTATCATCACGGTAACTGGTGTAGCGATGTCCAGACCTTCTGGCCCAACTTTACCAAAAATTGTAGTTAATAATCCTTTAGAATTACCAGAAAAAAAATAAGAAATGCCTTGGCTTTAGTTAGCGTCATTGCCAGCTTGACTGGTAAATGTAATGCGCTGGAAGGCTGAATAAACATAAATAACGTTTTACGATTCCCGTATGCACGGGAATGACGATTTCGAGATTTATAATATCATTAATAAACCAAACAAACATAAAATGAAAACCTTTTTAACCACTTTTTTAATGCTTGCAACTGCAGTAGCTGCCTTTGCGCAAAATCCAGACAAAGCTTTAGCAAGAGTAAGATATAGCTTTACGCACTTGCAAGATACTACACAAAAAGATAAACCCTATACCGAAAATATGCTTTTGGTTATTGGCAAAAACGCTTCTGTTTATACGAGTTACGATAAGATAAATCGTGATATAGAAACACAAAAAGCGATTGCAGAACAGATGAAAAATCAAGCTGGTTCTAATAATTTCAGCATCAGTATCAATAGAACAGGTTCAAACCGAGTGTCAGACCTTGATTATTTCTATTTTGTAAATGAAAATAAGTTTTATACAAAAGAACGTCTAGTTACCAATTACTTGGTTGAAGAAGATGCGCCTAAAATAAGCTGGAAAATAGCTAAAGACACCACAAGTCTTTCAGGTGTGCATTGTCAAAAAGCTACTGCTCATTTTAAAGGCAGAAACTGGACGGCTTGGTTTGCTCCGGACCTACCTTTTCAAAGCGGACCATGGAAACTAAACGGCTTACCAGGATTAATTGTTGAGGCTTATGACGAAACCAGAACCGTTCAATTCAAATTTGCTGGTTTTGAAAACGTAAAAGAAGAAGATGTAAAAGCAGCTGCAGCAAATGACCCAAAAATCACTGTTCCAGGTGGCGGTCCAGGTACCGTAAAAATTGTGGGTATGGATGTGGGCACAACTTATTTAGGTGCAGAAGTAAAACTTCCAGCAGATGCTGTAAAAACCACTAGAAAAGAATTAGATAAGCTAAAAGAAGCAAGAGATAAAGACCCACAAGGGTTCATGAATGCACAAATGGCTGCTCAAGGCGTTACAATGGTCTCAGGTACAAGCATAAGAAGAACTGTTGAAGGCCCAGGTGGTGGTGCTCCTGCTAAAATCGTAATTAACAATCCAATTGAATTACCTGAAACTAAATGAGAGCGCTATTAACCAGCCTACTTTTCATCGTGTTTGGATTTGCATCCACCTTTGCGCAGAAACAAATTAAAGGAAAAGTAAAAGATACAAAAGGAGCTCCTGTTGTATCTGCTAATGTAAACTTAAAAGATAAGGAAGGCAACATTTTAAGTTTCACAAGAACGGATGACAAAGGAAATTTCACTTTATCATTTACCGAGGAAAACAAGGATCTATCTATAGAAGCCACTACGATTGGTTATGAGAAAAAAATCATAACGGTTACTGACTTAGCTAAAGTTTACGATTTAGTAATGAAAGATAGTGAGATAAACCTTAAAACAGTTGTTGTAAAAAATAGACCTGCGCTTAGTGTAAATGGTGACACCCTGAGTTATAAAACTTCTGACTTTGCAGACAAACAAGATAGATCTATTGGCGATGTACTCAAAAAAATGCCTGGTATTGAAGTGAGCGAAGATGGCAAAGTTAGTTACAATGGCAAGGGGATTTCTGCACTTTATATAGATGGAGATAATGTTTTAGATGATAAATACAGCATCGGCACTAAAAGCATTCCACAAGGTGCTGTAGATAAAGTACAGGTGATAGAAAAGGATCAGCCCATAAAAATGCTTCGTAAAAACAACATGAGCGATGATGTAGCTTTAAATTTAGTAATGAAAGAAGAAGCTAAACTAAAAGTAATGGGCGACATTAGAGCTGGCTTAGGAACTCCAGATAGGTTTGACGGAAATGCCAATGCCATGATGTTTAAAAAGAAAACAAAATTCATCAATAACCTTAAAGGGAATAATGTTGGCATAGACCCTGGTATAGATTTAACCTCTTTTAATCCATTTAATTCTGGCAATGATAAACCTGGTGGTTTTCTTTCTGCAGGTGCAGCTGGTGTACCTACCCTGCCACAAAAAAGAACATTATTTAATAAGGCCGGACTGGCAAACCTAAATAACTTGTATAAGTTTAGCGAAGAGTTACAGGTAAAAGCTAACATCGCTTACCTTTACGACCAAAGAGATCAACAATACAGTAAATTCTCTGAAACGTATTTATCTGGTCAAACAATTACTTATAACGAGTTACAAGAAAATGCAATAAATCCTCAAAAATTTCAAGCTAAATTAAATGTTTTGGCCAATGCCGATGACCATTATTTTAGCAATAACCTAGTCACCAATTACAGTTTAAATAATACTGCTTCTAGTATAGTTACTAATGGGATTGGCGCAAACCAAGCTTTAAACCAGAAAAATTTTGAGATTTCTAATGAGTTGAGCTATCGCAAAAAATTAAAATCAGAAAACACCCTTAATTTCTTCTCTTTCATCAGCAGAACAACTCAACCTGAGGTATTAAACATTAATCCAGGATTAAACGAAGCGATATTGAACAATAACCAACCATTTGCTGGCTTAAATCAATACGTAAAATTGCCTACTTGGTATACTAATAATTACACATCATTTGCTTTTGTAAACAACAAGTTTACACAGACCTATAGAGTTGGTTTCAATGTACAACATCAAGAGTTAGGTTCAGAATTGTATCGTGTACAAAATACTGGCAGTACAGAATTGGTTTCATCGCAAATGACCAATAATTTAGAGTGGTTAAAAAGTAAACTCTATACCGATGCCTCCTACGAATATAATTCAGGCAATTTTAAGGCTAGCCTAGGTTTACCTATAAGCTATAATTATATTAGCTATGAAGATGGAGCGAAGAGTTTAGACAAAAACCTACACAGGATATTTGTTAATCCTTCCTTAAACCTTAAATACCAAACTGGCATAGAAAATTATGTAACCGCCAGTTATAGCTACAACAACAGTTTAGGCGGCATTGATGATGTTTATCGTGGAACAATCTTAAAGAATTATAGGTCTTTATTTGCCAATGATGCGCCAATAACGGAAAGTAAATCTCAATCTGTTGGTGCAGGCTTTAATTTCCGTAAGGCTATGCAAATGTTTTTCTTTAACCTAACCGCAAACTATACTACTTCTACAGTAAACACCATTTCTTCTTATAACCTGTCAAATAACATTCAGCAACGTGTGGTTATATCGTTACCAAACGATATGAAAAGTTTAGCTTTTGGTACAAATGCAAGTAAGTATCTTTTCAGCTTAAGAAGTACAGTAAACGTGGGTGCGAGCTTTAACCAATCTACTTTTGAGCAATTGCAGAACAATGAATTATTACCTTTCACTTCTCAATCACTAGCCTATAAAGCTGGGATCGACTCTAAGATAAATAACTTCATCAATTGGTCTTACAATGCTACTTATGCCATCAGCACCAATAAAACCACCAGCGCAACGGCAATTAAAAACAACAACCAACAATTAAGGCAGCAATCTTCAATAACTGCAACAGCATTTAAAAGTGTATTCATGACCTTGTCGGCAGAACATATATTTACACACCAAACAACACAACCAGATCTAAAATATTTATTCGCTGATTTTAACGTGAGGTATAGAGTTCAAAAGCTGAAAACAGATTTAGAATTTGGGGTAACAAACTTGGCAAATATCAAAAAATTTGAAGCCAATTACCTTTCTGCCAACTCTTTCTCGTCAGGCACCTATTACATTCCTGGCAGGGTTGCAATGATGAAAGCCACATTTAATTTTTAGGTTATTAGCCTGGATGGGCGAAATAATTAGTTAATAGTTAATACACTAAAAATGAAGAGCCCTGAAACTATAAAGTTGAAGGGTTTTTTTAGTTATTAGTCATCCGATGAATATAGTATGCTTGCAAATATTCATCAACTGACTAATCTTATTGAGAACCATTTTTTTGAAAAGCAAATACAGCCTTCCATTTCAAAGCTAGTCCCGCCCTTTGCTACAAGTCCTTGCCTCGTTCCTCGTCTGTTGGCTTTTCGCTTCGGTCAGGTTTATCAAACACAGGACAGAAAAAGTATTTCCGGTTTCCTTGCACAAGCCCAAGTTAAATAGCCCAAATTGAAGCGATATCCTTTTGTACTGTCATACTGAGCGTAGTCGAAGGAAGTACAAAAGATTTAGCTGAAAGCTGGATTGACATAAAAGAATTAACAGTACCTGCGCTTCAAAAACCTTAAACATTACTACATTTAGCACAATTAAATAAAGATGATAAAAGACGTAAAGATTTTAAAAACAGAGCTGCTTTCAGACAATTGGTACATTCTTAAAAAGCTTACTTATGAGTATTTAAAAAAGGATGGCACACATCAGCAACAAACACGTGAAGTTTACGATAGAGGCAACGGCGCAACAATCTTACTTTATAACACTACACACAAAACCGTAATTTTAACCAAACAATTTAGGTTGCCAAGTTTTGTAAATGGTAATAAAGATGGAATGTTAATAGAAGCTTGCGCTGGTTTATTAGATAAGGATAATCCAGAAGATTGTATTAAACGCGAAACAGAAGAAGAAACTGGTTATAAGATTAAAGAAATTCGCAAAATTTACGAAGTGTATATGTCGCCAGGCTCAGTTACCGAAAAGCTTTATTTTTTCATAGCAGAATATTCAAACGAAATGAAGATTAATGAAGGTGGCGGTGTAGATGGGGAGGAAGAAAACATCGAGGTATTAGAGCTACCAATAGACGAAGCAATGCGAATGTTAGATAATGGCGAAATCAAAGACGCAAAAACAATTATGCTACTACAACACATTAAGTTAAAAAAGATATTATAAAAAAACCTCAAGCTTATAAGCTTGAGGTTTTCAAATTGATTTTGCTAGGATTAAGGATTAGTCTTTTTTCCATACCCTATCACCGTAACCTCCTCTAAAGATTTGCTTTTTTGAATAGTAACATTCTTTATTTCTGAAGGATTTATTTTATTTAATTCTTCTTGATTAATCTTTTGCCCGTTTAAATAAATAGTACCATTTGATCTTTTCATTGTGCTATCTGGTAGTTTCGTGCCAGTTTTAAAACCTCTTACTATAACTGTTTTAGCATACGGCTTACTTTCAACTCTAGCAGGAAGTTCAGTACCATGCAGTCTTATGGATATATTTTCAACTTTCGGCTCTGTATTATCACCTAAAGAATCTGTTTTAATCATAAACATTCCAGAAACTTTAGCTTTTAGACTTGTAGGAACATCTCCTTTTCTAGCAATAAAAAAGACTTTTTCTGGTGTTAAATCTGGAAGAGGCGAATAGCTAGAATCTGAAGTTATATCAATTGTATTTATTATAAAATTAAATTTTGATGTGGCGGTGTCCTTAACCACATCAATTGTTTTAATAGCAGATTTCTTTTTAATAATTTGCTTTTTCTCAACTATCGGACTTTCTTCTTTTTCTATAATCCGTGCAGTAATCAGCACTTGTTTTATAGGAGCAAGATGTTTTTTAATGTCCTTTTTAGAAATTGTAAAAGCCAAGGTAGTTGCCAATAGAACTGGTAAAACCAACATGTAACGACTTAAAGTAAATTTAGAAGAACGTTTAGCGTTCATCATTTTTATGCGTTTCTTTAAATCAGACAAGTTAAAGTTATTTACGATTTCTACTGCAGGCATTAAATTACCAACATCAAGTAAACTATATTGATAAGCTTTTTTATCTACACCTTTTTTCAATATTTTTTCGTCGGTTATAAATTCTAGATTTTCCTTTACAGCTTTTTTCATTAACCAAACACCTGGATTAAACCAATAGAAAACCACACTTAATTCTGCCAAAATGATATCAAGCGAATGCCATTCCTTAACGTGAATTTGCTCGTGTTCTAAAATGGTCTGTAATTCTCTTTCTTGGTGTAACGATGGATTGATATAAACGGTTTGCCAAAATGAAAACGGACCAACTGCCTCATTTAAAATCCTAACCTCAAAGTTTGCCACAGAACCAGGAGCAGATTTCTTATGCATGCGGTAAAGAGAAACGAATTGAACAATCAACCTAAAAGCCATCACCACTACACCAGCATAAAAAAAAGCAGCTATCCATTGCCAATATTCTCCGATAAAGCTAGATGGCACCAACTGTTTTACTTGTGGCACAAACGCAGCTACCTGCGGACTTTGTTTATGAAAAAAATCGGTTAAATCTATAAAAGGATAAACGGTACCAAAAAGAATACCGAATGCCAAAAACACACGATTAATGACATAAAATGTTAATCGGCGAAGTATAAGATAATAAGCTGCTGCAAATAAAATGAGCACCAAATTTATCTTAAGCAGAATGATAAAAAAATGTGGCATAACCTTATTTTTTTGGGTTCTCGATTAGATTAATTATTTCTTTCAATTCATCTGCACTGATCTTGTTATCCTTTGCAAAAAATGCAACTAATTCTTTATAAGAACTTTGAAAATAATTATTCACAAAGCCATTCATGAAACGTTTTTTATACTCCGCTTCCTTAACTTTTGCACTATAGCGATTAGCATTTGCATAACGCTCGCTTTTAAGAAATCCTTTACGTTCTAGATTCTTTACGGTTGATGCTAAAGTTGTATAAGGTGGTTTTGGCTCTGGCATTGCATCCATAAAGTCTTTAATAAAACCTGCCCGAACTTGCCAAATGGCCAGCATTGCTTCTTCTTCCTGTAGTGTTAATTTCTCCATTATTTACGAATATATCGTAAACTTACGACAATGGCGTTAAAAAAGCAAATTTTGTAATACGTTGAAAATTAGTTGTTATATCGGCTTTCTGCTTCATCTATAGCTTGTTGAACTATATTTGTGATTTGCATTGCAGAATCTAGCAATTGAGGGTTGCGATCAAAACCACTGTAAATAATTATTCTTTTAGATTTTTCTTTGTAGATAAATTGCAAATCGTAAACTGGTGATTTTGAGTTCGCTATTTTTTTACCAATAATTTCTGGCAAGTTCCATAACCCTAACTCATTAATTTTATTGTGAATAAAGATTATATCATTAGCTCGCAATTTAACGTGAGTTTTAATTAATGAATCTCTATTGTTTACATACTGGTAGCTTCCACTTGCCGAAGAATAAGAATTTGATAAGCTATCTCCAACCCCCCATTTGTAGGTAAATGATTCAAAATCAGTAACTGAATAAGGCGCCTTTTTTAAACTAACTAAATAATAACCTACCAAGGCAATAATTAAAATTACAGCAACGGTAGCTATTAGCGATAAGTTTTTTCTAATTTGAAAAGCCATTTTGCATTAATTAGTATTACTTTTTAGCTCTTTCTTCAGCATCTATAATACTTTGTTCGATGATTTTTTGCATTTGCACAGCTGCATTTTTCATTCGTACATTGCCTTCAAAATCTGAGAGATAGGTAACTTCTTTAGATTTTTTCTGATAATTGAATTTCATGAAATAACGTGGAGCTTTAGAATTTTTTACATCGTTTTCATTGTTTGCTACAATATCTGGCAAATTCCAAAAACCTTGTTCATCAGCATTGCTGTCTAAATATTTCTTATCCCTAGCATTAAGATCCACATGTTTAACAATTAACGAATCCTTATCGTTTAAATATTTGTATTCGCCTGTGGCAGAATTATAAGAGTTTTCTAGATTAGTGCCAACCCCCCATTTATATTCTAACGAAACAAATTCTTTTGCTTTAAAAGGCGCATTGCGGATAATTGGCGCATAATACACAATGCAATAAATTAAAAATGGAACTACAATTGATAAAAATAAAAATATCTTTTTCCCTCTACTCGTCATGTCTATAAATATATTTTCGAATTAATCTAACGGACCAGTCAATTCGCCTTCCCACTTACTCACTACTGCAGTTGCAATGCTATTTCCAACAACGTTAGTTGCCGATCTGCCCATATCCAATAATGGATCGATACCAATTAATAACGCTAAACCTGCTTCTGGAATATTAAATGTGGCAATTGTACCAGCAATCACAACTAATGATGCACGTGGCACACCAGCAATCCCTTTACTGGTTAACATTAAAATAAGTAACATCGTTAACTGCTTGTCTAGCGGCAAATGAATACCGTAACATTGTGCAATAAATATCGAAGCAAACGTCATGTACAGCATCGAACCATCAAGGTTGAATGAATATCCTAATGGTAAAACGAAGCTCACAATTTTGTCTTTACAACCAAAACGTTCTAACTGCAACATCGTTCTAGGATAAGCAGCTTCACTACTTGCCGTACTAAAAGCTAACATTACTGGTTCTTTCATCCTATTCATCAAGTTAAATATTCTTTTTTTCAAGATGAGATACCCTATTAAAATAAGTAATATCCATAAAATGAGCATCCCAGAATAGAACTCTCCAATAAATAAAGCATAGGTTGATAAAACGCTAATTCCTTGCTTTGCTACAATTGCTGCCATTGCTCCAAACACTGCAAATGGAGCAAAATTCATTACATAACCTGTAACTTTTAAAACGATATGCGCTACTGAATCAAAAAACTCAATTACTACTTTGCCTTTTTCGCCAATAGCAGCAGTTGCTACACCAAAGAATAAAGAGAAAATCACAATTTGTAAGATCTCATTGGTAGCCATTGATTCTGCAAAACTTTTAGGTACAATATGTGCGATAAAATCTTTTACAGATAAAGCTGTGGCTTTAATTCCTGTATCTGTATGACTACTTGGCAATGGAAGATTCATTGCTTCTCCTGGTTTCCAAATATTTACCAAAAGCATTCCTAATAACAAAGACATTAGTGATGCACTTATAAACCATAACATTGTTTTTCCGCCGATGCGGCCAACAGCTTTAATATCACCTACTTTAGCTACTCCCACAACCAACGTTGTAAATACTAAAGGCGCAACAATCATTTTTATCAATCGAAGAAAAATATCGCTTAATAATGTAAATGGCTCAAGTTTTTTCTCTCTTACCGTTTCATTTTCTTTGCGAATTTTAATTTGATCTGCTTTTTGAGCTTTCAATACTGCGTATTGACTTACTGTTGTATCAGTAAGATTGCCCATCTGAATTTCAATCTTTTTTACTTGTGCATCTGCACCAACAATTGCATTATTAGCTGAGCTGAAATTATTTACATTTAAGTAATAACCTACAACAACACCAAGTATAAGTGCGATAAAAATAAAGAGTGTAAGTTTGTTTTTATTAGACATTGGTTAGATTTAGCTATTTTTCAAACCGTAAAACTACAATAATAAAATTATTCTCTAAACAATGTTGATAAAGCATTAGTTATTTTACATATTTGAACCGTAACAAAACTATATTTGGAACATCTAATCATAGATTATCAAAAGCAAATAAGTGAGCCAAAAAGACGTATTATTTAAAGAAATTTTCGACAAAAACTCCAAGAAGATTTTTCACTTATGCTATGGTTATACGGGCGATAAAGATTCTGCTAACGATCTTTTACAAGAAACTTTTTTAAAAGTTTGGCAAAATCTGGATAAGTTTAGAAACAAGTCATTAATCTCTACTTGGATTTATCGTATAGCCGTTAACACTTGTTTGACCTATTTGCGATCAGAAAAAAGACAAGCTAAGGATGAACTTACAGAGAATATTATAGAGAACAGAGTTGAAGAATTTTCTGAAAAGAATGAACAAGTCGCTTTGCTTTATAAATCAATTTCAAAATTAGAAGAGAATGATCGCTTAATAATTACAATGGTATTGGATGAATTACCATACAATGAAATTGCAGATATTTCTGGCATTAGTGAAGGAAATTTAAGGGTAAAAATTCATCGTATTAAACAAAAATTGACCGAATTATACAATCAGAATGCAAGAATTTGATCATATAGAAGCGCTTTGGGCTAAGCATACGGTTGATGTAACTATATCTGCCGATGAAATGTTAAAGCAGGCTAAAAAAGAAGTAAGCAGTATGCGTACCAAATCGTTATTGAATATAGCGGGTATGATATTTTCTTTTCTAGCAGTTGCTGCACTGTGGTTATTTTTCGATTTTCAATCATGGACAACTCACGCAGGAATTAGCATTATTATTATTGCTGTTGCTGTTTACACTGTAATATTATATAACAATTATCGTATCATTTCTAAAAGTGATTTCACTGTAAATCCAAATGAATTTATAGCAAAACTGAAATTATATCAATTAAATCGCTTTAGTCTTTACAACCGTTTATATTGGTTTTATGCCATAGCACTTTCTTTAGGCATGGTACTTTATTTCTTTGAGATTTTAGGTCACATGGAATTATGGGTACAAATTTTATTTGTAGTCATTAGTTTTGGTTGGATGATTTTCTGCTCTACTTTAGTGCGGAAAGCCGTAATAAAAAAGGATAAAGAAAGAATTGACTTATTAATTGAAAAGTTTGAGCGCATAAGCGGACAGTTTCACGAGCACGAGTAATTTATTGGCACGGCTTTCGTTCTATACAATCAAATGAAGAACGTTACATCCATTTACTTTAAAATTATTGCTATTTCGGTAGTGCTATTTTTTAGCAGTTTTAAAACGCTACAAGAAGAAGCGTATCCAGAACAAATCGATTGGGATACTCACTTTAAAGCACAACCTGATGAACATTCTGCTTTTGCTGCAGAAACTGTAACCACTTGGCATTATAACTATAACGCAACAGTTAGAAATAACCATCTTCACATCGATTTTAAGTTTTCTGCAGGTGTTGTTCCAGAAAAATCTTGGGTAAAGCCAGATCGAATTAGCAATAGAAAAGTTAGCAGACAGTTACTAAATCATGAACAAGGTCATGTTTACATTAACTTTTTATTACTAAAGGAAGGTAATATTCAAATTAGAAATCAAAAATATACACCAAGTAATTATAAAAGACTAATTCAGGCAACGGCAAATAAGGTGAGCGATTATTACAACAATCTACAAAATCGCTATGATAATGAAACTAAACATGGATCTGATTTAGAGGCTCAAAGTAGGTGGGATGATTTTATTAGATCAGAATTGAACAAATATAGATAGTTAGCAATTGTTAGCCAAGCATATGCTGACAACTGCTAATATAAAACTCTACTACTATTGTGGCTTTACCTCACTTGTAGAGAAACTATTTCCCCTCAATTGATATTGAATTGTTTTAATTACCGTAGTTGTTTTACCGCTATCAGTGATTACAACTGGTACAGAGCGAAATAAATCACCATTCTTAATGAAGAATTTATCATTGCCCTGATAACCTTTTTTAAGATTGCTATTTAATCCTGGGAAACTAATTTTATCAAAACCATTACCAGCAAATTCGTAAACATTTAAATCGTTTACATTTTTTCTAACCACATACTGAACATACAACTCTGGATTTCCATCATTGTCTAAATCCATATTCCAAGCATCTGTAATAATACCTTTTCTCTCCAATGAAATTGATTTATAGTTGTTTTTAACAGAATCAGACATCAATAACAAGTATCCACCTAACGTGTCAACTCCTTTACCCCAACTTACAACTTCAAAGTGATAACCAGGTTTAATTTCTATGCTTTTATAAAACGGAAAAGGATTTACAGATTTTGATGAAACTACCGTTTTAGCAACGCTTGCAGGTTTATCATCATTAGTGCAAGCTGCAATGAATAAAATACTGGCTAATGCAAAAAATCCTAATTTAATAGCTTTCATGACTCTTATTATTCTTAAATGAGTAATTATTGGTTATGCTAACATTAAGAAATTAAGATTAATAAGATTTACATATTTCTCTTAATTTCTTAATGGTTAAAATTATCCTTATTTGGTTTTCACTTCTGGAGCACCATTATTTAATGTCGTCTCCATAACTACACTTCTTTTTCCACTTGGTGTAATTACAATTGTTTTAAGTGTTTTCTTTTGACCTTGGGGTACATTTACTTTAAATGAGCTTGTATACTCTTTAGCAGTTTCAGATGGACGATAATTATCTAATGTATAAAATATTCTAGCGCCATCAATTGGGGCCTTTAATTCAATTGTGAAATTTTCTCCATTAACTACTTTCTCGGGCTGACCGATTGGTGTTGGCACCCAATAATTTGTATTCGTTTTATCCAATTTAGCTAAATGAACAGGTACTCTCTCTTCTATAAAGTTTTTGATATCTTTTCTGGCAACAGGGCTCCAAGCAATTTCTGAAAGTGAGAAAATTTTAGGGAAAATCATGTACTCAACCTTAGCTGGTGTCTCCATATATTCTGTCCAAACATTTCCTTGAACGCCAATAATATACTTTTGTTGTTCTACTGCAAGTACTTTTGGAACTGGATCGTAATTATAAACTTTCTGAAAGTTAGAAAATCCAGAACCTAACCCACTTATAGTTAAAGGTTCATCTGGAGAAGTAGAAGATTTATGATCAAAATATAAACCTGCAGAACCTGGTGTCATAATTACATCGTGATTTTGTTTTGCAGCTTCAATTCCACCTGCCTCACCTCTCCACGACATTACTGTAGCATTTGGAGCTAATCCTCCTTCTAAAATTTCATCCCAACCAATAATCGATCTTCCTTTTGAATTCACATACTTTTCTATTCTTTGGATGAAATAACTTTGCAAACCATGTTCATCCTTTAAATTATTATCCTTTATAAATTGTTGGCAAAATGCTGATTGCTTCCAATATTCTTTTGGACATTCATCTCCACCTATGTGGATATATTTTGAAGGAAATAAAGCAATTACTTCATCCAAAACATTTTCTAAAAACTTAAATGTATTATTTGTTGGTACAAATACATCATCAAATACACCCCATGTTTGCTGTACTTGTTTTCCTTTTCTATCGCCAGACCAAGGAGCTTTCTCTCCTACCCAAGTATCTCTATCTGGGAAAGCACTCAGCTCTGGGTAAGCTGCAATTGCTGCAGATGCATGTCCCGGCATTTCAATTTCAGGAATTACATTGATATATTTAGCTGCTGCATAAGCAATTACTTGCTTTACTTCATCTTGAGTATAAATACCACCATGCTCTATATTATCTGTGCCACCTGTGCCTGGATAATTTCCTATAATTGTACCATTTCTTTTGCCCCCAACAGATGTCAGTTTTGGGTACTGTTTAATTTCTATTCTCCAGCCTTGGTCGTCTGTTAAATGCCAATGAAAAGTGTTCAACTTATACATTGCTAATATATCTATGTACTTCTTTATAAATGATACTGGAAAGAAGTGTCGTGAAACATCTAGGTGCATTCCACGATATTTAAAACGTGGATAATCATTAATTTCTGCAGCTTGAATTGTTATTTTATCATTCCTTTTCTCTGGCATTAACTGCATTAACGATTGCACTGCATAAAATAAGCCTGCCCCAGTTCCAGTTACTTTAATTTGAGTTGGAGAAATATTTATTACATATCCTTCTGCTGGTAATTTGTCAGCACCTGCTGATGTTAATACGATTGATTTTTGTCCTGCAGTTGCAGATTTTGCTTCTCTTAACGCAAAACCACCTTTAGTTACAATAAAAGCATTTAATAAATCTGCAGTTTTAGCATTTGCAGTTTCATTACTAATTAAGGTTACTGTTTTATCTAATTGAAAAGTGCCATTGTTTTTTTTAATGGAAACAGGCGCTGGAATAATGCCCATGTTTGCGTCGGTTTGCGCAAAACTTTGGATAGCAGTAAGTGCAGCTACTAAAAGTAAAGAAATTCGTTTCATGTTTATTTTATGTGTTTGTATTGCCTAAGATATAAAATTTAGCGAAAAAGTGATGGTAATTTTTTGTTTTTAAGGTCAAAAACCTGACTGTTTCCCATAAAAAAAGCTTCCCAATTACTTGAAAAGCTTTTATATTTTTTAACTGGTTAAAATCTTATACTACAACTTGGTGTTCTTTAGCTGCTAAATAACGTTCTGCATCTAATGCAGCCATACAACCAGAACCCGCAGCTGTAACCGCTTGACGGTAATAATGATCTTGTACATCGCCACTAGCAAATACACCTTCTATATTAGTTTTAGAAGTACCTGGAATAGTTTTCAAATAACCGGTATCATCCATATCTAACCAACCTTTAAAAATATCTGTATTTGGCTTGTGTCCAATCGCTACAAAAAAGCCTTCCACATCAATAATTTTAGATTCTTTTGTTTTGTGATTAAATACGCAAACACCTGTTACGTTTTTACCGTTACCCATAATTTCAGTAGTTTCTGTATTGTAAATCACCTCAATATTTGGGGTATTTAATACGCGATGCACCATTGCTTTTGAAGCACGAAACTCATCTCTTCGCACTAACATATATACTTTTTTACACAATTTAGCTAAATAAGTAGCTTCTTCTGCAGCGGTATCTCCAGCTCCAACAATAGCAACATCTTGTCCTTTAAAAAAGAAACCATCGCAAACAGCACAAGCCGAAACGCCGAAACCGTTATATTTTTGCTCGCTTGGTAAGCCTAACCATTTTGCAGTTGCACCGGTGGCGATAATTACAGTATCGGCAGTAATTGTTTTAATTTCATCAACCACAACTTTATGTGGTAATGCGGCAAAATCTACAGAACTTACATAACCAAATCGGATTTGAGTTCCGAAACGCTCTGCTTGTTTTCTAAAATCTTCCATCATTTCTGGGCCCATAATCCCATCAGGATAACCTGGAAAATTATCTACATCTGTAGTTTGAGTTAACTGACCACCCATTTCCATTCCAGTATACATTACGGGTTTCAAATCTGCACGAGCTGCGTAAATTGCGGCTGTATATCCTGCTGGACCAGACCCGATAATTAAACATTTTACATGTTCTATTTCTTGTTCTTGAGACATTCTTTTATGTTAATAATGCAAATTTAAGCTTTAAATTGGAAAGGGCAAAGCTGAATAGCAAGCCGAAAGTAAAAAGAATAAATCTCTAGTAAATTGTAATTTATTTGCCTTTATTGGCTTTAAGAATTCTTAAAAAATTACCGCCCAAAATTTTAGTAACCTCATTTGGCTTATATCCTCTTTTGAGCAAAGCTGATGTTATTTTTGGATAATCTGCCGCACCATCTATACCCAAAGGAAATGATTCGGCACCATCAAAATCAGCACCTAAACCAACATGATCTATTCCAATCACCTTTACGATATAATCGATGTGATCGATTAATAACTCAATAGATGGGCGTGTTGCATCAGCATCTGCTTTGTGCAAAGAAATTAAGGTATCAATCGCATTGCTACGACCATATTTTGTACTTAAGGTTTTTAGTTCACTATCGTATTTATTAAAGAATATTTTCTGTTTTGCATCGAAAGTTGAATCTAAAAATCCGCTATAGAAATTAAGTGAAATTACCCCTCCATTTTTACCTACAGCTTTAATTTGTTCATCATTTAAATTTCTAGCAACAGGATTTAGAGCATAAACACAACTGTGTGATACCAAAACAGGTTTTTTAGATTCTTTAATTGCATCAAAAAAGGTTTTAGTACCAACATGAGAAAGATCTACTAACACGCCTAATTCGTTTAATTTATGTACAACTTGCTTTCCAAAATTATTTAGTCCGGCATTTTCTGGCTTCACTTTTCCTGAAGTTTCTTCCGCTGCAGAACTTGCCCAAGATGTGCTGTTATTCCAAGTTAGCGTAAGATAAATCATTCCTCTTTGAGCCAATTTCTCTAAATTATCTAAGCTATTTTCAACCATGTGTCCACCCTCTACTCCTATCATGACAGCCATTTTTTTTGCGGCAACAGCCTGTTCTAATTCGGTAGCATTTCTGACTAAAGTAATCTTATCAGGATACCTTTTTATCAAACTGAATAAAGAATCGATTTCCTGATTGGCAACAGCATAACCACCTTTTTCATCACACCAAATAGAGAAAACCTGTGCGTCAAGCCCTCCTTGTTTAGCTCTAACTAAATCAAAATTTCCTGTTTTTTGCAATTTCCCAATATCAATCCCCGATTTTATTTGATTGAACAAGATATCACCATGTGTATCTACTACAATTGCTTGCTTATGAATTGAGATTGAATTTTGCGCAAAACCATTTGATGCAAAAAGTAAAAGGAATAGGTAGAGATACTGTTTTTTCATGATTTACTAATTGGTAGTTCGTTTTCTCTTTTTGTTTTGTTCTTTTATCAACACACTAGATTTTAAATCCCCATTTTCATATATATCCTTTCGTGTACCATCCAAAGAAACCCATTCCCCTTCTTTTTTCCCATTCACATAATTTCCACCCTCTTCCACATTTCCATATTTATCATATGTTTTAAATTCTCCATTTAACTCTCCATTTACATAATTTTGAGTACTTAAAACATTTCCGTCAGGATAAAAAAGCATCCATTTGCCTTGTTCAACTCCATGTACAAAATTTCCTTGCTGACTTAAAAATCTAGTTTTTCCTTTTAGGTTAAAATTAGCTCTATGAGTATTGTTAAAAGTTTCAATATCCATATAGAAATTAAAATATCCATGTGGAGTACTCAACGTTTCATCTTCATATGACCCAGTTTGTATAAGATTATCATACAAATCGTATCGTTTGAAAGTCCATACGTTTTCTGTACTTACCTTTCCGTAAATCGCATAAGAAGTTGCTTCATTTCTATCTGTAGTAACTTGATTACCGTTAAAATATAATGGCGCAACTTGGGCATAAGCACTTATAGAACCAATAAGTAAAATAAAAACAATTAAAAATTTTCTCATTTGTAAATACAAAAATAGTTTATTTTTCTTGTCTAGAGGTTAGTATACCATTCACGTAAACTTCTTTTTTTCTTGTATCATAAATCCATTCGCCATTTTTTAATCCAAGTTTATAAACGCCAGAAGTTACCACTTTTCCATTTCTATTAAAAATTTTAAATTCACCATGCTTAAGACCTTCAACATAATTAGTTATACTAAATATTTTTCCATCTGGAAAAAAACAAACCCACCTGTTAATCTTTTTGCCATCCGCATAATCTCCTTGTTCTGATAAAAAACGATATTTATCCTTAATATAAAAGTTAGTATGGTTTTCCTCATTAAAATCATCTAATTCGTTATACAATAAAAATCTCCCGTGAGGTATTGTTAGCTTTTCATCTTTATAAAACCCTGTTAATAGCAAGTTATCATTAAGATCATACACCTTAAGTACATATAGGCTTTCTGTACTTAATTTACCAGCTACGCCGTAAGAAGTAGCCTCATCTTTATTTGTAGTAATACTATCTCCAATAAAATAAATTGGCTTTACTTGAGCATAGGATGACACATAGAATACAGAACTAAATAGAAAGATGAGAATTCTTTTCATACCTTAAAATTAAAAAACTAAGTCTGTATAATACCAACATTAAAAGCTTTTTTTATTGGCGATTGATTAGCAGCTTCGATACCCATTGAAATCACTTTTCTGGTTTCTAACGGATCAATTATACCATCTACCCATAAACGAGAAGCCGCATAATATGGTGTGGTTTGACTATCATATCTGTCTGTAATTTCTTTTAATAATTCGGCTTCTTTTTCTGGTGTGATAATTTCTCCTTTTGATTTTAAAGACGCTTCTTGAATTTGTAATAATACTTTTGCTGCTTGTGAACCGCCCATTACTGCAATTTTAGCACTTGGCCACGCGTAAATCAAACGTGGATCATATGCTTTTCCGCACATTGCATAATTACCAGCGCCATAGGAATTACCAATAACGATAGTAAATTTAGGCACTACAGAATTTGCAACGGCGTTTACCATTTTTGCACCATCTTTTATAATTCCACCTTGTTCAGAACGGCTTCCCACCATAAAACCAGTTACATCTTGTAAAAAAACCAAAGGAATTTTCTTTTGATTGCAATTCATTATAAACCGACTGGCTTTATCTGCACTATCCGAATAAATTACACCACCAAACTGCATTTCTCCTTTCTTAGATTTCACCACTTTACGCTGATTAGCTACAATACCAACTGCCCAGCCATCAATTCGAGCCAAACCGCAAATAATACTTTGTCCAAATAACGCTTTGTATTCTTCGAGTTCGGAATTATCTACCAAACGGTGGATTACATCTCTCATATCATATGGTTTCTCTCTATTTTCAGGTAAAATACCATATAATTCTTGTTCATCTAGTTTTGGCAAAGCCGATTTAATTCGATCAAAACCAGCATTTTCGGGAGCACTCAACATACTCATTATCTTACGAATGCTATCTAAGCAAGCTTTATCATTAGGATGTTTATAATCGGTAACTCCAGATATTTCACAATGCGTTGTTGCACCGCCCAATGTTTCATTGTCAATGTCTTCGCCTATGGCCGATTTAACTAAATATGAACCTGCTAAAAACACAGAGCCAGTTCCTTCAACAATCATCGCCTCATCACTCATAATTGGCAAATATGCGCCACCAGCAACGCATGAACCCATAATTGCAGAAATTTGAACAATTCCATCAGCTGACATCAGTGCATTGTTTCTAAACATTCTACCAAAATGTTCTTTATCAGGAAAAATTTCATCTTGCATAGGTAGATAAACACCTGCGCTATCTACCAAATAAATTACAGGTAGACGGTTTTCCATCGCAATTTCTTGTGCTCTCAAATTTTTCTTAGCCGTCATTGGGAACCAAGCACCAGCTTTTACAGTAGCATCATTAGCAACAATCATACATTGCCTGCCAGAAACATAACCAATTCCTGTTACCACTCCCGCACTTGGGCAACCCCCTTCTGCAGCATACATGCCATCTGCAGCAAATGCACCCAATTCTAAAAATTCTGTGTCTTTATCTCTTAAATAGTCAATGCGTTCTCTAGCTAAAAGTTTACCTTTTTGCTTTTGTTTTGCAGCATTTTTTTCTCCCCCGCCTGCATATATTTTTTTTAGCCTAGTTTTAAGTTCATAAACTAGTTGCTTATTTACATCTTCATTTTTATTGAATTCTATGTTCATGCTAGCAAGTTAAATTATAAATTTTTAAAACTAAAACCTGTAATGGTATTTAGTTCTGCGTTGGTACCTAATATGCTAAATTAACTTTTTAAACGTTTTTCATAGCATGCGATATTTAACACTAATCTTCTGTTTATTTTGTTGGCAATTTAGTGCTGCACAAACATTCATGTACCCAAAACTTAGTGCCCAAGGAAATGAAATTAACTCTTTAACTCCTACTAACTGGAACGTAATAGATACTGCATTTGGCGATTTAAATAATGACAAATTAGAAGATTTAGTGTTGGTGCTTGAATTTAACAACCCAATTATTGAGAAAAGAGCGTACGGCGATGGAGAAACGGAACTAATAAAAGAATTTCAAAAACCTAGAATTTTAGCTGTTTATTTTAAGGATCAACGTTCGGGTAAATATAAATTCGCATTGCAAAACAATAATTTCATTCTTCGCTCGCAAGAAGGCGGCGAACTAGGTGAGCCTTTTAAAAATCTAACTATTCAAAACAATTGTTTAAATCTAGCTTTTGAAGGTGGTAGTAATTGGCGTTGGAAATTAAATTACCAGTTTAAATACCAAAATAAAGATTGGGTTTTAACTCAGGCCAATAACATTTATTATAATATCATATCTGGTGAGATGACAGATAAATTATATGATTTTTCAAATAGAAAAATGAAACTGACCACTGGAAATATATTTGCAAGAAATAATGCGAATGAAGTGAGTGAAGAAACACTTAATTTTCCTCAATTACGAACTTTAAACAACTTCAAAAAACCATGGACTTGGGAAATTACAAAGGATAATTTTTTGTAAAAATTCTTTAAGAAATCGCCAAAATTATTTCTCTTTAATTTGATATGTTTGGGTAAATAAATCCTAGCACGAATTTAAGCATAAACACCCCTGCATTGTTATTTCCTGCAATTAGTTTAATTATGCTCGCTTATACTAATCGTTTTTTAGCTTTAGCTAGCTTGGTTAGAAACTTGCATGAAAAATACACAGTTGAAAAAAATGAAAACAGGGCTTTACACAACCAAATTAAAAATTTGCGTTATAGATTACGCTTGATTAAAAACATGCAAGCTTTTGGCATCTGCAGCTTTATTTCATGCATATTTTGTATGTTTTTTATTTATTTAGAAAAAGAAGTTGTTGCTGAAATCTTATTTGCAATAAGCTTATTGTTCTTTATTGCATCGTTATTTTTATCCTTAATAGAAATCCAATTAAGCACTAAAGCTTTAGAGTTTGCACTTAGCGATATGGAGTTAAAAGATGCATCATTAGTACAGTACATCAAAAATAAATTTGATAAGGACATTAAATAACAATGATATTTGAGTAATTAGATTAAATTTCTATCTCTGAACCAAACATCATCTGGTGCAGCTGTAAAATTTTGCATTTTGGTTACTAAAACCGTAGCATCTATTTCATTAAAGACTAAATCTCTATTGGTTTGTTTTAAAAATCGATGTTCAACCATTACATCCATTTGTTTAAACAGATGATCGTAAAAACCATTTACATTTAATACACCAATTGGCTTACCGTGCAGCCCTAATTGTAGCCAAGTCAAAACTTCAAATAGCTCTTCTAGCGTACCAAAACCTCCAGGCAAAATTACAAAGCCATCAGCAAGGTCTACCATCTTTTGCTTGCGTTGATGCATGTTTTCAGTAATTACCATTTCGGTTAAACCTTTATGACCAACTTCTTTATCCATCAAAAATTGAGGAATTACACCTGTAGCTTTGCCATTGCGTTTTAAAATCTCATCAGCAATTACCCCCATTACACCTACACTACCTCCACCAAAAACTAAGGTGATATTTTGTGAAGCCATAATTTCTGCTAAATCTTCAATTGCTTTTCTTAAAATTGGATCACCATTAAAATTGGAGCCGCAGTAAACACAAAGTGATTTTATTTTTTGCATGAATATTATTTTGGCATAAAACTACAAAATTGATAGTTATGTAATTTCTAAAAGTTTTAAAAAAGAAAGAGCGGACAAAGACCGCTCTAACTAATCCTAAACTAGAATATTTCGTAAACAAGCCACCAAGGCAATGGCTGTATATTTTAAATTAATAATCTTAAAATGTACAACGTATTATAGTTCCATACGTTCTTAAATCTTTTGAAGGTAAAAAATCTTATCTTGTATAATTTGGTGCTTCTTTAGTAATTGTAATATCGTGAGGATGACTTTCTCTCATACCTGCAGCAGTAATTTGAACAAATTGTGCTTCTTGCAATTTTTCAATAGTACCTGCACCGCAGTAACCCATACTGGCACGTAAACCGCCAACATACTGATACATTACCTCTGCTAAAGTTCCTTTAAATGGCACACGACCAACAATTCCTTCAGGAACTAATTTCTTAATATCATCTTCTACATCTTGAAAATAACGATCTTTTGAACCTTGCTCCATCGCTTCAATAGAACCCATTCCACGATAAGATTTGAACTTACGTCCTTCATAAATAATTGTTTCGCCTGGTGATTCTTCCACTCCAGCAAATAACGAACCTGCCATTACTGTACTTGCTCCTGCAGCAATCGCTTTAGAAATATCGCCTGTATGTTTAATTCCACCATCTGCGATAACAGGAACTCCAGTACCTTTTAGTGCCTTCGCACATTCGAAAACGGCATATAGTTGTGGAACACCTACACCAGCAATAATTCTAGTTGTACAAATAGAGCCTGGACCAATACCAACTTTAACTGCATCTGCGCCGGCTTCTGCTAAAAACCTAGCGGCTGCTCCTGTTGCAATATTCCCAACAATTACCTGTAAATCAGGATATTTTGCTTTAACTTCTTTTAATTTATCAACCACTCCTTTTGAATGACCATGTGCGGTATCAATTGTAATCACATCTACTCCAGCTTTTACTAATGCGTCTACACGTTGCATAGTATCTGCCGTAACTCCAACTGCGGCACCTACACGTAAACGACCTCTTTCATCCTTACAAGCAGCTGGATAATTTTTTACTTTTTGAATATCCTTGAAAGTGATTAATCCACATAAATAGCCTTCTGCATTTACTACAGGTAGTTTTTCGATTTTATAATTTTGAAGAATTTCTTCTGC
This sequence comes from Pedobacter sp., assembly GCF_041662865.1. Lineage (GTDB taxonomy): Bacteria > Bacteroidota > Bacteroidia > Sphingobacteriales > Sphingobacteriaceae > Pedobacter. Next base: position 29,832 of record NZ_JBAZRL010000039.1, read on the forward strand.
TTGAATTAGATTTGTTCCTTCTGGAGCTGTAATTAAGTTTTCTTTTGTCATCACCTCTACAATAGGTTTCGACATATTCTTTTGAAAACGTAAATCACGATTGGTGATAATCCCCACCAATTTATTATCAGTGCTTACTACTGGAATACCTCCTATTTTATGCTCTTTCATAATTTTAAAAGCATCGGCGACAGTAGAGTTTTCTAATAATGTAACTGGATCTTGAATCATACCGCTTTCCGAGCGTTTTACTTTACGAACTTCTTCGGCCTGTCTTTCAATCGTCATATTTTTATGAAGCATTCCCAAACCTCCATTTTGTGCAATGGCGATTGCTAATTCAGCTTCTGTAACTGTGTCCATAGCTGCAGAAACCAAAGGTACATTTAGTTTGATTTTTTTGGTTAAAAAAGTGCTTGTATTCACTTCACGGGGTAAAATTTCCGAATATGCAGGCACTAATAATACGTCATCGTACGTTAAACCAGTAGCAATAAATTTTTGGGGATCGAGTTGCATAGCAAATAAATTAGGAGTTATTATTTGCCAGGCAAAGATACAACATAATCATCAATATAAAAATATCATTACGTTTTGTTGTACTTAAAAAGAATTGAGCATCTTTAGTGATTAATCAAATTTTATGAAACCATCATGAGCATACCACTAACAAACAACAATGAAATATGCTCATGATAGCTTCCACCTTTAAAAACAATAATATTCTGATGAAAAAACTAGCATTCTTACTTTTCGTTTCAATTTTTAGCATTCAAGCTTTTGGTCAAAATTTTAAATATGCTTTTGTGACCGATACACATATAGGTAGTGCAAATGCGGATGAAGATTTAAGAAGAACTGTTGCAGATATCAACAACCAACCTGAGTTAGAATTCACCATTATTACAGGAGACATAACCGAAATGGGCACCAATGAAGAATTGAAATTGGCTAAAGAAATCTTATCAGGATTAAAGAAACCCTATTATATTATGCCAGGCAATCATGATACAGGCTGGTCTGAATCTGGTGGTGTTACTTTCATCAAAGAATTTGGTTACGATAAATTTACGTTTGATTATAAAGGTTATCGCTTTATAGGTTGCGCTTCTGGACCTTATGTACGCATGTCTGATGGTCACATACCAAGAGATGCGACCGTTTGGTTGGATAATATTTTGAAGAAAACACCTAAAGATATGCCAATCATTTTTACCAATCACTATCCTATTGACAACAGTTTAGACAATTGGTATGAGGTTACCGACCGATTAAAAACTAGAAATATTCAATATATCATTTGTGGTCATGGTCATAATAATCATCAATATAATTTTGAAGGGATTTTAGGTACAATGGGACGTTCTAACTTGAGAGCAAAAGATAGTATTGGTGGATACAATGTGGTAAACATGACAAAAGACACTGTATATTTTTCGCTTAAAAAACCAACACAAGAATTATTATCTCCTTGGCGAAAAATTCCTTTGAAAACTTTTATTCATCAAACTTTAAAAGCATATGAAAGACCGAATTACGATATCAATAAAAAATATAGTGGTGTTAAAGAGTTGTGGACTTATCATTCAAGTGCCAATGTGGTAAATACACCTGCTTATAGCAATAACTTAGTTGTTTTCGGAAATAGTATAGGTTTAGTTGAGGCTTTAAATAGAACTACTGGGAAAAAAGTATGGACTTTCAGTACAAAAGGAGCTATTTATTCATCACCTGTAATTAAAAATCAGCTAGTTATTTTAGGTTCTGGCGATGGAAATATATACGCGTTGAATATCGCCAATGGCAAGCAAGTTTGGAAAGTTGAAACATCAAATTCTGTATTAGGATCGCCAGTAATTGATGGTAATATGGTTTTTATAGGGGGAAGTGATCATAGCTTTAGAGCTTTAGATATTAAAACTGGAAAAGTAATTTGGAAATTTGATGGTGTGGAAGGTGCTATTGTTGATAAACCATTGGTTTATCAAGGTAAAATTATTTTTGGTGCTTGGGGAAGACATTTATATGCTTTAGATATCAAAACAGGGGGTTTAGTTTGGAAATGGGATAATGGCAATGGAAATAGAATGTTTTCACCAGCTATGGTTACACCAGTTGCTACCAAAGGAATAGTTTACATTGCTGCACCAGATCGTTTTTTAACCGCAATAGATGTAAACAGTGGTCAAACTTTATGGCGAAATAAAGAAGCTACGGTAAGAGAATCAATTGGTTTATCTGCAGATAGTAGTACGATTTATGGAAAAACCATGCAAGATGAAATTGTTGGTTATAAAACTCAATCCACTGACCCTGGCGTGGCTTGGAGATTAAATGCAGGTTTTGGTTATGAGCATGTTCCTTCTATGCTAATTGAAAAAGAGGGCAAAGTGTTTTACGGAACTAAAAATGGAGTAGTCTATGCTTTTGATCCAAAAACAAAACAAAATTTATGGTCTCATAAAATAGATAATTCGATGATTAATACCGTAAATGTAATTGATGGAAAAAACATTTTAGTGAGTACAATGGACGGAAAAGTAACAATTTTGCAAAACAAGGAATAAGCTTTTTTACATAACTATTTTAATACATAATTTAACTAACAATATTTACTAGGTTTTAAAGAAACTTATAAATATGTTTATATTATTGTATTAGATAATCGTATTCATGAAAATTAAAACTCTCCTACTCATCTTAGGGATTTCCGCGTCCCATTTAATCAGCTACGCCCAAAAAAAAGAATTTAAATTCGGAAAAATTTCTCCTGAAGAATTTCAAATCAAAGCCTCTGGTAAAGATTCTGCAGCAGCAGCTATTAAAATATTTGATGTAGGAGATTGTTATTTTGAAATAAGTCCAACTACTGGAAGTTTTATTTACGTTTATGAAAGACATATTCGTTATAAAATTTTAACTAAAAATGGATATGATTTAGCAAACTATAAAATTGGTTTGTATAGAGGAAATAGTGGTTCGAAAGAAGATCTTTATAAGATGGATGCTGCTACCTACAACATGGTTGATGGTAAAATGGTAACGAGCAAACTCAATAGAGATGCAAAATTTACTGAAGAATTTAATAAAAAGTATACTTACAAAAAATTTGCATTGCCAAATGTAAAAGAAG
>NZ_JBAZRL010000040.1:0-31796 GCF_041662865.1 Pedobacter sp.
GCATGACAAAATTTGTTTAAAATGAACCTAAACTCATCCATATATTCCGCCAAAGTGATGCATCATAGGTTAGCACCTAAGAAGCACAGCTTTTGGTACAATGTATTTATGTTTTACATCGACTTGGATGAACTCGAAATCCTTGATAAAAAGCTTCGTTGGTTTAGTTGTAATCGATTTAATTTATTCAATTTTAGAGATAACGATCATTTACAACTTCCGAAGGAAAATCCAGATCAAAGTAAAACAGTAAAACAACAAATCATAATCTATTTAAAATCCCACAATGTAGAGATTGGAAATGGTAAAATCAAACTATTAACTAACTTATCGGTACTTGGTTATAATTTCAACCCTGTTTCTTTTTATTTCTGTTTTGATGAAAATAATCATCCGCTTTGTGCAATAGCAGAAATTAGTAATACCTACCACGAAATGAAAATGTTCTTTTTTGGGAAAGAAGATTTGCACGAGAATGTATTTAGACAAAAGACGGAGAAATTGTTTTATGTTTCGCCATTTATAGATTTGGACACTTTTTTTGACTTCAAACTTGCCATTCCAACTCATAAACTAGACATCAAAATAGACGATTACGATAAAAAAGGGGAAAGATTTTTTATAAGTACATTAATTGGAGAAGAAAAGCCATTAACCAATGCAAATATGTTACGCTATTTTCTTTCCATCCCATTAATTCCTTTGCAGATTATGGGTCTAATCCATTGGCAGGCATTTAAGTTGTGGATTAAAAAAATAAAATATCATCCAAAAGCTGCAAACCAAAATTTACAAAAAGGCGTATATAAGCCCTATAGACCAAATTAATTTAAATATGTCATCTCTCTCTCTAACAAAATCGAAATCAGGATTTTACGAAAATGCAGTTGTGAATGCACTTTGTAAAATGAATAAAGGTTATTTAGCCTTGACTTTACCTAATGGAGAAAATTTGCAGATTGGGAATCCTAATTCTAATCAAAAAGCCACTTTAGAAGTTAAGGATGCTAGTTTTTTCAAATGCGTAGTTTTATATGGAGATATTGGTTTTGGTGAAGCGTATGTAAACGGCCTATGGGAAACTGATAACATTACCAATCTCATCAAATGGATTATCCTTAATATCGAAAACGCACCTTCAGTTTCTGGCAGCAAAGTTAAATCAGTAGGGTTAAATTTATTCAAGTGGTTGAATAGAATTTATCATAACAATCGTTCGAATAGCATTACCGGCTCACAGAAAAACATTGCAGAGCATTACGATTTAAATAATGATTTCTTTGCGACATTCTTGGATCCATCCATGACTTATTCTGCTGCTTATTTCAAAACTCCAGAATTAACATTAGCTGAGGCACAAGATGAAAAATACCGCCGATTGTGTGAGCAATTGCATTTAAAAGCTAGCGACCATGTGTTAGAAATTGGAAGTGGTTGGGGAGCAAATGCTATTTTTATGGCCAAAAACTATGGTTGTAAAGTAACCACGGTTACGATTTCAAGGGAACAGCAAAAACTCGGACAAGAGCGTGTTGCAGCTGCAGGATTATCAAACAAAATAGAAATCATCATTAAGGATTATAGAAACATTGAAGGGCAATATGACAAAATTGTTTCTGTAGAAATGTTGGAAGCAGTTGGTCATAATTATTTAGAGACTTACTTTGCAAAGTGTGCAGAAGTTTTAAAACCTAACGGGATATTTGCTTTTCAAGTAATTACAAGTCCTGATAGTAGATACGATAGTTTGCGTAGAGGTGTAGATTGGATTCAGAAACACATTTTCCCTGGTTCTTTATTACCATCTGTTGCAGTAATTAATAAGGCAATTAATAACACAAGTGATTTAACTTTAGTTGATTTAAAAGATTTAGGCTTAGATTATGCCCAAACCTTAAAATTATGGTTTGTCGAATTCAACCGTAAACTAAATGAAGTAAAAGCTCTAGGTTTCGATGAGCGTTTTATTCGTAAATGGAACTATTATTTAAACTATTGTGAGGCTGCTTTTGAGATGAGAAACATCAATGTAATGCAAATGGTTTACACTAGGCCGAACAATACCGAACGTTGAGGTTGTGGGATTGATGGGAAGAAGCAATCACTCCAGCTATGCTTTTCACTAATAGATTTCTCGTCGCTGCGCTCTTTCGAAATGACGAATTTAAATAAACAGAAATGGTCCGTATTGCTACGAACCATTTTATATAAAATTTTGTCATCCTGACGAAGGAAGGATCTCTAAGTGAATTCGCAAAAGGGATTCCTCGCAGGCTCGGAATGACAAATTGTTTTAAAAACGCAACTTAATCTCTTCTTCTGCTGCTGCCACCACTAAATCTGCGGTTACCGCCACCAGCGTTTGCGCCAGCAGTGCTACCCGTATGATTTGGTTTTCTAGCGCCACCTTGATGTGGTTTCTTTTTCGCTCCGCTTAAGTTTGGTTCACGCTCACGAGGTTCGCGTTGATTTCCTTTTTTCTTTCCACCACTTTTGGCGGCTGCGGCTGCACTCATTAAACTTTGCCAGCTCATCGCATAAGGATGATCTTCGTTTACTGGAACTTTTATACCGATTAATTTCTCAATATCATCTAAAAATTCTTTCTCTTCACCATCGCAAAACGAATAAGCAATACCACTTAAACCAGCTCTTCCAGTTCTACCAATTCTGTGTACATATGTTTCAGGAATATTTGGCAATTCGTAGTTAATTACGTGTGCCAATTCATCCACGTCAATACCACGAGCTGCAATATCAGTTGCTACCAAAACACGAGTAGTACGAGCTTTAAAGTTTGTTAGCGCTCTCTGACGAGCATTTTGTGATTTATTTCCATGAATGGCTTCAGCTTTAATATTGATTTTTATCAAATCTTTAACCACCTTATCTGCACCGTGTTTAGTACGTGTAAATACCAAAACAGTTTCAATTGCCTTATCTTTTAACAAATGGATTAATAAGTTTTTCTTATCGTTTTTCTCAACGAAATAAACTGCTTGTGTAATTTTTTCTGCTGTTGAAGAAACCGGAGTAACTTCCACTTTTACAGGATTAGTTAAAATAGTGCTAGATAATTTCTGAATTTCAGTTGGCATGGTAGCCGAGAAAAACAAAGTTTGTCTCTTTGCAGGTAATTTTGCGATAATTTTTTTCACATCGTGGATAAAACCCATATCTAACATACGGTCCGCTTCATCCAATACGAAAATCTCAATATCCCTTAAATTCACAAAACCTTGGTTCATTAAATCTAATAAACGACCAGGAGTTGCTACTAAAATATCAACACCTCTATGCAAGGCATCAGTTTGTGCTTTTTGTCCAACACCACCAAAAATTACCAAATGCTTTAAAGGTAAGTTACGGCCATAAGCCTTAAAACTTTCTTCAATTTGGATAGCTAATTCTCTGGTTGGAGTTAAAATTAAGGCCTTAATTGGTTTAGGACCTTTTGTGTTTAAATGAGGTTGGTTTAACAATTGCAACATTGGTATAGCGAATGCTGCGGTTTTACCAGTACCAGTTTGAGCGCATCCCAATAAATCGCGTTTTTGTAAAATAGAGGGTATAGATTGCTCTTGTATAGGTGTAGGTTGTGTATAACCTTCGGTTTCAAGCGCCTTTAAAATAGGGGCTATGAGGTTTAATTCTGAAAATAACAAAGTATAATTTTTAAATGTAAAATATCGAAGAAGCTAGAACAATCATTGCTGGAAGGACTAACTTGCGAGTTGCTTTAAATGATAAAGAAATTCTGCTTCGCTGCAAAGATACATAAATAATAATGGAAATGGAAAAAGGTAAGATGGAAGAGGGAAATGGATACTATTTGGGTGCTTCTACTTTCTCTCCTTAAATCGAGTAAAAAACAACAGTGCTAAAACACAAAGTGCAAAACCAACCACACCATTTAAGCGCAAACCATAATCGTTACCAGGATCTTTACCATAAATAGTTAGCATAGCAAAAATGGCAATCCCTATGGTTTGACCAAGTTTTACAAAGAGATATTTAACTGCAAAGAACATTCCTTCATGATTTTCACCAGTTTCTAATGTGTCTTTTTGAGCTATGTCTGCTAAAATTGCGTTTGGTAAAATACCCAATGCAGCTAAAGGAAAAGATGCACAAATCACCAATAAATACATTTGATTACTCGGTGTAAAGGGCAATTTTCCTAAGAAAAAAATAGTGACGAAAATTAAACTTAAAACCCCAAATGCCAATAATACTAACGGCTTTTTGCCGAATTTTTTAGATCCATAATTTATAAATGGATAGAAAGCCAAAGATAAAACTACCATTAGTCCCATAAATTTACCGCCATCGGAATCAGGTAAACCAAGCAATACGGTTACAAAGAATAGCAATCCGCTACTCATTAAACTTAAAGCTGTATAATAAGTGAAATCTGAGATGAGATAATATTTGAAATTGCTATTTCTGAATGTATTTTTAATCGCTGGCAATAAAGGAATATGAGTAGGTTTACTTTGTACATATTCCTTTTCATTTATAAAAATAATAGGTAAAATCATTACTATGCCTGAGAAAATACTTAATCCCCAGATGGTGTATTGCAGTGCCTCAAATCGTTCGGTCACATGAAATACAACTTGAATTAAATCAGCGAAATTATTGCAAAGTGCCCCTAAAATCATTCCCAAAACAAAACCAACTTGTTGAAAGGTGGATAGCTTTACTTTTTCTTCAGGAGTATGCGTTAACTCTGCTAATAATGCATTATAAGGAATAATATAGGTGGTTACAGAAACGAAAAATCCAGCTAAAACTAGCGTTAACCACCAAGCATTGCTTATACTTTCTCCTTTTACTAGCGGAGTAAAAACCAAACCGCAAAAGATCACTGCGGGTAAAATAGCCCATCGCATAATGGGAAAACGCCTGCCTTTTGGATTATTGCTACTATCACTTATCGACGCAATAAAAGGATCGTAAGCGGCATCGAATAATCGGCCAGATGCCGCAATTAATGAAAGGATATTAAAAGCGCCAAAAACTAAAAGCTGCGGCACCAAAGGCGATAAACCAGAATTAGTTGGTGGTAAATAAAAGTAGGGTAGCATTACAATAATCAAGTTGGTCATAATGCTCCAACCCATCATTCCTGATGCATAAATTAATTGCTTTTTAAAAGGTAGGGCTTGTAGTGGCATTTATTCTGACGACAGCTGATTGCTATCTTTTTTGTTATTAAAATATCTGATAATGAAATAAATAATGATAAATCCTATAAAGATATACAAGCCATTTAAGGCCGCATTTGGATCATCACTATAAATACTGAAGGCTACAAATAGATATGCAGCTATAAATAAGAGCGGCAAAATTGGACCCAATGGAACAGTATATATATCTTTTTTAGCTAAATGAGCAGTTTTTTTACGTAAAATAAAAATCGCAGCAGCTGAAGTTGCAAATCCAATACAATCTAGAAATATCGAGTAGTTTAAAATTTTATCGAAAGTTTGGGCGTAAAACAGAGTGAAAATTGCTATAATGGTAAAAACAGTTAAGCTTACAATCATTACACCATGTTTTTTAGTGGTTTTAGTAAAGATTTTAGGTAAAGCTCTTTCTTCGCCCATGGCGTACATTGCTCTTGGGTTGCTTAATAAATTCACGTTTACATAGCCTAAAACAGATAAATAGATTAAAACAGATAATAAAGAAAATCCGATAGGACCGAAAATTTTACCTGCAAGTATGGCAGCAATACTTTCGGCGGTTTTAAGCTGCTCAAAACCAATTACTTTTACATAAGCATAATTTATAGCCATATACAAAGTGATGATAATAGCTAAACCAATAATGATTGAGCGTGGTACAATCTTTTTCGCTTCTTTTACTTCGCCGCCAAAATTGATGGTTTGTTGATAACCACCAAAGCTAAAGGAAACTGCAATTAAACATAAACCTAGCGCTTTTCCATAATCGCTCCAAACTGGCGAACCACCTGTTACACTTTTAAAAATAGGAGTGATGCTCGTGGTTTGTTCACCAAAAAAAACGGCACATATTAAAGTAAGCACCATTATAATTTTAATAACGGTTAAAACATTTTGAGTTTTGGAGCTCGCTTTTAATCCCAATAAATTAACAGCATAAAATATAATAATGCTAATGGTTGCAATAAGAATTCGGTATTCGCTGGTTTGCATTTGGGGATCAAGAATAATTTTACTTAAATATTCAGCACCAATTAATGCAATACCAGCAACGGATGCAGCATTAGAAACTACAATAATGCAATTGATAGCGAATGCAATAGATGGATGATAACAAACGGAGAAAATCTTATAATATCCGCCTGTAACAGGGTAACGAGAACCAATTTCTGCATAGGTTAGAGCACCACAGACAGCTATAATTCCACCAATAATCCATGCTAAAAAGAACACTTCTGGAATTTGAGCTTTGGCAGCCACGTTAACAGGAGTTTTGAAAATTCCCATTCCTATAACTAAGCTAACCACAATCATGGAAAGATCGAAAAGAGAGAGCTGTTTTTTAATTTGCATGAAGTTTAATTTGATTTTGGAAGATAGGGATTTTAGTTTGCAGATTAAAATTAGCTAAAATGTTCATTTGTGGAAACTTTGTAATTGATTTCCATAGAGATTAAATTAAATTTGTAATGCTGAGTTATTACCCGTCCTCTCGACGGGGAAACAATGGAGAAATCTATTAATTACATCTACTAATAGATTCTTCGCCACGCTCTGAATGACAAAAAACAATACGAAAAATGGCAGAACCGATTTATAACGACGATAGTATACGCTCATTAGACTGGAAAGAACACATCCGTTTACGCCCTGGTATGTACATTGGTAAACTTGGCGATGGTTCTGCACAAGACGATGGAATTTATGTTTTGCTGAAAGAAATCGTAGATAATTCTATTGATGAATTTGTAATGGGATCTGGTAAAACTATCGAAATTACCTTGTCAGAGCATAAAGTAAATATTCGTGATTATGGACGTGGCATCCCTTTGGGTAAAGTTATAGATTGCGTTTCGAAAATAAATACAGGTGGGAAATACGATAGCAATGCCTTTCAAAAATCGGTTGGACTAAATGGAGTTGGTACGAAAGCAGTAAATGCGTTATCAACCAATTTTGTAGTACAAAGTTATCGCGATGGTAAAACTAAAAAAGTAGAATTTAGCAAAGGAGAGATTGTTTCGGATCAGCCAATAATTGAAACTACACAACGCAATGGTACGGCAATTACTTTTTATCCAGACGATACGATTTTTAGAAATTACCACTACATTCCAGATTTTGTGGAAAGTATGATTTGGAATTATGTGTTCTTAAATACAGGTTTAACCATCAGTTTTAATAATCAGAAATATTTCTCAGAGCGAGGATTATATGATTTGTTAAATAAAGTAGCTGATGTTGAAAATATTCGTTACCCAATAATTCATTTAAAAGGAAACGATATCGAAATTGCAATGACGCATGGACAACAATATGGAGAAGATTACCATTCATTTGTAAACGGTCAGCATACTACACAAGGTGGAACACATCAAGCTGCATTTAGAGAGGCGGTAGTAAAAACTATTCGTGAGTTTTATAAAAAAGAATTTGATGCAAGTGATGTAAGAGCATCTATTATTGCAGCAGTTTCGGTTAGAGTGCAAGAACCAGTTTTCGAATCGCAAACTAAAACCAAGTTAGGTTCACAAAATATGGGGCCAGAAGGGCCATCTGTTCGTACTTTCATTATGGATTTTGTGAAGAAGGAATTGGATGATTACTTGCACAAACATGCCGATGTAGCCGACGCTTTGCTGAAAAGAATTATCCAATCTGAAAGAGAACGAAAAGATATTGCAGGGATTAAAAAACTGGCAAACGATAGAGCTAAAAAAGCATCACTACATAACAAAAAACTAAGAGATTGCAAAGTTCATTTTAACACTCCACACGATAAAAGATACGAAACTACTTTATTTATTACCGAGGGAGATTCTGCTTCAGGTTCTATCACAAAATCCCGTGATGTAGATTGTCAGGCGGTTTTTAGCTTAAAAGGAAAACCTTTAAACTGTTATGAACTCACTAAAAAAGTAGTGTATGAAAACGAAGAATTTAATCTGTTACAACACGCTTTAAATATTGAAGATGGCCTAGAAGGTTTACATTATAACAATATTGTAATTGCTACAGATGCCGATGTAGATGGAATGCACATTCGTTTATTAATGATGACTTTCTTTTTGCAGTTTTTCCCTGACTTGGTAAGGGCTGGTCATGTTTACATTTTACAAACACCATTGTTTAGGGTGCGTAACAAAAAAGAAACTATTTATTGTTATAGTGAAGAAGAACGTCGTGATGCGATTGAGAAATTAGGTGGCAAACCAGAAATTACTCGATTTAAAGGTTTAGGAGAAATATCACCTGATGAATTTGGTTTATTTATAGGTAAAGACATTAGGCTTGACCCTGTTATTTTGAAAGATCAGACTATAAAAAGCTTGCTAGAGTATTATATGGGTAAAAATACACCAGAAAGACAGCAACATATCATTAAAAATCTGAGAATAGAAAAAGACGAAATCAAAGAAGAAGAAAGAGAAAGAAATGATGCGAATACAAATACTGAAGAAACAGAAAATTTAGAGGTTGCTTAATTTTTTAAATTAACTCACAAGCAATACTTATTTTACTGTATGTTTGTGCACTCCTCTACTTGTTATTAAAAAAATTGCCCTAAACTTTATTTTTTGGGTATTTGTAATTTTAATTAACGAGTGTTATGCCATCTTCTTCTGCCCAAAACCCTTCAACACGTTATAGTCTTGTTGTTTTTTTAATATTAGCATTATTCTTATGTGCTATTTTTTTCTATGTTCGAAATAATAGAACCACGATTTTATTAAAAGATATTCATCAACTTTCTGAGCTAAAAGAAGATTACAGCCAGATAGATTCATGCATAATCGTATTGTATAATGCAGATAACAACTGTCGTTTATTTGCCGTTACAGGTCAGAAATATTATATCCAAAAATTTACGAACGATATAAATTTTGTTTCAAACATTTTAGATAAGATGAATACTAAGGTGAATGGAAATGAAAAAGATGGCTCTACAAACGTCAAAAATTTAGTTGATCAAAAAAGAAGTAGAACAGAACTCTACTTAAAGTTAAGATTATTAACAGATAGCTTAATTAATATTTCATCCGGTGTAGATACTACTCGAGTTCAGTCTGATACCCATTCTAATTTTAGCTATAAGAAGATTAAAAAAATGGTTAAAGTTGATACCATTAGCACTCCCGTTAAAGTTCAACCAAAACAAAAGTTTTTTGAAAGATTAGCAGCCATCTTTTCCAAAAAGAAGGCTAAAGTCGAAGATACTGCTTATAAATTAGTTAGAACTGAAACTAAAATTGACAGTTTATCGCAAAACAAGATTTATAATGTAACTCAATTAGAGAAGATAAATAATTTGTATACGGCTAATGATATGCTCAAAAAAAATGAGGTAGCCATTTTACAAATCAACAATAGAATAATTAAGGAGTTAGTTTCTTTGTTGCAAAACTATAAAAAACGCGAAGTGATTTTTGTATCACAAAACCGTAAAGAGCTAAACGACAATATTCACGATACGTTTAAAAGCCTTGACAAAATTTTCATTTTAAGTATTTTAATACTCTTAATATTAGTTTCAGCTATTCTATATAATATTTGGAAAATTTATATAAATGAAAATGCATTAATTAAGTATAGCCATAAAACTTCCCAATATGCAATTTCTAAAAGTAGATTTCTTGCAAATATGAGTCACGAAATACGCACACCTTTAAATTCAATAATTGGATTTACAGAACAATTAAGTCATAGTAAATTAAGCGAGCAACAAACTGAACAATTAACGGCAATAGAAAATTCTTCTATACTATTGTTAGATGTAGTTAATGATATTCTCGATTTTTCTAAATACGAAACTGGTAAGGTTAGCTTTGATAAAATTTCTTTTATCCCGGTAGATGCGATTACAGAAGTATTTAATAGCATGAGTATTTTGGCGAGTAAAAAGGGAATTGAATTGAAAAAAGATATTTCTTTTAATAACACTATTTGCTTTTCTGGAGATTCGCTTCGCTTAAAACAGGTTGTGATGAATCTGTTAAGCAATGCAATTAAGTTTACCAATACGGGTTCGGTAACGCTAAAGGCCGATATTGATTTAAATGCTAAAAAACAAGGCGTATTGAAAGTTCATATCATAGATACTGGAATTGGTATTACTAAGGAGAACTTGGAAATGATATTTGATGAATTTGCGCAAGTCTATTATTCGTCTACTAAAATTAAACAGAAGGGAACGGGATTAGGATTAGCCATTTGCAAAAAGATAGTTGAGTTTCAACACGGACAAATAGGAGTGAGTAGCAGATTGGGTATAGGCTCTATATTTACATTTGAAATTCCTTATGAATTATGCAATAAAAATATAGTAGCAACTAAAAATTCGACGTTTAATAATGCAGCTAATTTAGAAGGAAAAAGAGTGTTATTGGCTGATGATAATAAAATGAATGTCTTGTTGATACAGACAGTTATTAAAAAATACAAGATGTTAACTGATGTAGCGTATGACGGTAAAGAAGCTTTTGAATTGTTTAAGAATAATACTTATGATTTAATTTTAACTGATATTCAAATGCCAGAAATGGGAGGAGTTGAATTAACACGGAAAATTAGATCGTATGTTGATGCTACCAAAATGAACATACCAATTTTAGGAGTTACCGCAAATGTTTTAAAAGAAGATCGTGAAAAATATATTGAATCGGGTATAAATGATTTGGTACTTAAACCATTTTCAGAGAAAGAGTTAATGGATAAGATTGCAGCTTATGTTTCTGGGCAATCTACAGTATCTTCTGGATGTTGAGGAGGCAAGACTTCTACTTTCTTTTCTACAACAATGGTTTTTAAATGAACTGCATATTTTGAAGGGGTAATTCCATCGGTATATTTTTCGGCGTAAGCCTGAGTAAATTCTGCACCAAAGTATAAAATGACAGATGTATAATATATCCAGACTAAAATAACGATGATTGAACTTGCGGCTCCAAATGCTGAACCTGGATTTCCCTTTTCGATATAAATACCTATAGCATATTTACCTAAACTAAACATTAACGCGGTAAATAATGCGCCAATTAATGCTGGTTTCCATTTTAAATTAACATCAGGTAATACTTTAAAAATAATAGCAAAAATGGCAGTTACTACGGCTAATGTTAAAATATTTGTCACGATGAGCATAAAAAAACCAGAGATTTGCTCAATACCGATTTTAGCTGCATAAATTTCTAACTTATTGCCAATTCCAACTACAATACTATTGATAACAAGAGAAACTAAAAGCAAAAACCCTAAAGATGCAATTAGTGAAAATGACAATAAACGATTTGTAATTAACTTTTTCCATCCCTTTTTAGGAACGGCTTTTACTTTCCAAATTTGATTTATACTATCCTGGATTTCAATAAATATAGCGGTTGAACCAATAACCAATGTTGCAATTCCTACTATTAAACCCATTGTACTTTTGCCAGAAAGATTTGCATTTTCAACAAAACCCCTTAATTGGGTTGCAGCATCTGTACCAATCATCTTACTAATTTCTGCAAATAACTTTGTATTTGGATCCATATTATCTCCTAGAAAAATGCTAGTTGCAGAGATAATAATTATAATTAAAGGCGTGAGAGAAAATATAGTGTAATATGCCAAAGATGCACTTAATTTCATTACACGGTCTTCTATAAAACCCTTTCCAGCAGCTATAAATAAGTGATATGTAATTACTACTAAGTTTTTTGCCTTCTTTATTAAGTTAATCATACTATTAAAACGGGTATCCGATGCCAATGTTTAAAATAAAATTTTCTTTACGCCAAGTTTTGCTGCCAAAATCTACCTGATCTAAAACCCAACGTTGCCCGCTAGGTAAGTAAGGTTTTCTTATTGGAAATGCTCCATCTAATCTAATTACAAAAATTTGAGCATCAATTCTTAAACCCGCACCAGTACCAACAGCTAGTTCACTTAGTGCATTTTTAAATTTAAAACCAGAACCTGGGCGCCCACTTCCTGGAATTGCAGGATCTCCTTTGTCTTCTTTTCTAAGCCAAACATTACCAGCATCAACAAATACAGCACCATATAAGACACTTACGATCTTAAATCTCAACTCTGTATTTAACATCATTTTTATATCGCCACCTTGATCTGCAAATTGAGCATCTGGGTTAACTTTAAAAGTACCTGGGCCTAAAGTTCTAGCTCTAAATGCTCTTATGTCATTACTTCCGCCAGCAAAAAACTGACGAACATAGGGTAGAGATGTGCTATTACCGTAGGCATAACCATAACCAAAGTTTAATCTATTAGCCCAAGTTACGTTTCTATTAATTTTGTAATAGTCTCTTAAATCAGTTTCCAGTCTAATAAATTGCGTAAGCGGTGTATTGAAAAGTTTTCGTTTTCCTAAATCATCTTTCTGTACAAATAATCCCCATACATTTCCACCTGTTTCAATACTGCCAAAAAAGTACGTAGTATTTCTACGCTTATCTTCCATTTGATTGGTATAGGTAAAGTTGTAATTACTACCAATTATGAATTGTCGCTCTAACGCACTTCTCAAATAGGGGTTTTCCAAATAAAGTCTTTTCTCTACAGAATCTGAAGGGAAACTAGGTTGAACATAATTAACAGAAATTGGATTTAAATTATGCTCTTTATGGATATTTTCTTTAAAACTATAACCAAATTCTGCTTTAAATGCATTTAGAGAATATTCGGATCCTCTGCTTAGCAACTGATAAGAAAGAGAAGCAATTGTTTTTGGGATAAATGCATTAGTAACTTTTGGTTTGTAAAAAGGCACAATAAACTGAGGAAAGGTTAATTTACCTTCAGCAGTAAAGGAATAAGAGTTTAAACCTTGGGATTGCCCGCTAACCTGCGTTTCAAAACCACCACTAACACTTATATCCAATTGCTCTGCACCTCTAAATAAATTTCGTGTAGTTTGAGTTAATTTAACTTCCGACCCGACAAAATTATTTGATTTACTTGTTCCTGTTACTGAAAAAGTCAGTGAATTTTTTTTTAATGGAGTTAAGAAGATATTTAGGTTCAATTGATTGTTTTTGAAACTATCTATTGGTAAAAACTCAGCTCTAACATCTTGGAAAGCACCGATATTAACCATCCTATTTAAAGATTGATTATGGTCTTTTCTATTGTATTTTTCTCCTTTTTTGAAGAAAACTAATCTGTCGAATAATTTAGGTTTGAAGGTATTTCTATTATCATATATGTTGAAATCGTTATACTGTACAGGGGTTAAACTTCTTAATAAACTATCTCTACGTAAATTATAATTTGGAAAAATATTGATGTTTTTAATGGTGTAAGGTTTTAATCCAGCATCTGGAGAGCTATTTTTAATATTTACATTGATGTCAACCAAGTTTTTGCCAATGGTACTGTCTACTTGTAAAATCAAATAATCTGGACTGAAGTAAAAATAGCCACTTTCTTTTAAATCATTATCAATTCTAATCCGCTCATTTTTATAAGTATCTAAATCGTAAAAATCGCCAACCTTTAATAGTGTTTTATCTTTATTTAAATTGATGATATGCGTTAAGTTTCCTGTGTCTTTTGGAAAGGTTATGCTGTTAATTTTATATCTAATCCCTGTATTTACGGTATAAATAGCTTTCCCTTTTTTACCTTTAATAACAGTATCTCCAGTAACATCCGATTGCAAATATCCTTGGCTAATCAAATAGCTTTTTAAAACATCGTTGTTGTATTTAATTTTTACTTCATTCAGCAAAACTGGTGGTTCACCAATCTTGTTTTTTAACCAATTCCCAATTCCTTTTGGCTTCACTGTATCAGGAGCTAAATTGTGAATCAATAATTTATACTTAATGCCTAATATTGATTTATTTGGTCTTGGCCTAGTTTTGCCTTCTAAAGTTTTTTTAACTTCTTTTTGATTATCAATTCTTGCCGAAGAATCTGGATTGATATTAATATCTGCTCCAGTGTACAAATATTGTCCAGGTTTTAATCTGCTGGTTGTACTACAGCTCGCCACAACCAAACAAGCCAATAAAAATAATATCGATTTAATTAGTTGTTTCATCTTTTGGTTTCTGTTCTATTTGGTTTCTTATTTTTTTCTTACGGGATTGGAAAATCTCTCTAAACTTATTGTAGTCTACAACTAGTGTAAATCCGAGGCCAGTTTCTATAATCTGTCCTTCAACTATTCCCTCATTTTGGTTACGACGATAAAATCTTAATCTATATCTTCCATCAGCAGAAAGCGCATAATCTATATTTACATTGCCTGCTATATTTGATGAACTTTGTCCAGGTGTTTTAGGGCCTTCTAAACCGAATGAGCTTCCTACGGTTACGGTTAATCTATCACTTAATAATTTTTTAGATAAGCCAATTTCTAAATCTGTTTTTTGCTGTAATGCTCCGGTAGAATAATCTTCGGAAGAGTTTACACCGAAATTCAAATCAACACCCTGAATTAAATCCGATGCTAAATTGTTCAACTGTTCGGTTAATAATTTACTTACACTAGAACGAGCTAATGTAGAAGCACCGCCACCACCTGCTAAACTTTGGAAAGGATTATTTGCAATAAATCGGTTTAATGCAAGCAAGGCAAAAACTTGTTTATTTAACTCATTTTCATCTCTGTTTACATTTTGTAATTTGGTGTAAACGGTTCCTTCTAGTGCGCCACGCTCATTTTCTGGCAAATCAATTTTGAAAGAAATGGTTGGTTTTAGCAATTCATCTTTCATATATAAATACACTTGGAAAGGTAATTTCGTTTTTGCTCTAATATTATCAGGCTCGTTAATTAAATCAATCGGCGCAGCATTAACTTCATACAATGCCGTTAAATTAACAGTCGCTGCGGTAGGCTCACCTGTCCAAATAATAGTGCTACCTTTTACAATTTTAAATGGTCGTTTTCCTAATGGAGCAACAGTTAAACTATATGAGCCTTCCTCAACTTCATAGCGGCCGGTTAAGCTAATTTTTCCACTTGGATCTATTGTTGCATTCAAATTAGCATTCCCTTTTATACTTAAATTATCTCCATTTTGTGGGTCTACAACTACATTCAATTCGGCTTCTGGATCAATAGTTATAGCCGCAACAAGGTTTAAACCTTTAAGTGGAGATTTGCTTACACTGTCCGCCTTTAAATCTTTTTTGCCATTAAATGGAGGGGCATCTTTATCAATAAATTGTACAATACCGTCTTGTTCAATTACTGATGGATCATTTATTGGTAAGGCATAAAAGAACTTAGTTCCCTTGTTAACTTTAATATTCATGTTAACATCTGGTTGATTTAAATCTCCGCGAACTTTTATTGTACTTGTTAAAAACACAGTGCCATAAATCATGTCATTGTCTGCGGCAGTAGAATTTATTCCTCTAAAATTGTTGGTTCTAATATCTAAACCAAACCTTACATTTTTAAAATCTGTGGTATAGATATTTCCATCAATAATTGCTTTTTTCCCTAATGAATCTATTAAGGTAAAATCGTCAAATCTAATCCCTTCATTCGTAAATACAATTTGCTGATCAGGCATGGTAAAGTACGAGTTGATGTAGGCAACATTAAACCCAGCATCGTTAAATTTGAGTGCACCCAATATTTTGGGCGCTGTTAATTCTCCTTTTACAGAGAATTGCCCAGTTACTGTTCCTTTGCCTTGCCTAATTTGACCTAAACTCACACTTTCTATTTCTCGTAAATCTATTTTTTCAATATTTACAGCTAAGTCTAGTGCGCTCTCTGGAGCAGTATAGTAAAATCCTTTTGCGCTTAATTCATGAACCCCTTTTAATCTCGCATCAACTTCAAAAGCATTTGCTGTATTGTTGTTTACTAATAAACTCAAATCTCCAAGTTCATCTTTTTGGTAACGTAATTTGGTAATAGTTAAATTGGCTTCAAACTTAGGATTTGACACTAAGTCTTTTACATCAACTTTTCCATTAATTGTTCCACCTACTAAAGTTGTATCAGTTTCTGCAAATTTGGTTAGCGTTTCTATTTGGAAATTTTTAAATTCTACTTGTAAAGGTGAGTTTGGAGTTTTACTAGTACTGTTAATGCTTAGCAATTGTGAACCTTGACTTAAATTAAACTGATTTGCTAAAATACCAGATCGACCAAATTGTATATAATTAGTTGGGTCAACAGTCCATTTCTCGTAATCTAATAGCAGTTTGTTTGGGTCAAGGTTAAACCTAAAATCTTTATTAAATGATTTGAAAATTCCTGCAATTACATATTTATCCTTTCGTTGTCTATCTCGGAGAAACACATTTAAATCTAATTGATTATTTGCCGCATTACCAGTAATTTCACTGTTAAATAAAACGATAGAGGGACTTTGAATACTCTTAATAGTAAACTTATAATCTAATTTTTGATTGTTATTGTTTACTATAATTCGTGTGCTATCGATGGTATAATCGCCATAAACTATTTTTGGAAAAGAGGCATTCACTAATAAACTGTCCTTTTGCGTATCTAATAATCCATTAATAGTTGATGGTACAAAAGTGGTGAGCTCAGGCACAAAATCTTTTAAAAATTTAGGATTATAAATGTTGATAGCAAACCTAAAACGTTGATCTTGAATGGGAGTAACCTCACCAAATTGGTAATATTTATTGATCTGATTAATTACTGCATTTTCGATTTTGCTCAATTGATATTTGCCATCAATTTTTGCACTTAAAAGTTCAGATTTTAAAGAAAGCTTATTCTCAGTTGCAGTAGAAAGTGCATGTAGTTCAACAGTATCTACATTAAATTTTCTGCCTTCTTTTACCAATTGTAGACCTGTTGCAAAAACATCACCATTTAAATAATCTACATCAACTGTACTGATATTCGCTTTAATATTACCTGCAACTTTAAACTCAGTTTTGCTAAAGTTTAATTTTTGCAAATCGATTTGTTTCAAATCTACATTACCTTTTAAACTAGGATATTTTCCTGCCAAGTTAATTTGTGCGTTTAAGTTAAAGCTCGCATTGCTATCTAGCATATTGCTTTTAACATTTACTAACTGATTAGCATATGTTCCACTCAAACTCAAATTGCGATAATTGTATTTATTGTACGTAGCACTTAATACTTTCGCGTTAAACTTCGCACTGATTTTTTTAGGATCTAAACCTGTTCCAACAACATCAGCTTTAGCAGTAATTCTACCTAAAGTTGCTTGTTGTTTTAGCAGTCTACCTACATTAAAATTGTTTAAACTGATATTCGCATTGTAACTCTCTTTGCCTTTTGGACCTTTCATGTTTGCAATAACCACAGCACCACCCATATCAGTTTGTATATTTAGGTTGGTATTGAAATTTGTCATTGAACCTTTGAAATTTCCTTTTGCATTAACAACATTAGGTAATTCTATAGTAGGAGGTAGTGATTTTTTTGGAACGATAACTAGAATATCACTTTTTGTTAAATGAAGTTTTTTAATAGATAAATCAAGATAAGTTTTATTAATGTCAGGTAATCCTTTTGCCTTACCGCTAATGTCAATTTGTGTGTTTTTTAATCCACTAATTTGCAATTGAGGAATATTTAAATTGTTTAAATATCCATTTACATTCGCATTGATTTTAATTTTTTCGTTTCGATAATTTGCAGGAATTGCATCGCTAAAAAACACAGCATCTTTTAAACCAATGGTTGTATTTTTAAAGTTCAAACTCATTTTAACCCTTTCAGGATGTTTAGTCAAATCGTCTAACGAAGTAAAGTTTAATTCAGTTGCATTTTCAATAGTAGTATTTGGGGTTTTTAAAATGAAGCTGGCCAATTTAATTTGCTTGTCATTATATGTTGCATCGCCTTTTAAGTCGTTTAAAATAAACCCACTTTTATCTTTTAATGAACCGTTATTTACTTTAACCTTTATCCCTCCATTGCTAAAGTTTAAATCATCGGCACCTAAATTTAAATTGGTAATGTTAAGGTGGTTAAAGTCTAAACCTTTTGCTGGCTTTGCAGCTAGATTATCAAATTTTAGTTCATTGTCATTAAAATCAACTTTCTTTAAAAGTAAAGCCAAGGGCGATGTTTCTACAACTACCGTATCTTTTACTTTTTTTAGATTGTTACTTGGCGCCGGTTTAAAAGCAAACAAAATTTTTGATTTATTTAATCTGGCCTCATCGGCATTATACTCGCCTTTTGTTAAATCTACTTTTAAATTAACGAAGCCTAAATCATTTAGGTTTGCGATTACTTTTGTGGTTGATAATTGATCATCGTAGTTAATTTTTACATTGCTAAATGAAAAATCTTGTACAGTTATCGTCGGTAATTTTCCGGTAGATTTTTGAGTGCTATCAACACTGTTGGTAAGGTGTTGCACCAATTGTGTTAAAGGTTTTTGCTGGAGATAATTTAACGATGTGTTTTTTAAACTTAATTCTTTGATAACGTAATTCTGTTTAGCTAAATCAAAATCTTTAATCCTCGATTTAAATTCGCCAAGATGTATTTTCACATCGTTACCTGCTACATCATCCCGATAGGTAATTCCAATATCTG
Organism: Pedobacter sp.; assembly: GCF_041662865.1. Classification (GTDB taxonomy): domain Bacteria; phylum Bacteroidota; class Bacteroidia; order Sphingobacteriales; family Sphingobacteriaceae; genus Pedobacter. The sequence continues at coordinate 18,721 of NZ_JBAZRL010000040.1, forward strand.
TGAATAAAACTTTATCAATTCTAAATTTAAGCGGGGCTGAGGTGGTATCAGTTTCAGGATTTTTTTTCTCCTCGGTCATAAAAGCATCAACCAAAAAAGAAAAATTGAAACTCGTATCTGGATTTATCCGTTTTACGTTGGCACGTATATTTTTTAGTTCAATATTGTTAATCTCAACTGTATTTTTGAGTAGCTTAAAAAGACTAATATCGACTTGTAACTTCTCAGCATATAGCAGCGTATCTCCCTTTCGATCTTCAATATAAAACTTATTCAGTACTACATCTTTTGGCAAGGCAATTTTGATACTTTCTAGTCTAATTTCTGTTTTTGTTTTGTTTTTGAGATAAGCAATAGCTCTATTTTTAACAAAATTTTGTACTGCTGGAATATTTAAGGAAACTGCAACAAGTATAACTAGCATAATAATGCTAGCAATAGTCCATAAAATAATTTTTAAACCCTTGCGTAAATACTTGTTCAATCGAGATAAGTTGAGATGACTAAATTGTTTAAACTATAACCATGCCATAACATGTTAATTTTTAAACAAAATTGGTTTAAAAAAGTTCTTTAGAATTTAAAGAAAAAATAGCTTAGGTTTATACCCCGCAAATAATTTGTGGGACCAAGTATATGAATACACAAAATTTTACAATTAGCTACGAGACTTTTGATGGTATAGAAGAACTCTCAGAAACAGACCAAATGTTATGTAATAAAGCAAAAGAGGCATTAGCTTCTTCGCATTCACCATATTCTAAATTTAAAGTTGGAACAGCAGCTTTGTTGGCTGATAATCAAGTAGTTTTAGGAAGTAATCAAGAAAATGTAGCTTATCCTTCAGGTTTGTGTGCAGAGCGAGTTGCACTGTTTACAATTGGGTCAAACTATCCAGATGCGATTATAAAATCGATGGCGATTACAGCACAAACAGTTAATTTTAAAATAGAAAATCCGGTTACTTCTTGTGGCGCATGTTTGCAAGTAATGGCAGAATATGAGCAAAGGCAAAAATCACCAATTGATGTATTATTTTACTGCATTGATGGTAAAATTATTAAAGTGAAAGGAGTGAAAAGTTTATTGCCTTTTGGTTTTGTAGAGGATAGATTGGGTGGGTAACCTTGAATAGTTGATCAAAAACTCCGTTACTAAACCCGATGGCAGCGAACACGAAGTAAAGCGAACAGCGGGAGTAACTTGAAAAAGAATTACTGTTTTGGATTTTCAAACTCGATCTAAAATTGATAATTCAACATCGTAAATATATTTCACACTCTGTTCAAAACTTCTCCCTAAAATTCTGCTAACAAGCGTTATATTTACGCATCCCAAATACTTTTATAGCGAATGAGTGACGAATTAGAAAACAACTTAAACGAAGAAAATAAACATACGATTACCCCAATTAATGGGCTTTATGAAAATTGGTTTCTCGATTATGCGTCTTATGTAATTCTAGATAGGGCAGTTCCGCACATACACGATGGTTTAAAGCCTGTGCAACGCCGTATTATGCACTCACTTAAGGAAATGGATGATGGGCGATTTAATAAAGCGGCCAACGTAATTGGGAATACGATGAAATACCATCCGCATGGTGATGCCTCAATTGGCGATGCGATGGTTCAAATTGGTCAGAAAGATTTACTAATCGATTGCCAAGGAAACTGGGGCGATCCCATTACTGGAGATAGCGCCGCAGCACCTCGTTACATCGAAGCTCGTTTATCGAAATTTGCAAATGATGTTGTTTTTAATGCGGATACTACCATTTGGCAATTAAGCTACGATGGAAGAAACAGCGAGCCCGTTACCTTACCGGTTAAATTTCCGTTGTTATTAGCACAAGGAGCTGAAGGTATTGCTGTAGGTTTAGCGACTAAGGTAATGCCACACAATTTCGTGGAGTTATTGGATGCGTCGATAGAAATTTTAAAAGGAAATAGAAGTAATATTTTACCGGATTTCTTTACAGGAGGCATGGCCGATTTTTCTAACTACAACGAAGGAATGCGTGGTGGTAGAATTAGAGTAAGAGCTAAAATTACAGAAAAAGATAAAAAGACTTTGGTGATTACCGAAGTTCCATATAGTACTACAACGGGATCTGTTATTGATAGTATTTTAGCAGCGAACGATAAAGGTAAAATCAAGATTAAAAAGATTGAAGACAATACCGCTGCAAATGTGGAAATTGTTATTCAATTGGCGCCTGGCATTTCGCCAGATGTTACAATCGACGCTTTATATGCCTTTACGGCTTGCGAGGTTTCGATTTCGCCAAATACGTGTATTATTAAGGATGATAAACCTCATTTCTTAACAGTTAACGATATTTTAGAGCAAAATACCAAACATACTAAATTCTTGTTAAAACGAGAATTAGAGATCCGTTTGCACGAATTGCAAGAACGAATTTTCTTTAGTTCGCTATTAAAGATTTTCATTCAAGAAGGGATGTATAAAAATCCTGAATATGAAAACGCTAGTGATTTTGAAGCTGTTGTAAGTGTATTAAATATTTTATTCGAACCGTTTAAAACTTCATTATATAGGGAAATTTTACCAGAAGATTTTAAGAAGCTAATCGATAAGCCAATGAGTAGCATCACTCGTTTTGATGTGAAAAAGGCAGACGAGCAAATGAAGGCTTTGGAAGATGAAATAAAAGTTGTAAAAGGTCATTTGCGTCATCTAACAGATTACGCTATCGCTTGGTATCAAAAACTAAAAGATAAATACGGAAAAGGCAGAGAACGTAAAACGGAAATTCGTCTATTCGATAGAGTTGAAGCTAGTAAAGTGGCTTTAGCAAATGTGAAATTGTACATGAACCGGGAAGATGGTTTTATTGGTACAGGTTTACGTAAAGATGAATTTGTAGCAGATTGTTCTGATATAGATGAAATTATCGTTTTTAGAGAAGATGGAAAATGCATTGTTTCTAAAGTAGCCGACAAAACTTTTGTTGGCAAGGGAATTATTCATGCGCAAGTATTTAAAAAGGGCGATGATAGAACAGTTTATAATCTGATTTATAGAGATGGTGCCAACGGAACAAATTATATTAAACGTTTTTCGGTTTTAGGTGTTACCCGCGATAAAGAATATGATTTAACAAAAGGAACAAAGGGATCTAAGATTTTATATTTCACCGCTAATCCGAATGGCGAAGCAGAAGTAATTACGGTACAACTTAAGCCGCATTCGAAACTTAAAAAACTACAATTTGATATTGATTTTGCAGAAACAGCGATAAAAGGAAGAGCATCTCAAGGGAACATAGTTTCTAAATATCCTATTAAAAAGGTTTTATTTAAAAGTAAAGGTGTATCTACCTTATCAGGATTGAAGATTTGGTATGATGAATTATTGAAGCGCTTAAACGTTGATGGAAGAGGAAAATACCTTGGAGAATTTGATGGCGATGATAAGATTTTGCAAGTTAACGCTGCAGGTTGGTATGAATTGACTTCATTCGATTTAAGCAATCACTTTGATCCTGGAATTGTATTAATGCAAAAATTTGATCCAGAGAAAATTTACGGATTAGTGCATTACGATGCCAAAGCAAAAAACTATTATGTAAAACGCTTTACACTCGAGTTGCAGCCAGCAGGTAAAGAAGTCAGCATCATTAGTGAAGAACCTGGTTCTAAACTAATTTTCATTACTGGAAAACCTGATGCACAAGTGCAGGTTGATGTAGAAAAAGGAAAATCTAAAACGCCTGAAACTTTGCTGTTGGATTTGGCAGGATTAATTGACGTTAAGGGATTAAAAGCAAACGGCAACCGACTTACACAGCATGTAGTGAAAAATGTAAGTTTAGTGAATGCAAAATCCGAAATAGGAACAGAACTTGTTGAAAACGTTAATGTAGAAACTCCAAAATCAAATGCTGACGTATCCGCTGATCAGGAAGGAGATTTAATCGAGAACACTATTGAAATAGTTGAAGAAACAATTGCTGAAGACGAGAAAATAGAAAATGAGACATCTGCTGCTGATCCAGACAGTATTGAAGTAGCCGAGGTAGAACCTAAAGAAGAAATTGAAATATCGGTTGTAGAAACTCCAGTCACTAAAACTGAACCAAAAGCGGAGAAACCAAAAGAAGAAATAGAGTCTGAAGAACCAAAACCTGCTAAAAAAGTAGATTTTGAAATCACAAATCCTGATGATATAAAGATTGATGATAAAGGGCAGTTAGGATTTTTTTAACTTGATATGAAAAAAACTGTAATTATTTCATTGATATGTATTAGCAGCTTACTAACTTTTGCCCAGGATAAAAAAGTAGATTCTGTTTTAAATAAATGGATAGATTGCTTTAATAAACAAGATTACCAGAAATCATATAATTTATATGCGCCCGTATATAAACAAAAGGTTTCTTTAGAATGGGTAACCAACCAGATGAAAGAAACTTTTGGTATGATGGGGAAATTAAAGTCTATAAAATTTATTTCCTATAAGGACTATGTTTATAAATATATCTTTTATGCAAAAGCTAATCAGATAGAAGGGAATGTAATTATTATAGTTAACAAAGATTATCAACTTGGTTATTTAGTGTTTGATAGTATCGGTGGAACAGGAGATCCACCTCCTGCAGCGAAGGGGCAATTTCCATAAAATAAAAAAGGCTTCGAGAATTCTCGAAGCCTTTTTTATTTTATGATAATCTAATTATTGATATTGAATATAACTTGGCAATGGTTTTAATTTCATTAACTCTTCTGGAGTCATCATACGGTTAGGTGCCTTTTTAATATCGTTTTTGTAGAACAATTTAAATCCTGTAAACTGAACTGGTTCTCCATAAATAAAGTGACGATAGGTTCCTAATTTTAAATCTGGCTCACCCCAACCATCCATGTGCATTACGATTTGCACTTCTGGTCTTAATTTAATGTTTTGACTATTCGTCACCATCTTCTTAGTAAAACGGTGTAAAACAAAAACTTTCGGAGGAAGGTTATATTTCTTAACTAGATCTGCTAAATATCCAGTTACATAATTAATATCAGCTGCATCATAAGTACCGATTTTTTTACCTGGCAATGAACCATCTTTCATAGAAAATTCTGGGTCGATGCCTAAATGTACATTAGGCATTTCTAAATACTTTTCAATGTGTGGAAGCTCAGCTTTTATCGTACTTAAAGCAACTTGTAAATCTAAAAATACAATCGTATTTGGGCGCATTTTAGCAATTGTTAAAACCGAATCGATTTGCTTGTTTCCCATTCTATTAATGTATTTACCATCTTTACCTGGCGTACCACTCGCTACTGCAGCAATATAATGTAAACCAACTTGTACCGGGGTAGAAGGATCTACTTTTTCCCATTTCTTAACTTCTGCATTTAAGCGCTGCCACATTTCTTTAGGTGCATATTCTCCTAAAGCACCCATTTTTTTCGAATGTAAATTTCCGTAATAAACAACGATACGTTTAAAAGGTAAAATTGCACCATCAATTGGATAAGGTTGATTTTTAACTGGCCATTTTCCGGTTGTATCGCCATTGGCTAATTTTTTAATTAAAGCGTTATACTTTGCAGTATCAACTGGTGCACGTAAATTTTCTTCTTCAACTTTTGTCGAATCTGTACTTGCAGTTTTACCCTTCCCTTTTTTAGCATCAGAAGTGCAATAAGAGAATGTACTAATTGTAGCTATTCCGATTAAGAATATTCCCGCAATCTTGGTTAATTTCATAAGTAGTATTTAATTTTAGTTTTAGCGTTATGTAGTTCATCAAAAATACATCAATTCGGTTTGGACGTATGTTATAATTATCAACAGATTAACATTCTGTTAAAAAAGCTGATTTTTATCGAGATTTAATAAGTTATTTAAAAGTATTGAACTTGCCAAAAACACCCAATGGCAATTTAATACCAGAGGTAGCTTGTAAATAAAGCTCTCCAGTTTCTAAGTTTTTTACCTTAGGAAAAGAAGTCATTATTAAATTTTCTACAATAACCGAGGAGAAACCTAATGAATAGGTATTTAAAATAAGAAAATGCTCCTCTTCATCCAATAATTGAACAACATCTTGCATCATTTCTTGAATATGATCTTCTAATTTCCATTTTTCGCCATTTGGACCATGACCAAAAGCAGGTGGATCTAAAATAATTCCGTTGTATTTTTTACCACGTTTTAATTCTCTCTTTACAAATTTCAACGCGTCTTCTACTACCCAACGTACATCTTTTAGATTAGATAATTCTTGATTTTCATTTGCCCAATTTACCACTTGTTTAATCGAATCTACATGTGTGGTATCTGCGCCTGCGGCCTTAGCCACTAAAGATGCGGCGCCAGTGTAAGCAAATAAATTAAGAACTTTTGGTGCCGGAGTTTTAAATTTTTTAATGGACGATGAAATGTAATCCCAGTTAACAGCTTGCTCTGGAAAAACACCAACATGTTTAAAAGACGTAAGACCCAATCGTAGATTAATACTGATGTCGTCATTTTTGTAGTTTACATTCCAGCGGTCTGGAACATTTTTATCGGTCTTAATCCATTCTCCACTTGTTGCAGAACGACCTTTAAAATTAATGTGCGTTTTTTTCTTCCATTCTTGTGGAGATAATATTTTTTTCCAAACTGCCTGCGGTTCCGGACGAGAAAGTATAAGATTACCAAAGCGTTCTAATTTTTCAAAATCTCCGCAATCTATTAATTCGTAATCTTTCCAGTGCGTTGGAGTTAAAAGGCTAATCATAATGGTATAATAAATTAAAATTTGCCTTTAGCGGCTTTCATAAAACGGCTAGCAAATACAAAATCGTTTAGTTCGTCTATATCTGTTTTAGCAATTTCTTTGTTAGAACCTTCCCAGAATTTTTTCCCGTCATGAAGAAAAATAATATAATCGCCAATTCCCATTACCGAGTTCATATCGTGTGTAACTACGATGGTTGTGGTTTTGTATTCTTCTGTGATTTCTTTAATTAATTCATCAATTACAATAGAAGTTTTAGGATCTAAACCAGAGTTAGGTTCATCGCAAAAAAGATATTTTGGATTCATAGCAATAGCACGAGCAATACCAACGCGTTTTTTCATTCCACCAGAAAGCTCAGCTGGAAATAATTTATTTTTATCTTCTAGGTTAACTCTTTCTAAACAGAAATTAACACGATCTAATTTCTCACTTCGAGGCTGATCTGTAAACATATTTAAAGGAAACATGATATTTTCTTCAACTGTCATCGAATCAAACAAGGCTGAGCCCTGAAATAACATGCCTATCTCTTTTCTAATTTCTATTCGCTCCTCAAAATTAAGTTGGGTAAATTCTCTGCCATCGTATAATACACTTCCCTTGTCAGGTTGGTGCAAGCCGATCATACATTTTAATAACGTAGTTTTTCCTGAGCCAGAACCTCCAATAATTAAGTTGGTCACACCAGCTTCAAATTTCCCAGAAATTCCCTTTAAAACCTCATTATCACCAAACGATTTATAAATATCTTTAATCTCGATCATAATAATAATTGGGTTACAATATAATCACATGCTAAAATGCTAATACAACTTACTACAACAGCTCTTGTACTTGCTTGTGCAACTTCTAAAGCGCCACCTTTTACGTAAAAACCCTCATAAGCTGGCACTGATGTAATAATAAAACCAAAAACAAACGCTTTTACTAAGGCTACAGTAATGGTATATGGATTAAAATCTGTTGTAATACCTTGAATGTATTCTGCTGCAGAAACTGCCCCAGAGAGAGTTCCGCCTAAATAACCACCTACAATGCTTAATACCATCGAGATAATTACTAAAACAGGTACCATAGTGATACCAGCTATAATTTTTGGCAAAATTAAATAGCCTGGTGCATTGATACCCATAATTTCTAGTGCATCAATTTGTTCGGTTACTCTCATAGTGCCAATTTCTGATGAAATAGCAGAACCAATTTTACCAGCTAAAACAATAGCACTAATGGTAGGACTCAACTCTAATATACTCGAGTCACGATTAACAGAACCGATAATAGTTTTTGGAATAAAATCACTCACCAACTGGAAAGCAATTTGTAAGGTCATTACGGCACCAATAAAAGTAGAAATAATACTAATTAAGCCTAACGAGCCAACACCAATAAATTCCATTTGCTGAAAAATGGCTTTTAAATATATTTTAGTTTTTTCGGGTCTTCTGAACGCTGCTTTTAATAGCAGGATATACTTGCCAAAATTGGTAAAGTTCATTTAATAAAGATTAGCTGTAGTGTAAATACAATATTATACAAAGAAACAATAAAAAATGTTCAGGCTTTGTGTATTTATTAAAAAATATTATTGTTTCCCAATATTAATACCCTTTTTTGTGTTAGATAAACATCTTATTAAGTTATGAATGCAATAATAACTGGTGCTACCAAAGGTATTGGAAAAGCAATTTCGCTAAAATTAGCTCAACAAGGATACAATTTAGCAGTTTGTGCAAGAACTGAAAAAGATTTAGAAGTGTTTAAAAATGAATTAGCACAATACAATGTTAAGATTATTGCTATCAAGGCAGATATGGGCAATAAAGAGGAAGTCTATAATTTTTGCGACGAAGTAAAAAAATCATATCCTAAAATTGATGTTTTAGTTAATAACGCAGGAATTTTTATACCCGGAAGTTTATTGGATGAGGAAGATAAAAACTTCGAATATCAAAGTATGATAAACATAAATGCTCCGTATTATCTGTCAAAATATTTTGGCAAAATGATGAGAAATCAGCAATCTGGTCATATTTTTAATATTTGCTCTATAGCAAGCACACAAACAATTGATAATGCAGGTAGCTATAGTGTAACAAAAGCAGCGATATTAAGTCTTAATAATGTATTGCGGAAGGAATTATCAGCATACAACGTAAAAGTAACGGCAATTTTGCCAGGTTCTACATTAACAACTTCATGGGCAGGAACTACAATAAGCCCAGATAAATTTGTACAACCCGAAGATATTGCCAATTCTTTATACTCCATTTTAAATTTAAGTAGTGGTGTAAACGTTGATGAGATAGTCTTAAAGCCTTTAAATTTTTAACACATAAATAGAAGGAGATAACGTTATGGAAAAGAGATTGTTTAGAAACGAACACAACAAAACAGTTGCAGGTGTTGCATCTGGTTTGGCAGATTATATGCAAGTAGACATTACAATTATTAGAGTGTTATTTGTATTGGCTACCATATTTTTAGCAGGTACAGGTTTGTTGGTTTATATTGTAATGTGGATTGTTGTACCAGTAAATAATGATCCAGCTGCTCGTTATGCAAAGTTTAACGAATATTTTGAAAAAAATAAGCAAGATCCATCTATGTTTAATTCGTCAAATGCATTTAATAATCCATCAAATTCTGGCGACCAAACAAAGTGGAATACACCAAATGCAGGGCCAGATTTTAAAGACCCAAATGTGATGAGTCAGTTTCCAAAAGGTAACGATACTGGCCGTACAATTGGCGGTTTAATCTTATTAATTTTAGGTTTTTATTTCCTGTTAAGACAATTTGATGTAATCCCTCATTGGTTTAATATTTTTAAGATCTACAAATTATGGCCATTAGCAATTGTTGCGCTGGGTATAAGTTTAATTTTTAGAAATCAGAGAAAAAACGAGTGGGATAACTTTAAAAAGACTACTGAAGAAGCTCAAAAAACAACAACAGAAAAACCTGTTGAAGATGCAATTATCCTAGAAGAAGATAAAGATTCGGCAACGCCAAATCCTTAATCAGTCGTACTAAATAAGCATAATAAATAATTAATTTAGGTTGGATAGTTTCATGCTAACTATAGACCGAGCACAAATAAATTTGACAAGATGAAATTAGATAAAGTAATATGGGGTGTGCTACTTTTATTCATAGGTGGTGTACTATTATTAGATAACTTTAACGTTATCGAATTTTATTGGCGTAATGTGTGGGATTTTTGGCCAGTATTTTTGATTATTTTGGGTGTAAATATCCTTTTTAATAGAAATAATTCTCAAACGGGAAATATCATTTCATTAAGCATTTTAGTGATCACCTTGTCGGTTTTATTTGTAAAAGGACAACAAAGACCTGAGCATGGTTTTTGGTGGAATGATCGTGGCAACAGCAGTGTTGATATTGATATGGATGACGATGATGACAATTCTAATTACACAAAATTGAATTTCTCTGAACCATTTACGGCTGAAGACACTCTTAAAAAAACAATTTTAAATATTTCTGGGGGCGGTACTTCATTCAATCTAAAAGGAGAAACTGATAGTTTATTCTCAGCAGATGTTAAAAAAAGAAATGGAAATTTTGCATTGGATAAAACAACTTCTGATAGCGTAAATACCTTAACTTTTAAAATGCAGAATAAAAACAATCGTAGAGGGTGGTCGATTGGAAGTGGAAGTAATAGCGTAGATGTACGCTTAAATACTAATCCAATTTGGGAAATGCATTTTGGAATGGGAGCTGGTCAAATAGATTTTGATTTAACATCCTATAAAGTAAGAACATTCAATTTTGATGGGGGTGCAGCAGAGCTTGATGTTAAATTAGGAGATTTATTACCAATTACAGACGTGAATGTTAAAACTGGTGTAGCCGATGTAAAAATTAAAATTCCGACTGGATCTGGATGCCGTATTAAAACCAAAACAGGTTTGTCTTCAAAAGATTTTACAGGCTTTACTAAAGTGAGCGAAGGCGTTTATGAAACACCGAACTACCAATCATCAACCAAAAAGATATTTATTAATTTTGACGGCGGTTTAAGTAGCTTTGAAGTAGATAGATATTAGTAATAAGTGCTATATTGTAAATGGGTAAAAGATGAAAATTAGATCATTTTTTACCCATTATCTTTGTAAGATATGATAAAACTTATATCTTAATACACAGAACTTAAAACTTAAATGGAGTATACAGTAGTTATTAATGGTAAACCAGAGGGTCCATACAGTTTAGCGGAATTAAAAAATCTAAATATAAAGCCAGGTACTTTTATAAGAACGCCCAGCATGGATGACTACAAGGAAGCTCACGAACTTCCAGAGCTCCGTGAATGGTTAGGGTTTCGTTATCAACAAACTGCACCACAATATTTTGCAGCTTTTGATCAAAGATTACTCGCTGCAGTTATAGATTATTTCTTTTTAATGATAGCCTACGTGATTGTAGTGCTAATTTTATTTATTTTTATTGATCAAAAAGCGCTGCGTATTACAACTGCTTTGGTGTTTTTGGCGCTCATTCCACTGGCTAAACTTGTGTATAGCAGTTTTGCAGAAGCATCTAGCAAACAGGCAACAATTGGCAAACGTTTATTAGATATTAAAGTAACAGATATGCTGGGTAATCGTATTCCTTTAGGTGTTTCTTTTGGTAGAAATTTGGCGAAAACCATTTCAGTTTTACCTTTATTTTTAGGTTATTTATATAGTTTTCTCAATAAAAAACAACAATGCCTACATGATGTAATTGCAAATACACTTGTTATTAAACAACGATTAATTTAACACTCCATCAATATAACAATTCAACATTTACACTATCTTTGCATCGATGCAAGAAGTAGCTAAACCATACCAATTAGAAGGCGGTTATTGTAATAGTTTAACCCATTATTCGAGGTTTTTAACTCGCGAAGTTACGATAGGAAATATCCCTATGGGAGGTTTAAATCCTATCCGCATTCAATCCATGACTACTACTGATACGATGGATACGATAGCTACCGTAGAACAAACTATCAGAATGGTGGAGTCTGGCTGTGAGTATGTGCGCATCACCGCTCCAAGTATTAAAGAGGCCGAAAATTTAGCAAATATCAAAAACGAATTGCGTTTACGCGGATATGATGTTCCTTTAATTGCCGATATACATTTTACTCCAAACGCCGCTGAATCTGCTGCGAGGATTGTAGAAAAAGTTCGTGTGAACCCAGGTAATTATGCAGATAAAAAGAAATTCGAGAATTTAGAATATACATCAGACGCATATCAAGCAGAGCTTGATCGCATTTATAAAAAGTTTACACCGCTAGTTAAAATTTGTAAAGAATACGGTACGGCAATGCGTATTGGTACTAATCATGGGTCATTATCAGATCGCATTATGAGCCACTACGGTGATACACCAAGGGGGATGGTAGAATCTGCAATGGAGTTTATCCGCATGTGCGAAGACCAAAACTTTTACAATTTGTGTATTTCTATGAAGGCAAGTAATACACAGGTAATGGTGCAGGCATATCGTTTATTGGTAGAAACGATGGTGAAAGAAGGCATGAATTATCCCTTGCATTTAGGGGTTACCGAAGCTGGTGATGGAGAAGACGGGCGTATTAAATCGGCAGTGGGTATAGGAACTTTGTTAGCTGATGGATTGGGAGATACGATACGGGTATCTTTAACTGAAGACCCAGAATTTGAAGCGCCAGTAGCTAGGGCATTAGCTGATAGATTTGAAAGAAAATTTGAGATCATTAGTCAAGAGCCTAAAATCAAAACTCTTAAGTCAACTTACAGCCCTTACCAATATTCTCGTCGCATTACAACTCCAGTTCAACAAGTTGGCGGTCATTTTCACCCAGTTGTAGTAGTTGATGTTACCAAACAAAACTTAAAAGACCCTTACTTTTTAAGCGCCTTAGGATATAATTATAGTGCTGGATTAGATAAATATAATCTCACAGACCAAGCATGTGATTTGGTTTATTTAGGGGATAAATTACCATCTTTCTCTTTCCCTGGAAATTTAAAGCAGGTTTATAATTATCAAACCTGGCTAAATTTAAAAAATAAACACAATTCTTATCCGCTGTTTAGCGAAGCAGAATTTAATGCCGTGGAAGGTAAAGATGAAATATTGAATTTTGTGAGTATTAACGCTGAGCAATTCGATAACTTAACACTACAACAATTCAATGCTACAACAGTTGTCATTCTTGACACTTCTCAAAATTTAGGCATGCAACAACAAAGAGCGTTTTTTGTCGCTTTGCAACAACAAAATATTCAAGTTCCTGTTATCATTAAAAGAATGTACA
>NZ_JBAZRL010000041.1:0-31746 GCF_041662865.1 Pedobacter sp.
TACAAACTATCTAATAGACCTTGTGTAATGGAATGTGTTTTCATTACTGCCACAATCTTTTTATCAGCGTTTACAATTGCACACTGACTTACAGAAGCCAAATTAAATAAAGTATAAAACAGATAACTCGTATCGGTTGATAACCAAATTGTTGTGGGTTTATTTTTAAGGTATTTTTGAAGTTTTAATGGATCATCATCAGAAATTGCGATTACCTGTATTTTATTAGCATTGGCTTTTTGCAGCTTAGTCAACTCATCCATTTCTGGTATGCAAGGACTGCACCATGTCCCCCAGAAATTTAAGATATAAAATTTTTTATCCTTGCTTTCATTAAGATTAACACTCTTAACAGGTGCATTTATGATCTGATTAATCGGAATGTTCGGAAACTGATCTCCAGCTTTAAGTACCATACCTTGTCCAAAAGCAAAAATTGGAGACAGGGAAAATAAATAAGTAAGTATTTTTTTCATTAGTATATAAATTTTTAAATGTGATGAAGCAATCATGAGCACATTCATTTCTGTTTGTGAGTGTTTGCTCATGATGGTTTCATTTTATAATAGTTTATTTTCTTCGATACAAATGTGATTATTGTTGAACTAAAAGACAGTTAACAGCATGTTATGCAATGTTATATTATGTTAACAGCAGAATAATAAAGTGCTTAATGATTAGATTTGAACATGCGGCAAAAACATCATCTACTCCCTGCACTTTGCTTTACAGCCATGCTTATCCTTTTAGGGTTACAAGTGTATTGGATTAGCAAATACTACACTAGTACCAAGCAAAATTTTGAAAAGGAGGTAAACCTTGCTTTCGAAGATGCCTTTAAAAAAGAGTTTAGCCTTCGTGCCGATAGCATTCAACGCATTTTAAAAAGGAGACTGTTGGATACCACTTTGTTTACCATTACAAGTAAGCTCGATAAAAAAGATAAAAAGGTTATTTATACAGTTGGCGAGACAAAAAGACCAAAAGATAAGTTCTCAAGTTCTTTCTCTTTGCATGATGTTGATATTTTGATTAACAATGGAAATAAAAAACAGCTAACTACGCTAATTGCCCAAAGGTTTTCTGAGTTACTTAGAAATGAAGATCTAAATAACCACATCGTATATTACAGAACACAGGAGTTAGGTAAATACATGGTAGATCTTACGAATAAAATAGAATTTGATACAGCGAATTTGCGTCCTATTTTAGATAAATACCTTGCCAATAGATCAATTTTCGTAAAGTATAACTTTTACGCAAAAGAAAAAGACAGTACAACCAATAGCAGCACTTTTAACCAAGCCTTATTAAAAAAATATCCTGTTATTACGCGGTCGCTTCCTACCTATAAGCATAATCCAGGACAAAATTATATACGGGTTATGTTTAAAGATCCATTCCCCTACATCCTGTCTAACATGTGGTTAATTCTGTTTAGCTCTGTTTTTTTGGTATTCCTAATCGCTTTTTGTCTGTATTATTTATTGAAAAGTCTAAGAAAAGAGAAAAAGCTATCCTTGATAAAAAATGATTTCATTAGTAATATTACGCATGAATTTAAAACCCCAATTGCGACCACCATGCTTGCTGTAGAAGCTTTAACTAATCAATCTGTACGACAAGATGAGGAAAAAGCAACACGTTATTTAAAGCATGCTAAAAATGAACTAAAACGCATTAGCGAACTCACTGATAAAATATTAAAAATCTCTTTGTACGATACAGAAAACTATAAAATTAAAAAAGAGAAAATTCAAATAGAAACAATCCTCAAAGAAATTATTGACATCTACAGTCTTTCAGAAAAAGATGTTAAAATTACGTTTAGAAATAATACCGGAATTGTAGAGATACTTGCAGATAAATCGCAATTCCAACATGCAGTAGCTAATATTATAGACAATGCAATTAAATATGGACGAGATAAAATCGAGATAGACATCAACCTATTTGTTGATTCCGGTTATCTTATTACGGCTTTTAAAGATAATGGTCCGGGCATTGTTAAATCAGAAATACCTTTTGTTTTTGAGAAATTTTATAGAGCTAAACAACAAGGTGAGGCACTAGTTAAAGGATATGGATTGGGTTTAAATTACGTGAAACAAATCATGGATCAACACCATGGTTGGTACACCATTATAAGCAATCAAAATGGAACTGAATTAAAATTAGGATGGCCTGTATGAGTGATTTAAAAATTCTATTTGTAGAAGATGAGCCAGCTCTTGCGGAAATTATAAAAGAGAGCTTAGAAAGCAAAGGTTTTGATGTATGTCATGTAGCTACCGCAGCAGCAGCTTTACAAGCACACTCGTTAACTACTTTTCACTTGCTCATTTTGGATGTCATGTTACCAGATGGAGATGGGTTTTCGTTATTAAAAAAAATACGAAGTAGAGACCTTACAACGCCTGCACTTTTTTTAACTTCAAAATCATTGGCAGCTGATGTGGTGAATGGATTTGAAAGTGGCGCTAACGATTACCTTAAAAAGCCTTTCAGTATGGAAGAATTAGTGATTAGGATGAGATCACTATTGGGAATTGTAAATACTAGACCTATTGACCTTAAAAAAACAGGTCCATTTACTATTGGAGAATATATATTCCATTATCCAGAAGGAGTTTTAGTGCATAAAGGCGCAAAGAAGCAACTTACTTTTCGTGAAGCTGAAATATTAAATCTATTGCAAAGTCGTCATGAACAAATGGTATTACGGCAAGAACTGCTCCTCACACATTGGGGAAATGATGATTATTTCTCTGGGAGAAGTTTAGATGTTTTTATCACAAAACTAAGGAAATACCTGAAGCAAGATCCTTCAATTGCCATCTTAAACTTTAGGGGACAAGGTTATAAATTGATTTTTTAGCAACAATAAAAAGCCCAAATGCGAGTGCAAATGGACTTATATTTTAAAGGAAAGTAATATTAAACTGCTAAATAATGCTAATATTTTTCGTAGGTATAAGTTGTTTTAATTGTGTTCTTACTTGCGAGATTGGTTAAACTTACCGTTTTTATTCTCCCTAAATTATCCAATTCGTAAGTTTGACTATAATCTGCATTAGGAAATACACTAAAGGTTTCACTTTTTGTTATGAATTTGCTTTCACTTGTAGAATTTGTAAAGAAGTATGAAATTGGATCAATCACATCTTTATAATATTCTGTTGTAGCAAAAAATGGAGGATTAGCTGGAATCCCATTTACGGATTGTGGAACGTAATCTTTTGTAACAAACGGATTTTCTCCTTTCAGACTGAACGTATAGTTAATAATAGTTAAGGGAATATTATTACCGTCTTTTGTGGTTACCTTTGAAATTTTTCCTCCAACATAGCTATAATCAGTATTAATTGTTGATGTGGTTACTGGTTTTGCTGGATCTGAATAATTTACACCTCTGAAAATTGAACTTTCTATGATATCTGTATTGACCTGATATTTATAATCAGAAATATATTTTAAAACTGATCCATCTTCTTGAAGATCCTGAGAAAGCTTACCATTTGTATAAGAGTAGGTTTGTGAGCTGGTTAATTTAGTTCCAGTGTTATCCTTTATGAAATGATCCGATTTCACAATCTGATTGGCAGTATTATAAGAATATTTACTTATTAAACCATCATCACTTGCCACCTCTATAGGGCGATAATGTTTATAAGGGTCGGCATCTACAATAGGATCAACTGGTTTAGGATCAGTCCCTTTTTTACAAGCACCAAATAAACCCATCAGGGCAATTAAACTATACAGAATATTTTTTTCATTTTTAACTAGATTAAAAGATTAATTAAACCATAAACCTAGCCATTCCATGCCCTTTAAAAAATCGTCTTTTAGAGGTATTCAAAAATCAAATCAATACTAAAACAGGGAAGAATTAGGAATAAATCACCTTAAAAGATGATAAAATTAACAGAGGTTGGAAATACCATATATTAAAAAAGCCCAAATGCTAATGCAAATGGGCTTATATTTTCTAAAGCATTAGCGCTTACAAACTTGCCAACGTAGTATTCAATGTATCACTTGGACGCATGGCTTTACTTGCCAATTCATCATTAGGATGATAATAACCACCAATGTTTTGTGGCTTACCTTGTGCGCTGATTAACTCGTCAACTATTTTACTTTCATTCTCGGTTAATGCTTTTGCAAGCGGAGCAAATCTTGCTTTTAAATCTGCATCTTTTGTCTGACTGGCTAAAGCCTCAGCCCAGTATAAAGCTAAATAAAAATGAGAACCACGGTTATCAATGGTACCTAATTTCCTTCCCGGAGATTTATCTGTCGCCAAGAATTTTGCATTTGCTTCATCCAATGCATCCGCTAAAACTTGCGCTTTTGCATTATTTTGTGTTTGCGACAAATGTTCTAAAGAAGCTTGTAAAGCCAAGAACTCACCTAATGAATCCCAACGCAAATAACCTTCTTCTATAAATTGTTCAATATGCTTTGGAGCAGAACCACCAGCGCCTGTTTCAAACAAACCACCACCATTCATTAATGGAACAATAGATAACATTTTTGCAGAAGTTCCTAATTCTAAAATCGGGAATAAATCTGTTAAATAATCACGCAATACGTTTCCAGTAACCGAGATGGTATCTTGTCCTTTTCTAATTCGTTCTAAGGTATATTTAGTGGCTTCTACTGGAGCAAGAATTTGAATATCCAATCCATTCGTATCGTAGTCAGCTAAATATTTTTTCACTTTCGCGATAATTTCTCTATCGTGCGCTCTGTTTTCATCTAACCAAAACACTGCTGGCGTTGCCGATAAACGAGCTCTATTTACAGCTAATTTTACCCAATCTTGAATGGGTGCATCTTTAGTTTGGCACATTCTAAAAATATCGCCTTTCTCTACTTTCTGATCGAAGAACACTTTTCCGCTTGCATCAGTTACCCGAATGGTACCGTTTGCTTTTGCCTGGAAAGTTTTGTCGTGAGAACCATATTCTTCCGCTTTTTGCGCCATTAAACCCACATTAGGTACAGAACCCATTGTGGTTACATCAAAAGCACCATGTTTTTTACAATCGTCAATTGTGGCAGTATACACACCAGCATAACAACGATCTGGAATTAAAGCTGTTGTATCTTGAGGTTTACCGTCTTTGTTCCACATCTGGCCAGATGTACGAATCATGGCAGGCATCGAAGCATCCACAATTACATCCGATGGTACGTGCAAATTAGTAATTCCTTTATCAGAATTTACCATTGCCAATGCCGGACCATTTTCAATCGCTTTTGCTAAATCTGCTTCTACTTCAGCTTGTTTCGGGTTGCCAGCAATTTTCGCATATACATCACCTAAACCATTGCTCGTATCTACATTTAGTTCTTTAAATAAATCCGCATATTTTGTGAATACATCTGCGAAGTACACTTCTACAATTGCACCAAAAATAAGTGGATCAGAAACTTTCATCATCGTAGCTTTTAAATGCGCAGATAACAATGTTCCTTCAGCTCTTGTTGCTACAATTTCTTTCGCTACAAATGCTTTCAATGCAGCAAGACTTAACGCAGAACTATCAATTACTTCTCCAGCTTTTAATGGAGCTAAACCTTTTAATTCCGTTACCGCACCATCTTCGCCAACAAATTCTATTTTAAATTGAGTGGCTTCTGCAACAGTTACAGATTTCTCTGAACCATAAAAATCACCTTCGCTCATGCTAGCTACTCTAGTTTTAGAATCTGCCGACCAAGCACCCATTGAATGTGGATTTACTTTTGCATAATTCTTAACCGCTTTTGGGGCTCTCCTATCCGAGTTACCCTCACGTAAAACGGGATTTACGGCTGAGCCTAATACTTTACCATATTTAGCCTTGATTGCTTTTTCTTCCTCGCTTTGTGCGTTATCTGGATAGTTTGGCAACGCATACCCCTGCGCTTGTAATTCTGTAATCGCATCCACCAATTGCGGAATTGAAGCAGAGATATTTGGTAATTTGATAATATTCGCCTCTGGCGTGGTAGCTAATGCACCAAGTTCTGCTAATGCATCGCCAACTTTTTGATCGTCTTTTAAAAACTCAGGGAAGTTTGCTAAAATTCTTCCAGCCAATGAAATATCTCTAGTTTCTACATCAATACCTGCCGAAGCAGTAAAAGCTTGAACAATAGGCAATAAGGAATAGGTAGCCAACATTGGCGCCTCGTCTGTTTTGGTGTAGATAATCTTTGATGTAGTTGACATATGATATTGGGTTGTTAATATTAATTTCGATTGGATTTTAACCGGTTGGCTAAAATCGCCTAAAGATAAAATAAACGAATGAATTTAATGCCATTGTAGTGTTAATTTGGTTTTGATGAAGACTAGGCTATCTTCTTAAAACTATTTTTTGCATTGATGCAACCATTTTCTTAGTAAGGCCGTCAACTTAAAAAGCACCGTTATGAAAACAAAACTCCTCACCCTACTTCTTTTACTTTTTGTCCTTACTGCGAATGCTCAAACTGTAAATCCGGCCGAAATAGAAAAACCTAAAGCTACTTTAGATAAAGAGTTTACGGCTGGTTCAAACCTAAGTTTAAAAAACTTAACACCCATGCAAATCACAAATTTAGTAGTGCTGGGCAAAGTGTGGAGCTTTTTAAAATACCATCATCCGGCTATAGCGAAAGGAAATTACAATTGGGATTTCGAACTATTTAGAATTGCTCCCAAAGTACTAGCTGTAAAAACAGATGCGGAGCGTAATGAACTATTATCGAATTGGATAACTGGGCTTGGTACGTTTAAAACAGCTACGCCAAAAGTAATTCCTGCTGCATCTATTAAGTATAAACCTAATTTCGACTGGGTTGCCACTTCTGGATTGAGTAAAAAATTAATCGAACAGATTAACCAAATCAAACTGGCAGATAGAACCGAAGAAAGTTATTATGTAAAACTATATGATGCAGAAACTCCTGTACCGGTTTTTAAAAACGAAGATCCTTATCGTAGTCTTAAATATCCAGATGATGGCTACAGATTGTTAGGTTTATTTAGATTTTGGAGTGGTATAGAATATTTCGCTCCCTATAGAAATTTAACAAATAAACCTTGGGGAAATATCTTAAAAGAATACATCCCAAAATTTATAGCTGCAAAAGATGAACTTGACTACAAACTTACCGCAGCTGCTTTAGTAGCAGAGATTAGCGATTCACATGCAGATTTTTCTCCTTTCGACCCTATTTTTAAACCTTTTTACGGTGCACTTAAACCAAACATCGAAATTGTTTTTGTAAATAATGCCCCAGTTGTTACATACAGTAATGATGAAATCCTAGGTATCAATTCTTTAAAAAGAGGAGATGTTATTCAAACCATTAATGCGGTTCCAGTAGCACAGCTGATCAAGGAAAAATTACCCTATATGTCAGCATCAAACTACCCTACTCAATTAAGAAAAATGGCGCAACTCTTTTTGAGAACAAATGATACGGTGATGAAAGTAACTTACCTTAGAGATAACAAAACCGCGACAACAACTTTAAAGTGTTATCCTTTTAACAGAACCAATTATAAAAAACCTGCAGCAGCCGATACTGGTTTTAAGATGATAAACGATATCGCTTATTTTCATCCCGGCAGGTTAGGCAAACGCTTAAAATTGGTGATGCCTTTAGCCATGAAAGCCAAAGGCATAATTATTGATATGCGCACTTACCCTAAACCAACAGACTTTGCTTGGGACATTGGAAAATACCTATTTACCAAGCCAATGGATATTGCAAGATATACACAAGGAAGCACCGAAACGCCTGGTTTATTCACCTACATGTCTGATGAATACATGGCGCAAGGAAGAATAGGAACTGTTAGAACAGACAATTACAAAGGCCAAGTCATCATTTTGATTAACGAAGAAACTCAAAGCTTAGCCGAGTTATCCGTCATGGCATTACGCACTCGACCAAATACATTGGTTATTGGTAGTCAGACAGCAGGAGCAGATGGTAGTGTGGGCATGCCCATTGTTTTCCCAGGGGGGATTGGTTCGAGTTATACGCAAATTGGCGTATATTATCCCGATGGTAGAGAAACACAAAGAATTGGCATTGTACCAAACATTGTAGTAAAGCCAACCGTTAAAGGTATACAAGAAGGTAAGGATGAAATTTTAGAAAAAGCCATATCTTTGATCAAACTTTAAAAACATGTCCATAACCAATGCCGAAGAGCTTGCAGGAATGCAAAAAATAAGTGATGCCGTAGCGATTACACTCAAAGAAATGAGAGGATATGTAAAACCAGGCATGACTGCTAAACAACTAGATGATTTTGGTGGCGGCATTTTAAATGATTTAGGCGCAAAATCTGCTCCACGCTTAACCTACGATTTCCCCGGTTGGACTTGTATTAGCGTGAATAATGAAATTGCACATGGCATACCGAGCGAGCAAAAGATATTTAAGGAAGGTGATTTAATTAATATTGATGTTTCTGCAGAATTAGATGGCTTTTGGTCGGACAATGGAGGTTCTTTTGTATTGGGCGAAGATATTTACCAGTACCAAAAATTAGTAACTGCTTCTAAGAACATTTTGAAGAAAGCCATCCATCAAATTAAGGGCGGTGTAAAAATCTCTGAGATTGGCAAACTGATTGAAACGGAAGCAAAGAAATCAGGCTATACCGTAATTAAAAATTTAACCGGACATGGTGTGGGCAGAAGTTTACACGAAGAACCGCATGAAATTGCCAACTTTCAAGACCGTTATAACTTTGAACGCTTTAGAAAAAACACAACTGTTGCTGTCGAGACATTTATCTCTACTAAATCTACAATAGCTAATACAGAAAAAGATGGATGGACATTGGTGGGCAACAGAGGCGGCTTTGTAGCACAACATGAACATACCATTATGGTTACGGATGGCATGCCATTAATTCTAACCAGTCAAAATGAAATTTGGAACTAAGACCCTATGATCGAAAGCAAACGTCTCATTCTACAACCACTCACTCACGATCAATTAGTAAAATACATTAAAAATGATAATTCGTTAGAGGAAGAGTTAAACTTAAAGCCAACACATAAAATAATCTCTCCAGCACTAAAAGAAGCTTTAGAAGAAACCATTTTACCAAATGTAGCTGATACTGGCAAAAATCATTTATTCTCCACCTTGTGGACGCTCATTTTAAAAGACGAAAACAGAATGATTGGTGATATCTGCTTTGTAGGCGAACCTGATGAAAATGGAGAAATTGAAATTGGTTACGGCACCTACGAGGAGTATAGAGGAAAAGGTTACATGACCGAAGCCGTTGCCTGTATTATTGAATGGGCAAAAAGTCAGGAGAACGTGAAATCTATCTTTGCCCAAACCGCAAAAGATAATCCTGCATCATTTGGGATACTAGAAAGAAACCATTTCGAAAAAGTAGGGGAAGTTGAGAATTTGTTTAATTGGAGGTTGGTGTTTTAGCAATACCTTAATACATGGTTGCTTAGGGTCGGCTGACAAACTTTTACTTAAATGGAGCATAAACCAGATTTAAAAGATATTGCCAAACTTTTTCTGAAATTGGGCATCATTGGCTTTGGCGGACCAGCTGCACACATTGCCATGATGCAGGACGAAGTGGTGACCAAAAGAAAGTGGTTAACCGAACAGCATTTTCTGGACTTGATTGGCGCAACCAATCTAATTCCCGGTCCCAATAGCACGGAAATGGCCATCCACATTGGACACGAAAAAGCGGGCTGGAAAGGTTTAATAGTTGCAGGCTTTTGCTTCATTTTGCCAGCCGTTTTCATAACTGGAATTTTTGCCTTCCTTTACAAAGAATAC
The DNA here is from genome assembly GCF_041662865.1 of Pedobacter sp. Lineage (GTDB taxonomy): Bacteria > Bacteroidota > Bacteroidia > Sphingobacteriales > Sphingobacteriaceae > Pedobacter. Next base: position 9,823 of record NZ_JBAZRL010000041.1, read on the forward strand.
GGACAAATCCCAAAAGTACAGCCCTTTATTTACGGCATAAAACCTGCTATCATAGCCATCATTTTAGGAGCAATTTTTCCTTTGGCAAAAAAATCACTAAAGTCAACACTACTAATTATTATCGGATTACTTGTTTTGCTTGGTGCATTATTTAGTATTAACGAAATCTATTTGATGTTTGGCGCAGGTTTTTTTGCTTTGTTTTTTGCTTATGTGCGAAATAATAAGCAAAATAATAGCAACAGTTTTCTGCCATTAACTTTAATGCAAATCACAAATACCACCATGCTTCAGGCAACCAATGCAAACCTGTTTTGGATTTTCCTAAAAATTGGCGCTATACTTTATGGAAGCGGTTATGTTTTGTTTGCATTTCTCGATACTGAGTTGGTTTCAACCAGGCTTTTAACAAGGCAGCAATTAATTGACGCCATTGCGGTTGGACAATTCACGCCTGGCCCTGTTTTTTCTTCCGTTACATTCATTGGATATCAAATTAACGGTTTTGTAGGTGCTATCATTTCAACTATCGCCATATTTTTACCTTCATTTGTTTTTGTTGCTTTCCTCAACCCAATCGTAAAGAAAATGCGAAACTCAATGCTATTTTCGGCATTTTTAGATGCAGTAAACGTAGCATCGGTCGCAATAATTATAGCCGTTTGTTTTGATATGGGAAAAGACACCATTACAGATTGGCGTACAGTTTTAATTGCAATTTTAAGTATAGCAATAGCATTTGGATACAAGAAAATAAATAGCGCTTTTGTGATTTTAGGCGGTTCATTAATTGGTTATTTATTGATGCTTATATAACAACAACCCGACAGAAAATAAGGACGAGCCCAACACCAGTTTAGCAAATTGCTGACAGCCCTTTCAATTAAACTTCAGCAGTACATATCTACCTATATGCTGATTTCTCGCCAAGGAAAACAATCAATATTAGCATCGTTGTTGAACTTCTAATTAATTGCAAAATCAATGCTACTTTTTAATAGCTTCTTCGGAGCTTCTTCGGAGCTTCTTCGGAGTTTGTTCGGAGTTACTACGGATAGTGTTCGAATAAACTCCGATTAATTTGCGTCTTAAATTTGGTAAAGCACACTAAATAACCTAACTTTAATACAGCGTTTCACTTATCAATTGACAAATGGCACAAGCAAAGAATGGTATAAATGGTGGTTTTTCGGGAAAAGCAGGATCAGTGATTGGCTATACTGTAAGAGGTAAGCAAGTGATGAGGAGTGTACCTCGTAAAATTACCAAGAACCCCTCAGAAAAACAGTTAGCTGCGAGAGCTAGGTTCGGCCTGTTGCAACAATGGCGTTCGCCCCTCACCTCTTTCTTTGCCATTACGTTTAAAAACCACACCCACGAGCGCTCCGCACAAAATGCAGCACACCATTTTAATTCGGGAATAGTGAAAGGGGAATACCCTAATTATGTGATTGATTACAGTTCCATTGTCATTAGCAGCGGGAACCTTCCGTTTCTTACAAACTTACAACTAGATGCTAGTGACAAGCAAAATGTAAACCTAGCATGGGAAGCAAGCTATGAGAGTGATGCCGCAGCAAATGATCTAGTTGCCTATCTGATCTTGTACGATCAACACGATTACTTTGATGGAAATCTGAATGCCGTAGAAAGAGGTGCAGGAAACTGTAAATTAACGTTGAATTATCCAGAAGGTTGTAAAACTGCGCATATCTATGTTACGGTATTGTCTAACGACAGAGAAAGGGCTGCAAACAGCGCATATTTAGGTAAAATTGAATTGCCGTAATGGTATTGTGTTTTACAGCGTAGCATTGAAGCTGGATGGCGAGCCATCATGTGAAGAAAATGGGCTAAAGCGTTAATAGCTCAGCCCTTTGTTTATAGATATGTTATACTAGTTACCTAAAAAACGAATGCGGTATACTTAATTGATTTATCAGAGGTCATATAGTTAAAGGGATACACTTGCTTGTGTGTAGCAAGTGTATCTAGATTAAAACTAATCTACCGCTTGTGTTTCTTTGATTAGTATTTCTTCCACTATTATTTCTGTGGTGTAACGTTTTGTACCATCTTTAGCCTCATAGTTATTGTTCTGTAATCTGCCTTCTATGGAGAAACGTGTACCCTTTTTAATTTTTAGTTCTGCTATGTCTGCCTTTGCACCCCAAAAAGTTAAAGAAAACCAGTGTGTCTTTTTCACTTCTTCACCTGCTGCGTTTTTATAACTCTCGTTTACCGCCATATTAACACGAGCCAATTTACTGTTTCCGCCTACTGTTTTTAGTTCTGCATCGCTACCTGCACAACCGCTTAATACTACTTTGTTTACTACGTTTTCCATCATCTTAAAAATTAAGTTTCTATATATTTAACAAACAATAGTCACCACGACTACCGACAGTACAAAGGTGCAAACACCCAAAAAGTCTAGTCGGATTTTAAACAGTTATAAGCGTGTATAATCGTTTAAACACGCCTAAGCAGCTTTCATTGCTAATTGAGGGCTTCAAGAAAAAATCTTAAAATTCTTTGGTATTTGTATTTTTCTGTAGCTTTAAACATCATCCCTAGTAAAAACAAAACAGTATGGAACGTATATGTCTAGACTGCAATGCTGTTATTAATGGCAGGGCTGATAAAAAATTCTGCGACGATCAATGTCGCACACATTACAATAACCGGATAAGAACTGAAGACAACAGTTTTTTAAATGAGGTTAATCGGATTTTAAAAAAGAATAGAGCTATTCTTAAAACAAAAAATCCAGATGGAAAAATCAAAGTGAAGCGAGAATCACTAATTCGTAAGGGCTTCGATTTTAATTACCATACCCACACCTACTCCACTCAAAAAGGTCATGTTTATTTCTTTTGTTATGAACAAGGATATCTACCCTTAGAAAATGAAGAAATTTTACTGGTGAAGAGAGAGGAGAAATAGATGGCAATTGAAGTGGACACAGCTGTTTGCATTCAATACAAAACCATAATCTTATCTTTACTTTCGTTTCCTTTATTAAAATGCAAAGCACGAAAAACATAACTCCAAACGGGATTGAATTCAAAATCTTGAAGCCCTCTCCGCCACTATCCGACTTTGTGGAAAGTTTTTGGATGCTTGAAAACCCGTCAGATGAAGCACACGAAACAGTTGGTTTGCCAGATGGCAGATTTGATATTATCTTTTCCTATTCGCCAAAAGAACCTTATAATGTGATGCAGATGGGTTTAGGAACAGAACCAGGACAACATTCAATTCCACCTAAGATCGTAATGTTTGCGGTTAGTTTTAAATTGTTAGCGATTGAATACCTGCTTGATATGAAAGCCGCTTCTATATTAAATACTGCACATCCGTTGCCTAATGACTTTTGGGGAATTGCAAAGGACGACCTGAAAAATTTTGAAGATTTTTGCGAAAAAGTTTCAACGAAAATGATTTCGCTAATCAAACCCAACGTTGACCATAGAAAGAAAAAATTATTTGACTTGATTTATTCTTCCAGCGGTTCTATTTTAGTAAAAGAATTATCAGACAACGTATTTTGGAGTAGTCGACAAATCAATCGTTATTTCAATGAGCACTTTGGGATTTCTTTAAAAGCATATTGCAACATTCTTCGTTTCAAAACGTCACTGCACCACATCAAAGAAGGGAAACTTTTTCCTGAACTAAATTTTACAGACCAAACGCATTTCATTAAAGAGGTAAAAAAGTTTTCAGGTGTAGTTCCAAAGGAATTATTCAAAAATCAAAACGACCGATTTATACTATTATCTTCCTTGCCTAAGAAATAGTTTTGCTCCTACAAAACAAATTTCAAAAGCATGTTACTACAAAATAAAACAATTGCCATTGTAGGTGGTGGACCTGGCGGTTTAACACTTGCCCGACTTTTACAACTTAAAGGTGCAACAGTAAAAGTTTATGAAAGAGACCTTAACAAAGATGCAAGAGTGCAAGGCACAACGCTAGATTTGCATGAAGAATCGGGTTTAAAAGCACTACGCCAAGCTCATTTATTAGATGCATTTAAAGAGAATTATCGGCCGGGTGCTGACAGAATGATTATTGTAAATGAAAATGCAGAAATATTTTTCAGTGATCATGAAGGAAAGCCAGAAGAAGATTTTGGCAATGAACACTTTCGACCTGAAATTGACAGAGGTCCATTAAGAAAAATCTTGCTAGAATCTTTGCAACCCGACACGGTTGTATGGGATAGCCAATTTGTTGTTATGGAAAAACAAAATGAGGGTTGGCTATTACATTTCAAAAACGGAACATCGGCTTATGCAGATATTGTAATTGGCGCTGACGGAGCTAATTCTAAAATTCGTCCATACATTACCGATATAAGAGCTTTTTATTCTGGCATATCTGGCCTAATGGGCACTGTCTATAATCCGGAAATAGCAGTCCCCAACATTCATAAACTTTTAAAAGATGGAAAAATAATGGCTTTTGGCGGCGGGAAAAATCTTACAGTAGCTACTAAAGGCGATGGCAGTATGGCTTTTTATCTTTCATATAAAGTGGAGGAGAGCCGTTTAAAAAACTTAGATTTAGCAGATAAATCTCAAATGCTTTCATTATTCAAAAATGATTTAGCTGAATGGGATACGATGTGGCATGAGTTATTTGAAAATGCCGAAATGCCCTTTATGCTTTTCCCAATTTATTGTATGCCTTTAAACCAAACTTGGACAGCTTTGCAAAACCTTACCATGCTTGGTGATGCTGCACACTTAATGCCACCATTTGCAGGAGAAGGCGTTAATATGGCAATGCTTGATGCATTAGAATTAAGCGATTACTTGTGCAACGAAAATTTTAATGATACACAGACTGCCATTGCTTCTTATGAAAAACAAATGCGAGAAAGAGCCGCAGTCGCAGCTTATGAATCATTAGAAAATGGAGATAAAATGCACAGTAAAGACGCGCTCCAAATAATGCTGTCTTTTTTTAATGAACACAGAAACTAATTGAGAATGTGTTTAATTGGAGATTATAATTTTATTAATGAATTGCGGCTAATACAATCTGGTAATAATGTCTTATAACATCGGTTTGACAAAAGTGGCGGAAAATTCTTCTTTATCCTTTCCAATCTTTTAGTAATTTTAGCTTAACCGCCACCATTCGCCAAGCCTCGGAACGTTAGGTGTAATTATTGAATAAAAATGAACGCTTTTATAAAACTCTTACTTCTATTATTATTTTTAACATCTTGTAGCTTTCTCGGATACAAAAATAAGTCTTCTATTTTTATCGAAACGGACGAAAGGATTTTAGCAGAAAATTCAAAATGTGCCTATAAACCTTTGCTGACAATAGAACAACGAAAAAAATTATATCCTTTCAAACAAGCGAGTAAAGTCTTGTTAATTTCCTTTGACGACCAAACGCAACCACAAGACAAAACCCCAACAAAAGGTAATCGAATTGATAGCACTAACCTGAGACAGGTTACAAAACTGGAAATCAAAGAAATAGATAGTTTGAGTAGTTTGCTTTACAACGTAGGTGTAAATGACAAATCAAAAAACACTATTATCGAGCAAGCAAGTTGCTATAATCCAAAGCATTCAATAATTTTTTTAGACAATAATGACCAGATAATTGACTATATAGAAATTTGTTTCGCTTGTAGTAGATACAAGACCAAGACAGAAAAAATCCGTGAAATAGAAATGTGCTCAAGTAAATACGAAATAATAAAAGAATACTTTAAACGATTTGGTTTTAAGTTTGAATAAAAATAACTACCCTAACAGCAGGTTTAATTTATGAAGGGACATTACAAACTCATTCTGCTAATCGCAATATCACTTGCAAGTTGTTCGCCGAAGTTGAAGGACGAATATAATGGACAAATTATTTTGGACATTTGCGACCTTCCGAATCATATAAATGAAACGGTCATTTTAAAAGCAACTTATAGCGGAATGGAAGAATATTGGTCCTTGAACTCAGTAAAATCTAAAAAATGTTCAGCCGAACTATTAGTAAATCTAGATTTTGAAGAAAATTATAAAATCCCGCACAACTTTGAGAAAATGCTGACCAAAATTCATAATAGTTATTGGAACTCATATCTTACAATTTTAGCAAAGGGGAAATATGAAAATAGCAACCCAAATGGTTATGGACACCTTGGAACAAAAAAATCAAGGTTTTTAATATCTGAAATAATAAATATAGAATTAATAAAAAGGGAAAAGTAAACTACACCTAACCACAAATTTGTATTATAATGGCTGAACTGCTTTACGTTACTTCATCGCAATTAACTAAATTTATACGGGCAGACAAGTTTTTGCTTTCTATGCCATTACAACACAAACCCGCCAAACGTTATGTGCAACCTTAGCAGAACGTCAAACTAATAACAAACAGACAACAATGCCGACAATAGAAATAGCATCAATTAACTCAACAAGACTTGGACTTAACCAAGCGGACTTTGACGTTGCTATTATCGAAGAAAACAAACTTGAAAGTCATCGTGGACTATTTTACGACTTGCTTCGACAACAAAATGGTGTAATTGTTCACATTGGTAATCCTAACTGCAAAGACGATGAAAACGCTGGTTATTTTGCAGGAGCAATTGTTGACTGGAGTTTTGAGCCTGGCGACATAACTATTCCTGAATATGACGAAAATGACCCTACATACAATAGTGGAGCAAACCAACAATTTAGGTTTAAGCTTTTAGAACAATTCAAACCTGACATTGACAAGTTGCTAAAAATTGCACTTGACAACTCGCCCATAAAAAAAGTTTGTTTCCTAACAGACTATCAATTTGGACCTGAAAATGGAAAGACCGAAATAATTTATACCATTACAGACTTTTGGACACAGCACGACAACGAAGGACTTGGTTTAAACACATTGTATGAAATGTATGGACAATAGAAAGGCAGCACATAACAAGCGTTTGGCAAAAAAGCGGTTTCAGTGCTTAAATGAAGCTTTGTGCTTCGTATCAAGTTCAGTGCTGGCAGACAGTTTAGTGCTTCGAAATCCGCTTCTTCGCCAAGCGCCAAAACGTTAGGTGTAATTATTCTATGAAACTAAAGACAGTAATCATAATTATCGGTTTTATCGGACTGTGGTTCTTTTTAAAAAACTTCAAAAGCATTTATAGTGACTTTAAGGACACTGCGACTGAACCAAAAGGAAAAACTGTTGCAGGGAAAAAAGAGGGTGAGTGGAAAACTTTTTACCTAAATGGAAACCTTAAATCTATAGAAAACTATAAAAATGACACTTTAAATGGGCCAAAAGTCTCCTATGGACCAAACAAGAACTTAAGAGCAAAGTATTTTTACAAAAAGGGCATTATGGTTGACTCTTTCATTATGTATCATTCAAACGGAAAAGTAAATTCAATAGAATGGAAAGATGAAAATGGCAAAAGCCAAGGTATCTTTAAAATATTTCACCAGAACGGGTTGCTAAGCCAAATAGGAAAACATAAAAACGGCCATTTAGACGACACCTCTAGAACTTTTTATGAAAATGGGAAACCTAAAGAAATTGAATTTTATAAGGACAATAAAAAAAATGGAACATGGCTGTATTTTTCTCAAAATGGAAACTTAATAAAGACAGAAAATTATAGAAACGACACGTTAATAAGCTTAAAAAAATAACTACACCTAACAGCGGTTTTGCAAATTTTTGGGCGACAGGCACTGGGCAAGTTTAGTAATTGTTTATTAAGTTAGTGCTGTGGCTAATTGCTGAAAGCAAAAACAAAAATTCGCAAAGCCCCAAACCGTTAGCAGTAATTCTGGGCTCATACCTAGTAAACGCCAAAACCCACATTCAAAATGAAACGACTGTTTATTATAATCACAATCTTGGCCTTAACTCTTTCTGGATATGGAGAAGATAATTGCTTGCCTAAAAGTAAATCAATTGAAACTACAGGCTATGGTTTGCCAATCATACCATTTGAACTGATTGTACTCAATGCAGATTATTCTATGGCTTATGCCGTTAAATATGTTTTAACAGAAAAAACTCTAAAAATAACTTGCAAAGGTGATCTAGAAGGAGAAAAAGATTCAATACTTTTTAAGAGTAACTTAAAAACAAATGAAACCCTTATAAAATTATCTAATATCAATATAGACAGTCTAAAGAAGTATTATTCCAATCCTTGCATAAGAGATGGTTCACAAGTAATGGTGAAAATAACCAAAGGCAGAAAAAGTAAAACAATCCAACTGGACAATTATTATCAACCTGATATAGGATTAGCAATTGAGCTAATCAATAGCCTAGTACCAGAAAAATATAAAATTTGGCACGACAAGGCGACATTAGTTAAGGATTTAGAAAGGTGCAAGCAAAGAAACTAACTACTGCTAACAGCGCCTTGGCAAAAGTGGCGGAAAATCCTTCTAAAACCTTTCCAATCTTTTAGTAATTTTATCGAAACCGCCACCATTCACCAAGCGCCAAAACGTTAGCGGTAATTTTAACGCCCCGCAGAAACAGTAGTGCTTAATGTAAAAGTTCATCTCCCGCAAAGACATTTACAAAAAATTAAAGACGACAAGACAAAACAAGTAAACTGCAAAAACAACAAGTTGACGGACTTGACCAAACCCCTCCAATATTAATTTTCAATGATTAGACTACAAGACATAACCGGAATAATAAAATTAGGGCTTGAAAATATCGACATATTCAGCCCGGGAAGCAAAAAAGTCCGTGTTGCAAATGTTTATATTCTAAACGAGGACACACTTTGTTGCGACTTCTTTTCAACCTCAACAAATTCCCTTGACATCAAAATGGAAATTGCAGGTATCATGGGATTTTTCAATGGACTTTTTAGAAATGACGGATTTGAAGGAATAAGTTTTGCTCATTATGGAGTAAAAGCACTCGACAGCAATAATGTTGAATTGATATACGCAATTTCATCAAAAACTACAGCGGAACTTATTGGCAAAGGCAATTCAATTGACTGGTTAAAATCGACATATTTCCAAGAAAACACAGAAGATTATCGCCTTGCTCAATCAAAAAGAATTATATCAGAGATTGAAAACTGTCTTCGAGAATTGGTTAAAACTAAATTGCAAGCACAATTTGGCGACAATTGGTGGGACAAAAGTTTGGACAACAAACTGGGAAAAGAAGTTAAACAAACTTATTTAAATCAATTTGGCGTAGAGTGCAATGACGGAAACATATTAATTTCCTACACCTTCACACTTCAATTAAAAAAAATTATTTCTACTCACTTCAAGTTGTTTAGACCATACTTCGACAGTCCAACCGACTTCGATAATCAAATGGACAACTTGAATATAATTAGGCGTGAAGAAGCTCATAATAGAAGCATCACGGAAAAGAACCTAATTGATTTAAACGACTTGCACGAAAGACTAACCGCAAAAATATTGTTAGAGCTGACAACATTTCAATCGGGTTACTTGACAGAGAATTGGAGATTGAAAATCAAAAAAATAATGGTTGAGAAGCAATACAAATCCATCCATGACGGACAAGAAGTTTTAGACGAAAAAGACCTTTCAATAAAACTTCAAAAAACAACTGAAAACATAAAACACCTTATCTCTTATTTAGACGAAACCATAATAAAACTCAAATCTATTTCGACACCTGTTCACAAAAAAGCAACGCAAAGAGATTTGGTAGCAGTTCTTGAAAAGTTTAAGGACTTACAAGTAGAGTTATTGGAAACATCAACCAGACTTGACGAGAGAGAAATTAAACTTACTGTTATAAAAATAAACGACCACAAAAAAGTAATGGATAACTTCGTAGGGACATTTTTACTAAATGAAAGCTGACGAGAAAAGAAAAACTACCGCTAACAAGGGTTTACGATAGCGGGGGCTTCGTGCTTCGCAGACACATTTGTGCAAGGTGGAAGTTCAGTTCTCCGAATGAAGTTTAGTGCTAAAACTCCCCGCCATCGCAAACCCCCGAAACGTTAGCGGAAATGTTGGGCGCATACCCACCATAGCGCAAACCCCTTAAGATTTATAAAATGTTTAACGAAAGTTGCTAGACAACTGAAGTTAACTATCTTTAAATTCACAAGCCAAATATGAGACAAATCGCAACTATTCCAATCCTACTTTTAATCCTTTGCTGCAAAAGACAACAGGAACAAGTCGAGAAGTTTATATTCGACAATAGTCAGATAAATACAAAACAGACACATAGCTATGTATTTTATGATGATGGTAAGATCAAAATTGACAAGAGTGTAATTTATACTTATAGAACTGGGATAGCTATCGACAGCATGGTATTCACGAAGGAATATTTTTATAATGGCAAAGGACAGGTAGAAAGAACAACAGAACTTGAAAATGGCGATAGAGAATTAAAAATTTATGATGAACAAGACTCTTTAGTCGGCGATTTTAAGATTACTAAAGATAACGATACTACATTCTTTGAAAAGACGGTTTATAAAGATGGAAAGAAATCAAGTGTAACTACCCGAAGATTGGTCATGAAACTTCTAGATTTTGAAAACCAAAAGGAAGAGGACCTTCGGAACTTTGACACGGTACTTATCAAAAAGGAATTTCAATATCAAAACAACCTTATCCACAAAACCTTGATAACAGACCAAAAGGGAAAATTGAAAGAAGAAATTCATCATTTTTACATAAATGGGGTTCAGAACAAAAAAGACATTTATTCTTTTCTACAGGGGCTAAAATATCTTAAAGAAACAGCAAACTATAACTTGGAAAACAATAACAAATCAGATTACATAGCTGTAGGTAAAGACGGAGACACTTCAACAGTAAGAAAAACTATCAAGCAAGATGATGTGAATATCATAAGTACGAACTATAAAAATTTTGGACTTCAAATTCTTGAATATTACAATGAGAAAAATCAACTTATTGGAACCATAGATGTCAATCTAACGGAAAAAATTAAAAACATTGTTTCAATTTCTTACGATAATAGAGGCAATATCATTGAGGAATCAAGCTACCGGCTAAGGTTAAATTAACCTCCGTTAACAGGGGTTTGGCAAAACTTGGTGGAAATTCTTCTTTGACCGTTCCAGTTTTCTAGTAACTTTATTCGAGCCACCAAGCATCGCCAAGCCCCCGGGGCGTTATAGGGCATTTTAAAACAACAAACCAACAATGGACAAATACAAAGAAACATTTGATACATGGAACAATATTGCTTCACTATACCAAGACAAGTTTATGGGTTTGGACTTGTATAATGACACCTACGACTTCATTTGTAGTTTCATTGACAAACCTAAAGCGAAACTTTTGGAAATCGGTTGCGGACCAGGAAACATTACGAAATACTTGTTAGCTAAAAGACCAGACTTTGAAATTTTTGGAATTGACATTGCACCAAATATGATTGCGCTTGCAAAACAAAACAATCCGACTGCACATTTTGCTGTTATGGACTGCCGACAAATTAACCATGTTGACACAAAATTTGACGGAATTATTGGCGGGTTTTGTTTGCCCTATTTATCAAATACAGAAAGTAAAGAACTAATTGCTAACGCTAATGACCTACTGAACGAAGACGGCTTAATCTATTTAAGTTTTGTAGAAGGTGAACAAGACAAATCAGAATTTAAAGTTGGTAGTGGTGGCCGAGTTTATTTTAATTACCATAAATTGGACGACATAAAAGCACAACTGAATGAGTTTAAATTTAAAGAACTAAAAACATTTAAAGTGAAGTATAAAATTTCAGAAACAGAATTTGACATACATACAATACTGATAGCAAAAAAGAAAAACAACGTATAACAGGCGTTTCGCAAATAAGCGAGTTCTTACTTATATCTGCTGCTTTACTAACCCTCCTAACGCGTAGTGATCTTTATAAACACACTACATTACCAACAGTTTACTTTCCTTGTTGTACTTTGACTTATAATCTAAAGGCGACAAGCCAGTAACACGATTAAAAACATCTCGAAAGGCTTTTGCATCATTGTAACCTACTTCATACATGATTTCATTCACTGTTTTTCGAGTGGTCTCACACATCTTTTTTGCAGCTTCAATTTTTACTCGCTGTAAATAATCAAGCGGAGTAAGACCAGTTGCTTTAATAAATCTTCGGTCAAAATTCCTTCTGCCAATGTTTAAGTTGGATGCTAATTTTTCAATAGAAATTTTAGTTTGATAGTTCTCTTCTATAAATTGTTGCGCCCTTATAATTTCATCGTCACTATGTTTTTTATGACCATTAAAAATTGAGAACTCAGCTTGAAAATTCCTGTCCAAATCTATCTGGAAATATTTGGCACAATGAATAACAGTTTGTCTTCCATAAAATTTTTCGACCAAATATAGGAGCAAATGCAAAAACGAATACGCACCGCCATTGGTGTACATTCCGTTCTCATCAGTAATTAGCTTATCTGTTTGCAAGTTTACATCAGGAAACAATTCTCTAAAATTTTCAGCTAAAGCCCAATGCGTAGAACAGGTTTTACCTGCAAGCAATCCTGTAGAAGCGAGCATAAAACTTCCTGCGCACATACTTGCTATTTCTGCACCTTGCGTATACTGCTTTGTTAGCCAATCGATTAATAGCTTATTATTTTTAGTAGCTGTATCATAACTACGAATAGAAGATGCAGGAATGAGAATAAGATCGGTCTTATCTATTTCATTGATGGCGAATTGGTGTTTTACAGAAAGTAAGTTGTTGTTTAAAAAGTCATTCTTTGTAGCCCCAATCAATTCGATTTTAAAAACTGCCGCTTCACCCCTGCTCACTACATAGTTATTCGCTGCGCCAAAGACTTGGAGTGCTCCTATAATACAAGCAATTGTACTCATCGTGGTTTGCTCATCAGGAACCACTATCGACAAATGTTTCATTCTCTTTTTTTTATAACAAAGTTAGACAACTTCATTGTCCAAATCAACCCGTCTTAATGTCTATATCGCATATTAAAAGTCTGCATTTTGGACATTACATTTGATGTATAAAATTTTAAAAACATGATAACAACTGATTTATGCGTAAAAATGGTACTCGATAGATGGAACGGGTCGATTGAAAATTTAAATAAACATTTAACTGTTTTAAGTGATGAGCAATTACTAAAAGAAATTGCACCAGGCAAAAACAGAGGAATTTATTTGCTGGGACATCTTATTGCAGTACATGATGATATGCTAAGGCTGTTGGATATGGGCGAAAAAATGTTTCCTGAATTGTATGAACCCTTTATTAAACAAGCCGATAAAGTAGTTACTCAAATTCCTTCTGCGGCTGAACTTAGAGCAATGTGGGCAAAACAAAACAATATGTTTCAAGAAAAATTTGCTAAAACAACTACCGATGAATGGTTTTCAAAACACACAGCTGTTTCTGAAGAAGACTTTTCAAAAGAACCTCATCGCAACAAATTAAATATCATGATCACCAGAACCTCACATTTACAATATCATACAGGGCAACTGGTTTTACTTAACTAAAAAGGAACAGTGATGGCTAATCAAAATTTTCAATACAGTTTTACGACGTCAAAAAAAATAGATGAAGTATTTACGCATTTAATTGATCCAAAAAATTGGTGGGTAGGTTTATTTGGCGAAACCATAGCAGGAAAAAGCAATCTTATGAATGATGAGTTTTCTTTCAGAGCCGGAGAAGGTGTTCATTATTCCAATCAGAAACTCATAGAACTAGTTGTGAATAAAAAAATTAGTTGGCTGGTTACCGAAAGTAATTTGTCGTTTTTAAAAAACACAAATGAATGGGCAGGGACAAAAATTTGTTTTGACCTTGAAAAAGAAGGCGACTACACAAAAATAACATTTACACATGATGGTTTAATGCCACAAATTGAATGCTATGATAGTTGCTCAAGTGCTTGGATGCAGTATCTGCAAAATCTTAAAGCGTATCTCAAATGAAAATTTTAGTAACGGTTACTTTACTACTTGCATTAGTTTCCTGTAATGAAAGAAAAACATCTTCAAATCAAAACGTTAAAATAAGCACTATGAAAGGCAAAAATTTCACAACAACAATCACCGTTGATAAAGACGTGACGAGCACATTCAATTCTATTAAAAATTTCAAGGGTTGGTGGTCAGAGGACATTGAAGGCAGCACTGATCAGCTAAACGATACATTTTTTTATCACTATAAAGATGTGCATTTATGCAAACTCAAGCTAATACAACTTGTAGCAGATAAGAAATTGGTGTATCAGGTGATAGCTAATGAATTCAATTTTACTAAGGATAAAACAGAATGGGTAAATACTAAACTAGTTTTTGATTTAACAACAGAAGGGAGCAAAACTAAAGTTGTTTTTACGCATGAAGGTTTAGTGCCCGAATATGAATGCTACACCGTTTGTAACGATGCTTGGACAAGCTATATACAAGGCAGTTTAAAAAATTTCATTGAAACAGGCAAAGGAAAACCAAATGGCAAAGAAGGCGGACTTAATACTGAATTAGTTGCAAAATGGGGCTTGCCTGATAAATAATTTAACGAACACCAACTTTACTGAAATTTTAAAATTTATCTTCCGTGTCTTAAAAAATGTTTTTTAGAAGTTTAAACCCATATGTTGTATATATTTGAGAGTGACGACAATTAATCAAATATCCCCATGGATCTACTTAACATTTAAAAAAGACAACCTACATTATGAATAAATTATTACTAACTTTTATTTGCTTAAGTTTTATAGGATGCTCATCATCAGCGCAAGACTGCAAGGAAGGCAACAATTTACTGCCAATGTATGGCAAAGCAGTTAAATGCAAAGAACAGATAAAAGCAGACAATGAGTTTTTTGCTTTTGTTGATGGAAAATTTAAAGACAGAAAAACGGCTTCATTATCATACTCTCAATTAGGTTGGGATTATTTTTATAAAAACGACTTAGAAACATCAATGAAACGTTTCAATCAAGCTTGGCTTTTGGATAGTTTGAATGCAGATGTATATTGGGGCTTTGGAAATCTTTTAGGACGACAGGGTCAACTTGAAGGTTCTGTTCCTTACTTTGAGAAATCCTTAAAACTTAAACCAAGCAATTCGAAAGTGTATGAATCACTTGCTACAAGTTATGGTCAATTGTTTGTGTCGAACCAAAAACCTGAAATGCTTGATAAAGCAATCCAAGCCTTAAAAAAAGCCAATGCTTTAGACAGAAACAACCCCAGAATTTTATCACAATTGACATCAGCATATAGCTATTTTGCTCAAAAAGATAGCGCTATTAAGTATTTGAAACTAACTGATAAAATCGAACCTAAAGCAATAAACCCAGAAGTTAGAACTTTTTTAAAACAAAAATAACTGTCAGAATTTAGCTAAATTTAATTTTGAGATAAATCTATGGCACAAAACAAATTACTACGAATGGATAATATGGGCATCGTTGTTGAATCTCTCGACGATGCCATTTCTTTTTTCACAGAAATAGGGCTAAAGCTCGAAGGACGAGCAATGATTGAAGGAGAATGGGCAGGTAGTGTTACCGGACTAGGCGATCAAAGCGTTGAGATTGCCATGATGGTTACTCCAGATGGTCATAGTAGATTGGAACTTTCTAGATTTCTCACCCCGAAGACCATTTCAGATCACCGGACTGCGCCTGTAAACTCTTTGGGTTATTTGCGTGTGATGTTTACTGTGGAAGACATTGACGAGTTAGTAGCTAGACTCATCAAAAAAGGTGCTCAACTTGTTGGCGAAGTGGTTAAATATGGAGAATCGTATAAGCTCTGCTATATTCGTGGAACCGAAGGACTACTTATTGGTTTAGCAGAAGAGCTTGGCAAGAAATAACTACCCAAAATGTATATTAAAGAATGAAAGACAACACTAACGGAATTGATGGAGCTGAGATTTTAGATAATGGCCCTTTTTATCACGGAACAAAAGCAGATTTGAAACCTGGCGATTTGCTTACAGCAGGCTTCAACTCGAATTACCATATTGAAGTAATCATGAATCACATTTATTTTACTGCCCTACCTAATGGTGCTGGACTTGCTGCCGAATTAGCCAAAGGCGATGGAAATGGACGGGTTTACATTGTCGAACCCACAGGCAGTTTTGAAAATGATCCGAACGTAACAGACAAGAAATTTCCAGGCAATCCAACACGTTCCTATCGTAGTCAAGCACCATTAAAAATTGTTGGCGAAGTAACAGATTGGGTGAGATTAACACCCGAAGAGCTTCAACAATGGCGAGAAAGGATAGCGAATCTTAGAGCAGATTCGAATGCAAAAATTATCAATTAAACTTAAAAACTATGAGCACTAAAAAAGGATTATCATTTCCATTAATCATTATAGCAATCGTTTTGGGAGTGACAATTTTTAAACAGTTCGATTTTAAAAGCTTTAAATTTGAAAGTCCTGCCATGGCAGTGATATATATTTTAACTTTTGTGATGACAGTTTATTTTATATTTAAAAACACTAAAGAAGAACAAGAATAGCTATGGCTAAGTGGAGCGTGTACTAAATTGAGGATTGGAATTATTCATCTTCCTAGTAGCGTTTAACAGCTTACATGCGTATATATTGGAAACCAACTAAAAACTCATCATGAAGAAAATTTTACTTACTGCATTCAGCTTATTTTCCATAACTGTTGCATTTGCCCAAACTGAAGTTGCTGTCGCCTTCAATTCAGGCTTATTTTCTTATGGGGGAAGCTCTGCTGCCAAAACATCTTTTATAATTGTAGGTAGTGAGAATAATTATACCAACAATCCTTACGGAGAAAAAAATGGTTTTGTTTATGGTTTATCAGCCAATGCTAAACATATTCTCGCTAATCATTTCTTAGTAGGATTAGATGTTGGTTACGAAGCGATGAGCAGTAAAATTGACATTCCTGTCGCTTCTACCTATGCTATAGGGTCTTCATATGTGAAAGCAAGCGGGGAAACTAAGTTAACCACCCAATTTTTAAACCTGCACCCTAATTTCGGTTTTCGTTTTGGTAAATCTAAAACAACGCTCGACTTAACCGCTGGAATGGACGTAGGCTTTATTTTAAAAGCACAAGAAAAAGGGGAAGCTAAAATAGCAGATGGAACAGTATATGCTACAGACAGAGATAGAAAAAACTTAAAAACAGATCTAAGACCACGTATTCAATTAACAGCAAATTATCAGAAATTTGGTGTGTATGCTGGTTATTCGTATGGCTTAAGCAATTATTTGGGAGGAATGATTGGAGGAGGATCGTGGGAGGCCAATTCACGAGTAATCAGATTTGGCATTTCTTATCGAATTAACTAGTTCGAATTTGATATTTCTGCTGGTGAGACATCAGCCGATAGGGCAACATCTCGTCTTGCTCAGCATGATCCGATAGCTATCGGAAGGGCTCGTAATGCATCAGTCGTTTCTTTTTATCGCTTTACGATTACGATAAGCAACTAGGAGGAGATTGCTTCGTCGTTACACTCCTCGCAAAGACGACCGTTCTACAACCTTTCCAAAACCACAACCATTCCCTAAAGTGAGGTCTGGCCTTGTAGCATCCCGAAGGAGAAAGCAAGAGCCAAAGCGGCGGTGAGCTAAAAGACAGATCCTTCGACAAGCTCAGGATCACAAACATGGAGGAAAAGCGTGGAGGAAAAGAATAGAACCTAAAAACTGCATTTAATTATTTATTGTTAGCACTAACACAATAATCAGCAATCGTAATTAATTTTTAAATTGCAGCATTTAAACTGCTATGTCAAAATTATCCCTTACCTTTTTAGCCGTACTATTCTCTTTTTCAGTTTCTGCCCAAGTTATTCAGACAGATAGCATTAAAAAATTAAATGAAATTGTAGTTAAAGGGTATTACAATCCACAACCTTTACTTCGAGCTATTGGTGCTGTAAGTATATTAGATAGCAATCAACTTCAAAACCAGCCAAACAGTTCATTAGTGAGTAGTATGAACACGGCACCCGGCGTACGAATGGAAGAACGATCGCCAGGCAGCTATCGCTTATCCTTAAGAGGGAGTTTATTACGTTCGCCTTTTGGAGTAAGAAACATTAAAATTTATATCAACGATTTCCCTTTAACAGATGCTAGTGGAAACACCTATCTCAACACTTTAGATGTAGCGGGGATTGGTTCTATAGAAATCTACAAAGGCCCAGAAGCAAGTATATTCGGCGCAAATACTGGCGGTGTAGTACTCCTAAATTCTCCTTTAAAAAGAAATAATGAGGTTGAGTTTGGGTTAACTGCAGGTTCGTATGGATTGTTGCATCAGACAGCAAGTTTACAGCAACACATAAATAACTATCGGTTTAATGTCACCGAAGGTTACCAGCAAAGCGACGGTTATCGAGAAAACAGCGCCTTAAAAAGAAAGTATATCCAAACTGCACATCAATGGAGCTATAGTACGAAAGGTTTAGTGAAAGCTTTTCTTTTTTACAGTGATTTAGGTTACGAAACGCCTGGGGGATTAACCGCAGCACAATTAGCAGTAAATCCGAAATCGGCCAGACCAGCAACTCCAACCCTACCAAGTGCAACACAACAACAAGCCGCCATTTATAACAAAACCTTTTTTGGAGGTTTAGCGCATAGTTATAGCTTCAGTCAGCATTTTAAGCATGTAATAGCATTATTTACTTCCTTTACTGATTTCAAAAACCCTTTTATTACCAATTACGAAAAGCGCAAAGAAAGCACCATTGGATTAAGAACCTTTGTAGCATATGCAAAAGCAAGTCAGCATGTAAATTATACTATTCAGGCAGGTTTAGAAAGTGCACAAACCAAAAACGACATAAAAAATTACAACAACAATAAAGGACTTGCAACTGCATTAATGGCTTCTGACGATTTAACTGCTCACCAAGATTTTGGCTTTCTGCGGCTCAACTTCGACATTAACCAACGCTTGTTAATTGAATTGGGTGCTAGTTTAAATTTCTTCAATTATAAGCATCAAAGTGAGTTCCCTCTGGTTATCGCAGAAAAGCAGAGAAGTTTTAAAACGAGATGGATGCCTAAGTTTGCGGCCTCTTATCTTATCAATGCTAATTTTATGGCAAGAGGATCATTAAGTAAAGGATATTCGCCACCTACCTTGGCCGAGGTACGATCATCAGATAATATCATTAATAACAGTTTACAAGCAGAAGCAGGTTGGAACTATGAAGGTGGTGTACGCTATCAATCCAATAATAAACGGTTTTATGTTGATGGGAATCTATTCTATTTCCATTTGCAAGATGCCATTGTAAGAAGATTGAATGAAAATGATGTTGAATATTTTATCAATGCAGGCGGCACTAAACAGCTAGGCACAGAAGTACAATTCTCCGCATGGTTATTACAGAAGGATGCAAATCGTTTTTTAAATGGCATACAATTACGTAGCAGTTATACCTACAGTCATTTTAGATTTGAAGATTTCAAGAACGCAGCGCAAGATTATTCAGGTAATAAATTAACTGGAGTACCCAATACTACCGCACTAAATAGTTTGGAGTTTACGTTCAAAAAAGGATTTTACCTCTTTGCTCAACACAATTACACTTCCGCTATTCCACTAAATGATGCAAACACTGTATTTGCAACAAAGTATCATTTGGCAGATGTAAAAGTAGGATTTCGTAATTTACAATTAGGCAAAACTGCGCTGAGCATCTCAGCAGGCATTAACAATCTTCTAAATCAGCGTTATAGTTTAGGAAACGATTTAAATGCAGCAAATAATAGATATTTCAACGCCGCAGCAGGGATTAATTATTATACGAGTTTAGCGGTTAAATTGTAGGGGATTGCCACAACCCTACCCGTCTTTGCGAAGGAGATACTTCATCGACTGCAGCTCCATAGGAGTGCCTATGGTGCGATCTCCTTCATGTTCAACATGACTCTGTATTATCAATTAGGAGATTGCTACGCTCGCAAAGACGATACGCCTAGAATAACATCACGTCATTGCGAGGAACGAAGCAATCTTTTTTGCTAAGGTTCCCTACTAAAAACTTATATCCCTTATATGGTTTAAAATGATAAACGTTTCATTTATATTTGACTAAGCGGTAACCTAAAAGCAAATGAACTCGGAAATTCAAACCTACAACGACAAACAAACAGCCGTTGATAAAGAAATCTACAATCTCTTAGCAACAACAATCGACAGAGAACTCACCGAGGCTGAAAGCAAGATTTGGCATGCCCACCCTGTTTGGTTTTTAAATGGTAATCCAATTGTTGGTTACAGTAAACAAAAAGCGGGCGTTAGATTGATGTTTTGGAGTGGAGCTGATTTTGAAGAAGCAGAGTTAAATGTGATAGGCAAAAAATTTAAAGATGCATCTATCTTTTACACCAACCTTGCTGAAATTGAAGAAAACAACTTAAAACGTTGGCTACAAAAATCAAGAGAAATTCAGTGGGATTATAAAAACATAGTAAAAAGAAAAGGGCAGTTAGACCGACTATAATTTTGTCAATCTGACCGTACTTAATTAAAATACAAAACATGAACAGCACAAACAATCACGATGGACGTATTCCAAAAATGACATTCGCTTCAGTGTATCCACATTACGTAACAAAAGTTGAGAAGAAGGGAAGAACGAAAGAAGAATTGCATCAAGTAATTGAATGGCTAACTGGTTACAATGAGAAAATGCTACAAGAGCTCATTGAAAAAAAAGTAACCTTTGAAGAGTTCTTTCAACAAGCTACATTACATCCTAATGCACACCTTATTACTGGTGTAATTTGTGGTTACCGAGTAGAAGACATCGAAAACCCTTTAACACAACAGGTAAGATATTTAGACAAAATAATAGATGAATTAGCAAAAGGGCGTAAGATGGAAAAGATTTTACGAGGTTAGAAGCCGAAGCAACAGCTTTAATATAATACTCATCTCATTTTGATTTTCTTGGAGTAATCCTCTCATACAATCTCTAAATTTTACAATTGTTTTAAAATAGTGCATAAACAGATATAAGAATACCTATATATCGGTATTGTTCTTAGTTATCATTTTACCAACCTTTAAGTATAATAAATAGGCAAAATAATAACAGGAGTAGCTGAAAACCTTAAAGAGTAAGCATTAAATTAAAACAGTATTAAAATGGAAAAGTCAATAACAGATGTGCATGAACTTACAGGTTCAATTACATTAAAAGACATTAAAGGTGCTAATTCAGTTTTTGTCGGAGATATCCCTCCAACATATTTTAATGATATAAATGAACTTTACACTCTTTTAAAAGGGAAGGGCTCATTAATATTAAAAAATGCAATACTTAATCTTAAAGGTATTCCAGGCAATAAAGTGACATTGAGTTTTCATCGCATTGAATTGATAAATTCAGAAATTTATATACATGATACTGATGTTAATTTAATTTGCAATGAATACAAGCAATCAAATTCTCACGTGCGATCATTTAACGAATCTGATATAAATGCAACAGATGGTAAGCCAGGAGCGACTTCAGGACAGGATGGTCAAAATGGTTCAGATGGGCTTAGTTCGGGGAACTTCTTTGTATTTGTAACAGATAAAATAATGGCATCTTCAGGAAACATTGACTTTTATTTATGGGGTCAAAATGGTGGAAGAGGTGGCAATGGAAATGCTGGAGCTAATGGAGCAGATGGGGCAAGGGGCAGAAATTGCTCTGACGGCGGGTATAGATGTAATGCTGGAAACGGCGCTGGACACAATGGTGTAAATGGAGGGAAAGGCGGCAATGCAGGTAATGGAGGCAATGGTGGTGATGGAGGCAAACTTACCTTTAGATTGCATGGAGTAACTGAACCTTATCATCAATTTTTTACTTTTAATGGACCAAATGGTTTAGGAGGAAATCCTGGAAGTCCTGCGCCTGGAGGTATTGGTGGTAAA
>NZ_JBAZRL010000042.1:0-30875 GCF_041662865.1 Pedobacter sp.
TCATGGTTTAAGTTCGTTGATATTGAATAATAGGCAAGTTGCAAATAATACCATAACAGATATAAAATGGAATAAGGCAAACCAAATAAGCTCTGTAAAATCGATACATAAATCGTAGTTTATTTAAGTATTCTATGTAGAATAACAGTAGTAATAGAATAGAAAAAGTGATTACTGTATACCATTTTGCATAAGCGAAAAACAGAAATGCTACGCAAACACCTAGCATTAAATTGCTGACTGATAAACTAAACTTTTGTAAGTGATTATTTGGAAACTTAGCATTTAAATAATGATAAATTCCTAATCCAGCAAAGCTGAACGTAAATGAAAAAAGATACTGTTCTAATGGAAGCTCTCTATAAGATACCCCACTTAAATAGGCTGGATTAAAACTCCAAACGTTAAAAATCACAAAAAATATGGCTATGGCAGAAAAAATAATCCCAGCAATTAATGTAGCAGCGATAGTAGATTTTAATTTCTCAATTGGAAAAGCCTTTTTATCAAAAGAAAAAAATAGTGGGATGAGAAATAGAAACAGATTTAGCAACAAAAAAATATAGTTCATTTATACTTGTATTAAATTTAGATTTCAAAAGTATGATTTTGAAGTGGTTTACATCGTATAAAAATTAGCTAGTACATAGAAAAGGCTCCATGTAGGAGCCCTTTCTATTTGTTTTTCATTGGTAGATTCTTAATATTATGCATCTGCTGTCGCAATATCTTTTGCATATGTTTTTAAATATTTTTTCAAAATCCCACGTGCTACGTGAATACGTGTTTTTACTGTACCAATTGGGATATTTAGTTCATCAGCTATTTCGTGGTATTTAAACCCTTCAAAATATTTAATGAATGGAACGTAATATTCTGGTTGTAATGTTGCTAAGGCTTTATGAATATCGCCCATAACAAATTTACTTTCTACCTCATTTCGTGTAGCACTGTAGTGCAAGTTAGCCGAAGAAATATCTTCGCTTTGCGTAATTAAGGTATTCGTTTTTACCATGCGTCTATAGTTATTAATAAACGTGTTGCGCATAATTGTAAATAACCAACCTTTTAAATTCGTGCCTTCTTTAAATTTACTGTAGTAGGTAACCGCTTTAAGCATAGTATCTTGTACCAAATCATTGGCATCCTCTACATCTTTCGTAAAATTTAAAGCGAATGACTGTAACGAACCAGAATAATCATGCAATTGGTGGTTGAATTGTAGCTGTGTCATAGGTTTTTAGTTTTAAGTTTTAAAAAAGAAAACAGAAGCTTTTATGGTTCGAGCCAACTGTTTGCAATCGTTAAAACCTATACAACTATGATACCAAAAAGAAAAGTGAAGTTTATTTTAAAGAGAAATCTTATCTAAATAAGCAAAAATCAATATTTTAAAAAATATTTACTTCTCGCTCTAGCTTAACAGCAAACTTGGTATATACAGTATTAATTATTTGTTCTGAAAAAATATACACTTCGTGTCCGCTTGCGTGACCATGATTTACTAATACTAAGGCCTGATTTTTCCAAGTTCCTGTTTCTCCAACAACAATACCTTTAAAACCACATTGTTCTATTAACCAACCTGCGGCAAGTTTAATTTTATCATTTGGTGCTGGATAATTCACTACGTCTGGGAATTTCTTCACTAATACATCAAATTCCTTTTTTTCAATTACAGGGTTTTTAAAGAAACTTCCAGCGTTACCAATCGTTTTAGGATCTGGTAGTTTACTTACTCTAATAGCTGCCACAACCTTAGAAATATCTGCAATAGTTGGTGTTGTGATATTTCTTTTTTCAAGCTCTGCTGTAATAGCTCCGTAATGCGTGTGCAGTTTTGCTTGCTTATTTAAATGAAATTGTACCGATGTAATAATGTATTTATTCTTCAGTTCATTTTTGAATACACTATCTCTATATCCAAAATTGCATTCTGCATAATTAAAGGTTTTCATTTCGCCAGTGGCAATTTCAAATGCTGTACAAGAGGTGAAAACATCTTTTAATTCTACACCATATGCGCCGATGTTTTGTATAGGCGATGCCCCTACAGTACCTGGTATTAAGGTCAAATTTTCTATTCCAGCGAAATTATTTTCAACGCAATACGTTACTAAATCGTTCCATACCACACCTCCGCCAGCTGTAACCATTACATCATCACCTTGTGTTTGGTACGTAATGCCTTGAATACTCACTTTTAGTACTAGGCCATCAAAATCTTTAGTGAATAGCATGTTACTTCCTCCTCCTAAAACTAATAATCTCTTAGTTTTAGCAATTGGATGATTAAAAACTTCCCTTAAATCTTCAACATTCTTAACTTCAACAAAATAACTGGCATTAACATCAATACCAAAAGTATTATACGTTTTTAAGGATACGTTTTCTTGCAAAATGGACATGGACTTATTTTAAAACACAAATGTACTAGATAAATTTTATGCTTTTAATGTGTTTATGGGTTTAAACTCTCTTCGTGAATTACTTTTTCGATCCGTTTATCGGGAATTAGCCACATAAAAGCCACTAAAACATACAGTGCTCCAGAAATCCATACATTAATAAATGCACATGGTATGGAAAGGATATAACAAGCTACAGAAAGTTTGCCTTTAAAATCATTTCCCAAGGCTCTTGCCAATAATGAATCTTCACCATGGTGCTTAACTAATAATGAAGCTAAAATCGAATACGCAACTCCATTCATTAATAAAACAAAACCATATAACGCTATAGGTGAAGGAGCAAAATGGTTTTCTCCCATCCATCCTGTTGCAAAAGGTACCATAGATAACCAAAATAATAAATGCAAGTTTGCCCAAAGTATAGCTCCGTTTACTTTATTTACCACCATAAACATGTGATGATGGTTATTCCAATAAATGCCGACATAAATAAAACTCAATACATAGCTCAAAAACACAGGTAATAAAGGCAATAAATCTCTTAAGGTACTTTTATCATGAGGGATTTTTAACTCCAACACCATAATGGTAATAATGATGGCAATAACCCCATCGCTAAATGCCTCTATTCTTCCTTTTTTCATTTCTTGGTTGCAGGTTTTTATGTTATGAGTTGGGGGATTGGGTACTTTATCCCTTCTCATGCCGAATATAAAATAAATCTTTGAGTTGTTAAATTATCAATCCACTATGATCGTATTTCTAACCCCGCAACTCGTAACCCGCAATCTGTAACCCGACTTCTTCAGAATTTCACCTACTCAAATCCTCCATTCACCGATAATGACTATTTCCGCCTTACATAATTGTGTTTTTTTGTAGCATGGAAACAACACAAACAGAGCAAACGCTCATCGAAGAAATAAAAATATTAATTAGGAAACTTTGGAATTAAAAAAAGTTTCCATAGTTTTGCTCCATCATTTTTTTAAAGCATATGTTGGGATATAAAGAAGTAGAAACTACGATAGCTGAAGAGATTACAATTTTAATCAAGAAAATTTGGGGCTAGTTTTACTAAATTAATTAAGGAGCAAAATTGGAAGTAAAAGAATATATAGTTGAGGAATCGGATAAGCTTTTTTGTCAGTATGGCTTTAAAAGCGTAACGATGGATGATATTGCCAAACATTTAGGCATGTCTAAAAAAACCATTTATCAGCATTTTAGAGATAAAGATGAGTTGGTAAATATTCTAATAAAAGCCAAACTAGAAAATCAAAATTGCACAATGGATTTTTGTGCAACAAGTGCAGAGAATGCAGTTCATGAAATATTTTTCGCCATTACCAATATCCACGAATTATTAAGTAGTATGAACCCCAAGCTTTTTTATGATTTGCAAAAATATCATCCAAAAGCATGGTTGTATTTTAAAGAGTTTAAGGAAAACAATTTGGGTAAATGTATTTATGCAAATCTTGAACGAGGCATTAAAGAAGGTTTTTACCGTGCTGAAATTAACAAAGATATTTTAACGCAAATGCGCCTTGATCAAGTCGATTTACTTTTTAATCAGCACGATCATTACACTAAGAATAAATATAACATTGCTCAGGTAATGGCTGAGATTACTGAACATTTCCTTTATGGCATTTGCAACCAAAAAGGGTTAGAAAAAATTAATCATTACAAACAAAAAACCTCCCAAGTATAATCATTTTATGAAAAAACAACTTTACATTTTACTTTTTGGTTTGAGTTTGGCTTTTCCAGCCATGGCTCAGCAAAAGGACACGACGGCAAGTTTTAGCTTACAAGATGCGATCAATTACTCATTAACCCATCAAGTTAATATTAAAAATGCTAAGATAGATGAGCAAATCGCATCAAATACCGTTAAAAAAACAATTGGAATAGGTTTGCCACAAGTAAGCGCAAGTGCTGATTTTAATGATTTTTTGAAAGTAGCAACTAGCTTATTGCCAGCTATAATTTTTGATAAAGACGCCGCTCCTGGCGAATTTATCCCTGTTCAATTTGGAACAAAATACAATTCAACATTAGGTATTAATGCTACGCAATTATTATTTGATGGTAGTTACTTAGTTGGATTAAAAGCATCCAAAACATACAAAGAATTAAGTACAAAAAACACAGCTCGTACCAGAATTGAAACTGTAGTTGCGGTTACTAAAGCTTATTATTCTGTTTTGGTAAGCAATGAACAACTCACATTAATCGATGCAAATCTAGAGCGTTTAAGAAAATCATTGAGCGATACAGAACAAATGTTGAAAAATGGTTTTGTTGAAAAAATCGATGTAGATAGATTAAGTGTATTAAACAACAATCTGATTACTGAAAGAGAGAACGTAATACGATTGTTAGCCTTGAATTTAAATCTTCTAAAATTTCAAATGGGCTTAACTGTAAACAGCAATATTACTTTGCTTGATAAAATAACTTCGGTTAATACAGATCAGACTCCAATTTTAAACGACGGTACAGTTTATCAAAAACGTATTGAGTATTCTTTATTGCAAACACAAAAGAAACTAAATGAATTAGATGTAAAAAGATACAAAAGTGCTTTTTTACCTAATTTGGCTGCTTTTGCCAGTTATTCTAGAAGTTTCCAAAATGATAGTTTTAGCTCTTTATACGATAAAAGTTTCCCTACCTCACTTGTTGGACTAAAACTTTCTATTCCTATTATTTCAGGCGGACAGAAACTTTACGATGTAAGAAATGCAAAATTAGAGTCGCTAAAAACTGACAACAACTTAATCAATTTACAAAACGCAATTGATTTAGAAGTTGCACAAGCGCAAACTACTTATCTAAACGGTCAAAAATCTTTAGAAAATCAAAAAAGAAACATGGAATTGGCTAAAGAGGTTTTACGTGTTACTAAAATCAAATACGACCAAGGAGTTGGCTCTAGTTTAGAGGTAACCACTGCAGAAACTTCATTAAAAGAAGCTCAAAATAACTATATCAATGCTTTATACGATATGCTGATTAACAAAGTAAATCTTGATAAAGCTTTAGGAAACATTAACTACTAACCTCACAAACAATTTATAATGAAAAGAATATTATTTATAGCAGGAATCGCATTTTTAGCGGCGTGTTCTTCTGAGAAAAAAGATCCAAAAGCTGAATTAGCAGATCTTAAAAAACAACGTACAGAATTAGATGCTAAAATTGCAAAATTAGAAAGCAGTGTTGGTTCAAGCGATACCACTAAAACGATGGCAAGAGATGTTTCTGTTTATGAAGTAACTGAAACCAATTTTAAAAATTATTTAGAGGTACAAGGTAAAATTGATGCTGAAGAAAATATTCAGGTAAATCCTGAAGCACAAGGCGTAGTTACTGCTGTGTATGTGAAAATTGGTCAAGGAGTAAGTAAAGGCCAGGTTTTAGCGCAAATAGATGATAAAGTTTTAAGGCAAAATATAGCCGAATTACAAACCCAATTAACTTTAGCTACTAGTTTGTTTAACAGACAAAAAAATCTTTGGGATCAAAAGATTGGTACAGAGGTGCAATATATTAATGCTAAAACACAGAAAGAAGCTGCGGAAAATAGAATTTCAACCTTACGTTCTCAAATAGCAATGTACAAAATCAAAGCTCCAATTAGCGGAACTATTGATGCAATGGACTTAAAAGTTGGTCAATCGGTTGCGCCAGGAATGTCTGGCATTAGAATAATTAACGCTAGTAATTTGAAAGCTAAAGCCCAAGTCGCAGAAACTTATGCTGGGCGAGTAAATCAAGGTGATGAGGTGAATGTTGTTTTTCCTGATATACCAGATAGTTTAAGAACCAAGATAAATTATGCATCTAAAACAATTGATCCTGCATCTAGAAGTTTTGAAGTGCAAATAAATTTACCATCAAACAAAAAATACCGTCCTAACATGTTAGCGGTTTTAAAGATTGTTGATTATCAAAACTCTAAAGCCATAGTAATTCCTATTTCGGCTATTCAAAAATCAGAAAATGGAGATTTTGTTTTTGTTGCAGTTAACGGTGTAGCTAAAAAAGTTGTCATTAAAACTGGTAAAACTTACGAAGGAAAGGTAGAGGTTTTATCAGGACTTAAAGTTGGCGACAAAGTAGTTACTGCTGGCGCTCAGAATTTAAACGAAGAAGATAACGTTAAATTCTAATTACAAATACACTCAAAAATATTTACGCTTAATCTTAAATAGATGAAAGACGATTTTAAAAAAGAATTTGCTCCCTCTAGCTGGGCAATTGATAATAAAACAGCCGTTTATGTTTTAACTGCTATCATTGCGATTATGGGATATCTCGGCTATCAAGGTTTACCAAAAGAGAATTTTCCAGAGGTTTTAATTCCAAAGATATTTGTTTCGACAGTATATCCGGGCACATCTCCAGCAAATATGGAGACTTTAGTAACCAAACAAATTGAGAAAGAACTAAAGTCAACAAAGGGGTTAAAAAAAGTTACCTCGAATTCATACCAAAATTTCTCGATAATTACTGCAGAATTTAATACCAATGTAGAAGTAGCAGACGCTAAACAGCGTGTAAAGGATGCGGTGGATAAAGCGAAACAAGATTTACCAAATGATTTGCCTAATGACCCAACAGTAAGTGATATTAATCTTGCAGATATGCCAATCATGTATCTTAATCTCTCTGGAGATTACGACTTGAAAAGCTTAAAGAAATATGCAAAAGACCTGCAAGATCGAATTGAAAGTTTTAAAGAAATATCTGGGGTTGACATTGTTGGTGCGCTAGAGCAAGAAGTTCAAATCAATGTAGATTTAAATAAAATGAGCGCAGCTAAAATATCTTTTACAGATATTGAGAATGCCGTGAAATACGAAAACGCAACCATTTCTGGTGGAGACATTAAAATGGATGGGTTACGTAGAACATTGAATGTTAAAAAAGAATTTACAAATGCAGATCAAATTGCAAATTTAGTTATTAAAACACCAACAGGTTCTTCTGTATATTTAAGAGATATTGCCGAAGTAAAAGATAGTTTTAAAGAGCAGAACAGTTATGCAAGTTTATATGGCAAAAATGTAATTACCTTAAATGTTAAAAAACGTAGTGGAGAGAACCTGATCGAGGCCTCTGACAAAATCAATGCGCTGATTAAGGAAATGAAAGGCACATCTTTACCAAAGAATCTTACTGTTACGGTTACTGGAGATCAATCTGATCAAACTCGTGTAACCTTACACGATTTGATCAATACCATTATCATTGGATTTATTTTGGTAACGATTATCCTAATGTTCTTCATGGGTGTTAAAAATGCACTATTTGTTGCATTGTCAGTTCCCTTATCAATGTTTATTGCCTTTATAACTATGCCTGCATTAGGTGGTTTATTTGGCTTTAACTTTACCATGAATATGATTGTGCTCTTCTCTTTCCTTTTAGGTTTGGGTATTGTAGTAGATGATGCTATTGTGGTAATAGAAAACACACACCGTATTTTTAATAATGGTAAAGTGCCTATTGTTAAAGCAGCAAAAGCAGCTGCTGGCGAGGTATTTATGCCAGTACTTTCTGGTACTTTAACAACACTAGCACCATTTGTACCATTGCTATTTTGGCCAGGTATTATTGGTGAGTTTATGTTCTTTTTACCTGTAACATTAATTATTACTTTATTAGCATCGTTGGTAGTCGCCTATATCATCAATCCTGTTTTTGCTGTAGATTTTATGGAGATTGAAGATCATAAAACGCATAAACCTAAATTTGATAAAAAGGTAAAGAAAACTTTGTTAATTATGGCGGGTATAACCGTGCTAGCTTATTTAAAAGCTTTTGGCTTTGGTAATTTCATGGTTTTAATGATTATACTTTATCTATTAAATCATTTCTTCTTAGAAAATGCCGTTAAAAATTTCCAAAATAATTTATGGCCACGTTTCCAAGCAAGTTATGCTAGATTATTAACAAGGGCATTAAACTGGCCAAGAGCAATGCTTTTTGGAACTTTTGGCCTTCTAGTATTCTCTTTCGTATTAATGTTTGTAGTACCACCTAAAATAGTTTTCTTTCCAGAGGGAGACCCTAACTTTATTTATGTATATCTAAATCTTCCTATTGGAACCGATCAGGCGCAAACAAATGAAGTTATTCAAAAGCTAGAGAAAAAAGTTACTGATGTAGTTGGAAAGGACAACAAAGATGTCTCATCAATTATCTCTAACGTAACTGTTGGTGTAACAGATCCACAAGATGAAGATCAAGGTGAATACACAAACAAAGGAAAAATTACGGTTGCATTTGTAGAATACGGAAAACGAACTGGAGCAGAAACATCAACCTATTTAAGTAAAATTAGAGAGGCTGTTAAAGGTGTTCCTGGTGCAGAAATTACGGTTGCAAAAGAACAAGGCGGACCTCCAACTGCAAAACCAATCAGTATTGAAATTACTGGTGATAATTTAGACTCTCTAGTTAAAACCTCAGAAAACCTTAAGAAATTCATTGTATCTAAAAAAATTGATGGAATTGAGGAGTTAAAATCAGATTTCTTAAACAACAAACCTGAAATTGTTTTTGACCTTGATCGTGAAAGAGCGAATAGAGAAGGTCTATCTTCTGGTCAAATTGGCATGGATTTGCGCACTGCAATTTTTGGAAAAGATATTTCTAAGTTTAGAGATGTTGATGAAGATTACGACATTACCTTACGTTCTCAAGAAAATCAGCGAAATAATCTCGATGCCTTAAGAAACATGAAAATGACTTACCGTGATATGGGTATGGGGGGTATTATTCGACAGGTTCCATTATCATCATTTGCTAATATAGATTATGTAAATACCTACGGTGGCATTAAACGTAAACAACAAAAACGAATTATTATCCTATCATCAAACGTATTGGCATCTGCTAACCCAAATGAAGTAGTAGCAAAAATACAAAGTGAAATTAACACCTTTAAAGTACCTACAGGTGTAGAAGTTAAAATGGCTGGCGAGCAAGAAGAGCAATTAGAAACCGCAGCCTTTTTAGGTAGAGCAATGTTAATTGCACTTGGGCTAATCTTAATTATTTTGGTTGCCCAATTTAACTCTATTACCAAGCCAATGATAATTTTAAGCGAAATCTTATTCAGTATTATTGGTGTTATTTTAGGTATAACCATATTTCGTATGGAAATGTCTATCGTAATGAGTGGTATTGGTATAGTAGCCTTAGCTGGTATTGTGGTTCGAAATGGTATTTTGCTGGTAGAATTTACAGACTTATTAATTGAGCAAGGCATGCCAATTAAAGAAGCAGTTATTGAAGCTGGGCGTACACGTATGACTCCAGTATTGTTAACTGCTACTGCTACTATGTTAGGACTTATTCCTTTAGCGGTAGGTTTAAACTTAGACTTCACTACCTTATTTACAGAGTTTAATCCACATCTTTATTTTGGTGGAGATAACGTTGCATTCTGGGGTCCATTATCATGGACAATGATTTTCGGTTTAGCCTTTGCCACTTTCTTAACTTTAATATTAGTGCCTTGTATGTATTTACTTGGAGATGTGAATTCTAAACTAATTAAAGGATGGTTTAAGAAAAAACCGGCACAGGCTGATCATTTTGCTAAAACAGCAGAAGAACCAGCAGCTGAATAATATAATACACACAAATGAAATCCCTTTAGTCGAAAGATTAAAGGGATTTTTTATTGTTCAATATCTAATTTTAGAACTAGCACCCGCAAGTATAAACGGTGACTTGCAAGAGAAAGAATTAGCAGATGTATCTATAAAAAAATAGCTCGAACTATTGTTCGAGCTATTTGTGGTTTTTAAAATATTATGATCTCTCCACTATGGTCAAAATGACGGAAAGCTTTGACAGTAAAATCGTAAATCAAAGATCTACAATCGTAAATTAAACTGTTGCTTCCTCTTCCATGTAACTTTCTAACGGAGGGCATGCACAAATTAATGATCTATCGCCATGACTATCATTCACTCTACCAACAGATGGCCAGAATTTGTAAGCAGCCACATAAGGTAAAGGAAAAGCAGCCGTTTGGCGGCTATAACCATGATCCCACTCATTTGCAGTAACTACCGCAGCAGTATGTGGAGCGTTTTTCAACGGGTTATCAACTTTATCTAATTCGCCTTTTTCTACAGCAGTAATTTCATTTCGAATAGCAATTAAGGCATCGCAAAAACGATCTAATTCATGTTTAGGTTCACTTTCAGTAGGCTCAACCATTAAAGTTCCAGCAACTGGGAAAGAAACTGTTGGTGCGTGGAAACCATAATCCATTAAACGTTTTGCAATATCAACTACTTCAATGCCGAAGTTTTTAAAACCTCTACAATCTAAAATCATTTCGTGTGCACAACGACCTTGACTACCAGAATACAATACTGGATAATGAGCTTCCAAACGAGCCTTCATATAGTTCGCATTCAAAATTGCATATCTCGTAGCATCAGTTAAACCTTCGCCCCCCATCATGGCAATATAAGCATGAGAGATAATTAAGATAGAAGCAGAGCCCCAAGGTGCAGATGACACTGCGTGGATAGATTTTTCATTGTTGATATCAACTACCGCATGACCAGGTAAATATTTTACCAAATGTGCAGCAACACCAATTGGACCCATACCAGGGCCACCTCCACCATGTGGAATGCAGAATGTTTTATGCAAGTTTAAGTGGCAAACATCAGCACCAATATTAGCTGGACTTGTTAAACCAACTTGTGCATTCATGTTAGCGCCGTCCATATAAACCTGTCCACCATTTTCGTGAATAATGTTACAGATATCGATAATACTTTCTTCAAAAACACCATGTGTAGATGGATAAGTAACCATTAAACATGAAAGATTTTCAGCATGTTCTACCGCTTTTGCTTTCAAATCATCGACATCAATGTTTCCATTTTCTAATGATTTTACAACGATGATTTTCATTCCGGCCATTGCTGCCGAAGCTGGGTTTGTACCGTGAGCCGAAGCAGGAATTAACGCGATGTTACGATGAAAATCTCCTCTATCTTGATGATACGCACGAATAACCATTAATCCAGCATATTCGCCTTGCGCACCAGCATTTGGTTGTAAACTCATGGCTGCAAAACCAGTAATTTCACTTAACCATTTATCTAATTCATCAAAAACAGTATAATAGCCTAACACTTGGTCGGCAGGTGCAAACGGATGCACTTTGCCAAATTCTGGCCAAGTTACAGGGATCATTTCACTAGTTGCATTTAACTTCATCGTACATGAACCTAAAGCAATCATAGAATGACAAAGTGAAAGATCTTTAGTTTCTAATGATTTGATGTAACGCAACATTTCATGCTCAGAATGATGTGAGTTGAAAACTCCATGAGTTAAATACTCAGATGTACGTTGTAAAGTAGTAGGAATTGTAGTCGCAACATTCTCAACAACTGTTAAATTATCCGAAGAAATAGCTTTAACCTTAGAGAAAATACGAACTAACAATTTTACATCTTCAAAAGTTGTAGTTTCATCAAAAGCAATGCTTACTGTGTTTCCAGTATAATTTAGATTAATGCTATTGTCTAAACATTCTTTATGGATGGAGCCAGTTAAATCGCCTAAATCTAATTGGATGGTATCGAAATACGATTTACTTAAAACAGTATAACCAATTTCAGCTAAAGATTTTGCAAGTGTTACTGCTAATCCGTGTGTACGTTCTGCAATTAATTTCAATCCTTTTGGACCATGATAAGCAGCATAAAAACCTGCCATAATAGCTAATAAAGCTTGCGCAGTACAAATGTTTGATGTGGCTTTATCTCTACGAATGTGTTGCTCGCGAGTTTGCAAAGCCATACGTAATGCATAATTGTTATTGCTATCAATGGTTACGCCAATAATACGACCTGGAATAGAACGTTTGTATTCATCCTTAGTAGCAAAATAAGCTGCATGTGGGCCACCAAAACCCATTGGCACACCAAAACGTTGAGTCGTACCAACAACAACGTCAGCTCCCCATTCCCCTGGAGGAGTTAATAAGGTTAAGCTGAGTAAATCGGCAATAACCGTTAGTTTAATATTTTTTGTATGTAAGGTAGCAGCAAAGTTGGTATAATCAAATACTTCTCCATTACCTGCTGGATATTGAACTATTGCACCGAAAAATTCATCAGTTGCAGTAAACTCTTCGTGATTTCCAATTACCAATTCAATCCCGAAAGGATTAGCACGAGTTTTTAAAATATCAATGGTTTGTGCAAAAACTAAATCAGACACAAAGTATTTAGTGGCTTGTTGATTTTTGCGTAAACTAAATTGCATAAACATAGCTTCCGCAGCTGCGGTACCTTCATCTAACAAAGAGGCGTTGGCAATTTCCATTCCAGTTAAATCAATAACCATAGTTTGGAAATTCAATAATGCTTGCAAACGACCTTGTGCAATTTCTGCTTGATAAGGCGTGTATTGCGTATACCATCCTGGGTTTTCCATTACGTTACGCAGAATAACACCAGGCGTTAAAGTATCATAATAACCTTGCCCGATGTAAGATTTGAAAACTTTATTTAACGATGCAGTTTGTTTTAAACTGGTTAAATATTCAATTTCAGATTTTGCCTTTGGCAGATTTAACGGTTGCTTTAATCGTATTTTCTGAGGAATGGTTTGTTCAATCAGTTCATCAATAGATTTCACACCAACAGTGTGTAGCATTGCCGCAGTATCTTCCTTATTAGGTGCAATATGACGGTCTTGAAAGTCTTCTTGGTAATGGATGTTTAAGCTCATGAAGTATAGCAATAATTGATTGCGCAAAGGTACAAAATTGTCTTGTTAAAAACGTGTAAAAAATGATTGACGAACCGTGTTTTTTGCCGCTTAAAGCCTATAATTTTAGTAGTATATCAAATCAAACGTTTGTGTAATTTTTAAAAAAGTTAATGTTAGTTTATTAATTCAAAATAACAGTTTCGTTTTGCAATTTTTGCTAATTTGCTCTATGAAATTAAGAACAATTCTTATTATAGTGGGCGCTATTATATTAGGTTTTAGTGTTGTCTCAAATATTAAGAGCTTTAAAAGGCTATCGCAAACTGCTGCAAAGACTAAAATGCAAACCAAAAATATTGCGTACAAAGATCTCTTTGCCGATACATCTCGTTTTTCAAATACATCTACCTTTTATAGTGATGTTAGTCGTGATTCTATTGGAGGATATGTTGTCGATAAAACTTACAACTTAGTGCTCTATAAAGCTAGCAATCTCAAACTTAGCGATACTTCATTAGCTAAAGGATTTTCTTTTGTGAAATCTCAAGAAATTGAGCGGAGTAATGATGTTATATACGATGGTTCATATAGGACAGAATTTTACAGATTTTATCTTGCCCTTAACACATCAAAATTGATAAAGCATTTGAAAATACATTACGATGGTGAAATTATAGGCAATCCATTATTTACGCCAACTAGTATAAAAATAAATATGACCAATTTAAATGGTTTAGCGGCATTGACGGACGATGAAAAACAAGTTGAGTTTTCAATAAATAAGTACGGCCTATTCTCTAAAGCTTTTGCTTTACAAATTGTAGTGTTTAAAAGAGAGGGTTCTATTTATTTCGCAGCATTATCCAATCGAAATGATTTGAAAAAGCCAATAGAAGAGAATATTTTAGAAGGACTATTAAAAAATTAACAGCTCTAACCCTATTCTTACTTATTCACTTTCCAACCTTCATCTTTACTTAATTTTAAACGATAGGTTTTAGTAATGAAATTGCTGTTATTCCCTTGATTTTTATCGAAAGGGGCAAATGGTGTGTTTACTTTTTTAAGCGACACAGTTACTTTGGCGTTGTTATCGTTTACTCTGTTAAAATCTACAGGTTTTTCACTTGCCAATTCATAAGTAACCACTTTAACTGTTGCTTTGTCTTCATCTTGTTTCAGTACTAAATCGCTGGCTTTATCCGTTAATTTTATTACGTAAACAAAGCTGCTATCTTTTGACAAGAATTTCTTTTTGGCTTCTTTTAAACTTAATGAAACATAGCCATCGTTAGCTAAGGCTTTATAGTTAGCCAAATCTTTCATCTCATTATCGCTATTGAATTTCATTTCACCAAAGCTAAAACGAGTGGTTTTATATTCAGGATTTGCCTTTAAATAATCTGTGATTACTTCGCCAGCCTCATCAGCATTAATAGTGGCAATATTTTTACATCCGCCAAAGGCGAAAACAAATAAGCTAAATAAAAAAAAGAGTTGTTTTTTCATCTGTTACGGTTTGTTTTATAAAGGTAATGAAGCTATCATGATTTATTAAAGATATTCCCCTTTTTTATATTTTCCAAATTTGGCAAAATCATCGCACTCAAAATAATGACTACCCCTAGCCAACGGATCCAACTTACATCTTCATGCAATACTAAAGCCGACATACTTACTGCAACAGGTAATTCGACTGAACTTAGAATAGAACTTAGCGTAAGTCCAGCTTTTGGTATGCCCGATGAAAAACAAAGCGGCGGAATTACCGTACCAAATATGGCTAGAATTATACCCCATTTTAATAAACTGCCAGCTAAAGCCCCATTGATTAAAAATGTAGGAGGAAGAATAGCAAAAATTAATAAACACGCTCCAGTAATCATCAACGCACTCTTTTTTAACGGTGGATATTCATTACCCAACTTACCATTTAGCATTAAAAATATGGCGTAAAAAAGTGCAGCTAGTATACCATATGCAATACCCATTATGCTAAACCCTGATATTTTTGTTTCTGTCAATCCGCTGGCTAAAACTGTTCCTCCTAAAACTAATAGAACGGCCAAAATTTGATTTCTACTTGGTTTCTTTTTATAAATAAATAGTTCTAGTAATACACTAATCCATACGAATTGCATTAATAAAATGATGGCTACAGATGCGGGAACCAATTTCACACATTGATAATATGTAATACTTACTAATCCCGTAAAAAAACCTGCGCCAATTAATTTAAGCCAATGTGTTTTTATAACAGGTTTTTCTTTTTCTTTAGCTTGTGTTTTAGTTTGAATGAGATAAAGAAACCATAATACTATAGCGCCGAATAGCGCTTGTGTACCAGTTACATCTCCTAAAGAATAACCTTCGGCATAAGCCAATTTTACGAAAGTAGAAAGGATGCCGAAACTACAAGCACCAAAAAGAACAAGGATTATACCTTTGAGCATAAATATTTGATTAATAGGAGAAATAGCTTAAAGCGAAAAGACTAAAGCTTTGGTCTTTCCTCTTTAAGCTAATTAAGCTAATTGTTTTAAATAAAGTTGAATTGTGTTGTCCAAACCAAGATATAGCGCATCACTAATTAAGGCATGGCCTATGGAAACTTCTAATAAATTAGGGATGTTTTTTGCAAAATACTGAAGGTTGTGTAAATCTAAATCATGACCAGCATTAATGCCTAAACCTAATTCATTTGCTTTTTTTGCTGCCGCGATATAAGGTGCAATTGCATTTTCTTTATTTAAAGAATATTCGCTGGCATAAGCTTCGGTATATAATTCGATACGATCTGTTCCTGTTGCTAATGCACCTTCCACCATTTCGATAACCGGATCTACAAAGATGGAAACTCGAATGCCAGCGGCTTGAAAAAGAGAGACCATTTCTTTT
The DNA here is from genome assembly GCF_041662865.1 of Pedobacter sp. GTDB lineage: Bacteria > Bacteroidota > Bacteroidia > Sphingobacteriales > Sphingobacteriaceae > Pedobacter. The sequence continues at coordinate 16,089 of NZ_JBAZRL010000042.1, forward strand.
AAGTAAGTTTGCTCTTTTATGGTGTCCCAGCCATGATTTGAGGTTATTTGACCTAAAACATCAGGGACTAAAGTTACTTGCGCAGGTTTGTTGGCTAAAACTAAATCAATAAATTTTTGCTCGCGGCAATTTCCTTCTATGTTAAATTCAGTTGCAATTACTGCTTTTAAATCGAACGTATCTTGATAACGAATATGGCGTTCGTCTGGTCGTGGATGTACGGTAATTCCTTGTGCGCCGAAACGCTCACAATCTAAAGCTACTTTAACTAAATCGGGGTTATTACCACCACGACTGTTACGTAAAGTTGCTATTTTATTAATATTGACGGATAGTTTTGTCATGTGGCAAAGATAAGGGATTAAGCTGAAAGACTAAAGCACTAAGCCCAAACCTAAAATTGATTAATCCTTTTTCTTTTCCGGTATTAATGTTATCGTTGTTGCTTTGAAGCGATTGTTGACTAATTCACCAGTTACTTCTGCTTTGCTAATGGCATTGCAAAAACCATGTTTACCATGTGCATCGCCGAAATCATCTATCCCCTTTCCATCAACAAAATAAGATTTGCCGTCTATTCTAATTGCTAGTTCGCAATCTTTACCTTTCATTTTAAATTGACATTCGCCACAAGCAATTTCTACTGTTTTTTTGTTTAGTTGCTTGGATTCTGGTTGTTTAGTTGTTTGAGCATTTGCAGCAAAACCAAAAACTGTTAAAACTAGGGAAAATAGGAGATGTTTCATTTTATTAAACATTAAGTTTGATTTAACAAATGTAGGTCTTTGTAGTCCAAAAGAGCTTCAGTTTTTTGTAAAATAAATCTGCCTTGATAGCTCAGGAGGAGCGAACGCATATCCGATATTCATCGGAGGAGTAAAGTGTAAAGCAGGGCAATTGAGTGAGAATTCTACCAAACATTTTCTAAAAAAAAAGAGACATGCAATTTGCACATCTCTTTTTATATATATCACAAATGGAGATTAATACCTGTAAGTTTCTGGTTTGAAAGGACCTTCTACTGGAACACCGATATAATCTGCTTGATGTTGATCTAAAACATCTAATTCTACACCAATTTTCTCTAAGTGTAAACGAGCAACTTTTTCGTCTAAGTGTTTAGGCAACACATAAACCTTGTTCTCATATTTACCTGGATTAGTCCACAATTCTAATTGAGCCAAAGTTTGGTTAGTAAACGAGTTACTCATTACAAAACTTGGGTGACCAGTTGCGCAACCTAAGTTAACCAAACGACCTTCAGCTAAGATAATAACGTCTTTACCGTCGATTGTATATTTATCAACTTGAGGTTTAATTTCAACCTTAGTATTGCCATAGTTTGTATTTAACCAAGCCATGTCGATTTCATTATCGAAGTGACCAATGTTACAAACGATAGCTTTGTCTTTCAACGCCCTGAAGTGTTTCTCACGTACGATATCACAGTTACCAGTTGTAGTTACCACGATATCTGCTTCTTTAATCGCAGTGTCTAAACGTTTAACTTCATAACCTTCCATTGCAGCTTGTAAAGCACAAATTGGATCAATTTCAGTTACAATTACACGTACACCTTGCGAACTTAAAGATTCTGCAGAACCTTTACCCACATCACCATAACCACAAACAACAGCTACTTTACCAGCCATCATTACGTCAGTTGCGCGACGAATGGCATCAACTAATGATTCGCGACATCCGTATTTATTGTCGAATTTTGATTTAGTTACTGAATCGTTTACGTTAATTGCTGGTAAGTGCAATGTTCCGTTTTTCATTCTTTCGTACAAACGGTGAACACCAGTTGTAGTTTCTTCAGATAAACCTTTAATTGCAGCAATTAATTCTGGATATCTATCGAAAACCATATTGGTTAAATCGCCACCATCATCTAAAATCATATTTAATGGTTGACGATCTGGGCCGAAATGTAAAGTTTGCTCAATACACCAATCAAAATCAGTTTCGTTTAAGCCTTTCCACGCGTAAACCTGAATACCTGCAGCAGCAATCGCAGCGGCTGCGTGATCTTGTGTTGAGAAAATGTTGCAAGATGACCAAGTAACTTCTGCGCCTAATTCTACTAAAGTTTCAATTAAAACTGCAGTTTGAATGGTCATGTGCAAGCAGCCTGCAATGCGTGCGCCTGCTAAAGGTTTTGATGGTCCGAATTCTTTACGTAAACTCATTAAACCTGGCATTTCTGCTTCGGCTAATCCGATTTCTTTGCGGCCCCATTCTGCCAGTGAAATGTCCTTAACTTTATAAGGAACGTAAGTTGTCTCTACTGATGACATAATTTATTGTTTTTAAATGTGGTACAAAGGTAAGTCATTAGGATATCAATAACAAAAATGCAAGCATTGACATCTGATATTTAAGCACAACTGATTTTAAATTGACAAATATTAAGCATTTTATTTTTTTATGTACATTTAAAAAAAATAATGTTCAACGCTCTCCATGACATCTCATTTTTTTAACCATTCATTGGTTAATTTACATTATTATCGTTTCGGAAATGGGCCTAAAACCATGTTATGTTTCCATGGTTATGGTATGCATGGCAAGCAGTTTTCAGTTCTAAAAGAGAAATTAGGGAACGAATATACTTTTTATGGTTTCGATTTGTTTTTTCATAAAGAAACTAAACTACAAGATGAATCTATTCAACATGTAAAAAAGGGGATTTCAAAAACTGATTTTTGCGAATTAATGACATCATTTTGTGCTCACGAAGCAATTGATCGGTTTTGTGTTATTGGTTACTCGTTGGGCTCTCATTATGCAAGCGTATTGGCAGAAAAAGAAGCTGAAAGAATTGATCATCTTTTTATATTAGCGCCTTCTTTTTTAAAAATTTTACCTGTTTTGCAATTGTTCTCTAAAAATAATGTGGCCAATTTAGCTTTCAGGAAGTTGTTTTTAAGTAAAAGAGGCATTTATGTAGCATTAAACGTATGTAAAAAAGTAGGTGTTATCGATTTGAAAAGTCATGGTATTTTAAGTAAGGAGATGGCCACAGCAGAACTCAGATTTGCTTTTTATGCGAATGTTACGTACTTGCGTTATCTACAAGTAAAAGAGATAGATTTAATAACTTCCTTAAATAATCACAATGTGAAATGCTTCTTCCTTTTTGGACAAAGAGATAAAATGTATCCACAGCATTTAGCTGATAAAATGATTTCAAAATTGAATTTTGCGAGTAAAATAACACTAGATGAAGATCACGATATGGTGAATAAAAATTTGCCAGCTAAAATTTACGAATTAATGTATGATAATTAAGGCAAATCCTATTCGGTTTAAATATTTGTTAGTGGCAGGTAGGTTTTTGGCTTGGCTTTTTAGTTGGCGATTTAATAAAATGAAAATTAATGAGGTGGATGTTTTAAAAAATCATTCGTACCTATTAATGTGTAATCACTTTAGTTTTTGGGATGGATTTTGGGCAGGCTATTTATGTTTAAAATCTATTTGCAAACAAGAACCGAATATAAATGGATTTTACATAATGATCCTCGAAAAACAACTAGAAAAGAATAAGTGGCTAACTAGGTTAGGCTGTTTTTCTATCGCCCCTGGCACTAAAACCGTTAGCGAAAGTTTAGATTATGCTGCTTCAATATTAGATACGCCTGGAAATATATTTTTAATGTTCCCGCAAGGAAATCTCGAATCGAACCATGTACGAAATATTGTAGTTAAGCCTGGTATTGCTGAAATTGTAAAACGAATAAATGGAGATTGTCAGTTATTGTGGAGCAGTAATTTGATTGAGTATTTTGAAAGTTTAAAACCATCTGTATATTTTCATATGCTAAATTGTGGCACAAACCATGAGTTTAATTTAGAGTTATTAACTGCTAATATTAATCAGCATCATAAATTGGCAATACAAAAGCAATTTAGGTTTACAAATTTGGATTAATACAGACTAAAAATAAAATAATTTATTCATATCAACCCCTAATGCATCTGCGATCTCTTTCAATAAATATCCTGAAGCATTTACCCTTCCATTTTCTATTCTACTAATGCTTTGAAAATCTTTATTGATAAGTGCAGATAATTGAGACTGAGTTAAACCTTTGTCTTCCCTCAACTCTGCTATTCTTTTGCCCAGTTTTTTCTTAAAAATTTCTAGATCATTTGTCATGATGCAAACTCAAAAGATTTTTAACCAAACAACTAAACACATTTGTTTAATTATTGTTTTTTATAACACAAAACAGCAATTAATCACATCTTGTGCTAGCATTCCTTGTTTTAAGTATTGACGCAAAAAGGTAATGGTAAGCAGGAAGGTTTAAAATTTAACGTGATATTGTTTTTTAAGAATTTGTTACTTTATAGCACTGATTTTAGCAACCAAGAGGGAGATTAATAGACCAAAACAGCCAATTACTGCATAAGAATAACGTAAACTGGATAAGGCCGAAATGTAACCAATTAACGGTGGGCCCATTAAAAACCCAAAATAACTAACACCAGAAACCATAGCTAATGCGATGCCTGGAGAGACCTTTGTGTTACTTCCAGCGATGCTGTATACCATTGGCACGATGCCTGAAACGCCTATGCCAACAAGCATAAAACCTAATGTTGCGGGAACAATGAAAGGGAAAATAACAGAAATAAACATCCCTGTTGAAATGATCACACCACTAGTTTGTATCATTCTTTTTCTTCCATAACGGGCAATTACTTTATCGCCCAAAAACCGCCCAGTTGCCATCATAATCATAAAAGAAGTATATCCCAGAATTACTAACGCATGAGGCGCTTTTACAATTTCTTTAAAATATACCCCGCTCCAATCGAACATGGCGCCTTCTGTTGCCATACTACAAAAACCTATAATGCCTAACTGAACAAGTATACCTTGAGGCTTTGTAAATAGCTTAGTTTTTTCGGCTTCTTTAGGCTTTTGCCAACCTAATAAATAGCGATAATTGATAGCAATATGTGCCCAAGCTAAAATGGCAATTATACAAAAATGGATATACGGATTAAGGTGTAAATTGACCATTAACAAGCCTATTAATGCGCCTGTAAATCCACCAATACTCCATGCTCCATGAAAGGAAGTCATGATGGGCTTGCCGTAATAAGTTTCTCCAGCCACACCCTGTGTATTTAAAGCGATGTTACACAGGTTACCTGCTACACCAAATAAGAATAAAAATAGTGCTAATTGCCATCCGGCAGTTGCCAAAGCCAAAATGGTTAACGCAAAAGCATACAAAGGTGTCGCGATGGTTAGCATTCTTCTGCTACCAAAAATAGTAGTTAATCTACCCGAAATAGGCATTGTTACCAATTGACCTAAGGGTAAGGCTAGTAAAATGCTACCTAAGTGTGCATCAGAAAGGTGCATCGTCGATTTTAAATCTGGAATTCTACTTGCCCATGAAGCGAAACATACACCTTGTCCGAAATAAAATAAAGAAACGGCAAGTCTTACTCTTTTCTTACTATACGGATGATTTTGAAAAGGATTTTGTAAAACTGAAGTTTCGATAATTTCGGGCATAGTTTAGGTTAAGAAAGAAGAAATGGAGAGCAGTTCTAAAGAAACCGCTTCGGGGCAAAGTTCCTCAAATCTATTGGGAATAGAAAGGAGTTTTTATCATTTAGATATAATTTATTAAAACAAAAAAGCCAGTAATTTCTTACTGGCTCACATCTATATATTCAATCTTTAAATATGTATTGCTCTATTTTCTGTTGCAGCCATTGCTGCTTCTTTTAGCGCTTCTGTATAAGTTGGGTGAGCGTGGCAAATTCTTGCAATGTCTTCTGCTGATGCACGGAATTCCATAGCAACCACTGCTTCTGCAATCATATCTGCAGCACGCGGACCAATCATATGTACTCCTAAAATTTCATCAGTTGCTTCATCAGCTAAAACTTTTACGAAACCATCCGTATCCATACTTGCTTTTGCTCTACCACTCGCTTTAAACGGAAAAGAACCTGTTTTGTATTTCACTCCAGCCGCTTTCAATTGCTCTTCAGTTTGACCAACTGACGCCACTTCTGGCCAAGTGTAAACCACACCTGGAATTAAATTATAATTAATATGAGGTTTTTGTCCTGCAATAGTTTCAGCAACATATATACCTTCATCTTCTGCTTTATGCGCTAACATAGCACCTGTAATTACATCACCTATGGCATACACACCTTTAACTGAGGTTTCTAGATGCTCGTTTACTGGAATTTTCTTTCCTCTTTCTTCTACTGTAATCCCGATTTTATCTAAACCCAAACCTTCGCTATAGGCAGTTCTACCAACAGCAACAATGCAATAATCAGCTTCAAATTTAACAGGTTCACCTTTTGCATTATCAGCAGTTACTGTAACGGTTTTACCTTTGGTTGTTGCGCCAGTTACTTTATGACCCATAAAGAATTCCATGCCTAGGGATTTCTTTAACACACGCTGTAATTCTTTGCCCAAACTTGCATCCATAGTTCCAATAATTGAAGGCATAAATTCGATTACCGAAACTTTTGTGCCTAAACGAGCGTACACTGAACCTAACTCTAAACCAATTACACCACCACCAATAACAATCATGGTTTTAGGTACTTCTTTAATGTTTAAGGCTTCGGTAGAGGTAATAATTCGTTTTTTATCAATTGGTAAAAACGGTAATGCTGTTGGTTTAGACCCTGTAGCAATAATTACATTTTTAGCAGAAAGTGTTTCTGTTGTTCCATCTGCTTTGGTAACTAGAATGGTATTTTTATCTACAAATGAACCCACACCTTCAAAGGCATCAATTTTATTTTTCTTAAAAAGATACGTGATACCAGCAGTGTTTTGCGAAACAACATCGTCCTTACGGGCAATCATTTGTTTCATATCAACTTTTAAATCTTTTAAATTAATACCATGCGTTGTAAAGGTATGTGCAGCATTATGAAAGTGCTCTGAAGAATCTAATAATGCTTTTGATGGAATACAACCTACATTTAAGCAGGTACCACCATAGGTTTTATATTTTTCTACTACGGCAGTTTTTAAACCTAATTGTGCACAACGGATGGCACCTACATAACCGCCCGGACCCGAGCCAATAACAACTACATCGTATTGCATATTCAAAGATTTTTTTTGTGCAACAAAGTTAAGCAATAGGTTTCAATGTTGGAAGGTTGAATGTTGGAAGGTTGTAAAGTTGTAAAGTTTTTGATGCATCTTCTTGAAAATCCTTTAATCTTTAAATCCTGATAAATTGTTTAATATATTTATGCTTTGTAACCTATTCTCAATAACATGACCAGTTTAAAACTATTCTTATTTCTTGTTATCGCTTCATTTTCGTACTCAGTTTCTGCACAAGAAACCGATTCGGCGTATGTAAAAAGTCATTATACCAAAATAGAACGACAAATACAGATGCGAGATGGAGTGAAATTATTCACCTCGATCTATATGCCAAAAGATCACAGTAAAAAATATCCCATTCTACTCAATCGTACTCCGTATACGGTTTCGCCCTACGGAGAAGATAAATACAAAACAAGCCTAGGTAATTTTCCGGGTATGATGAAAGAAGGGTTTATTTTCGTTTACCAAGATGTACGTGGAAAATGGATGAGTGAAGGGAATTTTGAAGATGTTAGACCTCAAACCACTAGCAAAGGAAACAAAGCAATAGATGAAAGCACAGATACTTATGATACAATCGATTGGTTAGTAAAAAACGTACAAAACAATAATGGTAAAGTGGGTATTTCTGGTATTTCTTATCCAGGATTTTACTCTACAACATCATTACCAAATGCACACCCTGCCTTAAAAGCAGTTTCACCACAAGCACCTGTAACGGATTGGTTTATGGGAGATGATTTCCACCACCGTGGCACCTTATTTTTAATGGATGCCTTTAGCTTCATGACTACTTTTGGCGTTCCTCGTCCTAAACCTATTACTCCAGACAAAGGACCAAAAGGTTTTAAATTTCCAATACAAGATAACTACCGTTTCTATTTAGAAGCAGGTTCAGTTAAAAACCTTAAAGACAAATATTTTGCTGATAGCATTAAATTTTGGAACGATTTATTTAAACATTCTAATTTAGATACATTCTGGAAAGCCAGATTAATATTACCTCATTTAACCAACGTAAAACCTGCGGTAATGGTTGTAGGTGGTTTTTTTGATGCAGAAGATGCGTATGGAACTTTTGCTACCTACAAAGCGATTGAAAAACAAAATCCTAATGCAAACAATATTTTAGTAGCTGGGCCATGGTTTCATGGAGGTTGGGTCCGCAGTACCGGGAATAGTTTTGGCGATATTGAATTCGGCCAACCCACTAGTACGTATTACCAAAAAAACTTCGAATTACCATTCTTCAAGTATTACCTAAAAGGAGAAGGCAATTTTAACCCTGCCGAAGCTAATATCTTCGTGACAGGCAGCAATCAGTGGAAAAGATTTAATAGCTGGCCACCTGCTGAAACAGAAAGCAAAAACTTGTATTTACAACCCAATGGGAAGTTAGCGTTCGAAAAAGTTGGCAGAACAGATAGCTGGGATGAATATGTGAGTGATCCTGCAAATCCAGTTCCGTATCAAGATGGAATTCAAGCCAGACGCACTCGTGAATATATGATAGATGATCAACGTTTTGCAGCTCGTAGACCTGATGTTAAAACCTATCAAACCGATGTTTTAACAGAAGATATTACGTTAACTGGACCAGTATTGGCGAATTTAGTAGTTTCTACTACAGGTACCGATGCAGATTATGTAGTCAAACTAATTGACGTATATCCAGAAGATGCACCGAATCCAACTCCAAATCCTAAAAACTTGTTAATGGGTGGCTATGAAATGTTGGTTCGAGGAGAAATAATGAGAGGAAAATACCGAAACAGCTTCGAAAAACCTGAGCCTTTTGTGCCTGGTGCAATTACAAAAGTGAACTATCCTTTACCAGATGTTGCTCACACCTTTAAAAAAGGACATCGTATTATGATTCAAATTCAAAACTCATGGTTTCCATTGGCAGATAGAAACCCTCAAAAGTTTATGGATATCTATCAGGCGGAGCCTAAAGATTTTCAAAAAGCAACACATAAAATTTACCACGACACTCATAACAGTTCATTTATAACTGTAAATGTTTTAAAACCATAACTAATTTATAAACTGATGAAAACAAAAATTTTCACACTACTAGCCCTGCTGTTTCTAAGCTTTAGTACTAAAGCTCAGCTTGGGATAGCTAAAGAAACTTTTACCAGAGCTGATACCTTAAGAGGAATGCTTACTCCTTTACGTACCTGCTATGACATTAATTACTACCATTTAGATGTAAAAATTAATTTAGATGATAAATCAGTAAGTGGAAGTAATGAATTTGCTTTTACGGCTACACAGGATTTTACCAAACTGCAGTTCGATTTATTTGCTAACCTAAAAATAGAGAAGGTAATATATAAAGGAACAGAATTACCATATACTCGCGAGTTCAATGCGGTATTTATCACCTTCCCAAAAACCATTAAAAAAGGTAGTAAGGATAGTTTCACGGTATGGTATAATGGCAATCCACCAATTGCACGTAACCCACCTTGGGATGGTGGCTTTATTTTCAAGAAAGATAAAGGTGGTAATCCTTTCGTTTCAGTCGCTTGTCAAGGCTTAGGTGCTAGCGTATGGTGGCCAACTAAAGATCATCAAAGCGATGAAGTAGATAGTATGCTAATCAGCATTTCTGCACCAAAAGATTTAGACGAAGTGTCAAACGGTCGTTTGCGAAGTGTAATCAATAAACCAGATGGCTATAAACAACACAATTGGTTTGTAGCAAATCCAATTAATAATTATGATGTGTCTTTTCAAATTGGAAAATATGCACATTGGACCGACACATATGCTGGTGAAAATGGACCATTAACTTTAGATTTCTGGTCGTTAAAAGAAGATAGTGCAGTAGCTCGCCCACACTGGGATGCAGATGTAAAGCCAATGCTTAAATCGTTTGAATATTGGTTTGGCCCATATCCTTGGTATAAAGATGGTTATAAATTAGTGCAGGCACCACATTTGGGCATGGAACATCAAAGCGCAGTTGCCTATGGTAACCAATTTAAAAAAGGTTATTTAGGTCGCGATTTATCTGGTACAGGATTAGGTTTAAAATGGGATTTTATTACCGTACATGAAAGCGGACACGAATGGTTCGGTAATAATATTACCAGCAAAGATTTAGCAGATATGTGGCTACACGAAGGTTTTACAAATTATTCGGAAACTTTATTTACTGAATCAACACAAGGAAAAAAAGCCGGAGAAGCCTATGTAATTGGTATTAGAAAAGGTATTGGCAATAGAGAACCAATTATCGGTGCATATAATGTAAATAAAGAAGGCAGCGGAGATATGTATCCAAAAGGAGCAAATCTAATTCATACCATTCGTCAGTTAATAAATAACGATGAGAAATTTAGAGGAATATTAAGAGGTCTAAACAAAGTTTACTATCATAAAACAGTAACATCTGCTGAAGTAGAAAACTACATTGCTAAGCAAAGCGGACTAAAATTGGACAAAGTATTTGATCAGTATTTACGTTATTCAAAAATCCCGGTTTTAGAATATAAAATTAATAACGGCACATTATCGTATCGTTGGATAACTGATGTAAAAGGTTTTGATATGCCAGTTAAAGTTTCGCTAAAAGCAAATGAATATACCTTGATTAAACCAACCAACGATTGGAAAACAAGTAAAATTGATCCATCAGTAACTATGGATAATTTTAAAACTGAACCTAATTTTTATGTAAATACGAAGAAAGGGGAATAAGAATTTTTTTACTAGAGGATGCAACGTTTCATAAATAAGAAGCGTCTAATAAGAAAAACGACTTAACATGAAAAAAATATTTATCACATTAAGCTTCATCTTGGTACTAGCCACGATGGGCCTACAACCTGTTTTGGCAAACTATCCAATCGTTATTGGTTTATCTAAGTTTTCAAAACAAGATAGAGAAGTAAAAAACTTTAATGGTGTTGCAGCTGGCGGACCAATAAATGTAGTTGTTACCTTAGGTAGCACAGAAGGTTTAAGATTTGAAGGAGATGCAGATGCTATTGCAACTTTAATTACAGAAGTAAAAGGCAATATTTTAGTAATTAGACCTCAAAACAGTTGGACAAGCTGGAGCCACAAGTATGAAAACAAAAAAATTACAGCTTATGTTAGCGCAAAAGTAATTAAAAGCTTAACCATGAGTGGTTCAGGTAAAATGAGCTTAACAGGATCAACCAAAGGTGCGGGCTTTGCTGCAACACTAAGTGGCTCTGGTAGTATTTCTGCTAATATAGATGTAGATAATTTTAATGGCGTAATTAGCGGTTCAGGAAATTTAAATATTTCTGGCAAGGCGGATAGGGCAAACATTACACTTAGCGGTTCAGGCTCACTAGCAAAAACCGGATTTTCTGTTGGCACACTTTCAACTACAATTAGCGGATCTGGTTCTGTAAATGTAAATGCTAACGATAAAATTAATGCCGTAATAAGTGGTTCAGGTAGTGTGAACTATAGCGGCAGTGCTACAGTAGACAAAACAGTAATTGGCTCTGGCCGAGTACGAAAAATATAAGCGCTTTAACGCACAAATAAGCTAAGCTCTCTGATTAAAATCAGGGAGCTTTTTTGTTTATAGTTTAAAAGAATAAGTGACTTTAGTTTCTTAAAAGCGTGTATATAAAGCTAATTGCACAACACGATTTGACGTATTCCTTGCTACTCCGTTAGTATATTGATTTAAATACCCTACCTCTAAATCCATCTGTTTAGAAAAGCGATAACCTACAGCGAGGTACAATCTATTTTGATCAAATAAGCTATTGTTTAGCAACTCTTTATTCTGAATATTCAAGAACACTTCGTCTTGTAAGGCAACAAAAGCACCATTGCTAAAACTTTCTACTTTCCCTTGTAAAGGCTGCAATAATCTAACAAAATAGCGAAAACGCTGAGCAAATATTTCATCTCCATTGGTTTGTTCAATAAAGCGCTGTTCTAATCTAGCCCTATGACTTACAAAGCTTGATTTTAATTTATGTGTAAAAATATATTGTTCCCAAATCCTGTTTTCAGTTAAAATGGTATTAGTAGTTCCTATTAATCGAGTATCGGTTGTTGTGTACAAATAACCAGCGGTAATATTATTTTTATCATTGATATAATAAGTTATTCCTGGTCTAATTAGTACATTTCTAACATATTCCCAATTATCCGAACTGCGAAACTGAGCATCAAAGGCAAGCCCCCATTTTTCATTAAACTTTGTACTATTAAATAAAGCAAACCAACCAGAATTTTGAATGTTGGTTTGTGCCGAAGTAGTTCCAACACTTAAAAAAAATAGTAAGCCTAATATTAGTTTTTTCATAAAATGGATATCATTATTATTTGAATAAACTTAAGTTAACATTAACTTAATCTATAAAAATTTATCAAAAAAAAGCCCTAATGTTTTGCATTAGGGCTAAATATGTATTTAAAAATTATACGCCTAATAATAAACGAGCCGGATCTTCTAATAGTTGTTTAACTCTTACCAAGAAACCTACTGATTCACGACCGTCAATAATTCTGTGGTCATAAGATAAAGCTACATACATCATCGGACGTATTACAACTTCTTTATTCTCAGCAATTGGACGTTCGATAATATTGTGCATTCCTAAAATAGCCGATTGTGGTGCATTAATAATTGGTGTAGACATCATCGAACCAAAAACTCCACCATTGGTGATGGTAAATGTTCCACCTGTCATTTCATCAATTGTCAATTTGCTATCTCTTGCTTTGGTTGCTAACTCAATTACAGTTTTCTCAATCTGAGCTAAAGTCATGCTTTCTGCATTTCTAATAATTGGTACAACTAAACCTTTTGGAGCAGAAACTGCGATAGAAACATCTACAAAATCATTGTAAACAACCTCTTCACCTTCTATACGAGCATTTACAGCTGGAAAATCTTTAGCTGCTTCACAAACTGCTTTAGTAAAGAAACTCATAAAGCCTAAGCCTACCCCAAATTTCTCTTTAAACTGATCTTTATATTTAGCTCTTAAATCCATTATTGGTTTCATGTTCACCTCATTAAAAGTGGTCAACATAGCCGTTTCATTCTTCACAGTTACTAAACGTTTAGCCACAGTTTTACGCAATGGCGACATTTTTTCTCTGCGTTCATTTCTAGCACCTGCAACAACTGGAGTAGCTGATACACTTGCTGCTTTTGGAGTTTCGGCCTTTTTTGCTTCAGCTTTAATAGCATCTTCTTTAGTAATTCTTCCTTCAACACCAGTGCCTTTTACTGCACCTGCATCCACGCCTTTTTCAGCTAGTATTTTTCCAGCCGCCGGCGATGGAGTTCCTGAAGCATAACTATCGCCAGCTTTTTCTGCAACCGGAGCCGCTACTTTATCAGCAACTGCTGGAGCCGCTTCAGTTTTTGTTGCTTCCTTAGCAGGAGCTGCTGCACCACCTTCTTCAATAGAACAAACTACTGCACCAATTGGCAATGTAACGCCTTCAGCAGCTACAATTTTTAAAGTTCCTGCTTTTTCTGCAGTTAGCTCAAACGTAGCCTTATCAGATTCTAATTCAGCAATGATTTCGTCCATTTCAACAAAATCTCCGTCGTTTTTAACCCAACGTGATAAAACTACTTCTGTAATCGATTCGCCAACTGGCGGAACTTTTATTTCTAAACCCATAATTTATTGTATGTTGTAAAGTTGCAATGTAAAGTTAAAATAATTAAACCTTCAACCTCAACTTTATTAATCTATGTTTACTAATTTTTTAGTCGCTTTTGCTACAGTTTCTTTTACTTTCTCGGTTACTGGGACATCAAAAGCTGTTGAAACAATGTAAGCCTGTTGATTGGTATGTTGTTTCATATATCCAGTTGCAGTACTACTACTTTCTTTTCTCGAAATTACATCCATTTGGCTTAATGAAGTTTTTCTCAATCGACGTAACAAATAAGGCCAAGCACCCATATTTTCTGGTTCTTCTTGAACCCAAACTGCATCAGTAGCGTTTTTATAACGTTTGCAAACAGCCTCCATTTGGTCAACAGGGGTTGGATACAATTGCTCAACACGTACCAAAGCAACATCACCTTTCGTATTTGTCTTTTGTGTTTCCAATAGCTCATAATAGATTTTACCACTGCAAAATACCACACGTTTCACATCTGCAGGTTTTACATTTACATCATCTATTACTTCTTTAAATTTACCATCTGTAAAATCAGCTAATGGGCTAACACAAAGTGGATGACGCAATAAACTTTTAGGTGTAAACACGACCAATGGTTTACGGAAATCGCGTTTAAACTGACGACGTATGGCGTGGAAGAAGTTTGCAGGCGTAGTACAATTTGTTACTTGCATATTGTAATCTGCACAAAGTTCCATAAAACGCTCAATCCTTGCAGATGAATGCTCAGGTCCTTGTCCTTCATATCCATGTGGCAACAACATCACCAATCCGTTTTCTCTTTGCCATTTCGTTTCAGCACTTGCTACATATTGATCAACCACAATTTGAGCACCGTTAAAGAAATCTCCAAACTGTGCTTCCCAAATTGTTAACGCATTAGGGTTTGCCATTGCGTAACCATATTCGAAACCTAAAACCCCATACTCGGATAAATGCGAGTTGTAAATATCAAAAGCTGCTTGTTGATCTGAAACATGTTCTAATGGAGTATATTCTTC
>NZ_JBAZRL010000043.1:0-29577 GCF_041662865.1 Pedobacter sp.
GCGAAAGCTGCAGGGCTTTCTTGTTTTTATACCCCATCCCCCCAACAGAAAATGTCGTCCCGTACCGCCAGGGCCAAAGTGGACCATTCCCCTTGGTCCGCTAACCTTATACTAACAATGAAAATCGCTTATTACAACTAACTGAATAGTCAGAACTCTTGTTAAATTTTTGTTAAAATCTTTCAAATAGCAACCATAAAAATTTTAAAACTGTATTATTGTAAATTACGTTAATGTAGAAGGAAGAATTTTAATCATGAAATTGAAGATCAGTTTATTTTTTGCATTTCTTATAGTAAGCTTTAATATCCTTGCACAAGATAAGAACGTTACACTCCCGCCAAATTGGTTTAATCTTGATTTAACATCTAGTGGCTATTTTGGTATTAGTACAGAAAAGGCATACACTGAATTACTTAAAGACAAAAAGCCTAAACAAAAGATTATAGTTGCCGTAATAGATGGTGGTACTGATATTAAACATGAAGATTTAAAAGATGTTTTATGGACGAATCCCAAAGAAATTCCAAGTAACGGAATAGATGACGATGGGAATGGTTATATAGATGATGTTCATGGTTGGAATTTTTTAGGATCTAAAAAAGGTAATCTAGCTTATGACAATTTAGAATTGGTACGTATTAAAAGAAAATATGAACCTAAATATAGGTCTACCATCATGAGTACGGTATTGGATAGTACAGAGAAAAAGGAATATGCACTTTATAAAAGAGTTCAAGCAGATTTTGGTAAGAAATATGATGATGCAAGTTCAACTTTTCCAGTTTATATTGCAATCAAAAAGGTAATGGATTCTGTGGCAGTGATTAATAGAAAAGAAGTGCCATCCTTAGAAGATATAGAAAAGTATAAAGCCGACGATGAGACGGAAGAATATGTAAAGAAGATAATTAGAAAAGGAGCTAAAGATGAAGGAAGCATTGAGAAATTCTATACGACGATTAAGAAAGGGTATGAAGAATTAGAAGTCATGCTAAAATATAATCTGAATGTGAATTACGATCAACGTACTGACCTAGTAGGTGATGATTATTCAAACTCTGAACAACGTAATTATGGCAATGCAGATGTAATAGGACCAAAAGCGGATCATGGAACGCATGTTTCAGGAATTATTGCTGCCAATAGAATTAATGGAGTTGGAATTTTAGGAGTAGCAAATAATGTAAGTATCATGACCATAAGAGTCGTTCCTGAAGGTGATGAACGCGATAAAGATGTTGCAAATGGAATTCGTTATGCTGTTGACAATGGTGCCAGAGTAATAAATATGAGTTTTGGTAAAAGTTATAAATGGGATAAGAAGGCTGTAGATGAAGCGGTAAAATATGCAGAATCAAAAGGAGTATTATTAGTTCATGCTGCTGGTAATGATAATAAAAACAATGATATTGAGGAGAACTATCCAAATAAATACTATGATAGTCCAGAGGCTATAGCTTATGCCAATGCACATCAGAAACCAGATCTTTCAAGATTTATCCCATCAAGGCCAGAAGAAATGATGAATGGACAAATGGGTAGAAAGGCAGATCCGTTTGCGAAGCCAAAACCATTAGATTCTGCAAAATTCAATTTGCCACATGCTAATAATTGGATTGAAGTAGGCGCTAGTTCTTATAAAGATGATGATGATTTGAAAGCATCGTTTTCGAATTATGGAAAGAATAATGTGGATGTATTTGCACCAGGTTTTATGATTAATTCTACCATACCTGGATCAAAATATGACGAGTATGATGGAACGAGTATGGCAGCTCCTGTTGTTTCAGGATTGGCTGCTTTAGTATTAAGTTATTATCCAGAGCTTAATCCAACGCAGTTGAGAGATATTATTATTAAATCTGTAGCTAAAGTTGATCATAAGATTAAATATAAAAATGATAGAGATGAAAATGTTAGAGTTCCATTTTCAGAAATTTGTGTAAGTGGAGGTATTGTTAATGCTTACAATGCATTGAAACTAGCAGATTCCTATCAACTTTCGAAATAGTCATCAAAAAATGTAATTGAAATCCTTGGTTGTTATAATCAGGGATTTTTTGGTTTATTATCCTTTTAGGTATTAAAATAGGTAACAATTTAGTGATGTATTTCAGATAAAAATATAGAAAAGTGCCTTCATAACTTAGAATTTTGCTTTTTGTATTATTTATCTATTCTTTTATGATAAATGCTGAATTTGCCATTAAGCCATTAGTCTATTAAGAAGTCTATTCCCTAATGATCATTATTTAGTAAAGCTTAAACCATTAAATCAATATGAAAAGAGTCTACTTAAGTTTATGGATGGGATCTTTAACCCTCGCTTCGTTTTCACAAAAAATGCCTGATGTACAAGTGTCGAATATGATTGCCCCAGCTACTATTAAGATAGATGGGAAAATTTCAGAATGGAATGACACTTTTGCAGCGGAAAATAAAAGAACAGAATTATTTTATAGCGTAGCTAACGATGATAAAAATTTGTACTTGGTTCTTAAGTCATCCAGTACGACTGCTGCCAATAAAATTATGATGGGTGGAATAACATTTCTTATAAATACGGAAGGGAAGAAAAAGGAAAAGGATGCAGTAACAATAACTTATCCTTTAATTGTTCGTGCAAATAGAACACAAGGTGGAAGAGGTGGACAAGGACAAAACAGACAAGCTGGTGGAGGACAAGGTGGTTTTCAAAATAGGGCTCAACAAAGTGCACAACAACGCGATTCTGTGGCATTAGTTTTACACAAAAATCAATTGGTAACTGTAAAGGAAATAAAAATATCTGGCTTTAAAGCCATAACAGATACATTAATTTCCATTTATAATGAACATGGAATTAAAGCTGTAGGATCATTTGATCAAAAAGGAATATATAATTGTGAATTTGCTATTCCATTAAATCTACTTGGTTTATCAGCCAGTGATACGAAAGAATTTGCTTATCAGATAAAGGTAAATGGACTTAGTAACATGAATTTTGGCGGTGGTTTTGGTGGCAATGGTGGAGGATTTGGTGGGAATGGAAGAGGCGGAGGATTTCGAGGTGGGAATAATGCTAATAGTGGGCAAGATTTAATGAGTGCTACCGATTTTTGGGGCAAATACATTCTTGCAAAAAAATAATCTAATTTATAAAGCTCTTAATTATAAACAATCCTTTTATGACCCACTTTTATCAATGCCGTTCCTTTACCACGCTATTTAAAGGATTATTTTTTTTAATTTCGTTAACAGTCTGCAGTACTAAATTATATGCTCAAACACCTCAAACGCCTAAAAAAACAAGTACACCACCTCCATTATTAGTTCGAGAAATAAGTGGAATTGTAAAAGATACAACTGATGTTGGATTACCAGGTACAACCATACGTTTAACTTCTGATAAAGATACATTAGTAACTAGCACTAACCCGGATGGGATTTTTGTATTTAAAAATGTAAAATCAGCAACCTATACCTTAAGCGTTAATATGTTAGGATTTAAACCATTAATTGCTAAATACAAGCAAAATGATGCTGTTCCTAGAATCGTTATGGATCCCATTATCCTGAAATCTCAATCTAATACTTTAGATGCCGTAGTGATTAATGGAACTCCTTCTATTACGTATAAAACGGATACCGTAGAATATAAAGCAAGCGATTATATTGTAAGAGAAAATGCAACAGTTGATGAATTGCTAAAAAAAATGGAAGGCATGGAAGTTGGTACGGACGGTTCATTGGTGCATCAAGGAACTGCTGTAACAAAAGCTAAAATTAACGGTAAAACTTATTTAGGAGGAGATGTTTCTACAGCTATTCAGAATTTGCCAGCAGAAATTGTAGAAAAAATTCAGGTAGTAGATGATTACGGTGATCAGGCGGCTAGAACAGGAATTAAGGATGGTGATCCAGAAAAAATCTTAAATATTGTTACACGTGCTGATAAATCTGTTGGAAATACTGCTAATATAGCTGCTGGCGCAGGAAGTAATGAAAGATATGAAGGTTCTGTATTTGCTACTAGATTAAATGCCAATCAAACAATAGGTATTAATGCTAGAATAAATAATACCGTAAATGGCGTAGCAAATAGCGGGAGCAATAATGGTGGAGGGAATAATGGAGGTGGCAATGGTGGTAGAGGTGGCAATGGAGGGGGAAGTTCATCTGAAGGGAGTGGAGGAACCACAAATAATGGAAATACTTCTTTTTCTTATCGTGATCAGCTAAGCAAAAAAGTTAAAATCAATACTAATTATAGATATAATTTTAACAATGTAAATTCTCTAAATAGTAGTATTTCTCAAATCCCTAGTTTATTAGGTAAAACATTTTCAACAAATGATGGCTCTAATGATAACAATACAAAAGCGCATAATTTGAGTTTTGAATTAGAGGCTGATTTAGATAGTGCAAATTTTTTAAGAGTTAGTCCTACATTTAGTTATTCATCTACAGGGTCAGGTAGCCAATCGTTCAATACTCAAAGGTTTATTGCAACAAATCCGACACCAACAAACCAGTCGTTTCGACAAGATCAAACTGGTAAAAATATAAGCTCAAATACAAGACCTAATTATGGAATTACAGTTTTTTATCAGCATATATTTAAAAAACCAAGAAGAAATATATCATTACAAGTAAGTTTAAATAATAACAATCAAGAAGCAGAGCAGGAACGCAATTCACGTATACTTTATTATGATGGATTATCTGATGTTGTACTTAAAGATTCATTGGTACACAGAATGGTTGATAGAGATAATTTAACAAAGAATTATAGAGGAAGTTTAACTTTTGCAGAACCTTTAACTGCAAACACACAATTGGAATTTAATGGACAAGTTAATTACAATGGGTACGACAACACAGCCACAACGAGTAATATTTTTGCAAATGGAAACAAACAGATTGTCGATTCATTAAGCAATATATACGATTACTCATTTACACAAACGCGTTTGGCTTTAAATTACCGTTATGGTGTTTCGAATGCTTCTAAAGTTAGATTCTCTCTAGGTTTGACTGCAGTTCCAGGAGTGTTGAGTGGAACGAAAGCAAGTTTAGGAACAACAACCCATCGATCTAGCTTTAATCTAATTCCTATTGCCCGTTTTCAATATTTGTGGTCTAGGCAGCATAGTATTCAAATTAATTATTCTGGTAATGCTGCTGAACCCACTTTTGATCAAATACAACCGGTTAGAGATGTTTCTAATCCTCAAAACCCTATAGTTGGTAATCCGAATCTTAAAGTAACATTCAATCACTCGATAAACACCAATTATAATAACTACATAGCTAATTCTAAGTTAAATTATTCGGTAAATGCCAATGCTACATTTATAGAGAATTCTGTGGTAAGAAATGTGGTGCAAATTATTGATGCATATAATAGTAAGAAAAATGAAACGCGTTATGTAAATATTAATGGTGTATATCGTATAAATGGAAATTATTCTATTAGTAAACAGCTTGATAATCGCAAATATAACCTTACACTAAATGGTAATGCAAGCTATAATCATGGTGTTTCAATGAGTGATAATAAGGAGAATATTACAACAACTTGGAGGTTTAATGAACGTTTTGGGCCAAGAATAAATCCAACAGAATGGCTAGAGATTAATCCTTTTGTCTCATATGATTATACAAAATCAAATAATACTTTGGCCAGTTCGATAGATAGTAAAACAAATACATTAGCATTTAATATTGATGGAAAAGTTTACATGTGGCAAACCTTAATTTTTGGATATAGCGCTAGCAAAAACTATGTAAGTGGCATCAACGCAAATATTACAAACAATCCTTTAGTAATTAATGGGTATTTAGAAAAAGAGTTTTGGAAACGCAAAGCGAAATTTACTTTCCAAGCATTTGATATCTTAAACCAAAATAATTTCGTGAATAGGAACATTCTGGATAACGGTGGTATTGTAGATACAAAATCAAATTCACTTAGCAGGTACTTCATGCTTCGTCTTAGTGTACGTTTACAAAAATGGAGTGGCATAAAACCTCGTGATGGAAGACAAATGATGAGGAGAGGAGACGGTAGCTTTAATTAGAAAGCTCAACTTCTTGAGGAATTTCCGTTAAATGCAATTAAATCTCCCTAAAAGATTGCAAAAGAGCTTCTTTGTGCTTTATAAACAACTTGAATAAATACTTTTTCATAAGATTTATGAATTAATTAACTAATATATCCTAAAGTTAGTCGGTGTTATACCGTGATAAAATCATCTTTTTGTGGGTGTATTAAATATATCGATTTTTCTTGATTATTATCGTTTAATACTGAATAATCAAGCTTAATTCCCTATTCCTTTAAATTTTAATTTATTATTTAAAAGACAATTTATCAGCCTAAAAGTCTTTTAGGATGATATTGCATTTCGCTTATTCTCATAGTATTTTAAATTCTTAAGTCGATCTCAACCTTCTAAAATGATAATCAGTTTGAAAGTCTAGGGATTAGTATTAAATTAAGCACATAATTGTTTTGGAAACATTTCAATAATCTAAAAGATTTTTGAGCGTTTCTTTTCATCTAAGTTATTAGCAAAAAGAAATTTAGATATAGCCTTTTAGGGTGAAAATGGCGTTAAGTGATATGAAAAATGCCTAAAAATAATAGAAACTCAGAAAATGTAAAGATTAGAGCTTATTTTTATCGGGAACTTAAAAAATAATTCGACGTCTTTAAACGTAAAAAAGCCCATCTTTCGATGAGCTTTTACCAGTAGCGGGAACGAGAGTTGAACTCGTGACCTCAGGGTTATGAATCCTGCGCTCTAACCAACTGAGCTACCCCGCCAAAATCAAAATAATACCAAATGTTGAATACTATTTTTTAAAGAGTTGCAAATATAGAATAAATTACTTTTCTTTAGAAACAAATAATAAAAAATAGTCCATTATTTTTAAGAACAGAGGTGTTTAAGGATGTCAGAAAAGAAAAAATTTACATTAGAATATGAGTTGAGATCATCTCCCCGTATATTATTCAGTTTTATTAGTGAACCTAATGGCTTATCGCAATGGTTTGCTGACGATGTGATTTTTAGAGATCAAGTATACACTTTTACATGGGACGATGAAGTACAGAAAGCAAAACTCCTTAGCATAAAAGAAAATAAATTAGTGAAGTTTAAGTGGCTCGATGACGAGCCACATTGCTATTTTGAAATGGAAATTGTACAAGACGAATTAACTAATGATGTTGCTTTGTCAATTACAGATTTTGCTACTGATGAAACTCGTGCTGAAAGAACACAAATTTGGGACAATCAAATCACTTACCTGCTTAGTGTAATTGGTGCCTAAATTTTCGTCGGCTTTGCCTATCTTTGTATAGTGAAAAAGATACATCTACTGCTAATAAAGGCATTCATTAGACCATTCATTGTCACTTTTTTTGTGGTAATGTTTATTCTGTTAATGTTCTTCCTGTTTAAGTATGTGGATGACTTAATAGGTAAGGGGTTTGAATGGTATACCATTGCAGAAGTAATGATGTATGCTTCTGCCTCAAACGTAGCAATGGCATTGCCGCTTTCCATTTTATTATCTTCTATTATGACCTTTGGTAGCTTGGGTGAAAACTACGAGCTTGTAGCTATCAAATCTGCTGGAGTATCTTTACAAAAGGCAATGCGACCGTTATTTGTTCTAATCATAGGTCTTTCGATTGCATCTTTTTTGTTTTCTGATTACATGCTTCCTAAAGCTAATTTAAAATATGGCTCGTTGCTTTGGGATATGCGTAATAAAAAGCTTTCTTTTTTAATTAAACCTGGAGTTTTCAATAATAGTATACCTAATTATGCCATGAGGGTTGAGCGTAAAGGTGAGGGTGCAATAGACTCATTATATGGTATAATGATTTATGATCATACTGGTGGTAATGGGATCCCGAAAATTATCATGGCACAAAAGGGTAGAATGGCTAAAACTAGTGATGGTAAATATTTAGTGTTAAAACTAGTTGATGGGGTTAGATACGAAGAAACTAATGGCAGTGGAAGTGCTTCATACAATCCTCGCCAAGCTTTTAATCGCATGCGTTTTAAGCAAACAGAAGTAAAATTCGATTTCTCTAGTTTTAAAGATTTAAGTCGTACTCAAGAAGAAAATTTCAAGAACAATGCACCAATGCTGAACCTGAAAGAACTTTCACATCGACAAGATTCCTTAAGTAAATCATTAGATAGTGTAAATAAAAGTACAAAGGTTAATGCGGGAAGTTATTTTAAGCAAAATAATTACCAAAAGGGATACAGTAAAATGAAAGCACCGGCTACGGTTGTTAAGGGCTCTATTTTAAATGTTATCCCAAAAAATCAACGCTTACAAGCTTTACAAAATGGATTTGATCAAGCCGAGACGATTAAACAGGTTGTTAACAATCGTATTTTAGAACATAGTGTCCGAGAAAAAGAAATTATAAAAGCACGTATTGAGTACCAAAGAAAATATACATTGGCCGTTTCATGTTTACTCTTGTTTTTTATTGGAGCACCATTAGGTGCCATCATAAGAAAAGGAGGTTTAGGTTTGCCTGTAGTGATTGCAGTTGTGTTCTTCTTGATTTATCACATTATTTCTACTGTAGCAGAAAAATCAGCAAAGGAAGGTTCTTTGGATCCTATTTTTGGTATGTGGACAGCCATATTAATTTTAACTCCTTTGGGTATATTTTTAACTTATAAAGCAACTGTTGATTCTGCATTATTTGATATTGATTATTATAAACAACTTCTTACTAACCTGTTTAGGCGTAAAACCAGTAAGACTTTGGATTAATTAAAATCGCTGCTAACTCGTATTCCTTACTTGTTGATGATATTTTATGCCAAATTATTGCCAACAAAGGTTGTAACTTTGCATAGCGAAACTATAATAGGATAATTTATCCTTAAGTAGTTTATTGATACATACGAAATGGAAATAAAATTAAATACAATAGACGAAGCTCTTGAGGATATCAAAGCGGGCAAAATAATTATAGTGGTAGATGATGAAGATCGTGAAAATGAAGGAGACTTTATTACGGCGGCCAGAAATGTAACACCAGAGGTAATTAATTTCATGTCTAAGTATGGAAGAGGATTAATTTGTGCACCATTAATTGAAGATCTTTGTAACGATTTGAAACTGGACTTAATGGTACAAAATAATACAGTTTTACACCAAACACCATTTACGGTATCGGTTGATTTAATTGGGCATGGCTGTACTACTGGTATTTCTACACATGATAGAGCTAAGACTGTTCAAGCATTAATTAATCCAGAGACTAAGCCAGAAGACTTAGGTCGACCAGGTCATATTTTTCCTTTAAAGGCAAGAAGAGAAGGTGTATTGAGAAGGACTGGTCATACAGAAGCTACCATAGATATTGCTAGACTTGCGGGTTTTGAACCAGCAGGAGTTTTGGTTGAGATCATGAATGAAGATGGTACTATGGCTCGTTTGCCTGATTTAGTAAAAATTGCGGCTCAGCATGAACTTAAAATCATTTCAATAAAAGACCTTATTGCTTATCGACTTGCAGCAGAAAGTTTAATTAAAGAAGAAGTTACTGTAAACCTACCAACCCAATGGGGTGATTTCAAAATGACTGCTTATACGCAACTAAGCAATGGTGCTACTCACTTAGCTATTAGCAAAGGAGAGTGGGGGGCTGATGAGCCTATTCTTACTCGAATACATAGTTCATGTGTTACTGGCGACATTTTTGGTTCTTGTCGTTGTGATTGCGGACCCCAATTGCATGCAGCTTTCCAGATGATAGAAAAAGAAGGGAAGGGGATTATTGTGTACATGAACCAAGAGGGAAGAGGAATCGGATTAATCAATAAATTGCGTTCTTATAATTTGCAGGATGCGGGTTTTGATACCGTTGAAGCTAATATAGAGTTAGGCTTTAAAGGCGATGAACGTGATTATGGTGTTGGTGCACAAATATTAAGAGCACAGGGTGTTAGTAAAATGAGATTGCTATCTAATAATCCTACAAAGAGAGCAGGGTTAATTGGCTATGGGTTAGAGATAGTCGAAAATATACCAATTGAAATTGAAAGTAATAAGCATAATGAAACGTATTTAAGAACTAAACGTGATAAAATGGGCCACCATATTATGAAAGGTTAATCGATAGATACAACGCTATAAATCAAAATCCAAAGCTTATTTTCGCTTTGGATTTTTTTTGCTCTCGTTCATAATCGCTTCTTTGTCGAGTTTCTCTTTTGCTTTTGTTTTTTCTGCTTCTTTTTTCTTCTGATCCCTGCGGTATTTACCACTTATTTTTTGCAGAAATTCTTTAAATGAATCGAATTGTTGACTATAAATTAGACCTAAGGAAGTTACGTTAGCGTTAGGATCTACACCTGGGTTAGCAAATATACTTTGTTGTGTTGGTGGTTTGTTAGCTAGTTTTCCTACTAATGTTCCATCCTTTTTAATTAGACCTAGAATTTCTACCTCTTTGCCTACATTGTCTTTAAAAAGGCCAATTGAGTAGTCAGTAGAGCTTTTTGTGTTGTCTACAATTCCAGCGTTTACTATAATTCTATCGTTAAAAAATTTGAACGAAGCACTTGCTTCATTAAATGATTGAACGTTTATATCAACAAAATTAAGGTTTAGAGAAGAAAGGAGATTGTTAAATTGATTAAAAATTAATTCTGTAGCCGTACTTGTACCAACAGAACTTAGTTGTTGACCTAAGTTTGCTTTACCAGTTCCAGGTGCAAAACGACGTTGAATAATTAGACTTAATGCTTGTGTATTCAAATTATCTCCATCATTAAAATAAGCTTGTAATTCATCTTTAACCGCTGGATTGGTTGGGAAGAAAATATCTAATTTAATATCTGGTTTCAAAAGCAATCCTGATAAACCCATTTCAACTTCAGTTTGCACTCTTTCAGTTGCATTACTACTTGCATCGCGATTTGCAGCAGTGTACAAATCACTTAAACTAGCTCTTAAAGCGTATATTGCCTTTAAGTTAATTTGCGCATTACTTGGGTTTCCTGTCCACCGTATGGTGCCACCTTGGCGGATATCAAGACGTTTGTTAATTACTTCTTGTGCAGTAAAGTCAAAAGTTCCGGTTTCAATAATATAGTCGCCTTTCATTTCAAAATCGCCTATGCTATTAATTTTTAATTCCAATTCTGCATTTCCTTTTCCACTTAATTTACCCAGTATCGTATAAATGTTTGTTGTAGTATTCGGATCAACTTTAAGCTTAAAATTCATGGTTAATCCATCGAAACTGGTTTTTCTTTTAATTACTTGCGTAGTATCTTTACTCACAAATGTGATAAAATCTTTTTCAGAAACCGTTTCAGAGCTATTTAATGGCAAATTAAAAACAGTACCTTTTTCCGTTTTTGCATTAATATCTATAAACATTTTATTAGTTGGACCTCTAAAGGAGAACTCACCAGAAGCATAGGCCTTTCCATAATAAACTGAATTATCTTTTGAGGTAGTATTTAGTGCCATAAAATTGGTGGCAATTAATTTTACTTGTATGTCCGGATTATCAATGTTATTCAAATCAACAGTTCCATTTGCTGTAGCTTCATTACCATCGGCATCCTGCAAAACCAAATCGTTTACAGCAATTACACTATTATTTACTTCAACTTTGTCATTTAAAGTATAAGCAGTTTTAAGATAGTTAACGGTTACTTCGCCTTTATCAAAAGATACATTTCCATTTATTCCAGGTTTATCAAATGATCCTTTTACTGTAAGATCTGCTGAAACATTGCCTTTTAAATTTGAAACGAGCTTTTTAACAAACGGTTCTAAAACAGTCAATTTACTATCATCCAACTTTATGTTAAGGTCAATTTGTTTCTGTTTCAGATCTAAATTTCCTGTTAATTTGAAGGTCTCTTTATCATCCGTTACAATTTGAGTGTAGACATTAGCAAGATTTATACTTCTATTGTAAGATGAAGTGTCAGTTAATTTACCAATATAGGTATCGTTAAAGTTAAGAGAATCAATTTGTATACTATCTGTAATTCTTGGTGAATTAAGAATGTCATATAACCTTGTTTTCCCATTGATATTGCCAGCCATTTTTAAACCTAATGTTTTAACAAAAGGGTTTAATGTTTTTAGACTGAAGTTTTCAAATCCGACTACAAGCAAATCTTTTGGATCTTTAGATACAATCCCATCTACTCTTAATAATTGTTTGGCATTACTTAATGAGAAATTATTAATCTCGGTTTTACCATTATTAAAGCTAATTCTAACTTTTTCTTGAATCATCCAATCTTCATTGTTGATTTTTAAATTGGATGGTAAAATACTGATTTTGGCAGTAGTATCCCCTGCAAACTCAATTAGTCCGTTCAAATCAAGCTGATTGGCGTCATCAGCATTTGATAATTTTACGTTTAATGATAAGCTGTCATTTCTTAAAACATTAGAGATATTTACATTTTTAATATATAAACTATCATTTAGGTCAACTCTATCAGAAGTTACAATTGCTTGTAATTGTTTTGAAGTTGTGTTTTCGTCGATAATAATATTATTGGCAGTAATTCCTTTATAAGTTAGCTTTTTTATACTTCCATTTAAAGTTGCAATATTGTTTCTTGAATCAAATGAACCAATAAGCAATGCCTGATCTTCGATTTGTAAACCAGGAACTAATAGATCAGCAATAGGCTCGAATCGTTTAATCCTTAAGTTGAAATCGAAAATCTGTGTATTGTATTTTATGATATCTGTTCTTATCGATGGAACATAAGTTTTTGCAATCGCTTTATAATAAGAAACTATAGTATTAAGATCGTACTGACCTTTTATGCTAGCGTCTAAAATATCTGATTTAATGGTTAGGCTTCTATCTATGCCAACACCATTTGCATTTAATTGAACAGAATCGATGTTATAGATCCCTTTTTTATTATTCAATCTTATTTGCTGAATTAATAAATTTCCTTGAATATTATCTAAGTTATTGCCCGAAAAATTGGTGCTAAATGTGGCATCCACTTTTAGTGAATCTTTATATAATTTTAGCGTTTTAAGGCGGGCATTTTTTATAGATGCATTAAAGTTGAAAACGGGCAATTTAGGATTTAGGTTTACGCCACCATCAAAAACTAATTGTACATTTTTATCATTGATTTTAAGGTTTCCATCAAAATATTTTTTATCAAATGTGCCATTGATAGTCACGTTTCTGTAGCGATAACCATTGAAATCAATATAAGTTACTTCACCTTTTAACTGTTCTGTAAGTCCTTTTACTTCTATTCCTTTACCTTTTACATATAGTGCTGAGGTAATTTTTCCTAAACTTTTTTCATTTAATAATTCGCCCAAATTAAAATCAAAAGTTTTAACATTTCCAGAATAAGATGGAACATCATTCTTATCTATCTTCATGTTAACATCTGACTTAAATCGCCCTAGTTTTGTTTTAAATTCACCATAGGCTACGAAATCATTTTGAAAACCAGTAAATGATCCATTAAAGTTAATATTGCCAAATTTATTCACAATTACAGGAATAGATTTCATTTGTTTCCCAGTAATGTCTGTTAAAATTTCCTCTAAATCCTTTTTGTTAGTGCCAGCCATTTCAATCTTCATGTCCATAAAAGTTTGCTCCCAATCTGGCAAACCTTTTAATGTGAAATCGCCTTTAATATAAGTGGCTTTCCCTGCTTTCAATGAAAGCTTTTTAGCTTTAAGATCATTCACATATCCTGAAATTAGGCCATCAATATCGATGTCTAACCTCATCTTTTTTAAAGCTGGAGTGAAGTAAGCAATGTCATTAGACGAAATATGACTTTCTTTAAAATTGGCCTTCATACGTACTTTATTTACGTAATCGTTAAAGTCTTTAAACTTACCGAACTTCATCTGGTAATAATTAGTTAAACGACTTTGATTGGTTACCAATAAGAGATCTTTTAGCTCAATAGCATTTGTGTCAATTGTAGTAAAAGCTGTTAGGTTTTTTAAATTGAACCCACTCTTTTCTCTAAAATTTAAATTTTTAATATTAGCTTGAAGAATATGGCCATTAGTATTCAGTTTCTCGAAGATGCCATTTAGTTTAGTTAAACTGATATCTTCAAAGTTTACACCTTTAATAACAGTATTCTTTTTTAAGTTTTTATATTTAAAGGCAACATTATTTAAAATTATCCTATCAATTAAAAATTGGAATTTCTTTTTCCTAACCTTTGGAGGTGGGCCACTATCAAAATAGTCTATAATGAAATCAAGATTTGATGAACCGTCTAGATTATCTTTTAAAAAGAAAGAACCATTATTAACCTGAACAGTATTTACATCTAAAATTCTTTCTTTTAAGGATAATCTATTTAGGTCTACTAAAAACTTAGGAAAATTGGCCAAGGTGTCTTTTTGTTGATCAAGTACAACTAAGTTTTCTAATATGACAGATTTAAAAGGTTTTACATACAGGCCTCCTATAGAAACCGTAGTTTTGAGTTCTTTAGATAAATATGCAGCAGCTTTTTTTGCAACATATGTTTGTACTGGTTTAAACTGAAGGGAAAATATGACAATAGCAAGCAACAATATTATTGATGCAACAACCCAAAGCAGTATTTTTAATAGTTTTTTAATAATTTTGTAGCTTAATAATAATAAACGTGTCTATAATACTTGCCATTGAATCTTCTTGTGATGAAACATCAGTTGCCGTATGTAACAACGGCAAAATTACTGCCAATGTTATTGCAAACCAAACAATTCATGAAAATTATGGAGGGGTAATACCAGAATTAGCATCAAGAGTTCATCAACAAAATATAGTGCCTGCTGTTCAACAAGCTTTGTCAATCGCTAAAGTTAACAAAAATGAGTTAAATGGCGTTGCTTTTACGCAAGGTCCTGGCCTATTAGGTTCTTTGTTAGTAGGGGTGTCATTTGCCAAATCATTTGCCTTAGCTTTAAATTTGCCATTAATTTCGGTAAACCATATGCAGGCGCATATATTGGCCCATTTTATAGATGAACCAAAACCGAAATTTCCATTTTTGTGTTTGACAGTTTCCGGAGGGCATACACAAATTGTATTGGTAAAAGATTATTTTGACATGGAAATTATAGGCGAAACCTTAGATGATGCAGCAGGTGAAGCATTTGATAAAACAGCCAAAATTTTAAACTTGCCTTATCCAGGAGGGCCATTAATTGATAAGCATGCTCAACAAGGGAATCCATTAGCATTTAAATTTCCAGAGCCACAAATACAAGGACTAAATTATAGTTTTAGTGGATTTAAAACTGCAATTTTGTATTTTATAAGAGACAGACAAAAAGAAAATCCTTTGTTTGTAGAAGAAAATTTAGCAGATATTTGCGCATCTGTTCAGTATAGCATTATAAATATATTGTTGAACAAATTGAAAAAGGCTGCTAAAGAATACAATATTAAAGAAATTGCTATTGCAGGAGGTGTTTCAGCAAACTCGGGATTGAGAAATACATTATCTGAAATGAAAGATAGTTTAGGTTGGAACGTATATATTCCAGCTTTTCAATATTGTACAGATAATGCAGGGATGATTGCTATTGCTGGGTATCAAAAATTTTTAACTGGCGATTTTGTAGAACAAGATGTTTCGCCAATGGCGAGAATGAATTTTTAATTAAAACAACATGGGGACAACAAGTTATATCTTTTTTGGTTTATTGCTAATTCCATTAATCATTTTTTTAATCTGGGCGATTAAGCAGGATAAAAAGAAAAATTATTTAGGATTATTCTTTTTGGTGCTGGGTGTAATCATTGCTATTTATACCATTCTTAGGTTAGATAAAGATTTTATGAAGAATAACACACAAGTTGCTCCAAAAGCATCGAGCTTTAAATAAATAAAAAAGGGGAATTGAAAATTCTCCTTTTTTATTTATGATGATTAGTTTTAAGATTATACTTTCTCCTCTAACTTTTCACCAGTTACTTCAGCTCTAATTTTTGCTTCAATTTCATCAGATAATTCTGGATTATCTAACAGTAATTGTTTAACTGCATCTCTTCCTTGTCCAAGTTTAGTTTCTCCGTAAGAGAACCAAGACCCAGCTTTTTTAATGATATTGAAATCTACACCTAAATCAATAATTTCTCCTGTTTTAGAAATACCCTCGCCAAACATAATGTCAAATTCAGCTATACGGAAAGGTGGTGCAACTTTATTTTTAACGATTTTTACTTTCACTCTATTTCCAGAAACCTCATCCGAATCTTTAATTTGTGAAGTTCTACGAATATCTAAACGTACTGAAGCATAAAATTTTAAGGCGTTACCACCAGTTGTGGTTTCTGGGTTACCGAACATCACTCCAATTTTTTCACGTAATTGATTGATGAAAATACAGCAACATCCAGTTTTAGAAATTGTTCCGGTTAACTTACGTAGCGCCTGACTCATTAAACGAGCTTGTAAACCCATTCTGCTATCACCCATTTCACCTTCAATCTCTGCTTTTGGTACTAATGCTGCAACCGAGTCGATTACAATTACATCAATCGCACCAGAACGGATTAAATTGTCTGCAATTTCTAATGCTTGTTCACCATTATCTGGTTGTGAAATTAAAAGGTTGTCTACATCTACACCTAACTTCTTAGCATAACCTTTATCAAACGCATGCTCTGCATCAATAAATGCTGCAATACCGCCTTTTTTCTGCGCTTCAGCAATAATATGCGTAGCCAAAGTAGTTTTACCAGATGATTCTGGTCCGTATATTTCTATCACACGACCTTTGGGAACGCCACCAATGCCTAAGGCAATGTCTAAACTAATAGAGCCTGTAGAAATCGAATCGATTGCTTCTACGGCCGCATCGCCTAATTTCATAACGGACCCTTTACCGTATGATTTTTCTAATTTATCTAAGGTTAATTGTAGTGCTTTTAATTTTTCTGCGTTTGGGTTCATTTTCGTCATTCTCTAAGTAAATAATATATATGTATCGGCTAATAATCTAATTTTGTAATACTAATAACTTTAGCAAACATATTAATTTAAATTTGATTTATGCAAATAATATTTAAAATATTTTAATATAATTATCAACATGGCTAATTTATTTAGTTTTAAAGGTCTTTTCGAAATATTTGCAAAAATGTGTTATTTCACAAATGCTACATTTCGGACTTCTAGCTACACAAACATAGCGCCCGTGTAAGATTAGCCAATGGTGCGCCATTGCAATGGTGTGTTCTGGTAAATGTTTTACTAAATCTTTTTCTACAGCTAAAGGAGTTTTGCCATTTGTTAAACCAATTCTATTAGCAACTCTAAATACATGGGTATCAACCGCCATTGCAGGTGCATCATAAATTACAGAAGCAATTACATTAGCAGTTTTGCGACCTACGCCTGGCATTTTTTGCAATTGATCGATATCCGATGGTACTTCGTTATTAAATTCATTGACCAACATATTTGCCATGCCTACTAAATGTTTGGCTTTATTGTTTGGATAGCTTACACTTCTAATGTAATCGAAAACGAGATCTGGTGTGGTTTCTGCAAGTGCTTTTGCATTTGGAAAACGTTGAAAAAGGGCAGGAGTAACCTGATTTATCCTTTTATCGGTGCATTGTGCTGATAAAATAACGGCAACCAATAATTGATAGGGATTATTGTAATGTAATTCTGTTTCAGCGTTAGGTTGTTTGGCAGAAAAATGAGAAACAAAAAGCTGATACCGTTCTTTTTTAAGCATGAACAAATATAGGTATCGGGCAGAAAGTATCAAGTGGACAAAAAAAAGTAATAAGAAATTATCGAGAAATAACTACTACGTAATTAAAAGAAAAAGCCACTAACTCAAAGTTAGTGGCTTTTTCTTTTTGTAAATTACTTCTTTTTACTGTAAGCTAAAATCCTATTAATGATTTCATCTGATGGATTTTTAACCAGCTCATTCAATTTGGATTTAATACTGTTGTAAAACAGCTCATCCTGTTGATCAGCTTCATCTGCAACTTTTTCCACAAGTTGGGTGTTAAGGGAATTTACAATGTTGGTTGAAGTAGAGGTTTTTGTCATACGCAATTAAGCAATTAGGAATATAATTAAGTTTTTAAATCTAAACGCAATTGCATGCATATTATTTTACAAGCGGATTAAATTATTTGCGAATTCCAAATTATATTTCATTAAATGGTTTTTTGAGCATGAATTCGTGTTATTTACTTAGCCACAGAATAATAGATTATTTAATGTCTATTAATCTGTGGCTTTTATAACGAATAACTCTATGGAATTTATAAACCTCTCTGTGAGGTTACTTCTTTAACGTTCATCATTTTACGCAGATTGCTTAGCGCATAACGCATTCTGCCCAAAGCGGTATTGATGCTTACATCTGTTAAATCGGCAATTTCTTTAAAGCTTAAGTCTGCGTAATGGCGCATAATTAATACTTCTTTTTGTTCATCAGGTAAAAGATGAATCATTGCTCTTAAATCTGCATGAGTTTGCTCACGTAACATTCTATCTTCCGTGCTTTCTTCAAGAATTTGCAAAAGATTAAGTACATCCGTGCCATCAGCGCTGGTAATTACTGGTGCACGTTTCTCGCGACGGAAATAATCGATTACTAAATTATGCGCAATACGCATCACCCATGGTAAAAATTTACCCTCTTCATTATATCTGCCACTACGTAAGGTATTAATTACCTTAATAAAAGCGTCTTGAAAAATATCTTCGGCTAGGTATTGGTCTTTTACCAATAAATAAATAGATGTGTATATTTTGGATTTATGTCTGCGAAGTAACTCTTCTAAAACAGATTCTTCTCCGTTAAGATATAACTTCACCAAATCCTGATCACTGTGCTGTTGTAATTTCATAGGAGTGCGTAACTAAAACTCTTCTCTTTTTATTAAAAATTAAAATAAATAAGTAGCTTTTTAATCTATAGCTTTTCTCCTGTTTTAAGATGGTGGTTTCTAACTTGTGTGAGTTATAATTCCAAAAGACGGATTTTTTTTTGATAATCCAACAATAAATATGTTAAAAAATGTAAAATTTTATAAAACCCATCTTATTTTTGGTATGGCTGAAACCAAAATTGTAATTTTGAACTATATTAGCCATATTCTAGAAAGCGGTACATGAGCAAGGAAATAGAGAAAGATCCACATAAAAATATCATCATAAAAGGGGCAAGAGTTCACAATCTTAAAAACATTGATGTTGCCATTCCTAAAAACAAATTAGTTGTAATTACTGGTATGTCTGGCTCGGGCAAATCATCTTTAGCTTTTGATACGTTATATGCAGAAGGCCAAAGACGATATGTAGAAAGTTTATCATCTTATGCTCGCCAGTTTATGGGCAGAATGAATAAACCAGATGTAGATTATATTAAAGGCATTGCACCTGCTATCGCGATAGAACAAAAAGTAATCACTTCTAATCCACGTTCTACTGTAGGCACATCAACAGAAATTTACGATTACTTAAAACTGCTTTTCTCTAGAATTGGAATTACCTATTCGCCAATTTCTGGTTCGGTAGTTAAAAAAGATACAGTTACCACAGTTGTAGATTTTATTATAGGCTTAGGAGATGATGCAGTTGCAACTATTTTCTGCCCGTTGCATCCACATAATAACCGTTCTGTTAAAGAAGAATTAGCGGTATTGCTGCAAAAAGGTTTCTTACGAGTTTACTTCAAGAGTAAAATTGCAAAAATTGAAGATTTATTAGAAGATGCCTCGATTAAAGATGTTGAATTAACAGATTCTGAAACCATCCGAATTTTAATAGATAGGATTGTTGTAAATGAAGAAGAAGAAACTTTAAGTCGCATAGCGGATTCTGTGCAAACTGCATTTTTTGAAGGCAAAGGCGATTGCTTTGTAGAACATGAAGGAAAGCAAACTTTCTTTTGTGATCGTTTTGAATTAGATGGCGTTAAGTTTGAAGAGCCAACCCCTAATTTCTTCAGCTTTAATAATCCGTATGGTGCGTGTAAACGTTGCGAGGGTTATGGAAATGTAATTGGTATTGATGAAGATTTAGTAATCCCTGATAAGAGTAAAAGCTTATACGATAATGCAATTGCACCTTGGCGTGGTGAAAAAATGGGCGAGTGGTTAAAGAGATTTATCAAAAATGCGGATAAATTCGATTTCCCAATTCATCGCTCGTATAGCGAATTAACAGAAAAACAACAACGATTAATCTGGTCTGGTAATAAATATTTTGCTGGTTTAGATGAGTTCTTTAAAGAGTTAGAAGAGCAAACGTATAAAATACAGTACCGAGTAATGCTTTCGCGTTATCGCGGAAAAACAGTTTGTCCAGATTGTAAGGGAACACGTTTACGCAAGGACGCATCGTATGTGAAAATTAATGGGAAATCTATTTTAGATATGGTTTTAATGCCATTATCAACAATACTTCCGTTTTTTGAAAAATTAGAATTATCGGAAACTGAAGTTAAAATTTCTAAACGCTTATTGGCTGAAGTTACCAGTCGTGTTTTATACTTAAATAACGTTGGTTTAGGCTATTTAACTTTAAATCGTTTATCAAATACACTTTCTGGTGGCGAAAGTCAGCGGATTAACTTGGCAACATCTTTAGGGAGTAGTTTGGTTGGTTCTGTTTATGTATTAGACGAACCAAGTATTGGCTTGCATCCTCGAGATACACATAAATTGATTGAAGTTCTAGAATCACTAAGAAATGTTGGTAATACCGTTTTGGTAGTAGAACACGAAGAAGAAATGATGAAAGCTGCGGATCACATTATTGATATTGGTCCAGAAGCAGGAACACATGGTGGAAATTTGGTTTTTAGTGGTACTTATAATGAAATCATCAAAGATAAAAACTCATTAACTGGTCGTTATTTAGCAGGTAAAGAAGAAATTTCAGTTCCTGCAAAACGCCGTGAGTGGAAAGATCATATTCTCATCAAAGGAGCTAGAGAAAATAACTTAAAAAACATCAATGTGAAATTCCCGTTAGGAGTTTTTACATGTGTAAGTGGAGTTTCTGGTTCTGGGAAAACGAGTTTGGTGAAGAAAATTTTATATCCTGCTTTGCAGAAAGCGATTGGTAATTATGCTGGCGAGCAAACTGGTTCTTACGATGGTATTTTTGGTAATATCGATTTGGTGAGCTCCGTTGAAATGGTCGATCAAAATCCGATTGGACGTTCTTCACGGTCAAATCCAGTAACCTATGTAAAGGCTTGGGATGATATTAGAGCTTTATTTTCGGCCTTACCAGCTGCAAAAGCTGGTGGATTAAAACCTGCAGCATTTTCTTTTAATGTAGAAGGTGGACGTTGTGATACTTGCCAGGGTGAGGGTGAAGTGAAAATAGAAATGCAGTTTATGGCAGATATTTATTTGCCTTGCGAAACTTGTAGTGGAAGAAGATTTAAACAACAAGTTTTAGATATTACCTATCAGGATAAAAATGTAGCTGATATTTTAGATTTAACTATTGAGCAAGCGGTGGATTTCTTTGCTAAAGAACCAAAAATCTTACATAAATTAAATCCTTTGGTAGATGTAGGTTTGGGCTATGTGCATTTGGGTCAATCATCTAATACATTAAGTGGTGGCGAGGCGCAACGTATTAAGCTGGCTTCTTTTTTAATTAAAGGAAATAATGCACAAAAAACAGTGTTTATTTTTGATGAACCTACCACTGGCCTCCATTTTCATGATATTAAAAAGCTGTTAAAAGCCTTAAATACATTGATAGAACAGGGAAACACAATTTTGGTGATTGAACACAATATGGATATGATTAAGTGTGCGGATTGGGTAATAGATATTGGTCCGGAAGGTGGTGATAAAGGTGGGCATGTAGTGTTTGAAGGGAAACCTGAAGATTTGCAAAATGCTAAAGGTTCTTACACAGGTCAATTTTTAAAAGCACATTTGAAATAGTATCTTAGCAAACTATGCTCTTCCTCACCTTACTAATAGGCATTGTATTAAATGCCATGGGTTATATCCCTCCGGGAAATATTAATCTTACTGTGGCGCAGTTGACCATTAATAAAGGCATGCGTCAAGCATTGTATTTTATACTTTCATTTTCTTGTGTAGAAGTGTTTTTTACCTTCGGCATGATGCGTTTTGCTCGTTGGGTATCAAGCGATGTTAATCTAGATGCTAATATTAGTGAAGTCAGAATAGGGACTTATGTAGACTTATTTATGATTTTGCTCTTTATTGTAATGGGCACAATTACTTGGGTTAATAGAAAAAAAGTTCCAAAAACAAGGAGCGAAGATAACAGAAGTAGAAAGGGTAGTGTATTTTATGGGATGTTATTGGGTGTTTTAAATCCTGTGCAGATTCCTTTTTGGTTGTTTTTTGGCAATTATGTAATTCTTCATGAATGGATTCGTACGGATTATTTATCGTTAGTAATATTTAGTTTGGGTTCGGGTATGGGTTCGGCTTTGGCATTATATGGGTATGCTCACTTTGCTAAATATATTCAAGAGAAATTTGCATTGAGTAGCCATTTAATTAATCGCTCTATTGCGTTATTTTTGTTTGCACTTGCCTTGTATCTTATTATTAAACAGACCTTGGTTTATTTCGGATAAGGTTTTCTTAAAGTGACCGTCTTTGCGAGGAGAGTAAAGACGTTGCAATCTTTCTCTTTTATTTCGTTTTGTCATCCTGAGTTTATCGAAGGATCCTTTATTATTTTATTAGTACGCAGTCGATGAAGATTTCTTTCGCAAAGACGAGTCTGTTAACCGTATAAGAAACAATTTACAATGCATCAAAAACAGATAAAGATTACTCATCTTCATGTTTTTTTGTAAAAAATACAGTTGACAATAATTCTTTGTCGGTTGACAATTCAAAAAATACAGCTGACAATTAGTTTTGTACTATTTCATTGCTCCTTTTATAAATTGTAATAGAATACTATGTATGGTAATGGTTCATATATGTGTTTCAATTTTATCATAGCGATTTAGCGTTGATACTTCCAGTTTAATGATTTTCCTTCAGTTAGCCATTCAATTGTTGTCGCTATACGTTTTATTCTGGTGGCTTCGGCTTTAGCAGTTGTTATCCATTCTAAATATTCTCTACGGTGTGATGGACTAAAGCTTTCGAACTGTTGTTTCGCTTTTAGGTTTTCATTCAATACACTTGCAAAGTCTGCTGGCATTGCAATTTCTGCCTTTGGCGTAACTAGCTTTTTAACTTTTGTGCCTTCTTCATTCAACTTTAATGCTTCTAAAATATATTCTGTAAGAATTTTAGTTTCAGGAATATCTTCCATTTTTTCAACTCTGCCCATAGTACCCATCGCATCTTTTTCGAAAATTTGATAGGGATCTTTCATTAAGGAAGCCTTCCAAAACCCAAATGCGCAATGTGCTTTAAAACTTGCCATCGAACAAACAGTGCCTTTATAATCGAAATGAGGGAAACCCCATTTAATGGTTTCGTTAATTAAAGGAGAGGCTTGATGGATTATATTTCTTAAATGTGTTAAGATTGGTTGTGCAAATGGTGCAGCTTTTGCGATGTAATCATCTACACGTTCATCGTATTGTTTCATTTTGTTCTATTTCTTTGTAAACTCAACATTCCATATTTTTTCTGCTTTGCGGCCAATTAGCCAAAATGAAATAGCTAATACAGAAAAAAATAATGCTTTATGCCAACTATCCCAAAAGTACTCGAAATAGCGTGTATATAAATTTATGAATAAAAATGTAATGCCAAATTCTCGAGCAACTTCATCGTGGTATTTTAAACCAACAAAAATGCTAATCGCACAAACAATTGCAGAAATTATAGCCCAATAAAACAAGCTAATTTGTTTTACGGCATACCAACTTTCTAAAGTATCATAATTGCCAAAAACAGAAAGTAGCCAAAGGGATATAAAAAGATAAGCCATACCACAAACGTATGTAGTTGGGAAAAAATGCTGGAGATTTTTTTTCTGCTTTAATAAAAACGAAGCCACAGTAAGGAGTAAACCGAATAATACAAAGCGTAATGGATAGTTTAAGCCTATAAAGTAACCACTCCAACGCGATAAATAACCTGTTTCTGTTCCAAACCATGCACCAAAAGAGAGTAATGTAAATACCCAAATTAGTCTCGATTTAAACAAGTAAGCCAAACCTGCATAAATTACTACCGACAGTAATATTAAAATAGAAAAGTGGTTGCTGGCATTATTTAATGATTTTCCGAAGTAAGCAATAGCATTGGCAGTAAGCATTACAGCAGTAAAAACAAGAGCTTCGTTGCTAAAAACCTTTTGAGGCTTAGTTCTTTTTCTCTTAAAGCCTAGTATAAATAAACCAATTGCGGCTAAAGCCGAGAACAAACTAATTAGACTATTTGGTGTATTGTATAGCTTTTGAATATAATTGAGCAGGGTCTTATCTATTAGTAAGGCTCCTAAAGAAATAACACCACAAGCCATAGCCACCCAAAATGAATATTGAGCTAGCCTACGCCAATCGAATACTTTGGCTTCGTAACTTTGACGTAATTTATTTGCGGTAGCCTCATTAAGTAAGTTTTCTTCTTCCCAATACTTAATTATTTCTTCCAAAAACTCGCCTTTTTCTTGGTCTATTTTCTTCATCTTTTACTAAGATAAATTTTTTGCTGTATAAACTTCGTTTCTATACTCGTCATTCCCAACTCGATTGGGAATCTCAATGCAATTTAAAGTTTTCACATTACGATTCCCGTTTTCACGGTAATGACGAGTAAAGGTGGAACAAGATGCTTTTACTTCAACAAATCTGGAATGCGTTTGTTATTTCCTACAATCCAAACGATGTCCCCATTCTCAAATGTCAAATTAGAATCTGGGTTTAAAATACGCTGACCGTCGCGTTCAATACCAACTACTAAACCCTGCGTTTGTTCTCTAATGCCAGAATTTCTAATCGTTTGTCCAAAAACTGGAGATTTACTGTTAATGACAATTTTTTGCAAGGACATATCTTGCATAGGGATAGAAATTAAAGTTTCATCTACAATTCCATCAAATAATGGTTTTATGTTTGCTAATTGATCATCGGTTCCAATAACTAATAATTTATCGTAAGGATATAAACGTTCATCTCGACTTGGCGTAGAAATGTTGATTTTTCCTCTTTCAATCATGGCTATGTTTACGCCATATTGCTCTCTAATTTTTAAGTCGACTAACGTTTTTCCTACTAGTTCAGATTCTGGCGCTACAGTAATCTCGGTTAAGTGCGTATCCCAAGGTAAAATATCAGGCGTTCTATTTTCTCTAGCATTTAAGTTTAACATAAATCTAGTTTCCAATTTATTATAAAACGATTGCAGCTTCCTGGAGAAGATAATCATAACTAATATAACAAGTGCCAATGCTATTCCTGCCGCTATCCACGTATCAAAAAATTCATACATCAAAAACCCGACAAAGAAAATCCCTAATAAAATTCTAAAAACTTCAATAGCAATTAAAGGTCCTCGTGTATACTTTTTATTGAGCCATAAGTGTGAATAAGCAGTTCGTTGTATTCTTCTGATGGATAACGCCCATAAAAAAGGAGACATTAAACTAAAAGAAATAATTATACTAATAACAGTTGCATTAGAGCCTACGTCTAATTGATTTGCTATAAAAGGATTTAAAAATCTTGCTGTCAATAAAATAATAGAAATAATAATCACAGCGTGGATTATGGTATTAAATATATATGATCTAAGTAAAATTTTCCAATCACTCAGGGTGGTTATGCCTTCGGTACTAGAACTGTATCTCTCAATTCCATTTAACCATCTTTGAGGTAATCTTTTAGTTAAAAAGTTATAAAATGGTTCTGATAGTTTGATTAAATAGGGTGTTGTAAATGTGGTAATTGCTGCTGCGGCTACTGCGATAGGGTATAGAAATTCGCTAGTTACTTTTAGACTTACACCCAACGTAGCAATGATAAAAGAAAATTCCCCAATTTGAGCTAAACTCATACCAGCTTGTACTGAAGTTTTAAGCGGCTGACCTGCTAATAGTGCACCTAAAACGGTAAAGAGAATTTTGCCGAAAATGATAACTAACGTAATTAAAAATATAGGCATTGCATATTCGATCAGTATACTTGGGTTGATTAACATACCTACAGATACAAAAAATACAGCTGCAAATAAATCTTTAACAGACTTCGTTAAATGCTCTATACGTTCTGCCTGTGTAGTTTCTGCAAGTATAGAACCCATGATAAATGCACCCAATGCAGGAGAAAAACCAGCTTTATTTGCCAATAAAACCATCACTAAGCACAAGGCTAATGATACGACCAGCATGGTTTCGTCGTTCATCAGTTTTTTGGTGGCTTTTAAAAATGTTGGCACTAAAAATATCCCACCTAAAAACCACAACACCAAGAAGAAACTTAGTTTTAGGATTGATTTAATCATTTCTGGACCAGCAGATTGTTGACTTACTGCCATTGTAGAAAAAAGTACCAGTAATAAAATGGCAACTAAATCTTCCACTATCAATACACCAAATACTAAACCAGCGAATTTTTTATGTTTGATTCCGAGTTCTTCAAAGGCTTTAATAGTAATCATGGTGGAGGAGATGGAAATAATTCCTCCTAGGAAAATACTATCCATGTTATTCCATCCCATGGCTATACCAATAAGATAACCAGCAAGGATGATGAAAAGTACTTTAACGATGGCAGTAATTGATGCGGAGCCGCCAACTTTTACTAATTTTTTGAAACTGAATTCGAGTCCGAGACTAAACAATAAGAAGATTACACCAATTTCGCCCCAAATGGTAATGCTTTTAGAGTCGCTTACGGTTGGGATAATGTTAATATGTGGGCCAACCAATAATCCTGCTAGGATATAGCCTAGTACTAAGGGTTGTTTAATTTTTTTAAATAGAAGTGTAGTTACTCCAGCTGCGGCAAGAATAAGGCCTAAATCGGCAATTAATACAGGTAAGTGAATCATAAAGTATATTTTTTTGATGAATAATTTTAATGCTGGTTAAGCAAAAAGAACTACCAAAAAGTATGCTTCGGAAATAGACAATTAAAAATAAATTGATAACTATAATTGACTTTACCTTTAAATTTCTTTATCGATTGAACTGGTGAAAATACAAGAGTAAGATAGCCATTGATAAAGCCAATTGCATTACCCAGAGTAGGATGTTGTATGGCTTGGTGAATGCGATTTAGATGCTCAGAATATGGCTCTTTTTGTAAAGAATTGTGTTCCTTTTTAGATAACTCACTCACTTTATCTAAAATGAGATTGGATTGCTTATTTGACTTTTGAACGGTTGCGCTAATTTTATTATCTAGTGCGTTGGCAGCAGATAAATAAAAACAAGACAATAGTAAAAAAGCAATAAAAACCCTCATTGCTTTAAATATAGCAAAAATAATCGGTTTTTGAATGTATTAAGGCACTATTATAAACTTGGATTTTGTTTAAAGAAGGCTAAAGTATCTTCCTTATCTTGATGTAATTGGAGGGTTAATGCTTCTAAACCTGTAAATTTTACATCGTGACGTAAGAATTTTAAGAAATTCATTTTAATGGTTTGGCCGTAAATCTCGCGATTGAAATCGAAAATATTTACTTCTATATTACGGGTCATTCCGTTAATAGTTGGGCGTTGTCCGATATAAGCCATGCCTTTATACGTTATGCGATTGTCACTTTTTTCCTCAATCATTTCAACGGTTACCGCATAAATTCCATCACTTGGAATAAGTTTATAGGGTTCTTCTACAAAAATATTAGCAGTAGGAAATCCGATTGTTCTGCCAATTTTATCTCCTTTAATTACCGGTCCATTGATAGAAAAGTGATATCCTAAATAGGTTTCAGCTAAAGCAACATCTCCATCTAAAAGTGCTGTACGAATTTTGGTTGAACTTACTGCTACATCGTTAATATCTTGCTCAGGTATTTCTTCAATAGTATAATTGTATAATGCTGCACATTCCTCTAACTCTTTCATACCACCTTTTCTATCCTTACCAAAACGATGGTCATAACCTACAATAATTTGTTTTGTACCAATGGTGTCAACCAAAATATTTTTAATGTATTCTGTTGCGCTTAGGTTAGAGAAATCTCGTGTAAACGGGGTTATAATTAAATGATCAACACCAAGGTCTGCTAAAATCTCCGCTTTTTCTTTAATGGTGTTGATTAGTTTTAAATCCTGGTTTTCAGGATCAATAATCATCCGTGGATGCGGAAAAAAAGTTAAGATTACACTTTCACCACCAGAAGATTTAGCCAATTCGCAAAGGCGTTTTATAATTTTCTGATGTCCATAATGAACGCCATCAAATGTGCCAATGGTAACAATTGCATTATCTAATTTTTTAAATTCAGAAAGTTGGTTATATATATTCAAAACGTATTTTTTAATGTAAAGCTTGGCGTTTAACCACACCGCCCTTAAGGTCTGCTATTTGTTGTTGTACTACAAAAGCATCAGGATCAATTTGTCTAATTTCAGATTGTAATTTGCTCATTTCGAGCTTAGTTACCACCGTATAAATAATATCAATGTCTTTCTTTTCTAAATAACCACCTTCACCTTTGTATACGGTAACGCCTCTCTTCATATTATTGATAATGAAGTGTTTGATGTCGTCATTTTTTTCTGATATGATAGTTACACCTGTATAAGCTTCTAATCCGTTTACAATGAAATCTACTGTATTAGAGGCAGATAAATAAGTTAAAATAGCATATAAAGCTGTTTCGATATTTAAAAAATAGGCAGCGAATGCAAAAATAATAATGTTTAGGATGAGGATAATATTTCCTACCGTTAACATGCTATTTCTACTAATG
Organism: Pedobacter sp.; assembly: GCF_041662865.1. Taxonomy (GTDB): domain Bacteria; phylum Bacteroidota; class Bacteroidia; order Sphingobacteriales; family Sphingobacteriaceae; genus Pedobacter. The sequence goes on from NZ_JBAZRL010000043.1 coordinate 28,898, forward strand.
TATAATGCTAAAACCTCTGTTCCATCAATTACGCAACCACCTCTCATAGCTAATCCAATCCCACCACCTAAAAAAAAGCCGCCAAAAAATGCAATTAATAACTTATCGTGAGTAATCGGATTAAAAGGTAAAACTACTAAAGCGATGGAAAGAAGCGCAATTGCAATTGTAGTTTTTATAGCAAATCCTTTTCCTATTTGTTTGTATCCCATTAAAATGAATGGAATATTTATGATGATAATCAAGTAAGATAAATTCCAACCAGTTAGCGCTCTTACTAATAGAGAAATACCAGTTACACCTCCATCTATAAAATGACTTGGCAATAAAAAACTTTTTAGCCCAAAGCAAGCGGATACTACACCGCAAATAATTAAAGCTCCTTCTTTTAAAAATCGAGTATTTTTATTTTTGATGTTTTCCATAAACGCTTAGTTAGGATTCTGTTTCCTGTTTATTTTCTTCCCTCTTATTACGAAGATACTGAACCAAATCTGCTACTTCAAATGCATTTTTTAATAAGAAGTTGCCGCTACGAGTACGGGTAAGTTTTGATAAATAAGCCGCATTATTCAATTGTTTTCCAAAATCAGAAACTAAAGAGCGAATGTATGTTCCTTTGCTACACACAATTCTGAAATCTACTTCTGGCAAAGCAATTCTAGTAATTTCAAACGCAT
>NZ_JBAZRL010000044.1:0-27787 GCF_041662865.1 Pedobacter sp.
GGATATAGTATAGGTGACACTGTAAAGTTTGTTTCTAAAAATCCATATAAGATTTTAGTTACTGGTCGAATCAAACATTTTATATCTGCTTTTGGCGAACATGTAATTGGAGAGGAAGTAGAGCAAGCTATTTTGTCGGTGGCGAATGAAGAAGGAATAGAAATTACAGAATTTACAGTAGCACCACAAGTAAATCCGCCAGATGGTGAATTGCCTTATCATGAGTGGTTTGTAGAATTTGTAGGAACACCAAAAGATATTAAAGCATTTAGTGAGAAAGTAGATCTTGCTTTGCAGCAAAAAAATATTTACTATTTTGACCTCATTGAAGGTAAGATTTTACAGAAACTGATTATTCGCCCCCTAAAAAAAGACGCATTTGTAAATTATATGCGAGCAGAAGGTAAACTTGGTGGGCAAAATAAAGTGCCTCGATTAAGTAATGACAGGAAATTGGCAGAGGTTTTAGAAAAGTATATTTAGAAAAAGAAGTTTGAAAAACATATCAATATTAGGTAGTACAGGCTCTATTGGAACACAAGCTTTAGAAGTTGTTCGGGCAAACCCGGATTTGTACAAAGTTGATGCCTTAACTGCTCAAAATAATGCAACGCTTTTAATTCAGCAAGCTTTAGAGTTTAAGCCAGAATTAGTAGTAATTACATGCGAAGATCATTATCAAACCGTAAAAGAAGCATTGCCAAATGTGAATGTTTTATGTGGTGAAGATGAATTAATTGCTGCGGTTCAATTGCCACAAACTCAACTTGTATTAACAGCAATTATGGGTGCGGTAGGTTTAAAACCAACCATTGCTGCTATTGAAGCGAAAAAAGACATCGGCCTTGCCAATAAAGAAACATTAGTAGTAGCTGGCGAATTAGTAATGCAATTGGCTAAGGAAAACGGCGTGAAAATTATTCCTGTAGATTCAGAGCATTCAGCTATATTTCAATGTGTAGTTGGCGAAGAAAATAATCCAATTGAAAAGATTTTTTTAACTGCATCTGGCGGACCATTTAGGGGGAAAGATTTAGATTTTTTAGCAAACGTAACTAAAAAGGAAGCTTTAAAACATCCAAATTGGGTAATGGGTGCAAAAATCACAATTGATTCAGCTTCGCTAATGAATAAAGGATTAGAAGCAATAGAAGCGAAATGGTTGTTTGGTTTAACAGCAGAGCAGATTGAAGTTGTAGTACATCCGCAATCTATTATTCATTCTATGGTGCAGTTTACAGATGGATCAATTAAAGCGCAATTAGGTTTGCCAGATATGAAATTACCTATTCATTATGCCTTGGCTTATCCACAAAGAGTAACGAGCAAGTTTGAACGGTTTAATTTTTTAAACTATCCAGAGCTCACATTTTCTGAAGCAGATACAAAAAGTTTTCGTAACCTTGAGCTTGCCTTTATGGCGATGGAAAAAGGCGGTAATATGCCTTGCATAATTAATGCAGCAAATGAAGTGGTGGTAGAAGCTTTTTTAAAAGACCATATTGGATTTTTACAAATGAGCGTTGTGATAGAAGAGTGTATGCAAGAAATGGATTTTATTGCCCAACCAACACTTAATAATTATTTAGAAACCGATAAGCAGACGCGTATATTTGCAAGTCAACTCGTAACAAAACAAAGTTTAACAAATCTAAAATCAAAAACACACTAAATACTATATGAACGGACTGATTATGGCGGGCCAGCTTTTGCTGGGATTATCGATACTAGTAATTTTACACGAGTTAGGGCATTTTTTAGCAGCACGTGCCTTCGGAATAAAAGTTGAAAAATTTTATCTTTTCTTTGATGCTTGGGGATTTAAACTCTTTAGTTTTAAAGTTGGTGATACTGAATATGGAATTGGATGGCTGCCTTTAGGTGGCTACGTGAAAATTTCTGGAATGATTGACGAATCTATGGATGTAGAGCAAATGGCACTACCTCCTGAACCGTGGGAATTTCGCTCAAAACCAGCTTGGCAGCGTTTAATTGTAATGTTAGGCGGTATTATTGTAAATATCATTGTAGGTATATTCATTTTTTGGATGCTTACATTTAAATACGGAGAAACCTATATTCCAAATGATAAACTGGCAAATGGCGTACATCCTGGAATAATAGGAGAAGAAATTGGCTTAAAAGATGGAGATAAGATTTTAGCCATTAACGGACAAAAAGTAATTCGTTTTGAAGAGTTAATTAGTTCAAAAGTTCTGTTAAGCGGCCCTAAATTGACTATCTCTCGTGATGGTAAAGCTATTGACTTAAAGGTTCCTGAAACGGTTTTAAATAGCATTAGCAAACACGGAATTGAAGAGTTTGTAGAGCCAAGAATTATTGCTCAAAAAATATCACAAGTAGATAAACCTACAACTGCAGTAGAATCTAAAGGATTGTTTAGCCGTTTATTTTCTAAAAAGGAAACAGCAAAAATATATACACCTGCTTATGATGCAGGAATGAAAGTAGGCGATAGCGTAATTTCCATTAATGGTCAACCTGTTCGCTATTTAAATGATTTTACAACACAAGTACAAAAATCTGCAGGAAAAACAATCAACATTAAAGTATTGCGTAATGGTAATTTAGTTGATTTAACTCCAAAAGTAACTGCAGAAGGTACTATAGGTATTGCCATAGCAAAAGCTAAATTACCAATTAGTCATATCGACTATAATTTCTTTGAATCATTCTCGGTAGGTACATCTAAAGCATGGACAACTTTTGCCGATAACGGAAAAGGAATTTGGAAAATGATAACCGGTAAAGTTAGCGCTCGTAACATTAGCAGTCCTATTGGTATTGCTAAAGTGTATGGTAGTGAGTTCGATTGGGCAAACTTTTGGCGCTTAACAGGATTAATTTCTATGGCATTAGCCTTTATGAATTTATTGCCAATTCCAGCTTTAGATGGAGGTCACGTAGTGTTTTTAATAGTAGAAATGATTAAAGGAAAGCCACTGGGTGATAAATTTATGGAACGTGCTCAAGTTGTTGGTTTCGTAATTTTATTAAGTTTAATGGTATTCGCCTTTGGTAATGATATCCTTAAAATATTTGGAAAATAATCCTAAGTAATAAATAAAAAAGATAGCCGCAGATGCGCAGATTATATTTAAATCTGCGCATCTGCGGCTTTAAACCTAATTTACTGTAAAATGAATTATTTTGAGCTTTACGAGCTACCGATAAGTTTTAATCCAGATCAGCAATTAGTAAAAAAGAAGTTTTACGAATTGAGTAAGAAATATCATCCCGATTTTTACATCAACCAAAGTCAAGAAAAACAAGACGAAGTTCTAGAACTTTCCACACTCAATAATAAAGCTTTTCAAATATTAAAAGATCCGCAAAAACGCCTACATTATATTCTTAGCTTAAAAGGAGAATTAGTTGAAGGGGAAAATTACGCATTGCCACAAAACTTTTTGTTAGAAATGATGGAAGTAAACGAGGCTTTAATGGATTTAGAATTTGATCCCGATCCAGTAAAATTAGCAGAGCTGAAAAGTCAAACAGAGCATATAGAAAAAGAGCTAAACAATGAATTACAAGCTTTGACGATAGTTTACGATGGGAGTACAGTGGAAAACCAAGAAAGTACTTTAAAAGCAATTAAGGATATTTATTACCGTAATAAATACTTACATCGTATTAAAGAGAGTTTAACTCGCATGGCTTCTTAAATTCATAAGGTTTGCTAAGTGTAAAAAAGCAAATCAACAATTTTTATGCAAGTGTCATTAATTACATTTGTTGCAAAGCCAAAAATCATGACTTCATTAAACATATTCAGAAAAGTAGCTGTAGCAGAAGGTATCTCTTATCTTTTATTATTATTTATCGCAATGCCTTTAAAATACTGGGCAGATATGCCGTTAGCAGTTAAATATACAGGCTGGGCACATGGTTTACTTTTTGTGTTGTACGCTGCGTGTTTGGTTTTGGCTTGGCAAGAAACAAAATGGAAGTTTGGTAAAGCAACCTTAATTTTCTTAGCATCATTGTTGCCATTTGCACCATTTTTTGTAGATAAAAAGCTAGGAGAAGAAGCGAAGTAATACAATTAAATAGGGCAACTAATTTGCATCTTAAAACCTTTGTCCAAGCTAGTTTCAATTATATAGGTTGCATTTATCATTTGTATTCTGCTAATAATATTCTGCATTCCAATGCCTTTCTTTTCATCTAAAATGGCAATATCAAAACCCTTTCCATTATCCTGATAGGTAATTTCAAAATTGTTTTCCTGTTGCTTAAAACAAATCTCAATAATTGTAGCATTTGCATGTTTTAACGTGTTGGCAATTAGCTGAGTAATCACTCTAAATAATGCCAGTTCTGCCTTTTCAGAAAGTAACTTTTCTTCGGTTTTTAATTCGTTAGCAAGTATAATTTCAATTTCACCCGTTTTATTAATAAGCGAAACAAAACCCTCAATAGAAGTATAAAGCCCAAACATAGCCAAACCAGGAGGCGAAAGATCGTGAGCAATATTTCTCACATCCACAATCATTTTATCTATTAACTGTTTAGCAGGTAAAATAACTTCCTGGTCAGCCTGGTTATATTGCCTCATTGCAGCATTTAACATCAATTTAATGGCAGATAATGTGCCGCCAACTTCATCATGCAAATCCTCTCCAATTCGTTTACGTTCTATTTCTTGCGAATCAATTACTGCACTAAGCAATTGTTTTTGTTGTGCAATTTCTGTTTCCTGAAACAATTTCCGTTGTTGCCAAACCATATTTTGGTTTCTAATATAAAGCACCAAGAAAAAAGTAACCAATATAAAAATGGCCAATACACTATAAAAAATTAGTAAATAGATATTATCCATTCTTTTTTATTAAGCTAAAACCCCTTGCCCAAGCTAAATACATTACCATAGACATAGCGCCATGAAAATACCAAATTATCAGGTTAAGCCCTTTGTTTTTAGATACAAAAGTAAAGTAGTTAGATAAGATAAAAATAATGCAAACTACAGGGAAATAAACTAAAATACCCATATTAAACCAACTGCTAGGTTTTTGAATCCAGTTCTCCGTAAATCCACTTTTATATAGATAAAGTAAACAGAAAAAAGTAATTAAAATAGCTTCTAGAGGCCTGGTATACGTATTAAAAGTATAAATGCTTTGTATAAAACTGAAATTTATAATGCACAATAAAGGAAAAAGTATGATAATATATAGAAGTGCTTTTTTTAATAAAGGTTCTACAAACAGTGTTCGGAAATAGCTTAAAATAAAAACAGCCTCCACAATTGTATATAAATGTAGCAAAGGCAAATTCTTCATTCTATACATAATGAGAATTATCGCTGCCAAGTTGATCAAGCCAGAAGCCACCAAATAATATAAAAGGAGTTTATACCCAGCTTTTGCCTCTTTAAAATTAAGTACCCCAAATAGTATAGGTATCAATATACTAAGGGGTACAATATACGTTAGAAACATTTTAATTAAGGTATATATAATGGGCTTTCTGGATCACAAACATCGGGGCAAGGTTTTGTGAAATCATAAATTTCCGAATCATCACCAGGATTACCTAAACCTGTATCTGTAGTAGGTATAATATCTTTTCCGTTTTTATCTACCGCAACAATTAATGCAGTAATATCATCATCTAATTTTTCATCAGTTAATTTAACAGCAAAATAAGCCCTAACACCCTGAAGTGAATTTGTAACATTTCCTTCATCATCAACTGATGAGTATTTCTCAATAATTGCCATTAAATCATTTATGGGAATAAGAATGGCACGAGGAATTACAGTAGCTTCAGAAGCTTGCTTAGAAAGCTGTTCTCTAAAACGGGTAACTCTTGCAATCGCTGCATTAAGTGGAATGGTTGGAACGTTAATTGGTTTCATGATTTTTAAATTTTCACTAAATCTAAAAAAAAATCAACATTGTATAGCTTATAGCATGCAAATTTTATAATTTCAAACTTTCAAATCATCCAATGACTATCAATATTGCCATAGCAGACGATCAAAAACTTTTTAGAAGAGGAATGGCAGCACTAGTTGGCACTTTCCAAAATATGTCGTTAATTTTCGAAGCCGAAAACGGTAAAGAACTATTATCACTCTGTGAAAGTGCTGTTGTAAAACCAGATATTATTTTACTGGATCTTTCCATGCCCGAAATGAATGGATTAGATGCTTTAAAAATACTAAAGGAGAAATATCCAAAAATTGGCGTAATTGTTTTAACCATCCACGAAGCCGGGAATTTTATTCTTGCTACCGTACAAGCAGGTGCAAATGGCTATTTAGCTAAAAATGCCGAACCAGAAGAAGTAGAGTTAGCCATTAGAGAAGTGTATAAAAATGATTTCTATTTTACCTTACCCATGTTAGCAACAATGCGTAAAGGTCTAACACACAAAACAAATTCAACCTCTCTAGAGAATATAAACAAATTAACCACCCGCGAAAAAGAAGTATTACAATTAATTTGCAAACAGTTAAGCAGTAATGAAATTGCAGAAAAATTATTTCTTAGCACTCGCACCGTAGAAGGGCACAGAAATAATCTTTTATTAAAAACAGGTAGCCGCAACATAGCTGGACTTGTGTTATATGCGCTTAAGCATAAAGTATTTGATTTAGATATTCCTGCTCAATAAAGTAATTCCGATTATAAACTATAAGTTTCGAAAAGCACAACCAGTAACACATATTTAAGCAAGCCCTGTCCCAAAGGGACTCCTTTGGAGGCTATCCACGCCAATCTTTATGTTTACATTCACCACCATTTTCAACCTTCTTGGAGAAAATCACAGATTTGCATTCAAACACAGATCTCTCCATTTCGCTACGCTTTACTCAAGATAGCAACACAAAAAGTATTTCCGTTACTATCAGGTTTAAAAAACCTAAAACAGAACCATGGAATAGCACCTGCAACAAAGAACCTGGCGTGTGCAAGTAGGAACCTGGCGTGTGCAAGTAAGAACCTAGCGTGTGCAAGTAAGAACCTAGCGTGTGCAAGTAGGAACCTAGCGTGTGCAAGTAGGAACCTGGCGTGTGCAAGTAAGAACCTAGCGTGTGCAAGTAAGAACCTAGCTTGTGCAAGTAAGAACCTAGCGTTCGCAAGTAGGAACCTAGCGTGTGCAAGTAGGAACCTAGCTTGTGCAAGTTAGAACCTAGCGTGTGCATAAAGCAACATGAGCTATCATCTGCAGCGTTAAAAAAGCAACCAAGTATTTATACCTATACATCTAAGTATATACACTCGATTTTCCCTTTCAGCAAAACTACGGGCAAAATTTTGCTGTTTAATTTGTCATTTAGCTTCGCTAAGTAACTAAAACAATTGCGCTCCAATCAACAAGTTAATTATTAACCTTAATACTAAAAGAGATGGACTATTCAGACAAAATTAAAGCCTTACAAGAAAAAGCTGGTATTGAAGCAGATGGTATTGCATCATCAAAAACATGGCTTAATATTTATTATCTTTTATTTAATTCTTTACCGTATAATATTAACGTTAACGCAATTATTAAGGCGATTCAAGAAAAGATAGAAGTTAGAGCTGACGGTTATCCTTGGACTAAAACTTGGGATGCCCTATATCATTTATTAATTACAGATGAAAAGAGTGAAGTTGCCGAAGATTTAGCGTCTATTCAACAACACAATGAAAATGTACTTAACAACATGACAAAAGAAGTGGTGCCTTTTGCAAAAGAATTAATACAACTTGCTACAGCTCAAGGAATTCATATTCGGTTAATCAGTAATGCATCAGATAAAGCAAAAACCACAAAAGGCAACGAAAACTTTGGACTTACTTTTGGTATCGGAATAGTTGAAAGAACCGAAACCGGAGAATTGGTAGATAAAGACCAATCGCCATTATATGCAGAAGTAGCGAAGCTTGGCGAATCGATAGGTCTTACCTGGGCAACAGATTTAAAAACATTTACTAGCCAACATTTTCAATTAAGACCAGCATGGGCTGTTAGTATGAAAGAAAGTGATATGGTGAAAGAACTTCAAAGAAGAAAACAACAAAATCTAAACTTTCTAGCTTTTCTTTAATCAATTACAAATTATATAGCATTATAAAATCGTAGCCTTTCTGCCTGTAAATCTAGGAACTGTAAATGTCTACGAATAATCCCTTCATCCAATGCCTCAGTCATTAGTTAATCATTAACAAATGGCAATAACAACGCCAACAAAAAGGATGTTATCGAGCATTTATGTTAAATCTTAAGCAATTATAAAATTTGCCAACCATCATTTAACAATTTAATAGAGAAGATATATCGCCTAGAATTCGCTTTATTATGTTAGCTTTAGCACTAACAATAGGAAAGCATTCATTTCTACTTCATTATCCTATACTTAATTCCCGCAATTTAAAAAACAATCTTGTTTTTAAGGATATGAAAAAGAACGATTCCGATCAGCTGATTATTGCCAATAAAGAAATTGCTTTTCAACTTCAAGAAAAGAAAAACCGTGCCGCAGAACTTCTCATTGCTAATAAAGAGCTTGTTTTTCAGGATGAAGAAAAGGAAAACCGAGCCGCAGAACTTATCATTGCCAACAAAGAATTAGCATTTCAAAACGAAGAAAAGGAAAACCGGGCAGCAGAACTGATCATCGTCAATAAAGAATTAGCTTTTCAACTTCAAGAAAAAGAGAATCGTGCGGCCGAATTGGTTATTGCAAATAAAGAATTGGCTTTTCAGAACAAAGAGAAAGAAAAAAGGGCAGAGGAATTAAGCATTGCAAATAGGGAACTAAAAAACGCAGAAGATGATATTCGTAAACTAAATGACGAATTAGAACAAAAAGTAATTCAGCGCACCGCACAATTGGAATTTGTAAACAAAGAGCTAGAAGCCTTTTCTTATTCAGTATCTCACGATTTACGTGCGCCAATTAGAGGGATTAACGGATACACCAGAATCTTGGTTGAAGATTATGCAGAAAAGTTAGATGAAGAGGGTGTACAAATTCTGCAAGCCATTATTAATAACTCTAAAAAAATGGGCTTGCTGATTGATGATTTGCTTGCATTCTCCAAATTGGGAAGAAAAGAGGTCGCATTTTCAGAAATTGATATGGCTGAATTGGTTGATTTAGTTATAGAAGAATTATTGTTTGAAGAAGGCGAAGATACTCCTGAATTTAATATCGCTGTATTGCCACCAGCAAAGGGAGATAAATCACTTATTAAACAAGTTTGGATTAACTTAATATCTAACGCCATTAAATATTCTAAGCATAAAGAAAAAACGACTATCGAAATTGGTGCTTACACGAAAGGTAATCTAATAGTGTATTATGTGAAAGATGAAGGTGCCGGATTTGATATGCAATATTATGATAAGCTGTTTGGGGTTTTTCAGCGACTACATTCTCAAGAAGAATTTGAAGGAACAGGCATTGGTTTGGCTATCGTACAAAAAATAGTGCATCGCCATCACGGAACAGTTTGGGCCGAATCAAAAGTAAATGAAGGAACTTGCTTCTATTTCAGCTTAGAAAAAATATAAATTTTAAAATTAAAAACATGTATAATAACATTGAAATTTTATTTGTTGAGGATAGCACAGATGATGCTGTACTAACTATAAGAGCACTCAAAAAAAGTGGCTTTACTCATAAACTACATCATGTTATGGATGGTGCATTAGCACCCGATTTTATTTATTGCAGAGGTATTTATGCGGATAGAGATAAAAAAGATTATCCTAAACTCATATTACTAGACGTGAAAATGCCAAAAGTATCGGGCATACAGGTGCTAGAAACGCTAAAATCAGATCCAGCGCTAAGTTCTATTCCAGTGGTGATGCTTACTTCATCAAATGAAGGCCCAGATATAGAGAAATGCTTTGCTCTTGGTGCGAATAGTTATATCGTAAAACCAGTTGATAGCGACAATTTTTTTCAAGCAATTAAAGAAATTGGATTATACTGGATGGTTTTAAATCAGGCATCTCATTAATCACATACAAATTTGTAGTAAGACTATATAGATATTGTAAATGATGCCTAATCTTAAAATACTTATTCTTGAGGACAATAAAACTGATGCAGATTTATTACTTCGCGAGTTGAAGAAATCTGGATTGAATTTTATAGGGGAAATTGTTCAGGCAAGATTAGAATTTGAGCATGCCTTACATAATTTTAATCCAGATTTAATATTATCAGATTATTCTCTTCCTTCATTTGATGCAGTGACAGCGTTTCGTATCAAGCAAGATAAACATCCACACATTCCTTTTATTATTGTTTCTGGAATTATTGGAGAAGAAAATGCGGTAGAACTAATTAAGGATGGTGTTACCGATTATGTGTCCAAACAAAAATTATTTACACTCTCAACAAAAATCAATAGAGCCTTAAATGATACGAAGGTAAGGCAAGAAAAAATTAGTATTGCTGAGAAATTAAAGATGCAAACCGTAGCGCTAATTAGTGCAAACGAGGAGCTAAAAATACAGCAGCAGGAATTGCAAAGAGCAAATGACCTGCTGATTGAACAAGAAGAAAAGGTTAAGGTCATTAATCTTGAACTTTCAGAGTTAAACCAGGGATTAGAAATACGAGTACTTAGTAGAACGAAAGCATTGGCCGAAAGTGAGAGTCGATTTCGGAATATGATGGAAACCATTCCGCAAATAGCTTGGACGAATACAGCTGATGGTAAGGTTATTTTTTACAATCAGCGTTGGTATGATTACATTGGATTGGCCAAAGAACAAACCAAGCTACAAGGATTTACTATAGCAATTCATCGAGACGATCTGAAAACTAGTATAGATCAGTTCAGATCAATCCTCCAGACTAGTGATGGCGGTGAATTTCAGGTTCGTGGGAAACGTGCAGATGGACTTTATCGTTGGCATCTTATCCGTTTAATGCCAATTTTAGATGAACAAGGACAGATAAAGCTTTGGGTAGGAACAGCCACAGATATACAAGAACTGAGAATATTACAACAACAAAAGGACGATTTCATTAGCATTGCAAGCCATGAACTAAAAACGCCAATTACTAGTTTAAAGGCATCTCTTCAACTCTTAAATCGGTTAAAAGAAAACCCTTCTTCAGCCATGTTGCCCAAACTTATTGTGCAGGCAAATAAAAGCTTAGATAATGTTAATGTACTTATTGAAGATTTATTAAATGCCAGTAGGGCTAATGCTGGTCAGTTACACATTAATCCGCAAAATTTTATATTAGCTACGAGTATAGAAGAGTGCTGCCAAACCGTATGTGCAGGAGAAATTTTTACCATTACTATAGAAGGGGATAAAGAGTTAGAGGTATATGCAGATCCTATCAGAATTGATCAGATTGTAATAAACTTTGTCAATAATGCAATAAAGTACGCAGCACAATCAAAAGAAATCCAAATTCGTATAGAAAAGATAAATGATGTAGCCAAAGTTTCAGTAATTGATAAAGGACCAGGCATACAGCCCGAAAAATTGGGTTATCTTTTTGATCGTTATTACCGAGTAGATAGCAGTGGAAGTCAATATACAGGTTTAGGCCTAGGTCTATACATTTGCGCAGAAATCATTAAAAAACATAACGGGCAAATTGGTGCTGAAAGCGAGTTTGGTAAGGGCAGTACTTTTTGGTTCACATTGCCTCTTAAGCCATAAAAAATCTAGTCAGATAATGAAGCATGGAGATTTCTCTTTGCTTCGCCACATAAAATGATAACGATTTTAAACAAAAAAGCCTTAGATTTCTCTAAGGCTTTCCAATGTACCCAGCGCCGGAGTCGAACCGGCACGGTTTCCCACAGGTGTTTGAGACCAGCGCGTCTACCAATTCCGCCAGCTGGGCATTTACTTTCTAGCGGGACGCAAATCTATCAATTACGAGACTAAAAACCAAACTTTATTTCTATTCTTTTTAAGTTCATACAAACACTTTTTAATTTGTATTGTTACTCTTATATCCCTTTTAAATTACCGCTCCCAATTTACAAGCACAAGTACTCGAGATATGAAAATAGCCTACATTTCAACTTATCCACCGCGGGAGTGCGGATTGGCAACTTTTAATTGCAATTTAATTAAAGCGATAAACGCTAATTTTGATGGTGAAACTTTAGTAGAAACTAGTTTAGTTGTCGCTTTAAACCATTCGGATTCAAAAGAAGAGTATACTTATCCTGATGAAGTTAAGTTTGTCATTCGACAAAATAATCAAGAAGATTATTTAAAAGCAGCAGATTTTATCAATAAAAGTGATGTTGATGCATGTATTTTACAACATGAATTTGGTATTTATGGAGGCGAAAGTGGAATATATGTTTTACCCTTTTTAAATCAAATTGAAAAACCAATCGTTTCTATTTTACATACCATTTTAAATTCACCTACATTTTTACAAAAAGCTATTATTAGGGAAATTGCCAAACGTTCGTCTAAAATTGTAGTGATGAGCAATAGGGCAGTTAGCTTTTTAACCGAAATTTATCAAGTACCTAAAGAAAAAATACAAGTAATTGAGCATGGAGTGCCAGATTTAGAAGCGCCATTGGTAAATCCTATAAAGGAAATAGCACAGCTAAAAGACAAAAAAATACTACTCACCTTCGGATTGATTAGTAGAAATAAAGGTTTAGAAACGGTTGTGAAAGCATTACCAAAAATTGTTAAAACACATCCAGATGTTGTGTATGTTATTTTAGGTAATACGCACCCTGGTGTTGTTAAAAATTCTGGAGAAGAATACCGCGAATACCTTAAACAATTAGCAGTAGACTTAAATGTCGAAAAACACTTGGTTTTTATGAACCGATTTGTAGAAGAAGAGGAGTTGATCAATTACCTTACTGCTGCCGATGTATATATTACCCCATATTTTAACGAAGCTCAAATTACCAGCGGTACGCTTTCTTATGCAGTTGGTGCTGGAGCTGCGGTAGTATCTACCCCTTATTGGCATGCACAAGAACTTTTAGATGGTAATCGTGGTCGCTTATTTAATTTTAAAGACGATGTAGGCTTAGCTACCATTATAAATGAACTGATTGATGAGCCTAATAAATTAATGGAATTAAAAAACAACGCTTATCAATATGGACTTAATTTAAGATGGCCGAAAATTGGTCAAACATTTATTGCTGTGGTAGAAAAAGCGATAAGTCATCCCGATTATAGTGAGAAAATTTTAAGGCAAATGATGGATCCTGGTGCAATGCCAGAATTTAATCTAGCTTATGTAAAGCTTTTAACGGATGACACTGGTATTTTTCAGCATGCAAAATTTGGCATTCCGAATAGAAAGGAAGGATATTGCTTAGATGATAATTCGAGAGCCTTAATTATGGCTTTAATGGCGTACCAAGAATATAAAAGTGAAGAAGCATTAGATTTATTGCCTATCTATTTAAGTTATATTCATGATATGCAGTTGGAGAATGGAAATTTCAGAAACTTCCTCAGCTTCAGCCGTGAGTTTTTAGACGAAGAAGGTACTGATGATTCATTTGGCAGAACGATTTGGTCCTTAGGTTATTTAATTAATACAGCACCAAATCGTTCTTATACAGAATTCGGTCTTGAATTATTCTTTAAAGCAGTGCCTCATTTTAAAAATTTAACACATTTAAGAGGTATTTGTGATACCATTATTGGGTTAAGTTATTATTTAAAAACTCAGCCGTATGATGAAAGGATTATTGAAGAGTTAACTGCCTTAACTCAGAAATTAGTGAATTCATATCACGGTACCAAAGGAGAAGATTGGCATTGGTTCGAAGATAAAATGACCTACGATAATGCCATATTTCCATTAGCTTTATTTCATGCTGCAGAGATTACAGGAAATGAAGAAGTACTGCAAATTGCACATGAATCGTTAGCCTATCTAGAAAAAATAACCTTCAATTTAAATGTAATTAATCCTGTAGGAAACGATGGTTGGTACAGTAGAGGGCAAGCTACAGTACCAGTGTACGATCAACAAGCAATTGAGTTAATGGCTATGGTGTTAATGTATTTCCAAGCCTATACCGTAACTAAAGATTGCGAATACATGAAAAAAATGTTCACGTGCTACTTGTGGTTTTTGGGCGAAAATTCATTGCGTATTCCGCTGTATGACATGGAAACTAAAGGATGCGCCGATGGATTACATCCAGGCGGTGTAAATAGAAACCAAGGTGCTGAAAGCACGTTAGCTTATTTAATTTCACATTTAACCGTGCTTAAGGCTTTTAAGTACGACCAATTAACTATGGCAAAAAAGTATGAAACTGCTGTGGTTAAATAAGCTAACTTATTTACAAAGCTGGCGAAGCTTTAAGTCGTTCTAATAGGTCTTTTAATTCTACCGATGCAAATGAAGATGAATAGTCTGATAAACCATATGGTATAATTAAATGCCCATTATTTACAATTGAACCACAAGAATAAACCACATTTGGTACGTAACCTTCACGTTCATCGGGGTTAGGGATCAATAATGGTTCTTCTAACCTTCCAATTTCTATGGTAGGATCATCTAGATTTAGCAAACAAGCACTTAAACAATACCTACGCATTGGGCCAACAGCATGAGTAATCACTAACCAGCCATCTTCTGTTTCTATAGGAGAACCACAATTCCCAATCTGTACAAATTCCCAGTTGTATTTAGGGCCTTGTAGTTTAATTGGGTTTTCCCAAACGTTAATTTTATTCGAATACATGATGTAGTTGTTTACACCATCAATTCGAGATAGCATGGCGTATTTGCCATTTATTTTACGCGGGAAAAGTGCTAAGTTTTTGTTTTGTGCACCATCTCCAAATAAAGGCCCTACAGTAAAATCATAAAAATCTTTAGTTTTTAAAAGTTTAGGAATAATGATATGTCCATCGTATGCAGTATAGGTAGCATAATAGGTAACAGAACCATCGTCATTTATAAATTTAACGAATCGGGCATCTTCAATTCCTTTTCTTTCAAATTCAGAAATTGGGAATATTACTCGATCAGAAATATCAGTATCCATTGAGAAAATAATCTCATAATATGAATCCGATAACCATAACACTTTTTCTAATTCTATGTCTTTTGCTGGGTCTGGTTCCGATAGCTGATTTTCTGCAATAACTTCTTTCAGCGTAGCATAATCAAATTGATCGGCTAACTTTTTATCTAATTCTTTTAATACGTCTTCATTAATAAGTGCAATTAATCCCTTATCTAAAAAAAGCTTTTTATTATACGTAGCATTTCTAATAATCTCAGCTTCATCAATGTAATTTCCTGCAGGGATAACGGTAATGTTATTATTTCTGTCAATTAGTGCTCTCCTAAATACAATTGATGAAATATGACCTTCTCCAACCGCTCTAAAGCTAATAATTAAACGTTTTTCGCCTTCTTCCAAATTGCTTTGATCTGGATCTTCAATGATGGATGGGTTAAAGAAAGCTGCTGATTCTATAGAATATTCGTGTGTGAAATAAGAGCCAATTAAAAGACTGCGATGTGTTTCGAGATCTTTATAGTCGATATCCATTTTTTCGAACAAGGGCTTTAATTTTTTGCAATGCCTTGATAAAATCTTGGTTATGTTCCGGTGTCGTTTAGAGTATTCTTGTAAAAGAGGCGAAATGATGTTAAAAACCTGCTCATTACTTAATGTCATTACTTTATTAATCACTTCTTTCCCACGCTCATCTCCATTAAAAAAAAATCTTGCAATTACTCTTTTAGGGTCTGGGTAAACTTTTACATGTTTACGTTCTATCGGAAGTCTCATCATATAAATTGATTTTTTGCGCTCAGCTAATTAACGATTAATATCTAGTTTATAGTGTTTAAATAAGGTTACTAAATATAACAATAATTGCTAAAGTAATGTTTTTACACGTTGTCTATTCAATTTACGAATTAACGTTTGCCATAGTTTTGGCACTGAGCACAATAAAAAGTAAGCCTATTGGTTTTTCCTAAATGTTCTCTTGTAATGGGATGGTTTTTTGGACAAAGTTTTTTACTATACACCAACCAATGCTTCTTAAGTGTAAACTCTTTTTTCCAGTGTAGAAAATCAAAACTATAGTTCCTCGCTTGTTTAATGAGTTCTTTTAGTTTGGGTGTAGAAAGAGAGCCCACAGTGCTTAAAGGATGTACGCCAACCCGATACAGTACCTCGTTTTTAATGATGTTTCCAACGCCTGAAAATATGTTTTGATCTAATAGTATATCGCACACTAAAACATCCTCCTTTTCTTTTACTGTTTTTAAGGCTTTTGAAGGATTCCAATCATCAGATAGTACATCTACTTCCCAATTGTAAATTGTAGTTATATCTCCTTCAATAAATTGTAAAGAACAGGTATAAAAATTCAGCTCATCATTTTTAAAAACCAGACTAATTCTAGGTGCACTTTCTTTACGTTCGTTAATCCGATAAGAACCAAATAACATAAAGTGGATTCGTAGCACAAAATCATTAAAGCATATTAGAAAATGCTTACCCCAACTTTTAAATGCAATTACTTTTTGGTGAAGCAAGCGATCCTTATCTAATTTAGTATTACCAGCCACCTCTATAATTTCGCTACCTTCTAAATGAAGATTTTCGATTAATTCTCGGAGTATAACAATCGATGGTCCTTCGGGCATTAGTTTTCCTTTTTAAACTTAAACTTGTCTTTAATGTAATGGTTGAAATATCTTCCTTTTGAACCTGCTATCTTAAAAAGTTGGTACACTTTTTCAGGAACATTTTTATAGTGATAGACCATTCCTGTAACGAAGGTTATTCTTAATGTTTTAGATTTATCGTTATACTCGAAATGCTGAATGACCGAAGAAGGCATATCAATTTTATTAGCTCGAATCAGAAAAATAACTACAAGGTTTTCTTCTTTTTCATTCCTTCACCCGATTCATTAGGCGTATCTCCAGCCTGTCCATATTTAGGTGCAGCACCTTGTCCGTTTTGATCAAAAGAAGCTTTGCCTTTTGCATCGCCACTTGTTTTACTTTGATTCTTATCTTTCGATTTTACAGCTGGTTTTTTCATAGCTCTTATATTTTAAATTGTAATTCTTCCGCCAGTAACAGGTATGGTAGCCCCAGAAATATAGCTTGCATCATCTGATGCTAAAAAAACATAGGCTGGTGCAACCTCAACCGGTTGTCCTGGCCTTCCCATTGGAGTGTCTTTGCCAAATTCTTCTGGATTAGGCATTGTAGATGGAATTAAAGGTGTCCAAATTGGACCAGGTGCAACTGCATTCACACGAATTCCTTTACCGCCAGTCAATAGAATTTGACTTAAATTAGCAGTGAAATTTTGAATAGCTGCTTTTGTAGCTGCATAGGGTAATAATACTAAACTAGGATTGTAGGCATTTACCGAGGTTGTATTGATAATGCTACTCCCTTTTTTCATGTGAGGTTCTGCTGCTTTACTTAAATAAAACATAGGATGAATATTTACATCGAATGTTTTGATCCATTCTTCACTAGGTATTTCTAGTAGCGTTTCTCTCCCCATCTGAAAAGCAGCATTGTTTACTAAAATGTCAATTTGTCCAAATTCTTTTACGGCCCTTTGTATAATTTTTTTACAATGACTTTCCTTCCTAATATCGCCTTTAACTAAAATCGCTTTTTGGCCAGCTGCCTTTACATACTTTGCCGAATCTTCGGCATCTTTAGTTTCGCTGTCGGCTAAATAGCTAATCAATACATCTGCACCTTCTCTCGCAAAAGCAATGGCAATAGCTTTCCCAATTCCTGAATCACCACCTGTGATAATCGCTTTTTTACCCTTTAATTTACCAGAGCCTATATACGATTCTTCTCCATGATCGGCTAAAGGTTTCATTTGGTCTTCTGTACCAGGAGCGGTTTGTTTTTGCTTTGGGTAAGGTGGTACAGGATATTTTGTATCGGGCTTTTTAGGTGGTTCTTGTTTTTTTATCTTTTCCATAGCGGTAGTATTTGAGATCAAACATCAACGGTGTTAAATACAGTTGACTATTTTAACTTTTAATAATTTCAACTATTTACGCTCTTTTTTTTGTACCTAAACTTTGCATCAATTGATCGTATAAATTATCGCTGGTTGCTTTTTGTGGTTTCATTTTCTTCACAATGGCTCTTTTTCCTTTGGCTTTCGCTTTAATAATTTTTAAGAGTTCGCTTGTATAGTCATCTTTAAATGCAGCAATATCAAATTTCGAACTGTATTGGCCTATTAAGGCTAAACCAACATCCATTTCCTTTTTGGTAACACTGACATCATTTACTTTCTTTATCTCCTCTAAACTTCTTATTTCTTCTTGAAACCTAATTTTAGTAATGACAATGACGTTATCTAAGGGGTGAATGACGCATAAGTTTTCTGTACTTCGTAATACAAAACGTCCTACGCCAGCTTTTTTTGATTTAATTAATGCTTGTAGCAATAAGGCATACGCCTTTGTACCCTGTTTTTCTGGTTCGGTAAAGTAAGAAGTTTCGTAATAAATGGGATTGATATCTTTAATATCTACGAAATTCTCTAATTCGATAATTTTAGTTTTTTCTGGAGCTGCTTCTGCAAAATCATGTTCATCTAAAATCACATATCTATCTTTCAAAAAATAGCCACGTACAATTTTATCATACGGAACTTCTTTTCGACTATCCTCATTAATACGCTGAAACTTAATTTTTGCGTGGTCACGTTCATCCAGCATATCTAAATCTAGATTGCTGTTTTGTACTCCAGAATACAATTTAACGGGAATATTAACCAAGCCAAAACCAATGGCACCTTTCCAAATAGATCTCATAGCATAAAATTTATATATAAACAGCTATGCGATGGTATTGTTTGGCATATAGGCGTTGGTGTTACCTAATCTTCCTGTAGCAGTACAGGAACTTTTTTGTGGTATTTATTTCTGTAATCGATGGGAGTGAGGCCTGTAATTTTCTTGAAAACATCTCTAAATGCTTTGGTATCTGTATAGCCCACATCAAACATAACTTCCGTGATATTTTTTCTGCTCGATTCGAAACTTCGCTTTGCCGCCTCAATCTTCACTCGCTGTAAATATTCAATTACGGTATTATTGGTTGCTTTTTTAAACCTGCGCTCAAAACTTCTTCTGCCCAAAGCTAGCATGCCGGCCAATTGATCTACTGTGATTTTTTCCTGATAATTGCCGTCTATAAATTCTTGAGCTTTTCTAATTTCAGGATCTTCATGTTTTTTCTGACCCTGAAACATCATAAATGCCAACTGACTTTCTCTATCAATATCAATGGCAAAGTATTTTGAAGCTAAAATTGCGGTATCACGATCTGTGTATTTCTCTACCAAATACAATAATAAATTCCAATACGAATTAGCCCCACCGCTAGAGTATAAGCCTTTTTCTTCCGTAATAATACTTCCATCAACTAATTCAACTGCTGGAAACATCTCTCTAAAATCTGTTGCCGATAACCAATGTGTAGAGCATTTTTTACCATCAAGCAAACCTGTAGATGCCAATAAAAACGCACCAATACATAGCGAGACTACCTCTGCGCCTTTATGGTATTGTTCAATTATCCAAGGTTGTAACTCTTTATTTAACTCAATAGCCCGTTTCATATCGCCACTTAAAGCCGGAATGAAAATCAGGTCTGTTTTTGGCAATTCGTCAATGAGTAAATCGGTATGAACCGAGAAAAGATTGTTATTTAATTTTATTTCCCTCTTTAATCCAACTAACTGAATTTTAAACATGGGCGCTTTCCCGGCTGCTGCTAAAAAATCATTTACAGCTGTAAACAAATATCTGGGATCTGCGATAGCTTCTATCACAGCCGTTTCGGGAACTAAAATTGTAACATGCTTCATTAAACAAATATAATTGATGTATTTGTCGTAAACAACCCCCTCAATTGTCCTTTATACACTATTTAGCTGTTAAAAGGAGCAATTATCTTTGGTGACAAGTATATCTCCTTTAGGATATATCGAATTGTGAAAATTTAGCATTTCTACCACATGGCACGTATCTATTCATACCTAACATTTAGCGGTAATTGTCGCAAGGCGATGACCTTTTACCAACACTGTCTTGGCGGCGACCTTAGTTTTCAGACCATTGGAGAAACTCCATTATCAGCTGAAATGACGGATGAAATGAAAGGATATGTGGTTCAAGCTACGCTTACTAAAGAAGAGTTGATTTTAGTAGGTACAGATTTAGTCGCAGATGAAGGATTAACCAAAGGAAATGCGGTTTCATTGCTGCTCAATTGTACTTCGGAAGAGGAGTTGAAAGCTTATTATGCCAAACTTTCTGTTGGTGCAACAGCTACACAAGCAATTGAAGTTAATTTTTGGGATACACTGGTTGCTTCAGTAACGGATGTTTTTGGAAATAACTGGTTGTTAAATTACACTAGAAATTAGCTGCTATTAAACAATTTAAGCTTTAATTTCGTTTAAGAGGTATGGGAACAAAATCCTATCCTATAGAAAAAGACACCATCAGGGTTCCTCGTTTCGAAGAAAGCGCAGGCTTTTATACCACAAAGCAGCGCAGTAAAACCATGTCGAAGATTAGAGGAAAAAATACAGTTCCAGAACTGTTATTGAGGCGTTCTCTTTGGGCTAAAAACATACGTTTTCGTACACATAAAAAAGGTCTGCCCGGTCGCCCGGATCTTATCATTGATAAATATAAACTTGCTGTATTTGTAGATGGAGATTTTTGGCACGGATACCAATGGGAGAGCAGAAAGCCTAAAACCAATTCCTCTTTTTGGATCCCTAAAATAGAAAGAAATAGACAGCGAGATAAATTCGTAAATGAAAGTTTAGCCTTAATGGGCTATACGGTAATGCGTTTTTGGGAGCATGAAATTAAAGAAAACTTAGCTGCTTGCGTCAATCAAATTTTGCTCTACATAGAGGCTGCAAGAGTACTAAAAGTGCCTATTAGGGATTGATTAAAAGAGGACGGATAAACAAGAATAATGAGCTTAAGCTAATATTCGCTTCTTAGAGATGACATAAGCTCCAACACCACCAACTGCGAGCAATAGTACCCACACATAATCATCTATAGGTAAATTGACATTGCAAATATCTAATGAATAGTACACATAAGTGCCATAACTAGCACCAGTTTGGTTATTTGTCGGATTAACATAGCTATTTACCCAACACTGTTTTCCTTGATCATATATGTCGTTACTTTCAATATAATTACACTGCTCTCCAGGACTGTAATCTACATTATAGGATTGCCCGTTGCTATTGTAAACTTTGTAGGTAGTTCCCCAAAAATGTGTAGTGCCTAAGTACTGTGTAAAAACAGCATCACCAACTCTACATCCATATCCAGAAACAGTACTTGTGCCATGCGCAAATGAGGGGTTGCTTAAGAGAGTGAAAAGCATTAAAACGAAAAGTAGTCTTGAAAATCTCATTAAAGGAACTGATTGTTATAACATTAAATGTACAATAGCTGTGCCACTAACTCAATAAAATTGTATTATTTTTGAAGTAGGAAGATTGAGTAAAATAACTAAATGTTTAAACATTAAATATTACCATAAGTTTACACAAAATCAATGTATGGTCAAAATAAATAATTAAAAAAATAATGACGGGTAAAATTGGGGAATATTTAGTCTGTTTTTCCCCATTACTTTTTCCACAGATGTTGTTGTAGGAGACAGATCAATCAAATTATATAGTATTTAGCGAATTGTAAACAAGTTTATAGGTATTGTATGTATTTTTAAGCTGTTAATCAAAATTTATTCCGATGATAAAGAGCAATTCATTTGCCTACTTGGCATTAAGTCTATTATTTTTACTGACGAGTTGTCGTGAAGAAAAAACGATGGAAGAACAAATGGATACTAAATATACTATTTGTTATATGGCAATTAGTCAAAACGATACGGCTTGGCTTAAAATAGATACCTCTAGCAAACAGATTAAAGGTCTTTTAAATTTTAGCTATGCTAACGCCAAAAAATTCGAAGGGCAATTTAAAGGAACATTCCATGGCGATACGCTAAAAGGTCATTATGATTTTAAAGTTAACAAAGTTGATAAATGGTACAGGAACCCGGTTGCCTTTCTTAAAAAGGAAAACAAATTAACCATGGGTGTTGGCGAAATCTCCATGGTTTGGGGCTCTGCCTTTTTCGATGATAAAGTGCCTGTCGATTATCAGAAAGGGAGATTTGTGTTTGAGCAAGCGAACTGTTCGATTACCGCAAAGTAGTTCAGTAAATTTCATACCTCAAAAGAACAGTAAATTTTTCGGACAAAGAGCGTAGTGCTTTTAAATGTCCGAAAATGTCTGTGAATGTCCGAATATGTCAGTATAAAAGTTGTTTTGTTCTAGTGTTGTTCGAGGTTTACCCCATGTTTGTTCTTCTAAAACGGCATTTTGCAGGAGAAATGTAGGAGAAGACTGGGAGGAATGTGGGAGAAATGAGGTGTAATTTTTTGAGTTTTTATAAGAAAAACAACAGAGAATTTGTTAATTGAAGTT
Source organism: Pedobacter sp. (assembly GCF_041662865.1). Taxonomy (GTDB): domain Bacteria; phylum Bacteroidota; class Bacteroidia; order Sphingobacteriales; family Sphingobacteriaceae; genus Pedobacter. The sequence goes on from NZ_JBAZRL010000044.1 coordinate 22,528, forward strand.
GATGAGTGTACGAAATAAATTTTATGATAGTGATTCGAATGAGCATAATTTTTCTAACTTTAATTATGTTCATTTTGCCGACTTTGGAAACCTTTATTTTTACTAGCCAACCAGAAACTTGCTCAAAATGTGGGTGCAGGACAGAATTAATCTTTGATTTATATAATTCTACTAATTCAACACAATTGCATATGTGTCTTTCTGATAATTGTCAATTTGTATTTCTTTTACAAGAAAATTAAATATAAATGAAAGAAGGACAGACGCTTTGGTCTCGAGATGAGTTAATTCTAGCTATGGCTTTATATTGTAAAACTCCATTTGGGAGAATGCATAGTACTAATCCAGAAGTTGTTAAATTAGCAGGTTTAATCGGGCGAACAGCAGGTAGTGTAGCCTACAAGCTTGTAAATTTTGCTAGTTTGGACCCAAGTTTACAAGCAAGAGGAATTAAAGGAGCATATAAGTCTAGCAACTTAGATAAAGAAATTTGGAATGAATTCTATAATAACTGGGATAGATTACCTTATGAAAGTGAAAAATTACTTGCCAAATTTGAAAATACTACAATAGAGGATTTAGTTGGAATATCTGAAAATGATTTATTTAAAGAAGGTAAAACCAGAACACAGTTAGTAAAGATTCGAATTAACCAATCATTCTTTAGGAAGACAATTTTAGCATCTTATAATAATACCTGCTGTATTACTGGTATTCAGCAATCAGAATTTCTAATCGCTGGTCATATTATACCATGGGGTGTTGATGAAAAAAATAGATTAAACCCTCAAAATGGTATTGCAATTAATGCGTTACATGATAAGGCTTTTGAATGTGGTTATTTAACAATAACGCCTGATTATATTATCAAAATATCCCCATTAATTTTGAAACAAAAGACCCAATATACATTGGATTATTTTACTAAATATGAGAATAAAAAAATTATACTACCCTCTAAATTTTTACCAAGTAAGGAATTCTTAGAATATCATAATCAATCAAGATTTAAATCTTAAGGCTATTGAAAATATAACAACAGGGGAACTAAACCTTATTCGCCACCTTCCCTAAACACTTTGCCTTCTTCATTTAAAATGGACTTAATTTAGCATACATTCGAAGTATATTTCAAAAAATAATAGTACTCAAAAAGCTATGGTTTCTTTTGTGGTGTCAATTATAAACGGAATAGGACTTTCACTTACCGAAATATACACAGCATAACTAGCAAACAAAAAAGACCGAATAAATCGGTCTTTGAATAATATCTTGTGATCCTAAATAGGACAAGTATCGTAATAGTTAAACTTTCTCTTGCAATTTACTTATTATAGTAGTCAGCGCATGTTTCAATTTCTCAGTTGCGCCTTTTAAAGCAAGGTCGTACGTATTTCCTAGGTCGCTAGTTACAATAGGTGGTTTGCCTTCAAATCTAGCTTCTAGTAAGCATTTTTTGTCATTAATACCACCCTTACTTCCGTTTTCGTCGCTCAAGTGAACTTCAACCCTAGTGATATGTCCACTATATCTTGCTAATTCTTTAGTTAATTGTTCTGTAATCTGACTTTCGTAAGTTTCGTGTATTGTTAAGTTTTTATCGGCGTTCAGTTGAATAATCATATATAATTAGTTTTTGTGATTAATAATACTACAATAACAGCAATATAGTTGGGATGTTTGTATATCATAAGTAAAAAGCCTAATGATTAAACCTAAAACCCTCATTGATAGTGAGTAAAAAATGCATTACGCATTAAGCTTCCCACCTTCGTGGGAACGACGCAAATTCCTAATTTAATTCATTAACAATTTTTAAATTTTCTTTTTGATACAGTCTCTTGGGGTGAGGCGCTATAATTCACTCGTCATCTTCCCTAAAAACACTTGCTCTTCCTCATTTAAAAACGGACTTAATTTCGCATACACATTGGCATGATAGGTATTTAACCAATCGATGTGGGCTTTTTCCAGTAGCTCTTTTTTAACTAAAGTCGTGTCAATTGGTGCCAGCGTTAAGGTTTCAAAAGCATAAAACTCATTAAACTCATTGGTTTGGTCGGCAATGGTTAATACTAAATTTTCAATACGAATACCATGTTTACCAGAACGATAAATTCCAGGTTCAATAGAAGTAATCATACCCAACTCTACAGGTATAGGAGTTGCCGTTGCATTAAACACTTGCGGTCCTTCGTGTACGTTTAAGAAATAACCAACACCATGACCAGTTCCATGACCATAATTTAACGCATAATCCCACATTGGTCTACGTGTAATCGCATCAATTTGATAGCCACACGTCCCTTTTGGAAAACGAGTTTTACAGCCTTCAATCATCGCTTTTAGCACCAAAGTGTAATCTATTTTCTCTTCTTCGGTATTATTTCCCATTGGGATTACACGCGTAATATCAGTCGTGCCATAGCGGTATTGACCACCAGAATCTACTAAAAACAAACCATCTGCTTGAATGGCTACATCACTTTCGGTTGAAGCGGCATAATGAGGTAAAGCACCATGCGCTTTATACCCCGCAATGGTATTGAAACTTTCGCCTATAAAACCCTCTTGATTGGCTCTAAATGCTTTCAATTGAGCAGCGGCTGATAGTTCTGTAATTTCTATTTTTCCACTATTATCTGTAATCCATTTTAAAAATTGAGTAATCGCAACACCGTCTTTAATCATCGCTCGACGTGTATTGGTGACTTCTATTTCGTTTTTAACAGCTTTTAACTGTGTAGAAGGGTTGGTGTCGAGAATACGTTGAACGGAAACAGGAATAAGTTTATATAAGCCAAAACAGTTACGCTTTGGGTCTATTAATATGGAACTTTCGGCTGGCAAAAAGCGTAAGTCATTTGCAATGTTATCGTAAGCTAAAATTTCTACTCCGCTTTGAGTTAAACTTGCTTGATCAGCTGCGTTTAATTTATCATGTTGAATGTATAAGGTAGCTTGATTTTCAGAGATCAAGGCAAAACTTAACACTACTGGATTGTAACTTACATCTGCTCCACGGATATTAAATAGCCAAGCCAAATCATCTAATGAGGAGATTAAGTGGTAAGTCGCATGGCGCTGTTTTAACGCTCGTCTAACTGCTTTTAGCTTATCACTCACCGACTGACCGATAAATTCATCCGCTATTAAAAATGCAGGGTTAGTAGGGAGTGCTGATCTGTTTTCCCAAATTGGGCTTAGGTAATCTTTATGTTGAAAATTGATTTGCTTGTAGGCTAATTCTTTATGTAAGAGTTCTCCTAAAAGGATAGAAACTAATTTTTCATCGAAACCAATGGTAGCCCCTTTGGGTAAAGTTTGACCAAGCCACTGAATGTATTCTGGATTGCCCTGAATTTTAAGTTTAACCAACTCAAAACCACTGCCTTTTAATTGCTCTTCGGCTTGTTCGAAATACCTAAAATCTGCCCATAGGCCTGCAAAATCTTGTGTAATGACTACCGTACTTACCGAACCTTTAAAGCCTGTTGTAAAGGCAATGCACTTGTAATGATCGGGTAAATATTCGCTAATGTGAGGATCTGCAGAAGGGATAATGTAAGCAGCTACGCCGTCAGTTTTCATTTGTTGACGGATGGCATTCAGTTTTTCAGGATAAGTCATGTGCAAATGTGAGAAAGAAATTAAGAAATGAAAAATTGTTTGAACATTTATTCGTCAAACCTTTAAGTTTTTAAAATATTGGTTAAGGTATGTTTTAGGCGCTTCGCCTTTTACCGATTTAAACACTCTATTAAAATTGGTTACGCTATTAAAACCACAGGTATAAACCACTGTGGCAATATTTTCAAACTTGCCGCTGGTTAATTTCTTACAGGCCTCGTTAATGCGTAATTCATTTAAAAATGAGACGAACGTTTGTCGGGTATGTTTTTTAAAATACCTACAAAATGCTTGCGGTGTCATGTGTGCCTCTGCAGCCACTTCATCTAAACTAATTTGTCGTTCGTAATGTTGCATCAAATAGTTAAATATGTTTCCAATGCGGATACCCTCACTTTCCGAAAAGCTGGTCATTTTTGCAGTAGATAAGGTTTCTCCTTGATTTCCAATTTGATATAGTGTTTGGAGTAAGTCTAAAAACTTAACAATAACCTCTTGGTTTTTAGCATACTGTACACTTAACATGCGTTGGATAATACTTTCTGTATGTGTAGTCGGAATTTTATAACCACTTTGTTTTTGCTGCAAAAAGGAGTGGAGCAATTGCATTTCAGGTAACGCCAGTATGGGAGCTAATTTCCCATTTGGATCAAAAAAAATCATTAAGGCCTGAATTTTTAAATCGCTTCCTTCTTCAAAATATTCTGGATTGCTTTTAAATAAATGCGGCTGATTTGCCCCTAGCAAATAAATGTCATTCTTCCTAAACGCATGCATGTTATTGTCTACCACAAGTGTGCCCTCTCCTTCTTTTATCCAAATCAATTGCGCCTCTTTATGGCGATGTAAGTATGGATAAAAATGTGCCATATTGTCTTCTTGCACAATAATAGTACGATCGGGAGCAACAGGAATGGTGAACTGTAAAACTTTCATTTCATGAATTTAATCTAATATTAACTTAATTAATCAATTAAAATAAAATTTTAGGGTAAAATAGGATAAATTAAATCAATTAGTTACGTCGTTTAGGAATGGCTTGTTAATATTAGTGCATTAAAATGAAAAAAAGCTGTTAAAGTTAATATCCGTCTATTATTCATTAAATCTGGTTAAGTACCGTATACGATCTCACATTACATTTGAATAAAATAAATTGACTATGAAACATGTTGCTTGGCAAGGCGTTTATCCAGCGCTCTTAACTCCTTTTACAGAAAACGATACCATTGATTATCCTTTGTTCCAAAAAAACTTAGATGCGCAATTAGCAGCTGGTGTTGATGGAATTATCATTTGTGGCTCTTTGGGCGAAGCTAGTACCTTGACAAAAGAAGAGAAGGCCGAATTTTTAACCTATACAGTGAAGGCAGTAAATGGTAAGGTTCCTGTAATCATCAACGTAGCAGAACAAATAACAAGTGTAGCTATTGCGATGGCACAAGAAGCCGAACACTTAGGTGCTGATGGGATTATGTTATTGCCACCACTAAAATATAAAGCAGATGATAACGAGGTGGTTACTTATTTTAAAGCGATTGCTTCTGCCATTCAAATCCCTATTCTAATTTATAACAATCCGGTAGATTATGGCATTAAAGTATCTTTAGAGATGTTTGAAGAATTGATG
>NZ_JBAZRL010000045.1:0-27384 GCF_041662865.1 Pedobacter sp.
ACTTGTCGTTTTTGAAAATCAATTGATCAGGATAAAAAGGCCTAAAACGTTACAAAAATTCTTGACTGCCGATATCGAACAGCGTTCGGAAGTATTGGTCAATAGTATTAAAATAGATTACTTAACCTTTTTTGGAAAGGAATTAGCAGCCTCTAATGATTCGTTAATTATTGAGATATGGGCACATGTCTATGCTAGTTATTTTGCTAAAGCGATGAAAAATCTAATTAGTTTAAAATTGGTTGAGAAAGCTGCAGATTTTATTATCAATCGGAGTGACACTATTGATTGCGGTGAAAGTGAAGTAGACAGTAACAGGAAGTTTTGGGATATATTGGCAAATTTTAAAGGCATTATCTTAACATTTTTGCCAAAGCGATTGAAATAAGATAAGAATCAAAAAGCCTCAACTTTCGTTAAGGCTTCTTGCGGGCCGGACGGGACTCGAACCCGCGACCTCCGCCGTGACAGGGCGGCATTCTAACCAGCTGAACTACCGGCCCGTTTCCCAAAACGAAATCACTTTCGGATTGGGATTGCAAATATAGCGTCTTTAATTTATTTTACAACAAAAAAGTTAAAATAATTGTAAGTCGTTAAATGACAGCACCTTCTTTCATCTTCTCTGCATTCTCTGCAAATTGTAGGGCATCGATTAACTCTTGTACACCACCATCCATTACACCATTTAAGTTATATAACGTCAAACCAATACGATGATCCGTTACTCTACCTTGTGGATAATTATATGTTCTAATTTTAGCAGATCTATCTCCTGTAGACACCATTGTTTTACGTCTAGCTGCAATATCACCGTTCTTTTTCTGCAATTCGATGTCATATAGCTTGCTACGCAACATCTCCATTGCGATTAAACGGTTACCCAATTGCGATCTATCTTGCTGACAAACCACTACAATACCAGATGGTTTATGCGTTAATTGTACTTTAGTTTCGACCTTGTTTACATTTTGCCCACCAGCACCACCAGAACGCGAAGTGTGTAATTCGATATCTGCTGGGTTAATGTACAAATCAATTTCTTCAGCTTCTGGTAAAACAGCAACAGATGCCGCCGAAGTATGCACTCGACCTTGTGTTTCTGTGTCTGGCACACGTTGTACACGATGTACACCCGATTCATATTTCAACTGTCCGTAAACATCCTCTCCACTCACCTTTAAAATCACCTCTTTATATCCCCCCGCGGTACCTTCAGTTACATCAACTGTTTCTACTTTCCAACCTTTTTGGTCAAAAAAGCGGCTGTACATTCTATACAAATCACCAGCAAATAATGCCGCTTCATCACCGCCGGTTCCACCTCTAATCTCAAAAACTGCATTTTTAGCATCTTCAGGATCTTTTGGTATCAACATCAAACGGATATCTTCCTCCATTTTTTCTTGTTGTGCCAACAGTAAATCCAACTCCTCTTTTGCCATCTCACGCATTTCCTGATCTTTCTCAGTGCTCAAAATCTCTTTGTTGGCATCAATATTACTCATCACATTCTTGTAGATTTTATATTCATCCACAATCTTGCCTAAATCCTTATATTCTTTATTTAAAGCAGCAAAACGCTTCATATCCTGTATCGTATCAGGATTGCTTAATTGCTCTTCTACATCTTCCCAGCGCAACTTTATCGCTTCTAATTTCTCTAACATAGTTTTAAAATCTTTTGTACAAAAGGTATCCCTTGGGGAAAATATGCTTCGCTACACTAAACAAAGCAAGCCCCGCTTTACGTTAAAATTTCCAAAAAAGAAAATTCCACTTCTCCCGATAACTTATCGGGACGGGCTTATTAAACACAAACCTGTGCAATAAAGATGCAAAAATAAGGAAAAAAAGCGGAAAGACTAAGCTCCGTTAATAGTTCTCAGTTTACAAACAGATTAAACACTTTTATAATAGGCTAGGTGCAAATCTTCGCCATCAAATACCCCATAAGAATTATAATTAATCCATTCTCCTATATTCACATAACGGCTATTAATATTCAATTGAATATCTAAAGGCAAATGCCGATGTCCAAAAATGAAATAATCAAAGTGTTCTTTTTCCAATTGTTCTTTAGCAAAAATAGCAAGCCATTCATTTTCATTGCCTAAAAATACCTCTTTTTTATTGCTAGCAATTCTACTATTTCCAGACCATCCATTAGCAATAAACAATCCAATGCGAGGCGGTAAAACAGAAAATAACCACTGACAAACGCGATTTCTAAAAACTTTTCTCAAAAATTTATATTTCGCATCTCCTGGGCCTAATCCATCTCCATGGTGTAAATAAAACTTTTTTCCATTTCTTTCAATAATTAATTCGTCACTAATAATTTCGATACCTATTTCTTTTGTGAAATAATCGTTCACCCACATATCGTGATTTCCCTTGAAGAAATAGATTTTAATGCCGACATCCGCCATTTGCGCCAATTTACCCTGCAAACGAATAAATCCCTTTGGAATAACCTTACCATATTCAAACCAGAAGTCAAAAACATCGCCCATTAGGAAGAGTTCTGCACACGTTGGTTCAATAAAATCCAACCAATTTACAATTCGTTCTTCACGTTTACGACTCTCCTCATAATTAGGCGCACCTAAGTGGAAATCAGAAGCAAAATAAATGTTTTTATTCATGTATAAGTCAAAGGTAGCGGAAAATGATTAATTTTTAGCATCTTACCATTTGGGTATCGTATACTACAACAAAATATAGTTCTGCTTCAGTAGTTAATAACATTTTTATAAAATAAAAACTACTGAATTCGTAGATTTTATTTAAAATAATTTGGAACATATCTAAATAGTGTTTGTGATTTTGTAACTTTGCCTCAAATTTTAATACATGATTTCTACTGATATAGCCATTATTGGCGCCGGACCTGTAGGTTTATTTGCCATTTTTGAAGCCGGATTATTAAAAATGCGTTGTCATCTTATTGATTACTTACCTCAAGTTGGTGGTCAGCTTTCAGAAATTTATCCAAAAAAACCTATATATGATATCCCAGGATATCCAACTGTATTGGCTCAAGAATTAGTTGACAATTTAGTAGAACAGGCTAAACCTTTTCATCCAGGTTATACATTGGGTGAGAGAATTGAGGGCTTGGAAAAACGTGGCGAAGCAGATTTTGTATTAACAACTAACATGGGCACCATTATCGAGGCTAAAGTTGTTGTTATTGCTGGTGGATTAGGCTGTTTTGAGCCTCGGAAACCTGCTGTTGCTGGCTTAGACCAATTTGAAAATGGAAGAGGTGTAAACTATATGATTCTAGATCCTGAGAAATATCGTGGTCAAAAAATGGTAATTGCTGGTGGTGGCGATTCTGCTTTAGATTGGACCATCTTCTTAGCAGATATTTGTTCTGAATTAACTTTAGTGCACAGAAGTGAGAGCTTTCGTGGTGCACCAGACTCTGTTGCTAAAGTAATGGAATTGGCTGAAAGTGGAAAGATTAATTTAGTCCTAAATAGTAATTTAAATTCAGTTACCGGTAATGGCAAATTAGAGAATGTAGAAGTAATACATAATCGTACAATGGAGACTACTTCTTTCGCTGCAGATCATCTTATTCCATTATTTGGTTTAAGCCCGAAATTAGGCCCCATAGAGCAATGGAATTTAAACATAAGCAAAAGTGCTATTGAAGTAAATACTGATGATTATTCGACTAATATCCCAGGTATTTACGCAATTGGCGATATTAATACCTATACCAATAAATTAAAGTTAATTTTATGTGGTTTCCATGAAGCCGCTTTAATGAGCCATAGCGCTTATCAGTATATGAATCCAGGTATTAAATATACTATGAAATATACTACTGTTAATGGTGTAACCGAATTTTAAGAATGGAAGCAAACGATATTTCTATACAAGTTGAGGACCGCGAAGGTAATATTAGTACATTAATTGCTCCTACTGATATGGGCTTAAGTTTAATGGAGTTCCTAAAAGCTAGCGAATATGATATTCTAGCTACTTGTGGTGGAATGGCATTATGCGCAACTTGCTGTGTAGATGTTATGGAAGGTGAAGAAAAGCTCAACGAAATGAGTGATGACGAATATGCTATGTTAGATACTTTACCAGATTTATTGCCAAATTCTAGGCTTGCTTGCCAATTACAATTAAGCCCATCTATGGACGGGCTTAAAGTTAGGTTACATGCAATGGATTAGGAGGCAAATTTTTAAATAAATTAAAAAAGGAGAACCAAATGGTTCTCCTTTTTTATACAATTTCTAAAAATAATATTATAAAAAATCCCCAACAAAATTTGCTGGGGATTTCTCATTTCAATAATATTATCTATTGTCTAACCCACGATTCTCTTAAACCTCTATTAGCGAATGTCCAATCAATATTGAAACTCTTAGTAGCAGTATTTAAAGTAAATGATTGTATTGAATTAGCATAATTAGTAGCACCATTATAAGGTTTAACCTCAGTAATTGCTGTATTATCACCATTAAATTGGTATTCTACAAAACCACTATAAGTTTGAGCAATATATTGAACTCTAACTCTATTAGGCCCTACAGTTGATAATTTAATGCCAGCTTCAGTATACTGACCAATATTGGCATCAATTTGACCATAGTTATTATCTACGCTGTAAACATAACTACCTTCCCATATACTTTTAATAGGTAAGTTATAAATTACTGTACCAAAGTTACCGCTAATTATTGCAGCCGAAGTAGAATTGATTTTAATACCTAAAACGTTAGATTGAGACTGATTCAAAAGATTAGTTTTAATGGTTACATCAAAACTTGCAAATTTCTCGCCTTTCTTAATTGTAACCGTACTTGGAAACGAATAAGTAGTTGCATTCATTTGAACATATGGAAATTGCGCTGTTGGATATGCAGCATTCCATTTAGTTACAGCTTCGGGTGCTGCAGCTAACGTCACTGTGATATCTTGTGGAGCAACGTCTTCAGCACCAGCATATCTAACTGATGTAGTAAATTTTGCTGTTGCAACAGTAGGATCCAACGTTGTTGGTGTATAAGCGAATACTGGAGCTCCAGATGGAGATGATGGTGTACCAGTATTTCCGAACTCAACTACATTGCCTGCTGATTTTTCAGGGTCTAATACCATTGTATCATCTTTCAAGCATGACGTTAGTGACACAACTAGAAATAACAATGCTATAGATTTATTAAAGACTTTTTTCATTTTATTATAATTTAAATGAGTTTATTTATTAATTTAAATCCCAAAAGATTAACGAGCTGAATTTATTAATGCCAGCTGGAGCATTAACAGGATTTAAGTTATACTCTTCTTGAGGATACAAAACTCTTGTTGGCAATTTATCTACGTGAGTAGAAACTGATTGTTTAGAAGCAAAAGTTAAAATCGGATCAGATGAGCCATTTACGATGAATGGATACCCTGTACGCCTAAATTCATTGAAATTCTCATCATTAGCGATCATATTTAAAGCAATATACTTTTGAGTAATGATGGCTTCAATTTTTTCGTCCAAAGAAACTGCCAAAGTCCAGTTAACCAAACGATTTAGCACATTAGCATTTTTGTAAGTAGCAAAATCTGTAGCAACATTAGCTGCTAAAGCAGTATTTGTTGAAGTTACAAGATCAGCAGTTTTGTACAAATAATTAAATGACTGTTGCATTCCTAAATCAAAGGCTGTTGCAGCGTTTCCTGCAAGATATCCTCTAGCAAAAGCTTCTGCTTGTAAGAAGTTACTTTCAGTTGCTAACAATACTGGAGCCGCTTGAGTTGGGCTTTTTGCAACACCTAATACAGATGCAGTTGTTGTAGAAACAGCAGTAGTCCATGCAGAACCAGCAGAAGAAGCAGCTGGAACACCTGCAGATTCATCTCCTAATTGATTGATAATTGTTGAAGGATAGCCTCTATAAATAGTTTTAGCTCTTCCTGGATCAGATATTTTACCACCATTATAGAAACTATACATCCATTTTGTAGGAATTCTACTTGTAGTTGTGTTGGTGTTTGTACCAGAGAAACCAATAGATGCCCACGTAGGGTTTGGTCTATCTGTTTTAACATACCCTGGCTGAACAACAGCATCAGTAGATAAGAAACCTGAAGCTAAATCAATTGCAGCAAATTGAGCTGTCGCATAAGCTTGGTGAGCAGGAACTCCAGCCATTTTAATTAGCATTCTAAGTTTGACTGTGTTAGCAAACTTTTTCCAAAGGTTCATATCACCAGCAAACATAGGATCTGTGTTTGCTACAATTTTATTAGTAGAAGCAGATGCTTGTGCAGTAGTGATATCTGCAACAGCTTTGGTTAATTCTGCAATACAAGCTTTGTAAACATCTTCAGCTTTATCATATTTTGGTTGTAAAACTTCAGTACCTTTCAATGCATCAGTATATGGTACATTATTGAACTGATTAACCAAACGCTCAAATGCAAATGCTTTCATAATTCTAGCTATGCTAGTAGAGTAAGCTAATTTAATGTCACTACTGGTTTCATTAATTACATATTGAAAATCGTTTGCATTATCATAACTAGCAGACCATAAACCAGCGTAATCCCCAGTTCCGAAATCATAAGTTACAACAGATCCAAATCCGCCGAAACCTCCCGCATTAGCTCTAGCTCCAGAAAAATCTGCAAAACTGATATTAAATGTGTTACTAATTGAAGCTGCACCAACTATTGCTTGTGGTAATACCACAGCCGGCGTTGCAGATGTAAAGTTATTTGGGTTTGCATTGATATCCAAGTACTTTTTACAAGAACTTGCAGACACCAAGACCACGCCTAACATTATATATTTAAATATTTTTTTCATGTTCTTTTATATTATAAAGTTACTGACAAACTAAACCCGTAAAATCTACCTGGAGGCGTTTGGCTTAATGAAGTGAAACCAATGGCATTACTTGAAGAATCAAATGCGCTATACTCAGGGTCAGTATAAAGGTTGGTTTTAGGGGCCCATAAGAACAAATTACGTCCTTGAACACTCACTGTAGCACCTTTCACAAATTTAATGTTACTGAATACTGATTTTGGTAAATCATAAGATAATGAAAGCTCACGCATTTTCCAGAATGCAGCAGAATAAGTATAGTTAGAGTTTACACTAGTGTTTGATGGACCATTTGTCCAGAAATCAACACCACCAGTTCTTGTTGTAATATTTGTATTAGCAACATACGTATTTGTTACAGGATCTAAATAAGATGAATTAGGAACAACAAAACGCTCTCTGTTAAAGTAAGTAGTTCTAATACCCGCTCCTGAGAAATCATATCCTGTACTACCACCTGTATAAATTACGTTACCAGAACGATATTCAAATACAGTAGCTAGTCGGAAACCTTTGTACTCGGCAGATAAATCAAGGCCTAAACGATGTCTTGGCTCTGTAATACCTAAACTAGAGGTAGCTGTTGTAGCACTAGGGAAACCAGTAATACGATCAACAATAATTCTTCCTTGTGGATCTTTGTTATAAGTAGTTCCTTTTAATAATGGGAATGACTGGCCAACTTCAGCAACAATATTCGCAGTACCAAAAGTACCTAAACTGATAAAGTTTTGATCAGTACTAATTGAAAGCACTTTATTTTTGTTGTAGGTATAGTTAGCACCAACAGAAACTTCTAAACCATAAGAAGTACGGATTGGAACAACTCTTAATGAAGTTTCTAAACCATAATTTTGAACTTCACCAGTATTAGTTAAATATCCAGTAAAACCAGTTGCTGAAGGAATTTGAACAGAAACAGTTTGATCTACGGTATTTGATTTATAAGCTGTTGCACTAAAGTTAACTCTAGATTTAAACATTTCCAAATCAAAACCACCCTCAAGTGAAGTTGTAACCTCTGGTTTAATATCTGGAGATACAACAGCATTACCAATACCAAATCCTGGCACACCTGAATAAGGGAACCCATATTGTTGACTAAACGTTGGCTGTAATCTGTAAGCACCTAGGTTAACCAAACCAACTTTAGATACACCACCTCTTAACTTTAAAGAACTAATTACTTTAGATTCTTTCAAGAAAGGAATTGCATCAGAAGCAATGAATGAAATATCAGCAGCTGGATAGAATAATGATCTATTTTCTTGTGCTAATACAGAACGCCAGTCATTTCTAGCTGTTAAGTGTAAGTATAAATAGCTTCTAAAACCTAAACGAGCATCAGCATAAACACCTATTTGACGTACACGACTATTACTTTCACTTCCATTAGTATTACCAGTAGTATTAGATACATTATATAATCCAGGGATAACCATTGCTGAAGAACCAGCAGCTACACCTTTAGTAATATTATCACGTGAACTTGCACCTAAAATTGCATTTAAAGAGAAATCTTTACTCAACTGTTTGATGTATTGAGCCTGGAATTCAGGATTTAATTGCGTTTCATAACTTGATGCATCACTTACACTTCCTGGTCTATTTGAAAAGTTTGATGTAATCCCTAATCTATAAGTAGAGAAGGTATATTTATCTGACCAGGACTTACTTGATACGTTTCTAGTTGACATACTTACACGGAATAAGAATGACAACGCTTCAATTGGAGAATATTTCAATTGAACGTTACCAGTCAAATAGTCATTTCTCGTTAAAGTTCTTGAATTTCCTAAAGTAAAGTAAGGGCTATCATAGTATTCATTATAAAAACCATCTGGAGTAGAGTATGGATCAGTTCTCCAATTTTTATAGCGTGTTAAAGGAATTTGACCAGGAGACATTAATACGTTATTAAATGCTGTACCAGAGTCACCAAGATCATATCTGTTTTGAACATAGTTAGCGTTGAATGCAAAACTTACGCCTTTCATCAAATCTTTTGCTCCATTTAAACGGATAGTAAAACGATTAAATTTATCACCAGGAACAGTACCTGTTTGATCAAAATACTGAGATGATAAATAGTAAGAACCTTTATCATCACCAGATGATAAGCTAAAATCTGTTTGGTTGTTTACACCAGTTTCCCAAAATTGTTGTTTACCTTCATCTTCATTCCAAGAATATGGAACAGTTTGAATAGAACCATCAACTAGTGGCTTACCTATTACTTTCATTGAACCATCAAAAGCAGGTCCATACTGCTGGTTTTCGTATGGTGTGTAACTTGGAATATCATCCGGACCTGTTCCTGAACCAAATCTTTGTTGCAACTTAGGCAAATAAGAAATAGTCTCTAAACTAGTAGTTTGACCAACTTTAATTTGAGTAACACCTCTTTTACCAGTTTTTGTAGTAATGATTAACGCTCCGTTTGATGCATCAGAACCGTATAAAGCTGCAGCACCTGCACCATTTAATACTTGGATATCTTCAACATCTTCTGGGTTTAAGTTTCCTAAAATACTACTTGGAACGATTACGTTATCAACAACAACCAAAGCTTGGTTATTACCTAATAACGAACGATTACCACGCAAAACCAAACGAACACTTGGGTTAACACCAGAACTAACTGCGTTTACTTGCAAACCCGCAACTTTACCAGTTAATGCACTAGCAACATTAAAAGCTTTTGCTTGTGTTAATTCTTTTGATTTAACAGTAGTAGATTGGTTACCTTGCTCACGACGTTTAATGTTCACACCACCCGCCGTAACAACTACTTGATCTAAAGTTTTTGAATCTAAAACTAAAGAAACATTTATTGCACTTCCAGAAATAGCTACTTCTTGAGTAGAATATCCTAAGTAAGAAACCTGTAACGTTCTGCCATTTGCAGGAACTTTTAAGGTAAACTTACCATCTACTCCTGTTGTAGTTCCAACTGCAGGAGCTTCTTTTACTTTTATGGACGCACCTGGGATAGGTAGCCCATCTTCACTTGCTTTAATTGTACCCGTTACTATACGCTCTTGAGCGAAAGCGGCCACGGATAGTGTACACAAGATGAATAAACTTAGTACAAGTTTTTTCATAAATTAATAAAATTTAGGTTAGTTAATAGTTAATTAATTCCTAAATATGAGTAAAAGTATGTTTGAATCAAAACTTTAATATGTTAAATTAATTAATAAAAATCATAAGGTGTTGGTTTTCAATTACTTAAATTTTAACACTTTTTAACACTTGCAGGAGTAGAATTGGGAGTTTTAGAAGAATAAAAATTATGCACCTATAACTTAAAATATAGTTAATCAAGCGTTTGCGTCAAATTTAATTTTCTAAAGTAAAAGATTTTACTGGGGTTCCAATTGTTTTATATAACCCATCTCCTTTAAGAATGGCTAGCATTTGTTGCTGATTATTAAGTAACGTTTTTGCTTGTAAAATTTCTTTATCGTATTGAAATGCTTGCTCAATTTTTCCTTTCTCGAAATAATAACGACTAATAATTTGAGTTTCCAATACTCTTCTGATTTCTGTTTTATGTGTTATTAAATCAGTCTTTTTGGCACTTAGCATTTTCGATTTTAATTCTTCTAAATCTCCTTTAACTGCTGCTAGCTTGTTCTCGTTTTCTGCTTCCGTCCTTAAATCGGATAATAAACGCTCTGTTCGAGAAGTATAGCTATAATCTTTATCTGCTAATGAATTAACAAATTGAGTATAATCAGCATCGCTTAATTGAAAGGTTTTAACATTGGCTATTTCCTTATTTGCCTTTTTATAACTATTTGCATAATCAAACAAAAGATTTTTACTAATTAATGATATAGTAATAGGACTATACTTAATTGGCACTATAAATACGTCTGGATAAACTCCATTACCATTGTATACTGTTCTGCCAGTTTTTGTATTATAGGCTTTCATTACAGAGTCAGCGAATTTTTCTGCTTGTCCATTCTGATTTTTATGTGCATAATCTAAAGCTTGAATGCATCGTCCAGATGGCGTATAATACTTTGCAACGGTTACCTTAACTAAACTATTGTATGGAAGATTAAAAGTTTGTTGTACAAGACCTTTGCCATAACTGCGTTGACCAATGATAATTGCTCTATCTAAATCTTGCAATGCACCTGCTACAATTTCTGAAGCCGAGGCTGATGAACCATTCACCAAAACAATCAATGGCACCTGTGGAGATACAGGTTGATTAACTGTCTTGTAGGCAATTGTCTTTTCAGGATTTCTTCCTTTTTGAGTAACCACTAAAATGTTTTTATCTACAAATAGATTTACAATTTTAACCGCCTCTTGTAAAATACCACCCCCATTGTTACGTAAATCGAGTATTATTCCTTTTGGTTTTTCTTTATTGATGTTTTCTAATGCATTCGCAACTTCTTGTCCTGAGTTCTCTAAAAATTTATCTAGTCGGATATAGCCAATCTGATTATCCAAAATACCAGAATAGGATACATTTGGTTGTTTAATCTCCTCTCTAACTATGGTTTTATTCAATACTGCTCCATCTCTTATGATAACTAAACTTAGTGAAGAACCTTTCGGGCCACGTAATAGTTGACTAATTTGATTTCTGTCTTTTCCTTTTGTGTCAATCCCATTGATTTTTACAATTTGATCACCAGGCTTAACACCCTGTTTATTTGCGGGATTTCCTTCACTTACTTCGTTAACAAAAAGTTTTCCTTCAATAAATAAGGTGCCAGCACCTATACCACCGTATTGAGTGCTTACATATTTTAATTTATAATCTTCTATTTCAGATTCTGGAATATATTCCGTGTAAGGATCAAGTCCTTCTAACATTGCATCAATGCCGATGCGCATCAGGTCTGTAGGATTTGTCTCTTCTACATAATTGATGTTAATCTCTTTGTAGAGTGATGCGAAAACATCTAAGTTCTTAGATACTAGAAATAAATCTTCTTTAAAGGCAAATGTTAATGATAACAAGCCAATGGAAAACAATAAGATACCAATTTTAACCTTCTTCATTTACCTTTTAATAATAGAGGTAAACTTACAAAAAAGTGCTAGGATTAAAAACTCGTTATTACAAGCGATTACCCTTTGGATCAGCCAGTGCTTTACGAATAGTAAATTCGATATATTCCTGATCTCTTTTGACTAAAGTCATTAACTTTTGTACTAGCTGATCTTCTTGACCAGATGAAAAAGAAAGATCTGCCTGAGTTAAATCACGGTATTTTCTTAAGAATTTAATTTTAACCCTTTCCCAGGTTTCAGGAGTAAGTGTAAAGTTTGCCATTGTTAAAATACTTTGATGCAAAAGTATAAAAATTTAGGAATTATACTGTTAATTAAGAGATGAGATTCCGTAAAAGAATTGCTTGAAAAGCTGCCAGAATACTAAATAATGCTTTGTTTAAAAGCAAGTTATGTGTAAATTTAATTAATTCACCTTATTAATCAATTTAGTATGAAAAATCTAATCACCAAATTGGCAGTAGTTTTATTATTTTTTGCCCTAACCTCTTTAAAAAACAAAGACGATGTAGGATATGTAACACTTGAAGTAAGTTACATTCAAACCATGGGCGGTCAAGCCACCATCTTAAACACAGACACTTATACCTATTATTACCTGAATGCAGTGGATACCCAAGATCAGATTGAAGTGCCTTATGGAAATTATGAATTAGTTTCTGCTTCAACCAATTCTTGCTCACCTCCATTAATCAGTAGTGTAACTACATCAACTGGTTATACAAATTTTACACTAGATGCAAACAACCAGAGTTTTGGCATTTCGGCCAGTTGTTATTAAAAATGTATTACTAAAAAAGGGTGGGTGCTAATTAGCACCCACCCTTTTTTGTTTTATTAATGTTTATCTGACGTAGTAAAAAGAAATATAAGGTTTCCTTGTGGCGTCAGTCTTGTCTGGGTATCCTATAGCATAAGCTGTATAAACCCGTTGATTGTTAAAAGTACTTGCACTTGTGTAGGTTGCAATAATATTGGTTGTAAGATTTGCCGCTCCTGCAGCTCTAACATCCCACTTAGTAGTAATGCTAGCCTGTGAAGTAGGCAACACGAATTTGTCGCTAATAGACATATACGCAATATTTGAAGCAACCTTGTTAGTACCTACCCACAAATCTACTGATGGCACAGTTGGCATCAAATTCACAAATCTCATTCTCACGAAACCTGAATCAGGTATTGATGCATCTTCCTCAACAAATAAGCTTTTTCTAGCAGCGGTATCAGTTACATGTAAAGAATACCTCTTGCCGGCTGTCGCAGCTACTGTAGTGGTATAGATCTCTACCGAATCAATATTAGTTCCTCTTTTAGGAATAGTGATCGACACTTTTGTATTTGCCCCTGGATCAACTGGTAAGTAATCTCCTGTATTGCTTCCCAAAGTATTGAAACCTCCCCCAGGAAAAGGAGTTCTATTGAGGATAAGTCCGCTTACTCGCACGTCATTTATTTTCACCTGGACCCCAGGATTATTAAAAAACGCGACGTTATAATTAACCTTAATTAATGCTTTCGCACCTTGATCTACGATATCGTATTCTGAGAACACATTATCACCACCTGTTTTCTTACAACTAATAAAAGCAACAGTTAAAACAGATAGAAGGGATATAATTGAAAAAATCTTTTTCATAATTTGTGAATTAGTTAGTTGGTAAAGTAAACCAGGTCTCTTGATAAACATATAACGGGCTATTCCCCCCCCAAACATCTAACTCAGCTCTATTCCAAACATATTCTGAGTTGTATCTTGGTCTGATCCGGTAAACATACATTGGAATAGAGTTTTTTGTGGCCGCTGCCTCTGAGCTTTCCAATGGTTTCCATTGTCTAAATACTGCAGGATCCCAATGATATTTACGCATATCGGCAAATTGTTCGTAGCCAGCCCATCCCCATTGTGCAATGTACTTTTGACCCATGATATCAGCAATAGTTAAGTCGGCACCACTTTGCGCTACTTCACTTGAAGTCATATAAGCACTTATCTCTGCTGCAGTAATTGCAGGGGCTACTGTACTACCATTTCTTCCATAAGTATTTACAAAATCCATATGTCCTCTGATACCTCTATCATAAGCAGTCCATGCACCTCCTTTATCTCCTTTAATAAATAGTGCTTCTGCTTTCATAAATTGCAATTGAGCAAAAGTAAATAAAGGGTATTTACCTCCCCCAACATTAGAAAAAAGATATTTACCTGGATACGGTGGCAATGCCGATCCCATTACCGATGGAATAGTCTTAGTTGTAGGAACATCACCTTTGGTAGCAATAACTCCTCTATAAACTCCATTTGTTGCAGGAACAGTAGTTACCATTGGATTGATCATTCTGGTTAAACGTGGATCTAAAGAAGATGTTGGATTAAGTGCTGGTGCACCTCTTAACCCACCTGTCAAATAATTCACAATTGGTTGACCAATCCTATTTATTGATACGCTTGTAAAAAAGCCATTTGTTACACTATTAGGGTTTGAGTTAGCTGGTAAAGTTCCATCATAGCTAATTGTAGCATCTTCGCTAGCATTCAATACAGTTCCACCAAATGACAGGTCAACATATTTAACAACACTATCTGCATATTTAGCGCCAAATTCTGGTTTGTTAATTAGGTGAGTGTATTGTGTAGCCAAAACCGCATATACAAATTTTTTCCATTTCTGTCTATAAGTGGTGATATTTCCAAAGCCTGATTGTCCAAATATATAGTCAGTTCTTGAAAGAACACTACTAAAATCTGCTGCATCAGGTGTATTTAATAACACCAACGCTTCTTGGCACCACTCTCTTACCTTTGCGTAAACCATTGGTTGATCTTGATAGTTGAAGTATAAACGATCTTGAAATGCCTGATCTAAGATAATTGGACCATGTTGATCGGTTAAATGTTGGAAACCCCAAGCCTTAATGGCCATACCTACACCAGCTAGTGTATTGTTTCCTAAACCTTTGGCACCTTTAACCATATCTTCTAAGTTAACACCTGCATCTACATATACGTGTCTCCACAAAACACCTCCATCAGAATCTCCTGTGCTCCAACCATGGCGTTCAAAAGTAGAAATTGCCGCTTGAGAGCCCATGTTTTGGGTTAGTTTAAACTGTACGTTTCCGTTATCAGTAGATGAGGCCTCACCCATTTTTGCAATAATTGATGACAAATAGAACTCTGGCTTTGTCGTTTGAGGCGCAGCTGGATCGGTATTGACGTCAAGCCACTTTTTACATCCTGTTGCAATAAACAGGAGTGCAAATAGATATATTATTTTAATATGTTTCATGTTATAAAACTTTAAGCTTAAATTATAGTTTAATTCTTAATCCGATGTTTACACCCAATGGACGACCCATGCTCCCGTAATCGATACCATAACCACCAACACCACCCGTAGCTGGAGTATTACCATTTACATCTGGATCGATTCCTGAATAGTTGGTAATTAAGAATAGATCCGTAAAGGTTACATATATACCAGCACTAGATAAAAACTTGGTTCTAGCTGCCCACGAAGCAGGCAGGTCATAAGATACAGTAACATCTCTTAATCTAAATGTATTGATGTCTCTTTCTAAGAACTGCTCAGGTGCTATACCGCCAACAGTATTGTTATAGTAGTTACTGTTAAGTCCTGGTGTAATCATAATATTATTGATTGTAGGGTTAGCTGTATTTTCTAAACCATCAGCGAGCACACCTTTTAAAATCCTAGGTTGATCACGATCAAGCGTTTTAACACTTAAACCTCTTCTATACAACTCGTATTCTGTTTGATTGTAAACATCACCACCAATCCTCATATCGAATAGGAAGGAAAGATTGAAGTTTTTATAATGGAAGCTGTTTAAATAACCTAAAGTGAATTTAGGTGCTCTATCGCCTAGGTATACAAAATCAGACGAGCTTTTTAAGATCGGCAATCCAGTAGTTGGACTGATCAATAGGTCTCCTCTGTCGTTTCTTGAATTCACCCAACCTACGAGTGCATAAGTACTCCTACCTGGTCCAGTTCCTGCTCTTGCACCATTAGCAATCCAAGTATCAGAGTTATAGTATTCTGGAAGATCTTCTGCTACGCTATTTACTATCCCTCTGTTGCTGGTAAAGTTAAAGGTCATGTTCCAATCGAAATCCTTTTTTCTAATTGGAGAACCTTTTAATTGAACTTCATAACCATAATTTTCTACACTACCGCCATTCATGATTCTAATTACAGAACCACTACCATAGCTGGTACGAGGTGAAATAATTTGGCCACGGCTTTCTCTGTTATAGTACGTAAAATCAACACTAATTCTATCTTTCAAAAAGCCTAGTTCAGTTCCAACTTCCCAATCAATTGTTTTTTCTGGAACCAAGTCTGGGTTACCACCATTAGCCAAGTCATATTTAAAACCACCACCGCTTGTGGTTACTGTACCCAATCTTGTACCAAGTGCATAATATTTACTTGGTTCTTTACCCGTTTCTCCATAAGATGCTCTTAATTTACCCGAACTTAACCAATCTACCTTCTTAACTGCTTCTAATTCGGTAAAATTAAAGGCCAAACTTGCAGATGGATAAGCGAAATAAGGATTATTAGGCATCATACGTGAAGCCGCATCAGCTCTCATTGACAAGGTTAAATACACTAAAGATTTATAACCCATAATTGCTTGTAAAAACGCCCCTGCATTTCTACGTCTATAAATCGCTAAATAAGCAGATTGTGTAGTTGGCAAAGTGTTGTTGATACTATAAAAATTAGGGTCAAACATATTCTGTCCACGTGCCGAATTTGTTGTATTGTTATAGTCTGTACCATTCAAACCTAAAATATAGGTGTTATTGAAATCGCCAAATGTATGTTTTGCAGTAGCAGTGAATGATCCTTCAAACTGTTTTACTACATTCTGATACGTATTGATCACACCCCCTCTCGGTGTTGCTGCACTACCCGACCCAGAGTACGATTGCGTATTATAAACAAGCTTACCATCAGTATTGATAATATTAGCACCTAAGATAGCAGTTAACGATAGCCATTTGTTTGGCTTGATGGTTACGTTGGTATTTAACATTACGTTATTAGTTCTATCATCGGCCAAGTTTTTGTTAAGCTCCCATAGTGGATTATCAAACTCTGTATATATTGTTCCCGTAGTTAATACACGATTACCATTAGCGTCAATCCAGTTGTTAATATCGTAACGAGCTGGATAAAGTAACAGATTCATTAAATAACCTGCTAAGCCTTTATTCGCTTTTTTATTGTAAGCATTAGTATAGCTAAAGCGCGTAGTTAATTTAATTGCTGGCGACAAAGCAGCTTGTCCAGCCAATGAAGTAGTGAACTTTTTATATTGTGTGGTAGGAATTGTTCCCTTATAATCCAGATATTCTGACGACCAACGATAAGTAAATGATTCTTTACCACCCTCAAATACTAGGTTATTACTTTGCTTAGTACCTGTTTTAAAGAAGCTGCCAACATTATCATAAACTTTAACAGCATCGAAATATTTTGGCCCAAAATAACTGGTAGAACCACCTTGAAATACCCCATTCGCATCACCTTGGCTATAAACCTGTTGTACCTCAGGGGTATTATTTACAGTTTCAAGCCTTAATGAACCATTATAAGAAACTGAAGCTTTACCTGCTTTTGCTTTTTTTGTGGTAATTATAATAGCACCACCTGCACCTAAGTTTCCATATAATGCCGTTGCTTCTGGCCCTTTCAAAATCACATAACTTTCGATGTCTGCCGGATTAATGTCTGAAGATCTGTTGGTATAATCTTGATTTCTGTTAGTCCCTTGAATAGTAGTACTCATCTGGTTTACCACTGAATTGTCAATTGGCACACCATCAACCACCATTAAAGGCTGGTTATCACCACTTAATGAATTGATACCTCTTAAAATGATTTGAGACGAAGCACCTGGATCACCACTAGTAGGATTAATGGATAAACCAGGAACACGCCCTGCTAAACCATTGATAAAGTTTTCTCTCCCTGTTTGAGTAACTTCATCGCCATCTACTTTAGATAAAGAGTACCCAATACTTTTCTTGTCCCTTTCTACATTATAAGCTGTAGTAATTGTTACCTCTTTTAATGTGCTTGCATCTTCTTTTAGCACAGTATTAATTGTGGCGCTTGAGCCAACAGTTCTTTCTTCGGTTGTACGGCCCAAAAAGATAAATTGTAGAACATCTCCTTGTTTGGTTTTAATGGAGTACAACCCTGTAGGGCTAGTTTGTACAGCGATAGTAGTTCCTTTAATTTTGACAGAAGCCCCTGGAATGGGCTGTCCATCTTCTGCTGAAGTTACTTTACCGGTAACCGTTACTTGTTGTGCTATAACTTGTATAGCAAACAAAAACGTGCCCAAAAACAGCATGAGTAGTTTTTTTTTCATAAACGTGAATTTGGTTAATAAATAAGTTTTGTTTTTTGTTGATTGTTGTGGTCTTGCCAAACCCGCAATAATACGCAAAGTAGCAATTGTCAAGTAAATATCATAAATGTTTTTGACTAAAAAAAGAAATTTTACAACTAATTTAATATGAATTTCAAATTTATGTCGCATAAAACCGCAAAAAGCAGCATAATATTTTTAAATTTTATATCTTTAGTATTCCAAAACGCTATATATGTTAAAAAAAGAAAGACACGATTTCGTTATGCGACAAATTAATTTGCATAATAGAGTACTCACTTCAGATCTTGTTCAATTATTGAATGTTTCTGAAGATACTATAAGAAGGGATTTACAAGAAATGTCCGATGATAATTTATTATATAAAGTTCATGGCGGGGCTCTTTCTAAATCTTACCATTCTACTTTTGATGATAGCACTGTATATGCTAAAGAAGCTAAGATTAACATTGCAAAAAAAACCCTTCCATTAATTAAGGATGGAATGGTAATTTTAACTGGTGGTGGAACTACAATAATAGAATTAGTAAAACAATTACCTGAAAACTTAGCTGCTACTTTTTTTACCATTAGTCCCTTAGTAGCAATTGAGCTAGCCAAGTATAGAAAGATTGAAGTGATTATAATTGGCGGTATGTTTTCTAAAAACTCTCAAATTACCTATGGCGGTCATGTAATTAGCCAGCTTTCTGAAATTAATGCTGATCTATGCTTATTGGGCACAAGTGCCATACATCCCAACGATGGCCTTACCGACACAGATTGGGAAATCAATCAGTTAAAGAAAACAATGCTAAGTTCATCAAGGAAATCTGCAATTTTGTGTATTTCAGAAAAGCTGAATATTTCCCTTAGAATTAAAGTGGCATCGTTGGAAAATATTAGTTACTTGATTACAGAGCTAGAACCTGAAAATTTACAACTAGAAAATTATAGAGTTAAAGGTTTACGTATTTTATAGTTTGAATTCTATTTGGAGCATTTGTTGCTATCCAAAATCCTATTAGAAGAATACTAGTTGCTGTATTCAACACACTCGGCAAGTCAGTCGACAAATTTACTCATGTCATTAATAAATATTTGGCTTATTGAAATTCATATGGGTTAATTTTTCCATCTTCTTATATCACTAGCCTAAACTTTTCTAAAACGAATTCCAATTTCTTTTCTTCGAATTTGCCAAATTAAATAAGGAACATCTAAAATCACGATTTGATTCAACAGACAAATCAGCCCAATTTTTTTGAACTCTTTCGTGGCAACCAAGTATTCCTAACAGCTATACATTTTCTCTCCTAATGAAGTGGTTTTTCTGTGATAGTAAATGATGTCAACTTTATAGTAAGTCCGCATAGAGTCCGCATTAAGTCCGCGTTTTATCTGAAAAATGCGGACTTAATGCGGATTTACTTTGGTGTTATACTGATGTTGATTTAAAGCAATATAACTAATAACAATTAGTGGTTGATTTTACATAAAATGGTTAGTATTTCTGACGAATTAGTTCATTATAAGACATAACGATATCAAAAGAGATTTCATTCTTTAAAAATATCGGAAAGAAATCCTTTAAGCTCAGACCTTAGCAACTAATTTGGCAAGCAGATTTTGCCCATACAAACTGAAGGAACCCCTTCTCTATCTCCGAAATTAATTGGATTTCCTGCTAAGGTTTCATTTGCCAATAACGCAAAAAGAACAGCCTCCTTGGCGTCTGGATTAATTTCTAATTCATCGGTTGTACTAAAAATTGCTTTTGGCAGTGCGTTTTTTAATATTTTAACTAATAAAGGATTATGCATTCCGCCTCCACTCATAAATATTTTTGGTAATGTGGTAGAGTCAATGGTTTTTTCGATACCATCAACAATTGCATTTGCAGAAAAGTGACATAAAGTTGCTAGTATATCTTCATTACTAATGGTGGTTGTTTCACTAATTTCTTGTGCTTTTTTCAAATAATCCAAATTGAATAGTTCTGGTCCAGTCGTTTTAGGGAAAGATGTTTCGAAAAACTCATTTTTTAATAATGCTTTCAATAAAGATGGATTCAGTTTTCCTGCCATAGCTCTTTCCGCATTTTTATCATAGTATGTACCAGGATAGTTTAATTGTATAAACTGGTCCATTAAAGTATTACCCGGTCCAACATCTGTAGAAAAAACCTTAGCAGCATCCTTGTCTCCTGGCAGGAAAGTAAAATTGGCAATTCCCCCAATATTTAACATTATTCTATTTTCATCCTTTTTAGAAAAAACTAAATAATCTCCATAAACGGCAAGTGGAGCGCCTTCTCCTCCAGCAGCGAGATGTTTTTGCCTAAAATCTGCTAGTGTTATAATACCTGTTGCTACAGCAATATGATCTCCATCTCCTATTTGTAAAGTTGCATTAGGGTAATTGCTTTTACCATGTAGTGATTTGGGTGCATGGAATATAGTTTGTCCGTGACTAGCAATTACATCAATGTCAGAAGTACTAATATTCCATTTTTTTAATGCATTTAATATCAACTCTGCGTGTGTAAAGCCTATAAGCTCATTTAACAAACACACTTTTTCTAAATCTGCATCTCTTCTAGAAAATATACTTTTCACATCTGCTCTAAAATCATCTTGATAAGGCATTGTTATAAAGTTGAGTAGCTTAACTTCAGTTTTACTGCCGCTATTTTTACATAAACATAACGCAATGTCTAAACCATCCATAGAGGTGCCCGACATTAGCCCAATAATTAACCTTTCCTTTTTATTTGCAATTGAATATAGCTTTTCAATATTGGTGTTCATAAGAATAAAATGTGTCTAAATATCAAACGTTTGATTGCGGTTTTAATGATATTTCATAAAAATACTTGCGATAAAAGTAAATAACCTTTATTAAAAAGTGCTTAATACTCTCTATATTTACTGCTCCGTTCACTAAATAACACCAGAATTAATGGCAAGATTAAATCTTTTAGAAGAAACGAGGTTCGAAAAACTCCCTGTTACAGTCTTTAAAAACCCTAAAGAAGCTTCTATAAATGTAGCGCATAGAATTGCGAACATTATTAAAGACAAACAAAAAAACAATTTAAATGCAGTGCTAGGTTTAGCAACTGGTGCAACTCCAATTGGAGTTTATGCAGAATTAGTAAGGCTACACAAAGAAGAAGGTTTAAGCTTTAAAAACGTGATTACGTTTAATTTGGATGAATACTATCCAATGCAACCAACTGCTGCTCAAAGCTATGTTTCATTTATGAATGAGCATTTATTTGACCATATAGATATTGATAAAAACAATGTCCATATTCCAGATGGCACATTAAAACTGGAAGAAATTCCTGCTTTTTGTTTAGAGTATGAGCGCAAAATAGGCGAATTTGGTGGCTTAGACATGCAAATATTAGGAATTGGACGTACTGGTCACATTGGTTTTAACGAGCCAGGATCTGCGCCTAATTCTGGCACACGATTAGTTACTTTAGATGATTTAACCCGTAGGGATGCTGCCCGTGATTTTGGTGGTAAATCTTTTGTGCCTACAAAGGCGATTACAATGGGAATTGGCACCATCTTTAAAGCACGTGAAATTGTGTTAATGGCTTGGAACCGTAAAAAATCTCCAATTATAAAAAAGGCTGTTGAAGGAGAAATGTCAAGCGAAGTACCAGCAACTTATTTACAACTTTCTGATAATGTAGAATTTGTTTTAGATGAAGATGCAGCTTCTTTATTAACTAGGTTTGATACACCTTGGTTAGTAAAAGATTGCGTTTGGACAGATCAATTAATTAGAAAAGCGGTAATATGGTTAGCGAACACACTACACAAACCTATATTAAAATTAACTGAAGACGATTTTAATAATAACGGTATGGCGCAATTAGCGTTAGAAAAAGGGCCGGTTTACAATATTAATATTCACATCTTTAATAAGTTACAACATACAATTACAGGCTGGCCAGGTGGCAAACCTAATGCAGATGATAGCCAAAGACCTGAAAGAGCTGAGCCAGCTAAAAAACGTGTAATTATTTTTTCTCCGCATCCAGATGATGATGTAATTTCTATGGGCGGAACTTTTATCCGTTTGGTTGATCAGAAACATGATGTGCATGTTGCTTATCAAACTTCGGGTAATACTGCTGTTTGGGATGATGATGCATTGCGTTTTGTAGAGTTTAACAATGATTTTTCTGAAAAGATGGGCATGGCACATCCTGAAATGAAAAATATGTACACCAGAATGCGCCAATTTATGGAGCAGAAAAAACCAAATCAAATAGACACTCCAGAAATACAAACTGTTAAAGGTTTAATTAGAAAAGGAGAAGCCATTGCTGGTGCTCGCTATTGCGGGTTAGAAGACGATCATATCCATTTTATGGCACTGCCTTTTTATGAAAGCGGGAAAAATCAAAAAAACCCGGTTACTGAAGCTGATGTTTTGTTAACGATGGAATTACTTCAAAAAATTAAACCTGAACAAGTGTTTGCCGCAGGCGATTTTGAAGACCCTCATGGTACACACATTGTTTGTTTCAATATTATTTTAGAAGCTTTAAAAAGATTACAAAAAACAGAAAGCTGGGTTAAAGATTGCTGGTTATGGATGTATCGTGGTGCATGGTTAGAATTTGAAACACACGAAATTGAAATGGCAGTTCCACTTAGCCCACAAGAAGTTGAACGTAAAAAGTTTGCTATTTTCAAACATCAATCTCAAAAAGATAGAGCTGTTTTTCCAGGTGATGATGCTAGAGAATTTTGGCAAAGAGCTGAAGATAGGAACAGAGAAACCGCAAAAGCTTACGATAATTTAGGTTTAGCAGATTACGAAGCAATGGAAGCTTTTGTTCGCTACAAATTCTAAATTCCTTTTTACATTCATTTTATTAATGATTTAAAATTATCTTCTATATATTAGTCTTATAGAAGATAATTTTAACATAAAGAAATGGAACTTAAACCTCAGCGATTATTATCATTAGACTTTTTTCGTGGCCTAACTGTTGCCACAATGATTTTAGTTAATAATCCAGGTAGTTGGAGTCATATTTACGCTCCACTCGAACATGCCGAATGGAATGGCTGTACACCTACCGACCTTGTATTTCCTTTCTTTTTATTTATTGTCGGTGTTTCGATAGCTTATGCAATGGGCAGCAAAAAGGCAGACCCAAAAAGCCATCAGAAAACGATGCTAAAAGCCTTAAAAAGAGGGTTAATTTTATTTGGATTAGGGCTTTTCCTTGCTATTTTTCCTAGAAATTTTCAAGATTATAATTTCATAGAATCAATTAAACACATTCGTATTCCAGGGGTTTTACAAAGAATTGGCGTTGTATTTTTTATCTGCTCTGTGATATTCTTAAAATCATCTGAAAAAAATATTTTTAGAACTATTATTATTATCCTTTTAGCATATTGGGCATTTATGATGTTTGTGCCCGTACCTGGAGTTGGCTATGCAAATCTTGAAAAAGAAACCAATTTAGGTGCTTGGTTAGATAGAACTATTTTAACTGAAGCTCATTTATGGAAATCTTCCATCACTTGGGATCCTGAAGGGATATTGAGTACGCTACCAGCCATCGCAACTGGATTATTCGGAGTTTTAGTTGGTGTTTATTTAAAACGTAAAGATGTTGAGCCTGCTTCAAAAATTGCTTGGCTATTTTCTGTAGGAAGTGTATGTGTAATTGCAGGTCTTTTATGGGATCTAGAATTCCCAATAAATAAAGCGTTATGGACAAGTTCATACGTACTTTATTCAGGCGGTTTGGCTACTATTGTTTTAGCGCTTTCCTATTGGATTATCGATGTGCAGCAATACAATCGTTTTACAAAACCTTTTGTAATTTATGGAGTAAATGCAATCACTGTGTTTTTTGTGTCAGGATTAATGCCTCGTTTGCTAAATATGATTAAAATTAAACGAGCAAATGGCGATGAAATCGGTTCGTTAACTTACTTTAATGAAACTTTCTTCACGCCTCATTTTTCGCCAATAAACGCATCTTTAGCTTATGCGATATTTGTTATACTTTTCTTTTATGTAATACTTTGGATCATGTACAAGAAAAATATCATTATTAAGGTTTAAGTTGGAAGTGAATACAAAGTATGAAAACACTTCATATTTTAAATGGGGACGCTACTTTATTTGTTTTTAAGCAAACAAAAATTGAAGGAGATATATTAGTTTGGCGTGAAATTTTAGCAGATGGTCCAGTTTCAAAGACAAATTTATGGGAACTTCGGTCAGATTGGATTTCTAAAACTTTTGGAGAAAATCCTGCCAATTACCAACAGAAAGTAATAACAGAAGCTGAAAAATTAAACCATCTCGATAAATATGATGAAGTTACCTTGTGGTTTGAATACGATTTAACTTGTCAAATTAACCTGATTTATATACTCTCTGCAATAAATTACAGAAAAGATAATTCTATTTCTTTAATCTGCCCAGAAACTATAGAAGGAATGCCAAACTTTAGAGGTTTAGGCGAGTTAAATCCAATGCAGTTGAAGAAGCTTATATCTCAAAAAGTTAAATTACAAAAAGCTGATTTAGAGCTTGCTAACAAAGCTTGGGATTTATATATTGAGAATGATGTTGAGCAAATTAAAGACTTTTTAACTCAAGATTTCCGTAATTTACCTCTGCTTAAAAAAGCACTTAAAGCACATTTATTGCGCTTTCCTAATCCTAGTACTCAATTAAATCACATCGAAGAGCTTTTATTGATCTTATCAAATTCAGGTATTTCCAGCAAAGCTGAACTTTATAACGCATTTTGGGCACAAGAGAACATTTATGGTTTAACGGATTTACAGCTCGACCATATCCTAACTCGATTAAAAGAAAGAAAATTAATTACTAAAGAATTATTTTAGTTTCTATTTTGCTTGTACGCCAATTGGCCCAGTAGGTTCACTTTCATTCTTTAAACGATCTAAAGCAGTAACCAAATAATTATATCTTTTACCTTTTTCTGCATTAGTATCTAGATAAAAAGTAAAGTCTCTAAAACTAATGTTTATTATGTTTTTTGGGTTTAAGACATTGATTTTTTCACCTTCTTCAAAACGATATATCACATAGCCTGATGCTGTTTCACCATCTGTTGCCTTAGATGGCTTTTCCCATTTCAAATTAACTCCATCTTCAAGTGCGTCTGCAGTAAAATTTTGAGGAGCATTTGGAATCACATCATCCAACCAGGGCATTTGTGGTGGCAAAGCCGGATATTTGTATAAATTATTTCTTAACGAATCAGCAAGAGATCTAGCATTTGTAGAAAGAGATTTAGAACTAAAAAACACACTTCCTTGCACTCTATTGTTCTCTCTCATGTACCTAATTTGATTAGGTATTTCATCAAATTTCATCCATGTTGCATCTACTTTTGTAGGCATACGCACTAAATAAGCGGCTTGACCAATATATAAATGTCTTCCGTAAGTATTATTCGCCCACCAATCTAATAACACTCCAAAAGGTGCTGCAGACCTAGCGAAAGTGAAATATATTTGTGGATTGATGTAGTCTACCCAACCTTCTTTAATCCATTTTCTAGAATCAGCATATAATTCTCCGTAGTTTGATAAGCCATTAGTTTTAGACCCCAACGTGTCTTCTCTAAAATTTCGCCAAATACCAAAAGGACTAACACCAAATTTTACGTATTTCTTATAATAATGAACACTATCATTTACTGTTTTTATCAGCATATTAACGTTGTTTCTACGCCAGTCATCAATTTTTGTAAATCCATTAGGATACTTTGCAAAAGTAGCAGCATCATTAATTTTCTGTCCTTCTATACGATAAGGATAAAAATAATCGTCAAAATGTACGCCATCAATATCATATTCTTTAACCACATCTAAAATAATTTGTACAATGTACGCCTGTACTTCTGGTAATCCTGGGTCAAACAACTTCTGACCTCCATACGTGTAAAATAATTCTGGACGTTTTTTAGTAATATGCTCAGGGCTAACCAGTTGAGATGCATTCATAGTTGCTCTATATGGATTAAACCATGCATGCAACTCCATTCCTCTATTATGAGCTTCTTTTATAGCAAATTCCAAGGGATCGTAACCAGGGGCAGGTGCAATTCCTTGGGCACCCGTTAACCAATGACTCCAAAGCTCTCTAGATTTAGCATATAATGCATCAGCCGTAGGCCTAATTTGCAACATAATGGCGTTCATGCCATTTTTCTTATGCTGTTCTAATATCCCTATAAATTCTTGCTTTTGTTGATCGGCTGAAAGACCTGGTTTTGAAGGCCAATCTATATTTGTGACTGAAGCTACCCAAACGCCTCTAAATTCGCGTTTTGGAGCAATTTTTGTAGTGTTTTGTGCGTTAGAAAAAAGAGGAGCAGCTAGTAAGAGTAAAAGTGCGTAAATATAGCTTTTATTCATTATTTGGTTTTGCATAAAAGAAAAACAGGTTTGATTTGTAGTCGTCAAAGTACATTAACTGTTCTTCGACTTTTCTATAAACGACTTTTTTTAAAAAATCTGACACAAAAGTGCTACAAATTTTACACTTTTCATTTTTTTATATTATGTTAGCTGTTCTTTAGAATCGAAATACTTAGATTAAAAGTTAATTGGCGGCATATTTTGGCCAATTTGAAATTTAATAAACATGCAAGACCAAGATCCCGTTAATAAAGTTGATAGAAATAAAGTTTACTTTTTAGTTATTGTAATAGCTGCACTTTTAGGCATAAACGCATACCTATATTTTAAAGATAAACAACAGAGCAATAGGTTTGTAACTGTAAATACAGAAAAAGATCGACTAAATCTTGAAGTAGAAAAAATTGAGGTAGAACTCGATAAAGTAAATTCACTAAACGTAACCTTAAGCGAAAAGCTACAACAAGAACAGAAGTTAGCTCGAGAAAAAATTGCAGAACTAAAATTGGCTTTGCAAAAAGGTCAACTTACTCATGGTGATTTAGAAAAAGCGCAAAATCAGGTCAAGGAATTAAGAGAATTTGTAAAAAATTACAACGATAAAATTACTCGATTAGAAAC
>NZ_JBAZRL010000046.1:0-26888 GCF_041662865.1 Pedobacter sp.
TGGAGGTGGTAGATTTAGCATGGGCGGGCAAACGGCTACTGAAAATGCATTGCAGATAGATATGCGAAAGTACAATCATATTGTTAGCTTTTCAAAAGAGCAAAAAGAAATTACTGTACAAGCAGGAATTAGATGGAGGGAATTAATTCAATTTATTGATAAACATGACCTTTCTGTAAAAATTATGCAAACCTATGCAAATTTCACAGTCGGAGGTTCATTGAGTGTGAACGTACATGGAAGATATGTTGGGCAAGGACCAATTATTTTATCGGTGAAAAGCATAAAAGTAATTTTAGCCAATGGAAATTTTGTAATGGCTAGCGCAACCCAAAATAAAGAAATTTTTTATGCTATAATTGGAGGATACGGTGGAATTGGAGTAATTGCAGAAGTAACATTTTCATTAACTGATAATTGTAAATTAGAAAGGAGTGATAAAGTGATGGATATTAAAGATTATTATAAATATTTCACATCAACAATTAGAAATAATGATAAAATAGTTTTTCACAATGCAGACATTTACCCAAATACCTACGATGAAATAAGAGCGATTTCCTATAGTAAAACAGATAAAGAATTAACCATAAAAGATAGATTAAAACCTAATGATGGAAGTTTTGCGATGAATCGTTTTGCAATTAAAACTGTTTCAGGCTCATCTTTTGGCAAATGGATTAGAAAGATAATTATTAATCCGATTTACTATAAAAATAATCCTGTTGAGTGGAGAAATTATGAGGCGACTTATGATGTTAAGGAACTTGAACCTAGCTCAAGGAACAAAGCAACATATGTTTTGGAAGAGTATTTTGTTCCAGTAGAGAAGTTTGATTCTTTTTATCCTAAACTGATTAAAATCCTTAAGGAAAATGAAGTTAATGTAATGAACATTTCCATTAGGCATGCTAAGCAAGATCCAGGCTCAATAATGGCATGGGCTAAAACAGAAGTTTTTGCATTTGTAATTTACTATAAACAGGGTGTAACAGATAAGGATAAGAAAAAGGTGATGGAATGGACACAGCAATTGATTGATGTTGCACTTTCAGAGGAAGGGTCTTATTATTTGCCCTATCAAATTCATGCTACTAAAGAGCAATTTTTAAAAGCATATCCTAACGCTGAACAATTTTTCAAATTGAAAAAGAAATACGATCCAGGTTATAAATTTAGAAACAAGCTTTTTGATGCTTATTATCAAGATTAGATCATTTCGAATTGAAAAGGTTGTATAACTACCACAAAGGCAGTAATAATAGCAGTCTTAAGCTCTGGCTATTAGAAAGATTGTAAACAGTTTACTAATCACTTAGGCTTGTAAGTGGTAATCTGTTTTGCCATTCCTTTAAACAATATCAAATGAAAAGGAAACATGGCATACCAATACATTCTGCCCCATAAGCCATGCGGCCTGAAAGTGGCAATTTGAGAGAGATATGATTTGCCATGATATTGAATAATTTTAAATTCCAACCAAGCTTCGCCAGGCACTTTCATTTCTGCGTAAAGCAACAAACGTTTATTGGTTTTATCGGCTAATAGAACTCTCCAAAAATCTAACACATCACCTGCTTGTAAGGTAGTATTACTTGTACGGCCACGTCTGGTTCCCACGCCACCAAACATTTTATCTAAAAAGCCTCGCAAGCTCCATAACCAATCTAGGTAATACCAGCCCCGACTGCCACCAATGCCCCAAATGTTTTCAAAAACTTCTTCCGCCTTGCGCTCAAAGGGCATTTTAACTTTATATTCTACTGTGCCATTTTGTGGCACTTTAACTTGGTCCATAAAAGAGGTTTCTAAATAACCTCTGTTTAAAGCATCTTTCCAACTGCTTACAATAGAATTCTGTTCAATTTTTTCGAAAGCTAACTTTAATGCTTCTTTGTAAGTAAGACAAGTTTTAGGTACTACTTTTTTAATATGGTCATTTTGGCAAATCACCTCATTTTTCATGCTGTCTACTAAACTTCTTGCCAAAGCATAGGGAACTGCAGTTACCAAATTTAACCACAACGAAGACAGCCTAGGTGTTAAAACAGGAACGGTAAGTATATATCTTTTTAAACCTCTAGATTCTGCATATTGCAAAATCATTTGTTTGTAGGTTAAAATGTTTGGGCCACCTATATCAAAAACCTGTTTATAAGCTTTTTCGTTCCCAAGAACCCCACTTAAATACCCTAAAACATCTCTAATGGCAATGGGTTGGCATTTAGTTCTCACCCATTTGGGGGCAACCATTACAGGTAGTTTTTCTGCTAAATCTCTAATGATCTCGAAAGAAGCGGAGCCGGAGCCAATAATAATTGCCGCTCTTAATATGGTAAAGGCAATGCCAGATTTCTTCAATTCATCCTCAACAGCTAAACGAGAACTTAAATGTTTTGACAACTGTTCATCGTTTACAATGCCAGTTAAATAGATGATTTGCTTACAATTGGTATGCTGGATTTGTTGAACAAAATGCTGGGCTGATTTGAGCTCAAGATCTGCAAAATCATCGCCACTACCAGACATAGAATGAACCAAATAATAAGCGGCGTCGATATCTTTAGGGATATTTTTTAAAGTTTCAGGAGCTAGTAAATCACCGGTAACGATTTGAACTTTATCACCAAAATCACTTTCTAAAGCAAAACGTCTTTGGTCTCGAACCATACAAACTACCTCATGCCCTAATTCTAATAGAACAGGAAGTATTCTTGTTCCAATATATCCATTGGCACCAGTTAAAAGTATTTTCATGATCGTTGTTTACGTAACAAATAAAGCCAACTTTTTGTTAGTTGCTTTTAACATGAGGCTTAAACGTATCTGTTTTAACAGCAGCACCTAATTCATGTAAAATATTATACAAGCCAAAATTTGTTCGATTAATGTAGATAAAATGCTTTACTCCACGAGCTTGTTTAAATTCTGGCATTTTAGCAACTTTCTCACCATACCCATATAATGCTTCAAAAAATTCATTTTGACTAAAGTCAAATGTAGGGGTTGTGTAAGGCTTTGCAAACAGACTAATCATCTCTTTGTATGCTTTGTAATAGAATTCAATTTGAGAAGGGGTATCATTGGGCAAAATCATCTCGAGCTTTCTAAAAGCCTTGATGGTTTCTTCTTTATCCTCAAACAAATCAGTTGAGGTTAATGAGAAAAAAGGCTCATAAAAATCATCAGGCATCTCTTTGATACAGCCAAAATCGATTACGCCTAATTTTTGATCTTTCGTAATTAAGAAATTACCTGGATGCGGATCTGCATGAACAGCTCTCAATTCGTGCTGCTGAAAATTATAGAAATCCCATAAGGCTTGTCCAATCTTATTCTTCAGTTCTTGAGAAGGATTGGTATTTAAAAATTCTTTTAAATGCATGCCTTCAATCCAGTCCATCGTAATTATTCTACTACTAGAAAGTTCAGGGTAATAGGTTGGAAAAACAACGTCTGTTAGGTTTTTACAGGCTTCAGAAAATTCAATAGATCTTCTAACTTCTAGTTCATAGTCTGTCTCTTCTAACAAGCGTTCTTCAACCTCCTTAATGTAAATATTCAACTCCTTCTCGCTCATTCCCAATAATCGAAAAGCAAAAGGTTTTACCAATTTCAAATCAGAAGAAATACTATCGCCAACACCTGGATATTGAATTTTGATGGCTAGTTTTTTACCGTTCAATTCGGCCTCATGTACTTGACCGATAGAAGCAGCGTGAGTAGATTTGATGTTAAATTTATCGAATATTTTCTCGGGTGTTTTGCCGAAACTTTTGGTAAATGTACGTACAATGAGTGGCCCTGAAAGTGGTGGCGCATTGTATTGAGATTGCGTAAATTTATTTACATAAGCTCTTGGCAGGATATTTTTATCCATACTTAACATTTGTGCAATCTTTAAAGCAGAACCTTTTAATTCGCTTAAAGAATTGTAAATGTCGGATGCGTTATCTTCGTTCAATTCATCGCGGCTAAGCTCTGGATTGAATAATTTTTTAGAATAATGTTTAATGTAATTGCCGCCGATCTGAAAACCTGTTTTAACAAATTTCGCAGAACGCTCTACCTTGGTGGTAGGCATTGTTTCTTGTGCTTTCATTTAGTTTTTAAAACCCCATTTTTTCTTTCAACTTTCCGTTTTGCGAAAGAAATTTTCCGTATTCGAAAAGGTTGTCTATTGGAGAACGCTGAAATAAATCGAATGTAACTTGAATACCTTTTTCAATTGCTTCATCCGTCTTTTCAAATCCATTACTATCATCATCCATCCAAAAATTTAAAATGAAAGCGTACTGAACCCAAATCGCATCTTTATATCGCTTTGCAAAAAACTTACGATCAGCTAACTCGCCACTTTCTAAGCCTTCATTAATAATTTGTTCAGCAAAGTTTTCAAATATTGGTTTGGCACCCGATAAAACAGTTGGGGTAGCTAAACGTTTTGGCTGTTTTTTTAAACTATAAATTACAAAGCTTCTTTGGGTTTTTAGCAATTCAACATAGCAATAAAAAAAAGATAACATTTTTTCTCTCGAAGAATATGACTCCCAAAGTTCTTGTTTCTGAATTTCATCAATGGTTTCTACAGTAAGCTCAAAACAAATATTCTTTTCTATGCTCTCAAACGAAGCATAAAAAGCATAAAAATCAGCCTCTGTTATCTTTAATTTTTTAACAAAACTATAAACTGATTTAGGTTGCTCATTATGTGTTAAAACATAATCGATATAACCTTTTTTGATTTGCGCTTGAGTTGCCATTTTCTTTTTCTTTAAAAACGTAAAAAATGTGTTCTTGGTTTCCGAAACCACTCAAAATTAAGACTTTATTTATCACGAATTTGCAATAAAATAAGGGTAATAACTATTCCAGTTAATCTATCAAATCTCGCTAATTCTTTTGTTGATGTAATTCTTAAATCGGCTATGCTTAGCTTCTCCAACTACTTGTTTACCGTAAATTCCGGTCGGGCCAGAAAGCAAATAAGAGAT
Organism: Pedobacter sp.; assembly: GCF_041662865.1. Taxonomy (GTDB): domain Bacteria; phylum Bacteroidota; class Bacteroidia; order Sphingobacteriales; family Sphingobacteriaceae; genus Pedobacter. The sequence continues at coordinate 4,995 of NZ_JBAZRL010000046.1, forward strand.
TGAACAGGCAATAGCTACATAAACACCACATTCGCTACCAAATAATTCCATTGCCATGAGTATACACGCCAAAGGAGTGTTGGTTGCTCCTGCAAATACGGCTACAAAACCCATTCCGGCTAAAAGTCCAACAGGTAATGGCATAAACAGCGATAGCGCACTGCCCAATGTTGCGCCAATAAAAAAGAGTGGAGTTACCTCGCCGCCTTTAAAACCAGCAGCCAAAGTAAGAATGGTTAGTGCCATTTTTATAGCGAAACTGTAAGGGGGTAATTGTTGATTAAAAGATTCTATAATAGTTGGAATACCCAAGCCAATATACTTTGTGCTGCCCGAAGCATAAATAATAGCAACTAAAACTAAGCCTCCAATTAAGGGCCGCAATGGTGGGTATTTGATTTTTGATTTAAAGAGTTTGGTGAGATGCTGTAAAGCTTTACTAAAAGTTGCTGCACATACACCAAAAATGATCCCCGCAATTACGGCATAGATTAAAGTTACTAAGGAAATGTTTGGAACTATATTGATGTGGTAATTAGTATGCTGTGTATGCCAAAGTTTAGTAACTAAATCGGCAATAATTGCAGATGCAAATGCTGGAAAAATAGAATCATACTTTAACCTTCCAATCAAAAAAACTTCCATTCCGAATATGGCGCCAGCCAATGGGGTTCCAAAGACTGAACCAAAACCTGCTGCTATGGCTGCAATAATTAGTATTCTTCGTTCATTTGCAGTTAGTTTTAGGGGTTTTGTCAGTTGGTCGGCAATTGCACCAGCCATTTGCAAAGCTGTGCCTTCTCGTCCTGCCGAACCACCAAATAAATGTGTAGCTATTGTGCCTAAATAGACAAATGGCATCATTTTAAAAGGGATGATTTGTTTAGGTTCGTGGATAGTATCAATCAATAAATTATTTCCTGCTTCAACATCTTTGCCCCAATAATAATAAAGCAAACCAATAAGTAAACCTGCGATTGGTAAGAAACCAATTATCCATAAATGATTTTCTCGGAAATTAGTTGCCCAATTTAAAGATTGCAGAAATCCAGCCGATGCTGTGCCAATTAAACTACCAATAATTAAGCTCAATAAAAGCCATTTTAATAAATATGGTACTGCAGGGTATTTCCTGAAAAAAACACGAAGATTGAGATTGATTTTTCTACTGATTGATTCTTTGTTTTCTAATGACATAATTCTCCTGATTAAATGTGTTTACATTCATAACCAGGCGTCATCAGCTTTTTAGGGCGGTTCAAGTAGGAAGACACCATTTCCTTGTTAACAAACTTAATCAAAATAAGAGAAAGTATAAATATTTATAAAATTATTTCAATCCTAATCGATGTTTTCTCAACGTATCTTTCGCAATGTCGTAACCTGCATCCGCATGGCGGATAACACCCATTGCAGGATCGTTATGCAACACACGTTTAATTCTGATAGCTGCATCTTCGGTTCCATCGGCTACAATTACCATTCCTGCGTGGATAGAATAACCGATACCAACACCACCACCATGATGCAAAGAAACCCAACTTGCACCACCTGCAGTATTAATTAACGCATTTAAAATTGGCCAATCGGCTACAGCATCAGAGCCATCCAACATTGCTTCCGTTTCACGATTTGGAGAAGCTACCGAGCCAGTATCTAAATGATCACGACCAATCACAATCGGAGCTTTCACTTTTCCTTCGGCTACTAACTTGTTAAATGCCAAACCAGCTTTTTCTCTTTCACCCTGACCTAACCAACAAATACGAGCTGGTAAACCTTGAAAAGCAATGCGCTCTTGAGCCACCGTAATCCATTGGCGTAAACTTTCATTTTCTGGAAAAAGTTCAAGAATTAATTTATCAGTTTCATAAATATCTTGTGGATCTCCACTTAAAGCTGCCCACCGGAAAGGTCCCTTTCCTTCGCAAAATAAAGGACGAATATAAGCAGGTACAAAACCTGGGAAATCAAATGCATTTTTTACACCGGCTTCTAGAGCTCGACCACGTAAATTATTGCCATAGTCAAAAGTTATTGCACCACGTTTTTGCAATTCCAACATTTGTTGAACATGCTTTGCCATTGTTGCATAAGAACGTTTGGTATATTCCTCCGGATTTTCTGTTCTCAATACATTTGCTTGTTCAACAGATAATCCTTCTGGGAAATAGCCAATTAATGGATCGTGAGCAGAAGTTTGATCGGTTAAGGTATCTGGAACGATATTTCTATCGATTAATCGTTGTAAAAGCTCAACGGCATTACAAACTACACCAATTGAAATTGCTTTATTTTCATTTTTATAAGTTAATGCTTTATCAATTGCCTCATCAATATTATAAGAGATTTCATCAATATATCTAGTTTCTAAGCGCTTTTTAATACGCCATTCTTCTACATCTGCCGCTAGGCAAACCCCTTGATTCATGGTAATGGCCAAAGGTTGTGCCCCACCCATTCCACCTAATCCAGCGGTAACATTTAATGTTCCGTTTAAATTGCTTTGAAAATGTTTTTTGGCAAGAGCCGAATAGGTTTCATAGGTGCCTTGTACAATTCCTTGTGAGCCAATATAAATCCAAGAGCCGGCCGTCATTTGACCATACATCATTAAACCTTTATCTTCTAACTCATCAAAATGTTGTTGCGTTGCCCATTTTGGTACGAGTTGCGAATTAGAAATTAAAACCCGTGGCGCATCTTTATGTGTAGGTAAAACGCCAACTGGTTTACCCGATTGGATGAGTAAGGTCTCATCATCCTCTAAGTTTTTTAAGGCTTTTATAATTAAAACTAATGCTTCTTTATTGCGAGCAGCTTTTCCTCTACCTCCGTATACAATTAAATCTTCTGGGCGTTCGGCAACATCTGGATCTAAGTTATTTAACAACATTCTTAAGGCAGCTTCTTGCACCCAGCCTTTACAAGTTAATGTGTTTCCAGTAGGTGTTTGCTTAATTTTCAGGTTTAAACTTTCTTCAATGTTAGTCGTCATATCAAGGCAATGTTACAATTCCAAATGTAGGAAAGATAAATAGTATTTTGAATTGATAAACTAAAGGAAATTCTATATAAGCATTATAATAATAGGTTTGATCATTTTTAATGTTTAAGTTTAGTGAATAACTAAATAGACAACCAATGAAAAACATTACTATTTAATCAGCATAATGATTGCAGGTTTAATTCTTGTTTTTGATGCATGTAAAAAGGGTGTTTCTCAAGATATTGAGGTATCCGACATTGCCGTTACACCTAAGGCCTATTTAAATGTACAAAATGCAAGGCTGTTAAAATCAGATACAACATATTTGAATTTTTTAAAAAGTGAGGTAGATGTGTTTAATCTTAAATTGGATATCCCGGAGATAAAACGATTGATGAAAATTCAAGATAAGAGCGTTCTAGATGTAGAATTGTTAGCGAAGGCTTTAGGATTTAAGTCTTATTCAAATTTTTTAGAATGGGCCACGATCCAATCTAAAAGAATTAAGTTTTTGGATAAAAAGTACGCTCTTAAGAGTAATTCAGAGATTTCTCTGAAAGCTTTTATTAATTCTTCTTTAATTTCATTATCAACCCCTTTAAGTATTAAAGGAAAAGTTTCTGTTTTGATATTGAGGGCGGTGGAGAAGAGCCTATAGACAATCACTGTTTAGGTAAATATATAGCTTGTATGGGTGTGGCTACGGCAACAGGTGCTGGTGCTCATATAGCATGTTTAACTATTGATGTTGGGACATTAGGTGTTGGTGCAATAGTTTGCCATGGTGCTGCAGCACTATTGCAATTTAGTATGGGTCAAATTTGTAGTTATGATTTTGATGACTGCAAGAAAGTAAAAGCAGATTAATATTCGATCATATGATTACTAAAAGCATTAATTTCAAAAAATCAGCAAAAATACTAGGTATTTCTCTGTTGTTTTTGACTGTAATTCTTCAGTTTTTACACTTGCTTTCTGAATATTTAATTTTAACTATTTCAGTATTATCACTAATCTTAATCATATATTCTGTCCTCATTAAAGATAAAAATTTGAAGTTTTCAGGACAGTTCAATAAGAAAAAAAGTCTGTTAAGATTAATTTTTATGAGTTCGATATTTTTAATATTATTTTATTTTTTATTTAAAGACATTTCCTTGTAAGTAAGTAAGTAATAAGAATGCAGATTATTTTTCTGCATTTTTTTTATCTTTTTAAATAGATTTATTTCTATAGTCATCGTTGATTGGTAATATCAAGGCAATGTTACAATTCCAAATGTAGGAAATTTATGTTATTTGCTTAGGTTTGCTTTTGAAATTGAAAAAGAAGCGTTTACATATCCAAAAGTTTTTAGCAGTAATTATGCTGTGGGTGTTTTCCCTTGCGATTACTCCTTGGAGCGCTTTGCATCATCACCAACAAGTTGTAGATACAGCGGCTGAAAAGCATTGTACTCACAAGCTGCATCTAAAAACACAGCAAGATACCTGTTTAATTTGCGCTGCCCATTTCGAAAAAAATTATACGATTACTTCTTCTACTCACATCGCTTATTTAACAAGTAAGCTGATGCCAAAAAATATTGCTATCGTAACTAGTTCTTATACAGAACTTATTTCAACCTCGCTTAGAGGTCCACCAAATTTGTCGTAGTATCCCGCAAATTAAATAAGCAAAAGCTTATTTCTCCTTATTATTTTAATTATCTGATGAACAGATATTAGTTTTTATGCTAATACACTGTTTTTATCTTTAAAAATATATTATTATGAACAAGATACGCCTATTAATGGTTGTACTATTTGCCTGTTTTTCTATACCAGTTTTAGCAACAGAATTAGCTGAAGTTAAAGGAAAAGTTATTGATGCCACTACTAAAGAGCCGCTTTCTGGCGCTACAATTTACATTTCAGATTTAAAAGCAACCACTATCACAAACGCCAATGGCGAATTTATATTTACAAATGTCCCCTCTAAAGGAAAGTTTTTAGTTGAGGTGAGATATGTAGGTTATAAAACAACTTCAAAACAAGTTGATTTGGCTTCAAATAATCAAATTACATTTGAGCTAGAACAATCTGTTATTGAAAGTGCCGAAGTGGTAATTACAGGAACGCCCTATAGTTCCAATAACAAAACAAACAGTTTAGCTGTAGTTTCTGTAAATAGAGAAAAGTTAGCACAGGCTGCGGGAACAAATATTATAGATGCAATTGCAAAAGTACCTGGTATTTCTCAAGTAACAACTGGTGGCGCAATTTCAAAACCATCTATTAGAGGTTTGGGTTATAACCGTGTGTTAACTATTGTTGATGGTGCAAGAGAAGAAGCCCAACAATGGGGAGATGAACATGGTGTTGAAGTCGATCAATTTTCTGCTAATAGAATAGAAGTTTTAAAAGGTCCTGCAAGTTTATTGTATGGCTCTGATGCCTTAGGTGGAGTTATTAATATTATTGATGATTTAGCACCAGCACCTGGAGATTTTAATGGAAACTTTACTACGAGTTATAGTACAAACAATGGTTTAACTGCATCTTCTTTAATGTTGCAAGGAAATACAAATGGTTTCGTTTATCGCGGTCGTGCATCCTATAAAAATGCGTATGGTTTTAGCTATGGCGATAAAACAGTGCCAAATTCTGGTTTTAATGAAACTAATTTCAGTGGAATGTTAGGTTTAAACAAAACTTGGGGTTATGCACATTTAAGTTTATCGAAGTTTAGCACAAATGTTGGTTTGGTAGAAAACGGTCCAAATGCTAATGGCGATTATGAAGATGAAAATGGTGTAGTAATCACCAAGGAAGAAGCACGAACTAGAAAACTTGATCTTCCATTCCAAAATATCAATCATTATCGTGCGGCTTTAAATAGTAACATCCTTTTAGGTGGCGGACAATTGAAAACTACGTTGGCTTTTCAACGAAACATTCGTAAAGAATTTGAAGAAAGTGCAACCGAGCCAGGTTTAAATTTAGGGTTGAATTCTTATACCTATGATGTGAAATACTCTTTCGCAAACAGTGGTGTTTGGGAGCCTACTCTTGGTGTGCAAGGAATGCACCAAACCAATTTAAACAGTGGAGATGAGTTTTTGATACCAGATTATACCAGTGATAATATTGGTGCATTTGCGTATTTGAAACGTAATTTTAAAAACGGAGCTATTAATGCAGGTATTCGTTATGATTATAAAAATGTAGATGGTAGTGATTTGATTGCTGATGGAAGCCAAGTGTTTACAGCATTTAACAATAGGTTTTCTAATATTTCTGGATCACTTGGTTTTGCATTTGAAATCGCAAAAAACCTAAACTTAAAAGGAAATGCCGGCTCGGGATTTAGAGCACCAAACATTGCAGAGTTAGGAGCAAATGGCCGTCATGAAGGTACATTTAGATACGAAATTGGTAATAGTAATTTGAAACAAGAAACCAGTTTACAATTCGATTTAGGATTAGAATACAATGCTGAAAAAGTAACAGTTGGCTTAAATGCATACAGTAATCGCATTTACAATTATATTTATCCTGGTAACTTTAATAATGAAACTCATCCTTTTTTAGAAGACGATGGTACGACAACTTCATTACCATTGTATCGTTATGTGCAAACTGATGCAGAACTATTGGGTGGGGAGGCTTCTATAGATTTCCATTTAATTAAATCATTGCATTTCGAAAATACCTTCGCTTATGTAAAAGGAACTAACAAAGCAAACGATACTGCTTTACCTTTTATTCCGGCTGCAAGTTTAAATAATGAACTTCGCTTCGAGCCAACTATTAAAGGATTGAAGGATAGTTTTATAAAGATTGGATTAACTAATGTTTTTAAACAAGATCGTTTTGATAGTTTTGAAACTGAAACGGATGGCTATACCTTATTAGACGCTGGTATTGGAACTTCGCTAAAAGTTAAAAATGGCAAGATCAACTTATGGGTTACCGGACAAAATTTAGGCAATAAATTATATTATAATCATTTAAGCAGATATAAGCCTGCCGGGATTTACAATTCAGGACGTAATGTAAGTTTCGGAATTAGTGTTCCGCTTTTGTAGCGGTTGCGTCATTCCCGCAAAAGCGGGAATCGTAATGCGTTGAACCTTCAATCGTTTTAGGATGCCCAGTCAACCTGGGCATGACGCAAAAAAGAGTAGCCTCAGATTCACAGATTTAAAATCTGTGAATCTGAGGCTTTTTTGTGCCTTGTTGTCATCAGAACGCAGTGAAGGATCCCTATCATAAATTCCTATTGGAGATTCTTCGCGATGATCTGAATGACAAAAGAAAAACTTTTTTCACAAATAATTTGGTGGTTTCAAAATAACATTATACTGTAGTGTATTATTTAACTAATACAGTAGAATATGATTAAAATTAACAACCTGAATTTTGGTTACCGCAAAAATCAACTGTTATTCAAAAATATGAGTATGCAATTAAGCACTGGACATATTTATGGGTTACTAGGGAAAAATGGTGCAGGTAAATCAACCTTATTAAAAAACATCGCAGGATTGGTTTACGCAGACAGCGGGTCAATGGATGTTATGGGCTATGACCCATCAAAGCGACAACCTGCTTTATTAGCAGAAATTTGCTTTATCCCTGAAGAGTTTTATTTACCATCTATTAAAATTGACGCGTATGTAAAAGCAAATGCAGGGTTTTATCCAAATTTTGATCATCCGTATTTTACGGCTCTATTAGCAGAATTTGATATTCCAGTAGCGCAAAAATTAATCGACATGTCTTATGGGCAAAAAAAGAAAGTTATCATCGCCTTTGGTTTAGCCACACAAGCTAAATTGGTAATTATGGATGAGCCAACTAATGGTTTAGACATTCCTTCAAAAGCGCAGTTCCGTAAAATTATGGCATCCGCTTTAACAGATGATCGTTGCATTATCATTTCTACACATCAAGTACGAGATTTAGATAATTTAATTGATACTGTAATTATGCTCGATGAAAGTAAAGTAGCCTTAAAAGCATCGGTTGATGAAATTACCGACAAACTTTGCTTTAAACGCGTAAAGGAAATAGATGATAAGGTAATTTATGCCGAACCTTCTTTAGCTGGTTATAATGCAGTAGTACAAAACTTTCATCAAGAAGATAGTAAACTTGATTTAGAGTTATTATTTAACGCAGTACTAGCAGAAAAAAATAAATTAAAACCAATTTTCAATTAAATCTTAAACAGACATGAACAATACATTTAATATACAACGTTTTGGTCTTTTGTTAAAGAGACAATGGCTAGAATTTGGCAAAATTTACCTGATTACGTTAGCGGTTGCGCTAGGAGTAATTGTTACCTTTTATAGTTTTTCACTATGGGGATATATTACAGAAGTAAAGCCTTTTCATGAAAGATCGCTTCAATTTAGAGAACCATTATTTTTAATTTTTGGCTTCTTGTTTATTACCGTAATTGCAAGTAACTATTTTGCTCATTTAGGTCAAAAACCAAAGGCGATTATAGATTTAATGATACCTGCATCAACTTTTGAGAAGTTTTTAACAGGAATTATATTTACCACCATATTAAGCACAGTTAGTTTTATAGTAATATTTTACCTAACAGATTTGGCATTTTTAGCTAAGTTGAAAAGTATCTATGATGTTAATACTACTTCAAGTTCCTATACAGATGTAGATGGTAATATAGTTACAAATGTAACTGATAACTTAGCATACTTCTTTTTAAAAAATGATAGTGGTAATGATAAGTTTTTACCTATCTATTACGCTCCTTTCTTTGTCACCAGTGTATTTCTTTTAGGTTCTGTTTATTTTAACAAATTCCACTACATTAAAACCGCTATATCGGTTATGGTTTTCTCTGGAATTTGGACAGCAATTATTATTAAATCTGGAAAATTACTGTTTGATGATAGATCTCCTATTAACCAAACAACACGTAATTTTTCTGGAAGAGATAGTGCGGAAATATGGCTAACACTTCTATTGGTTGTGCTCACGCTAATTTTTTGGAGCCTTACTTATGTGCGCCTTAAAGAAAAAGAGGTTTAATTTTAAATGGTATAGATATGGAATTTAGAGATAATAAGGCAATATACCTTCAAATAGCTGAATACGTTTGCGAGCATATTTTGCTTGGCAAATGGAAGGCAGATGAAAAAGTTCCCTCGGTTAGGGAAATGGCTGTGGAGTTAGAGGTAAACCCAAATACAGTAATGCGTACCTACGAATTACTTCAAAGTAAAAATATAATTAATAACAAAAGAGGCATTGGTTTTTTTGTAGCAGATGATGCAATAGCACATGTAAAAAGCTATAGGAAAACTCAATTTATGGCCGATGAACTTCCTGTTGTTTTCCGTAATATGTATTTACTAAACATCGGGTTTGATGAATTGGAAAACCGCTACAACACTTTTGTAAAAGAAACTTTTAATCCTTAAAGAAATGAAATTAAGCAATAAATTATTAATCGGATTTGCATTAGCATTGATTCTTATTCCTTTAATGGGAATGATTTATGTTTCTCGAGTATATTATAAAGAAGGTAATGATAGAAACCTTGCGGATATGGTTCGAAAAGTGGACAACTTTAGCACCCCAACTGAAAATATGGAAAGCAAAGCAATGGCTACTTCATTTGAATCAATAAATATTGAGGATGCTAAAAGATTGGGCATCTATGTTAATATTATTAAAGATGAAAAGTTTGGTGTAAAAATTCCCAAAGAGTTAAAAGACGTTATCAATTTTAACGTTGATGCAAATGGGCAATTGCAAATTGCTTTTAGTAAAAATAAACAAGCAAAAAACAACAATTCTTATACTACAATATGGGTTTATGCTCCAAATATTAAGCAGGTAATTGTTTCAAATGCAAACAGTGTGTATTTAGATGCCAAATTGGATTCTTTAATTTTAAATGTAAAGAAATCGGGCTCAATTAGTTTGCAAAACGATTTAGAATTGAAATCTTTAACCATAAATACGGAAGAGGTAAAGGACTTATATCTATCAAATGTTGATATAAAATCTTTAACTGTAAAACTGAATGGTACAGATTTCAAAACTCAAAATAATTCATATGAGAGTTTATCAATTGAAACTCATGGCAAAAGCAATATAGAGATTAGCAGTTATGAGGATAAAAGCAAAGCTTATGCAGTTAAAAATCTAACTATAAACACTTTCGATGTAGCAGATGTTAAAGTGGAAAATATTAAGATTGATAATTGCAAAGGCTCTTTCTCTGATCAAACAACAGTGCAAATGCCTGCGGTTAATTTGAACCAAATGTATAAGAAGTAAACTACTCGTCATTGCGAGGCACGAAGCAATCCTACAGCTTTGGTTTAAAGACTATTGCTTTAAGATTGCTTCGCTTTGCTCGCAATGACGATTTTAGATAACGGCAGTTCTTATAAATTCAATACTCGCTTTAATATCATTTGCTAAAAATCTATCCGCCTCATTAAAAGAAACAAGTTCACGATATTTACTCACCAATTCCTCAATTTTAACCGATGATTTTTCTGGTAATCTTAATTCTAGTGCTTGGCTTGCTGTTAACAGTTCTATAGCCAAAATTCTTTCTAAATTCTCTACAACTCGAATACATTTCGTTGCAGCATTTGCGCCCATGCTTACATGATCTTCTTGACCATTGCTACTTACAATGCTATCAACAGATGCCGGTGTACACAGTTGTTTATTTTCACTTGCAATAGATGCTGCAGTATATTGTGTAATCATTAAACCAGAATTTAATCCGGCATTCTTAACCAAAAATGGTGGTAATCCTCGAGTTCCAGAAATTAGTTGAAAAGTTCTGCGCTCCGAAATTGAACCTAATTCGGCCAATGCCAAACACAAAAAATCTAAAGTTAATGCCAAGGGCTGACCATGGAAATTCCCTGCAGAAATAATTAAATCTTCATCTGGAAAAACATTAGGATTATCCGTTACGGAATTCATTTCTGTTTCGAAAACCGATTGAATATAATTAATGCTATCCTTGCTTGCGCCATGAACCTGTGGCACACAACGAAAAGAATAGGGGTCTTGCGTTTGTTTGCCTTTTCTCGCTATTAATTCACTTCCTTCTAGCCAATTTTTAATAGCTTCCGCGGTTGCAATCTGCCCTTGATGTGGCCTAATTACATGACTTAAATTTAAAAAAGGATCAATTCTACAATCAAATGCATCAATAGAAATAGCTGCAATTGCATCAGCCCATGCTGAAAGTTTTTGCGCTTTTAATAAACAAAATGTACCATAAGCACTCATAAATTGAGTGCCATTAATTAAAGCTAAGCCTTCTTTACTTTGTAAGGTAAGTGCCTTCCAATTTAATTTTTTATTTAATTCAGCACTGCTGATTTTTTCATCTTGATACCAAACTTCTCCTTCACCAATTAAAGGCAAAGCTAAATGCGCTAGGGGAGCTAAATCTCCTGAAGCACCTAATGAACCTTGGGTATAAATTACTGGTAAAATATCATGATTGTAAAAATCTACCAAACGTTGTACGGTACTTAAAGCAATTGCAGAATGACCGTAACTTAGCGATTGTATTTTCAACAAAAGCATTAGTTTTACAATTTCCTTAGGTACTTCTTGCCCTGTTCCACAAGCGTGAGATAACAATAAATTATGCTGAAGTTGTGTGAGATTTTCAGCTTCAATTTTTACATGTTGTAAGTAGCCAAATCCAGTATTAATCCCGTAAATCGGATCTTCATTTCTGTTTAATTTATCATCTAAATATTTTCTGCATTTTTCAATGCGTTCAATTGCTAAATCAGATAAACTAATCCTTTTCTTCTCCTGAATTATATTTTCAATAACGGCCAAAGACAATTGTCCCGAACCGATTTGGTAATCTGTCATGTATTTATATTTGGTGCTCAAAAGTATAAATTATACTGATTATCCTTCTAAAATTTCTAATTGTGTAATAATATCATCTTCCGTTATCGGATAAGGAACATCATTAACTATATTTTGATAAACAGCTTCAAACAAACCAGTGTAGTCTCCTTTTTCTGAAGGAATAAATTCAGTTGTTCTACCGCCAGTTTCGGTAACCAAAGTAAGTTTACCTGCATCAGCTGCATTTTCTATTCCATATTTTTCATCAGTAGGTTTTATTCCTTTTAGTAACTGTTCTTCCTGTACATCGGCATGATTCTTACTAAATGAACCCATCATTCCATTTAATACAAAGGCAGATAGAATATCTGCAACTAACATACTAGCGGTTAAAAACACATTCAAATCATTAGGATAACTTAATTGTATTGCGAAATAATCATCCACTTTTGTGTGAACACGATTCTTAGTTAATACTTTATGATAGCTATTAGGTTTACCAAATAAACAAATCGCCTGATCTAAAAGGTGCGGGCCAAGATCATATGATAAACCACTAGCAGGATAAGGTTCTTCCTTAAAAAACTTAGGACTAATTTCGTTTCTATAGCGATCATAACGAAAATGAACTTCTACTAATTTGCCAAGCTTACCACTTTCTATAATTTTTTTTACCGAATTAAATCCACTATCATATCTACGATTTTGATAAACCAATGCCTTTTTGCCTATGCTTTTAGCTAAAGCAAATAATTCTTTGGCCTGTGCACTAGTAGCAGTAAAGGGCTTTTCTACTAAAATGTGTTTCCCAGCTTGTAGAGCCTGTTTAGCGTACTCGTAATGTGTAAAATTTGGAGTATTAATGATGACCAATTCAATAGAATCATCAGCTAATAATTCTTCAACACTGTTGTAACTTTTAACTGATGGGTAATCTTTAACAGCTTGTTTTTGGTTACGTTCAGTTACGGCAACAAAGTTGAAACCGGGATGTGTACTCACAAATGGGGCATGAAATACCTTGCCAGACATGCCGTAAGCCAAAAGGCCAGTATTGATTTTACTGTTCATAACACAAAGCTAAAAATTTGACGTATATGTGCGTTATTCTCTAGGTCATAAAGCTGCTATAAATGTATATTTGTAACATGAAGCCAGCAGAAATACATGCCAAATGGAAAACCTTGCAACAAAAAATTGCTAAGGAATTTGATTCGGATACGCCCGACTTAAAGGTAATTTTATTTTTAATTGGGGTACAAGAATTGGGCAAAGGTCCTGGTAAATACAGCAAAAGGCAAAAAGAAGAATTAATGCATATAGCTACTTGCCGTTTATTAAGTGAAATGGGCTTCTATGAACTAGAAGGATTAGATCAAGATGGGTGGCCGCATTGGAAATTAATTAAACCAATTCCGTCTTATGCTTTAATGGAACAAGAATTATTACTTAAAAGTCTTGCTATTACGTATTTCGAAGATATTTATTCTTAGTAATTATTTGTCATCCAGAGCGCAGCGAAGAATTTTAATATGTGTTCTACTTTTTCTTCTTCCTAAGAGATTCCTCCAAAGTCGGAATGACAATTCGAAAGAAAGTAAAATTAAAAACCCTGAAGTAACTGAATACAACAGGGTTTTATATTTATAGGTAGATATAAATTTTTAACTTATTTGCCTTGAGTGGCAGCTTCTTTTTTCAATTGATCATTTGCAACAATTACAATCTCCACTCTACGGTTAGCAGCTCTACCTTCTTCAGTTGCATTATCTGCAATTGGTTCTGCAAAACCTTTACCAATTGTAATTAAACGAGATGATGGTACACCTTGAGAAACAGCATAAGCTTTAACTGCAGCAGCTCTTTTTTCAGATAAACCCATGTTATATTGTTCAGTACCACGGCTATCAGTATGACCAATAACTTTAATATCAGTACCTGGATATTGATTTAATGAACTTGCTAAAGATTGAATATTTTGTTTAGCAGCCTCTTTTAAAGCAAACTTATCAAAGTCGAATAAAATACCACTATCAAATTTTACAATAATACCTTCACCCTCACGAATAACTTCAGCGTTCGGTATTGCATTCTGAATTTCAGCAGCTTGCTTATCCATACGTTTACCAATAAAACCACCAGCAGTACCACCAACAGCAGCACCAATTATAGCACCAACAGCAGTATTACCTGCTTTTTTACCAATTATACCACCAATTACACCACCGGCAGCAGCACCAATACCTGCACCTTTTTGTGTGTTAGTTAAACTGTCACAACTTTGAAAAGTCATTGCACCTATTGATAAGGCAATACTTAATGTCGCTATTTTGAATTTTGAAGTCATCATTTTAGTTATTTTTTAATTTAATAAAATGAAGTATTCAAAGGTAATGCCAATTAAAGCTTAGCACCCAAATTAAAATATATTAGTATTTTATCTGTTGTATTACTGTACTTTAACTTACAGTATCACGTAATTTCTGCAAATGCCTATAAAAATAAATGGTCAATTTGATGCCACAAGTTGGGCATCAAATTGACCATAATACTATACAATTGTTACAATCTCTATTCTGAGAAATAGGCCTCCAACTCTTTTAATGAATTCTCATCTGTATGGAAATCTTTGATAATTAACCCTTTTTCTAACAAAATAATGCGATCACAAACATCAGTTACATGGTTTAAATCGTGACTAGAAATTAAAGTAGTTAAGCGGTGTGTGCTCTTTAAAGATTTTAGTAAACTTTTAAGTCTAATTTGAGTGGTAGGGTCTAAATTAGCAAAAGGCTCATCTAATACTAGCAATTCTGGTTTTTGCATCAGCGCTGCAGCAATCCCTATTTTATTTTGATTTCCTTTAGAAAAATCTCTAATGTACTTGCCGCGATTTAAAATCTCACCATTAAAAAATTCTTCATACTGTTTTAAATAATCAGCAACATGCGCCACACTTAAATTATGCAGACTTCCTATAAAAGTGAAGTATTCTTCTGGTGTTAAATAATCAATTAAAAACCCTTCATCTAGGTAAGAAGCTGTATAATCTTTCCAATGATCATTCTGTGCAACGTTTTGATCTTTAGATAATATTTCACCGCTATCAGGTCTAATTAAATCTAGCAACATTCTGAAGAGAGTAGTTTTACCAGCGCCATTATTTCCAACTAAACCAATGGTTTCACCAGAACGAATGTTCAGATTATTGATGTCTACTACGGTTCTACCGCCGTAAGTTTTCTTTAAGTTTTTAAATGTTAACATATCTTATTCTCTAAAGCCTTCGGCTATTTTATAACGTTGTTTTTCAAATTTTTTAACGAGCAAATTAATCCAAAAATTGCGCATCAAAAGAGTAATCAATCCAAATAATCCAATTGCGGCTAACCCATAATAGGGTTTATTCATTATTCCGAAAGGAACATAAATTAGAATTGGAATTAAAATAAAGGGCAATCCTAAAATCCACTGTGTGGCACCTACGCCTTGCCAATTAAAACTAGCACTTTTGGTAATATCTAATCGTTTGTAGTTTAATGTAGCAAAATATAATACAATTACTGTGGCAAAGCCGATGTTATATAGATAGGCTGCTAAATGAAGTAAGAGTAATTTATAACTCATAAAACCATAAAAACTAGCCAGTACAGTAATAATAGTACAGCTGATGGTAAACAATAAGAATTTAGCTTTAATAAAGTTTTTGAAATCGATTTTGTTCACTAAAAGCCCATCAAAATGAGTGCTTTGCCAAGCAAACATAAACTGACCGTAAGATATAATGGAGATACCGGTCATGAATACAGCAGCGAAAAGCATTTTACCAAAATCATCATTAGCAATCATTTTTTCCTTATAGAAAATAAAACCATAGGCTAAAAAGGCAAAACCCATTAAAATAGAACTTCTTGAGCGCTTGTGGCGAAGAATTAATTTCAATTCTAATGCAGCTAATTCTCCTACTCTTCCAAAACGATTCAAGAAAGCATAATCCGTGCTTACTTTCTTATCATCTTTAGTGCTTAATTCCTCAGTATATAAATTTGAGCGTAGATATTTAGAATTGATTACAAATATCAGCCCTGCTGCTAACGTAAAAACGAGTGCTAAAAAAGGATATTTTGTAATTGCCACAAATATGAAATTCGATGCATTCCTCACCGAGATGATTTTATAATAATCTAAAGCCGCTAAAGCAGCAACTAAACCTATAATAGAAATGAAATAAATAAAACTATTAATGGATTTACGCTTTAAATATAAAACCAAGTAATTATTAAAAATAACAAGTGAAAAAATGGATAACACATACATGAATGAGGTTAGTGCGCCGTATGTTGAGCCAATTTTTATAACACTAAAAGGAATAAAAATAAATAGTGGTAATAGATTAAAGAATGAGAACAACGACTTAATATTTAAGAAATTAACAATTGTTTTCTTAGGTATATTAAGATGCAAATAAGGCACAATGCTTAGCGTTGGGAGTTCTTGCATTTGTGTACGAACGGCAAGATCAAATAAGAAGTAGTATAAAATAAAGCCATTAAAAACGGTAATTTCATTTTGCCCTGGAAAAGCTTTTCCAATAATAATTGCCATCCAAAAGCCAACACCAATTGCTACCACTAAAAAGTAGAGCATAAAAAAACCAAGAAGAATATTTGCAGCAATACTGCCAGCTTTATTTCGGCTGCGCCAAAAGTCTTTCCACTGGTGGTTTAAAAAAGTTGATAGCATATTAATAATTGTATTTGTTTTTCCAATTCTGTTTTAGTTTCTCTCTCAGTTTTTCTTCTGCTGGATTTTTACCCGGATCATATAATTTTGTTCCACTCAATTCTTCAGGCATATACTCTTGTGGAGAGAAATTACCTTCATAACTATGCGAATATTGGTAATCTTTTCCATAACCAATGTTCTTCATCAACTTTGTTGGCGCATTGCGAATATGTAATGGGACTGGCAAATTACCAGTTTGTTTCACCAAAGCCTGTGCTTTATTTATAGCTTCATAACTCGCATTGCTTTTAACGCTTGACGCCAAGTAAGTTACGCATTGTGAAAGTATTATTCGAGCTTCGGGAAAACCAATTACATTTACTGCCGTAAAACAATTATTTGCTAATAATAATGCATTAGGGTTGGCATTGCCGATGTCCTCAGATGACAAGATTAACAATCTACGAGCAATAAATAATGGATCTTCGCCACCTTCAATCATTCTGGCTAACCAGTATACAGCAGCATTTGGGTCGCTGCCACGGATGGATTTAATAAACGCTGAAATTATATCGTAATGTTGTTCGCCAGCTTTATCGTATAGGGCTAAGTTTTGTTGCGCATGGGCGAGGACATTCTCATTAGTTAATTCAATTTTATCACCGCCAATTCCGTTAACCGCAATTTCTAAAACGTTTAATAATTTACGAGCATCACCGCCAGATAAACGTATTAAAGCTTCATGCTCTTTTATATTGATGTTTTTCTCTTTTAAAATCACATCTTTTTTTAGGGCGGTTTGCAGTAAGCTCACTAACTCATCTTCACTTAACGCTTGTAAAATGTAAACCTGACATCGCGATAGCAAAGCCGATATTACTTCAAAACTTGGGTTTTCTGTAGTAGCACCAATTAAAGTAACCAAACCACGTTCTACTGCGCCCAATAAACTGTCTTGTTGACTTTTGCTAAAACGATGGATCTCATCTATAAATAAAATAGGTAATCCTAAAAAACTGTCTTTTAAAGCAGCTGCTTTATCTATAACATCTCTAATATCTTTAACGCCAGAATTTATGGCGCTCAAGTTAAAAAACGGGCGATCTAAACTTTGAGAAATAATATAAGCTAAGGTGGTTTTACCAACTCCAGGCGGTCCCCAAAAAATAATGGATGGTAATTGCCCGCTTTCTATCGCCTTGCGTAAAACTGCATCTGTACCCACCAAATGTTGCTGCCCAACGTATTCGTCCAAATTCTGAGGGCGCATTCGTTCGGCTAAAGGTGGTAGGTTTTGCATAGTTAAAGGTAGTAATTTTATTATCTGCCTTACCAGATCTTTTTCCTAAAAATCGTGAATAAAGAATTGATTAAAATAATTTAAACTAACAAATAATATTATTTTTGAGTATCAACTACTCAAATATGGTTTACCTAAATAAAAATATTACTGATCTGCGAAAGCTTGCAAAAGAAAAGCATGAAGAATATGCTAATGCAAAACCATTTCCGAACATTGTAATAGATAACTTTTTTGATGAAGAAATTTTGTCAAAAGTATTGGGTGAATTTCCAGACCTTTCGACTAAAAGTAACGTTAATGTTTTTGATAATCTTAATGAAAAAAAGTTAGGAGCAAAAGGCGAAGCAAATTTTGGTGAGTACACAAAATTGATTTGCCATTACCTCAATTCTCAACCAATCCTCGAATTTTTACAAGAACTAACAGGGATAAAAGAGATTTTATTGCCAGATCCTTATTTCTATGGCGGCGGATATCATGAAATTAAACCTGGCGGATACTTGAAAATTCATGCAGATTTTAACAAACACATAACAACAAACTTAGATAGGAGAATAAATCTATTAGTTTATTTGAACAAGGATTGGGAAGAAAGTTATGGTGGATTTTTTGAACTTTGGGATAAAAGTATGGTTAGTGCTCAAAGAAAACTATTGCCAATATTTAATCGTGTTGCAATTTTTTCTACCACAGATTTCTCTTATCATGGACATCCTGACCCGCTTACCTGTCCGCCAGATCGGAGCAGAAAATCAATTGCCTTATATTATTATACCAATGGGCGTCCCGCTAATGAATTAAATGATGATGGCCATAGCACTTTGTTTGTAGGCAGAAAAGGGAAATCAAATGATATAGCCCCTCCGAAAATAATAATGCCAAAGCTAATAAGTGCAGTTAAAAACTTTACGCCACCTATTATCTTTAACCTACTTAAGAAAATTCTTAAGTAATAATACTTAAGAATTTGAATAGAATTTTGATTTCAACAACTTCATCGAAGTTAAGTAAGCTTAATTTACCATTAAGAAATTGAAGTTTTTTAATTTGACTTAATTCCTTAATGGTCGAGCTTTAGCTAAACGCTAGGCTTAGGTTTCTTCTTAAAAAACTTCTTTTTCTTAACGTATGGCTTATCACTTGTGCTTGCAGGTTCATCTTTTGGTGCTTCGCCTAAATTTTCTGGCAAAGGCATTCTATCAATTTGGCGTTCAATTAACTTCTCAATATTGGCTAATTTACGTTTGTCTTTATTGTTAACTAAGGTGATGGCAGTTCCAGTTGTTTCCGCTCTTGCTGTCCGCCCAATTCTGTGAATATAATCTTCTGGATCTTGTGGCGCATCGTAGTTAATCACCAAATCAATGCCTGTCACATCAATACCACGACTTAAAACATCGGTCCCAATTAACACATCTAGTTTGCTATTTTTAAAATCAAGCATAATTGCTTCGCGATCTTTTTGCTCTAAATCGCTATGAAAAGCTGCTGCCTTTAATCCTATTTTTTTAAAAACTTTACCGAGTTCTTTTACTTTCTCTTTTCGTCCCGCAAAAACAATAATTCGTTTGTACGTAGCCGATTTTAACATTTCAGTAAGTAAAGGAACTTTCTGATCATCAAAAACAAAATAAACTTGTTGATTGATGCCTTCAGCAGGTTTTGAAATGGCTAAGCTTATTTGTTCAGGTTCTTTTAATAAAGTAGCTGCTAGTTTTCTAATTTTTGGAGGCATGGTAGCCGAAAACATTACCGTTTGGCGATTTTGTGGTAAGTAACCCACAATTTTCATAATGTCATCGTAAAAACCCATGTCTAGCATTCTATCGGCCTCGTCTAATACCAAATATTCTAGTTTATCCATCTTTAACAAACCAGATGATAAATGAGAAATTAATCTGCCTGGTGTTGCAATAATAATATCAACACCTTCACGCATAGAACGCTTTTGTTGTTCGTAAGCAATACCATCGCCACCACCATATACGGTTAGGGAACTAATATTAGTAAAATATGAAAGTGCTTCGACTTGCAAATCAATCTGCTGCGCTAATTCTCTTGTAGGTGTTAGAATAAGCACTTCGTTATGACGTTCGTGTTTTTGAGTTAGCAAATTCATTATTGGCAATAAAAAAGCACCCGTTTTACCGGTACCAGTTTGTGCGCATGCAATTAAATCTTTTTTAGCTAAAATAAGCGGAATGGCTTGTTGCTGTATAGGCGTTGCGTTTTTAAAACCCATTGCCATTAAACCCTCTAAAAGTTCAGGGTTGAAATTAAAATCTTTGAAATCCAATGTTTATATGGTAAATATAGGGTGTAATTTACCTTAAATTAAGGCGAAAAACAAATTTGAGGTTTTTCTTATAGTCGCATCTTTGCGAAGCATGGCTTATCCCGATTTTCGGGAAAGCGATCATTTTGTTTTTTTAGCTCGCCGCCGCTATGGCTCTTTCTTTTCTCTTGATAGAAAAGAAACATCCCGAGCTTGCGAGAGCATGAATACCGATAAAAACATAAACGCTTATGAATAAAATCAAGGCTCATATCTTTATATTTAATTAAACAATCAGGAAAAGGGAGGTAGCTCGGATTAAGCTATCAAAACTTTAAGAGCAACAGAATAAGGTCCCGATGAAATATCGGAACTGCATTCTGTTTTGGATACTGGTTTTTGAACGTGTCTTCACAAGTTTGGATTGCTTTCTCCTTTGGGATGCTACAAGGCCGTATGACGTTCTTTGGAATGGGTTGTGGTTTGGGAGGAATTGTAGGGCAGTCGTCTTTGCGAGGTACGAAGCAATCTCCTAATTGTTATTGTTTTTAGCATGTGGGAGATTGCCAAAGTTGGGGGAAGATCCTTCTTCCAAAGACGATTGTGTTAGTATTATCTATGTGAATAACTCAGGTTTAGTTTAGGTCATGTTCGTATTAAGTCCGCATAGAGTCCGCGTCAAGTCCGCATTACTACATGATAATGCGGACTTGACGCGGATTAATTGTGGTGTTAATAAAACCTTAATACGAAGGAAGGCTTAAGGCATAACCTGTGCAATGTTTGTTTACTGCTCTGTACAGGTTGGGCATAAAAAAGGCTTCCCGATTTACTCGAAAAGCCTTAATAAAACTGTTATAAAATTGATTTATTTATGGTGTGCCTGCCCTTCACGGATCCCCCGTTCACAGGACTTTTTTATCAGTAATTAATCCTATTTTTTGATAGAACAAGCTAGCAACTATTTGGTTTTAATTCGATAGAAATTTATCCACAAATTCACAATTGCGTTAGTTTAACATTCTGCCCCAACAAATAACAAGGGTAGTGCCTATAAATATAATAAGTTCGTAAAAAAGATTTTTTATATTAACAATAATTAATACCCAGTAAATATTATTTTAAGTCTAATGTATGACTATCTTTTTTAAATTGCTCAAACAGATTAATCAAATCATTAGAGTAATTGACTTTTATTTCTTCTATATAATCAACAAAATCAATTCTTGTTATATATGGCGATTTTGATGCTGTCTTTTTTTCCTGAAGATATACAAAATGCGATTTGATTAATTTATTTCCCTTTTCTTTATCCAATGCAGGTGAGAATGAAAAATCAAATTTTTTCAACTTATCATCATAAAATCTAAAGATAGTGTCAGCATCATTTTTCAGCTTCTTACTGTGATATTCTTCAAATTCTATTTTCTTAGTTTTCGCATTTATTCTTGTTTTACTGGGAATACCTAAAGGAACCCCGTAAATCTCCATATTCTCGACATTGATTCCTAAATCAATTTTTAATGAATCTAGTTTAAACTGTTTTTTATTACCCACTTTTAGAGAATCATATACAAGACCAATATTTTTGTTCTTTTCAACAATAAAATACTTATAGATGGTATCTGTCGTTTCTCGGGCTTCATTATGTATGACTCCGTTTGAATTAGTTGTTTTTACAGAAAACAATATAGAACCGACCTCATAAAGGGTATAATTCTCATAATATGCT
>NZ_JBAZRL010000047.1:0-26754 GCF_041662865.1 Pedobacter sp.
ACACACCTATCAGTATTGGTGTTTCAGACACAAGTGAAGCGGTTTGGAAAGTAGAATTTCAGGACCCAGTAGGCACTGGTAATAGCAATGACATTACTGCGCCTGATATTGCTGCTAATGCAAATTGGACTCAAGCAACAGGCAACAGTGCAAATTATATAGCCGCTTGGGATGTTTCGGTACGAAACACTTCAAACACAGCTTGGCTCAGTGGTCGTGTTTATACCAATGTATTAAACCTTGGCATAAATAATAACTTTACTAGCAGTTCAAAAGGATTTCAAGTAACTAATTACATCCTTACCGAAGATGGCAGGGCCTATCGGGTAAAAACCAATGGTAACAATGGTTGGGCCTTCACTTTTTTCTCTAATAACAATGGTTTTGCCGTAAATGGGGTGCCTACTTACAAAAGTTTAAATGCTTCTACAACAGCCGCACTTTCTGGCCTTCATGACCCAAGAACACTAGATGATGCGTTGAACAAAACACATAAAATTTTCTATAACAAGCCAAATGCTGACCTACCAGCAACAGGGACAGCATTTGTAACTGCGGCAAATCAAACGACTTGGCTAAAAAAAAATGCTGTCTTACCCATCATCACAGACCTGAAATTTACAGGGGTCGAAGGTACAGAAGGTAAGATTAGCTATAAAGGAGCCAAAATATCTTTTACAGCTTCCTCATCCGGTAGTTACCAAATTACTATTCCAATGGCCAATAATGCAGATCGTGTCATTATTGGTTCTGCTGTTTCGGGTTATAACGAAATATTATGGGATGTTAAAGACGCCAATGGAAATTTTGTGCCCCCAGGGCCAATTACACCATTGGTACAAACTTTTTTAAGATCGGCAGAAGTACACTTTCCCTACATAGATATGGAAATCAATCCACAGGGGATTATTATCGAACTGATAGAGAACAATACTAGTTATTCCGTAAATCCTTTAAACACCAATCCATCAGAATATAGCGATGTGGTTTATTGGGACGATGTTAATATTAGCAATGCGGGTGTAGCCGGAAGTAATAGTTCTAACCCGGTAACCAATTTAACTGGCCAAAACAGTAACGCTAATGGACATAAGTTTGGTGCTTATAGCACAAACAATCAATTTGGTGATGAGCGTTCGATGGACACCTGGACTTATATCGAAAGTGGTAAAACAACTACATTAGTCGATATTGAAATTTTCCAAGCAGATTTAAAGATAGAATCGATTAGTCCAGATTTATCCAAATACTTTTCAGACCATACAATTACTTATACAGTTAAGGTACAGAATGATGGTCCTTCAGCGGCAAATGGGTCTCACTTAGCTATTGTATTGCCAACGGGATTAACCATTAGTTCAGTAACAACAGCTAACCAAAGTGCGGGTGTAAGTTTAAGCAACGCCATTACTGGTGCACAAAGTTATACGGCTTCACTTGATCTACCCAATCAAGGTACGATAGACATCGTTATCGTTGCAACCTTTACAGGAAGTTATAATCAACTTTTTAGCAACACCAAGGCGAGCATATTAAGGCCAGCCGATTTAAGTGACCCAGACGCGACAGGCAACAATGCTGCAGGGCCTGTAGATGCAGATGAAGAGTGTTTAAACGGAGCTCCACCAGGTGTAGGCTTATGCAACAATATTAAATATAATACAGTTAATGGACAGGAAGTATGCGAGGGAAGTAATATTACTGCTGTTAGTTATCCTTTATCTCCCGATGGAACACAATTTGAAAACTCAACGCTTCCAACAGCATTAAGCGCACTAGATGCAGCAGGAAACAGAACAGTAAGTGGCAGTCTGTCATCTTCTGGCATACAAACATTCTACATCAAAACATTGAACACCAAAAGAACACAGACCAATGTGATTATTAGATCTAATGCCTTACCAACAAAAGCACATATTCAATTAAACAATTAATAAATACATCACCAAAAACAATGAAGACTACATTTATCAAATCAATCTTAGCTACATTTATCATCATCTTGAGCGTAAGTGTAAAGAGTAAAGCACAAACTTACTATCCAGTTTATTTATGCGATGGCGGAACAGCGACCTTGCATACACCAGAAGAGAGTGGCCTATCAAACGGAGATAAGGTTTATTGGTATTTGGAGGGTGTTCAGGTAGGCGTTAAAACCTTTACTGGAACAGCCAACGAAACCGACTATGTTACACCAAACAATCTTTCGAATGGTGTACATAATTATACTAGTAAAATAGAGTCTGCTGCCGGATGTTGGGGAGATCTGTCAGACCCTTTTCAGGTTTACCAGCTACCCAGCAAAACTCTCGCACTAACAGCAAATAATGCTTCTTATTGTGGTGATAATACACTTTTAAGTTCAATAATTACCGCTACTACTACACCCGGTCAAGCATTACCTGACGGCATTGAGTATCAATATGTTTGGTCTGCAACAAAAAATGGAACTGCAGTGAGTCCACTCTCTGGAATTGGTTCAGATGATGCTTCAAAAACAGCTGTAAACAAATTTACCCTTAATACAACTGGCGCAGGCTCTTATGTGTTCAATGCCACTGTAAAATATATAACAACAGCTGCGAATACAGGCGTGCTAAAATCAGGTGATAATAAAGGGTGTGAAGTATCAGCTACTGCAACACAAACCGTAACCGTAACGCCAAAACCTGTTAAGCCTACAATCGTTATCCAATAGCATTGATTTTTATAAACCACTAGGTTGAACGTAAAACGGTACATATTACTGGCGTTCTTTTTTCTGCTGGCCAATTGGACATTTGCACAAGCAAATCCTACTGTTATTAGGATTCGTTTGGGTTCTTCGATCAAATTTGCTATAAAAGATCAAGCTGGGCTCTACTCGTACCAATGGTATCGAGATGGGAAGCCTATAGCCAATGCTACTGGATCAGCATATACCGCAAGCGTGGCAGGCTTATACCAAGTTGTTTCAATAAGTACAACAGGGTGTAAGTCAGATCTGTCGGATGGTTTTTTGTTAATACTAGAATATGCGGACCTAGAAGTCCATAAAATTTCAGAAAGACGATATGTGGGGCCAGGTGAAGCCTTTGAATATCAAATTTCAGTACAGAACAATGGAAATATCGATGCAACTGGGATAGAAGTGATAGATAAATTGCCAAGTAACTTAAAATATATAGGCATTACAGGCGAACACATTGGTAACGTTACGGTTGTTGATCAAGTGATTACATGGAAAATTCGTGTCCTAGCAAATAATCAAAAAATGGTTTTATCGCTAAAAACTACGGCATTTAAAGCCGGAAGAGTAGTAAATACCGCCAATGTAACGGCGGTTGAGCCAGATCCAAATTTGGCGAACAATGTGTCTACAGATGTAAAAGAGATTATTGGTGACGTGGTGGTGCCCAATGTAATTACACCCAATGGTGATGGCAAAAATGATGTTTTTAAAATAGACGGACTGGAACTTCATCCGAATAATACCCTGTCTATTTTTAACAGATGGGGTAATGAGGTGTATAGGAGCAATGGTTCTTACAAAAATGATTGGAATGGAAATGGTCTTAACGAGGGTACTTATTACTATTTATTGAAGATCAAGGAAAAGGATGGAAGTGAAAGAAGCACTACAGGTTGGATTACATTGATAAAAGATTAAAATGTGGAAATTAACTAAATTTATTTTGTTGTTGTGTGTAGCTGGCCCATCCTTTGCCCAGCAGGATGCGCAGTATAGCCAATATATTTTCAATGGTATATATATTAATCCGGCCTATGCTGGATATCGGGAACGCGTAAATATAAATGCAACATACAGAAACCAATGGACTGGCATTGAAGGTGCGCCTAAAAGCTTTTCTTTGGCTGTAGATGCCATAATGCCCAACGAACGTGTTGGTTTATCGCTAACAATGAGTGCAGAACAATTAGGTGCACAGAAAAACATATCAGCTTTTGCCAACTATGCTTACCGTTTGCCAATTAATGAAGAAGGAACTTCAAAGCTGGCATTTGGTTTAGGAATTGGCGTTATGCAATCGAGTTTAAATGGCGATATGTTAATTCCTAAAGATTTGAACGATAATTATATTCCAATTGGTACGGCAAAACAAATTCTTCCAGATATACATGCGGGCATGTTTTTCTCTACGCCCAAAATGTATATTGGTGCATCAGTCAACAATTTGATAGGTAAATATATATTGGACAAAAAAACTTTAGATTATAACTTTCCAACACCAAGACCTCATTATTACTTAACAGGTGGCTTATTAATTCCAATAGAAGAATATGTGATAGACTTTAAGCCTTTCTTTTTAATTAAAGATGATATTAAGGGACCAACAGTGTTAGATATAAATGCCTTTTTCTTGTTTAAGCAAGTGGTTTGGTTGGGAGCTGGTTACAGAACTGGTATCAAACTTTATAATAAACCCGCTTTACAAGGTGAGGTAAACAACAACAACGCCCTTATTGGCATGAGTGAAATATTTATTAGTCAACGTTTAAGATTGGGTTATTCTTATGATTTTAGCATGAGTAAATTAGCGGGTTATGCTGGTTCAACCCATGAAATTTCTCTAAGCTGGAATTTTTACACTATAAAGGAGAGACAATTAAATTTCTGTTATTTCTAAGCGTTGTGAATTCTAAATATAAAAATATTGGCAATGTCATCTGCTACTAGATATTAATAGAAGAATTATAAAATATGCTTAAAAACGTTTAACATTTCGGATGTTTTGTAAAAACCCGGGCTTTTTAACCCGGGTTTTACATCTGTTAACTCATGCTGAGTTTGGACACGGTACAACAAATGCATTTTTTGCCCAATTTAATCGCTTGAACACGCTACAGGCTTTTTATTGTGTTTGCCCTGCTGCAATTGGTTCATTAGCTACATCATTGTAGGCGAAACTAACGATACGCATTTTGGCTTCGTTTGCAATATGGCTAAGATGGATCCAACCATAATGAACCTTACCACCGATGATGATTTGCATAGCGAGATATTTATCAATTTTGGCCAACCATGGACCATCATAAGTTTTGGTTTGTGCTGGATTCTCAATGATATCGAGTAACATCCCTTTTATCATAAAGTTGCTCCAAATGGTATTGAATGCAGTAGTGGCATTGATTTGGGTGCCGGCATCAATCGCTTTGCCCCACATACCAATAACTAGTTCTTGGCTATTGTTTAGCATTAGTTTGGCTCCGCTTGTAGATACAGGACTTGCCTGAAAAAATAAATGAGACAGATTATCCTTTCCGACAAGCACGGTAGTGAAGTAGAAATCATTTTTGCCGTTATTATCGGCATCGATAGTAATAAATTTGTTGTAAGCTAATTCCTGATCAATCTGCGTGTAAACGATACTATTTTTTACTACCCTTGTTCCATTAACTGGTGAGTTGTTTTCTTGTATAGGAATTAAGGGATTTTCAGGGTCCTTTAGGATGTTTTCTTCCTTTTTACAGGCACCTATTAACAAGATTGCGCATAGCGCTAACGTAATGTGTTTTTTCATTTTTATAATTATTATTTAAAACTTAAGGACATGGCTTGCCCATATCTCATGACGTATTTTTTATTGCTATCGTTGCATTGCTTTTTGAAAATTTAACATGGTAGAAAAACAAAGCAGTAAAACAAATAGCTTATAAGATAATACGGTGCATTTCTTTCTCTATGTGTTTAATTGTATCACACAAAAATAAGGATGCGCTGTTTTACTCTATTTGATTCAAATCACAAAAATTATGTGGCTATTGGTGGAGTTTACGACGATAACGGCTTAGGGTTTCGCGAGTCATGCCAAGGTAGCTTGCAATATATTGTAGCGGTACTCGCTTAAAAATGGTTGGATGTTCTTCAATTAAAGAAAAGAAACGCTTTTCAGGTGAATCTTTCAAAAAAGCACTTTCGCGTTTTTCAGCACGAATAATTTGCTCCTGAATGATGATTTGTGCCAATTTATTCCATATAGGATAGTCTTCACATAATGTCTGCATAGCTTCATAAGGCATTTCGATGAGCTCGGTTTCTTCCATTGCCTGAATGTAAATGGTGGAGGGCTCATTCGAAAAAAGACTACTGAAAGAACAAACCAATCCATTTTCTAGCAGAAAATCTTTACAAATCTGACGATCTTCCATTTGATAATAATAACGAATACTACCTTTTTCAATGAAAGCGATCGATTGACAAAGATCGCCTTCAAATAAAAAATGTTCATTTTTTTTTAGAAACCTGACACTTGTAATCGATTTTAACGCATTTATTTCTGCTGTCGACGGTTTGATGAGCCGCTCGATATTAAATAATACTCTCATTGCAAGGCAAATATCCCAAATTTGGTAGAAATATTATAAAGCCTGCAACTATTTTATAAATAATTCACTGAAGGACAGCAATTTTCGAATATCAAGATTTCAAGATGTAAAAATTAAAGAGACTTGTATTTCTCTATTAGCCAGCTTTCTGCAGCAACGAGTGTTTCAAAAAGCACAGTTGTAACTTGTCGTGAGTTTTGATTTTTAAGGGCTAGTGAAGACATTTTAGAAAACAAATCAGGCGATGTAATGCTGATGTTATACCTTAGCCCACACTGGTAACAGAAAGGCCACATTTCATCCCTAATCCAATCAACTACTCCGATCCAAGCGCCCTGTATCTCTTTAGTATCGTGAACATGAAAGCGACATTTTTTGGATTGGCCTTCATTTTTTTGCCAGTTCATCATTCCTATGGACGCCCGTTTTACATCTTCTTCTGAACAGTAGCCTATCCATCGCATCAGTAGGTAGTTTTTGCTAGGTTTGTAAGCCAGTGTTGCATATACATCACCTGCTTGATTTCTAAATTTTTCTATAGTAACCACGGTTTTAAAATTGCTCGCCTAATTTAACGAAATTACAAATGAAAAGTCACCCCGTATTCAGAGGCAAGGGCAATCGCTTTCTCGGCATCGATTTTTGTAAAATCAGGTGCAATATTCAACGCAGGAATATCATGAGCAAATTGAACTGGTTGTCCTATGGCGCGAAAATAGTCTACCAATAGCCCGGGCATAGCCATTACCAATAGTTTACCAGTTTTTTGACCAGTGTTTCTATAGTTGTGCACATTGTTTGAAGGCACATGGATCACACTTCCTGGCACAGCAGGGATTAACGAACCATTCAGCATAAATTCAAATTCGCCTTCCAATACATAGAAAACTTCTTCGTCTGTATGGCTATGCGGTGGCGGGCCTGCAGATGGTGGCACAGTTTCTTCCCAAACGGCATACTTGTTGTTTGTTGCCGATGTAGGGACAAGATAAGTGATGAGAATAGACAGTACCATAAGCTGTTCACGATTCTCTTTAAAATGATTTTGTTTATTCATTGCTTTATGTTTTTATTGCCACAAAGTAACGAAGAGGGGAGCCTTAGCCCATTTGATTCAAATCACAATTGCAAGGAGTAATCACAAAATTTTGTAAAAGCCTAAAGGTTTTATCATAACTTTCGTATGCCCACTAATTATTCACCAAGTTTTGTAAAATCATATAATTTAACATTTCGCAAAAAGCAAAAACCCTGCTAATCGTGAGATTGCAGGGTTTTATAAATTTTGATAGTCTTTGGTGTGATCCCGCTGGGATTCGAACCCAGGACCACTACATTAAAAGTGTAATGCTCTACCAGCTGAGCTACGGAATCTACTTTGAATTAAACGACGAAGCGTTTGTTTTAAAGTGGTGCAAATATATGCTTCTCCTGTTTTTAATGCAAGGTTTTTTTTAACTGAATACGTAGATTACTGATTTATAAGTGGATTAATTACAATTCGCAATTTTAAATGGTAAATAATAGTACTTTTTTAGATCAAAAATAATGTAATAACTTAGTTAAATAGCCTGTTTCATCTACTTTCTCTTATTTTTATTAAGTAGAATCGTAGCTATAGTTAGTATTGCATTAGGAGTGATGGGACTAATCTATTTCTTAAAATTTAATTTAATTATCAATTTTTTAATTAATTTAAGCTTAGGTATCCAATATCGCTTACTATTTAGACAATATGTTTGAATGATGTGCTTTTTGTAATGCTTTTATTTGTGTAGCGGAGGATATTTTAGTTATTGAAATTTCTTTTGGCAAAATCAAACCAAACTAAATCTAAATTATGAACCAAACCAAGGGCAACAAATACCTTTTCCCGCTCATTTTAGTAACCAGCTTATTTTTCTTTTGGGGCTTTGTACACAACCTCGATCCAATTTTAATTCCACATTTACGCAAAGCTTTTCTATTAAATGATTTAGAATCTTCGTTAGTAGATTCATCTGTCTTTATTGCTTATTTCGTAATGGCGTTACCTGCAGGGTTTATCATGCGTAAATATGGTTACAAATCTGGTATACTAATAGGGCTGCTACTTTTTGGAACTGGTTCAATTCTTTTTGTACCCGCGGCAAATACCTTACAATATGTATTCTTTTTAGGCGCTCTATTTATCATCGCCTGTGGTTTAACGTTCTTAGAAACAGCTGCAAATCCATACGTAACTATTTTAGGGCCACCAGAAACAGCTACTCAGCGTATAAATTTTTCTCAATCTTTTAATGGACTGGCGGCTTTTGTTGCACCAAACTATATTGGTAAAATGATACTTTCTGGAAAGGAATTAACTGCAGCACAACAGCAAGCTATGTCCCCAGAGCAATTAAATGCGTATTTAAGTAATGAAGCAGCGAGTGTTAAAGGGCCTTATTTAATATTGGGTATTATCATATTTATTGTAGCTGTTATATTTTTCTTTACTAAATTACCTGATATCAAACATGAGGAAGAAGGAGAAAGTGGCGTTGCAAGTTTTTCTGGAGCATTTAAATCGATTAAATTAAGATGGGGAATACTAGCCCAATTCTTTTATGTGGGTGCCCAAGTTTGTGTGGGTAGTTTCTTTATCAAAATGAGCACACATGCTGCTGGTTTAAGTGAAACCATGTCGACAACTTATTTAGGAATATTTGGTTTAGCCTTTATGTTAGGACGTTTTTTTGGTACATTCTTAATGCGTTACATCAATCCAAGAAAATTACTTATCATATATGCTATCATCTGTTCAGTTTTAACGGCTATTGCTATTTTCGCTTCTGGAATAATAGTGGTTTATATGTTAATTGGCATTGCATTTTTCATGAGCATTATGTTCCCAACCATTTTTTCAATCGGAATAGAAGGCTTAGGTCATAATACTAAAATAGGTTCATCCTTAATTGTAATGGCAATTGTTGGTGGTGCAGCTTTACCGCCAATCTTAGGTTTAATTTCAGATGCCACCCAAAATATTCAATACGGTTATTTAGTGCCCCTAATTTGTTTTATCGTTATACTGATCTTTGGTATAAATAATAGAAATTCAGAGAAAAACGGATTACCAAAATCTTCAGTTAATTAATAAAATGAAACACCGAGTATTAAAAATTCATAAAAACGATAATGTTTTAGTCGCATTAAACGATTTAGCCAAAGGCGATGTAATTCATTTCGAAGAAGAAGATTTTATCCTTCAAGAAGATATTCCTGCCAAGCATAAATTTTTTATGCAAACAATGAAACCAGGAGAAGAAGTTATCATGTATGGTGTACTAGTAGGCAAAACGCAAAATGAGGTTTTAAAAGGAAGCCGAATGAGTACTGCAAATACACATCATGCAGCCGAACCTTTTGCCTATAGAAATGCAAATTACGATTGGCATGCACCAGATGTTGATCAGTTCTCCAACCGAAGTTTTTTAGGTTACCACCGTAGTAACGGAGAAGTAGGTACAGCTAATTATTGGTTATTTATTCCAACAGTTTTTTGTGAAAATAGAAACTTGGATATGATTAAAGAAGCACTGTATGCAGAACTTGGTTATGCCGTTGGCGATAAGTATAAATCGTATACTCAGCAATTAATTAAAGCCTATCAAAATGGGGCTAATATTGATGAGGAATTGTTGCTTCCTAGTCATGAAAACACACGCAATCGTTTGTTTAGCAATGTAGACGGGATTAAGTTTCTAAATCATAGTGGTGGATGCGGTGGTACTAGACAAGATGCCGAAACTTTGAGCAAACTATTAGCTGCTTATGCCGATCATCCTAATGTTGCTGGAGTTACAGTTTTAAGCTTAGGTTGTCAGCATTTACAAGTAAGTGATTTTACTGCCGAACTGAAAAAACGCAATCCTTCATTCGATAAACCTTTGTTAGTTTTTGAACAGCAGGGTGCAAAAAGTGAAGAACAACTAATTAAAGATGCCATACAAGAAACCTTTAAAGGATTAATTGATATCAATAAAATAGAACGAAAACCAGCACCCCTAAGTAAGCTTTGTTTAGGTGTAAAATGCGGTGGTAGCGATGGTTTTAGTGGTATTTCTGCAAATCCAGCAGTTGGTTATTGTGCAGATTTATTAGTCGCACTTGGTGGTAAAGTATTATTAGCAGAGTTTCCAGAGTTGTGTGGAGTAGAACAAGAAATGATAGACCGTTGTGAGAATGAAGAATCTGCTCGTAAGTTTATTCGTTTAATGACAGAGTATAATGCATTGGCGCATCAAGTTGGTTCAGGTTTTCATATGAATCCATCTCCAGGAAATATAAAAGATGGTTTAATTACAGACGCGATAAAATCTGCAGGTGCGGCTCGTAAAGCTGGCTCATCACCAGTAACTGATGTTTTAGATTATACGGAGCCTGCTATTAAGGCTGGATTAAATCTAGTGTGTACGCCAGGTAATGATGTAGAAGCAACAACGGGAAAAGCAGCTGCAGGAGCAACGTTGATTTTATTTACCACAGGTTTAGGTACACCAACAGGGAACCCCATTTGTCCGACCATTAAAGTGGCTACTAATACAGGTTTAGCGCAACGAATGAAAGATATTATCGATATCGATGCTGGTGCTATAATTTCAGGAGATAAAACCATTGCAGAAATGGGTGCCGATATTCTTAATTATTGTATTAGGGTTGCCAGCGGTGAAGAAATTCCTAAAGCAGTACAGTTAAATCAGGATGATTTCATTCCTTGGAAAAGAGGGGTTAGTCTTTAAAATTAATAAAAACAATAAATTTAATACATGTTTTCATTTCAACATAAAAAAGCAGTAATTACAGGTGGTGGTAGTGGAATTGGGAAAGCTATTACACTTGCGTTAGCTCAGAATGGAGCAGAAGTACATATTTTAGAACTCAGCGCAGAAAATGCAGAAAAAACAGTAGCAGAAATACAAGCTGCTGGAAATACAGCTTTTGCTCATAGTTGTAACGTGGCTATTCAATCAGAAACGGTTGCTGTTTTCGAGAAAATAGGCGCTATTCATGTTTTAGTAAATAATGCAGGAATTGCACATATCGGCAAAGCGGATACTACAGCAGAAGAAGATTTTGATAAAGTAATGAATGTAAATGTAAAAGGCGTTTACAATTGTATTCGTGCTGCTATTCCACAGCTTCGAAAAAGTGGAGGCGGAGTAATTTTAAATATGGCATCGATAGCCGCATTAGTTGGTTTAGCTGACCGTTTTGCCTACAGCACAGCTAAAGGAGCGGTAAAAGCAATGACCATGAGCGTCGCTAAAGATTATCTTACAGAAAACATTAGATGCAATTCTATCTCTCCAGCTCGGGTGCATACACCATTTGTAGATGGTTTCCTAGATAAAAACTACGCAGATAATAAAGAAGAAATGTTCGATAGATTATCTAAATCGCAACCCATTGGCCGTATGGCAAAACCAGAAGAAATTGGTTACTTAGCGTTGTATCTATGTAGCGACGAAGCTTCCTTTATTACAGGCTTAGATTACGCTATTGATGGCGGTTTTACAACATTGAATAATTAAAATAAAAACACATAAAATACCTCAGGGCTTATAAATAGAATAAAAAGAACATGAAATTAATCAGATTTGGAGAAATAGGGAAAGAAAAACCAGGTGTAATCATTAATAATGAATACTTTGATGTATCAGATTTAGTAACAGATTATAATGAGGATTTTTTTAGTGAGGGAGGAATTGAAAAACTGGAAAAAGAAATATCAGGAGCAAACCTTAAAAAAGTAGATTCTAATGTACGTTTAGGTTCTCCACTAGCTAGGCCATCCAAATTGCTTTGTGTGGGTTTAAATTATTTAGATCATGCTAAAGAAACCAATGCGCCAATACCAACAGAACCTATTTTATTTTTTAAATCTACAACCGCCATTGTTGGTCCAAACGATGATTTAATTATCCCGAAAGGAAGTAAAAAAACAGATTGGGAAGTAGAACTAGCAATTATAATTGGAAAAAAAGCAAGTTATGTGGAAGAAGCAGATGCATATGATTATATAGCAGGTTATTGCTTACACAATGATTATAGCGAAAGAGAATATCAATTAGAGCGTAATGGGCAATGGGCAAAAGGTAAGGGTTGTGATACTTTTGCGCCTTTAGGTCCATATATTGCTACAAAAGACGAAATAGCTGATGTACATCAATTAAATTTATGGTTAACTGTAAATGGTAAGAAATTACAAGACGGGACAACCGCTAACTTAATTTTTAACGTTCCTTTTATTGTACATTACATTAGTCAGTTTATGACTTTATTACCTGGAGATGTAATTACGACGGGAACCCCTGCTGGTGTAGGTTTAGGTCAAAAACCAGAACCTTGGTACCTTAAACCTGGAGACGTTGTCGAATTAGGTATTGATGGTTTAGGGACAAGTAAACAAACTGCCAAAGCATACACCGTATGAAAAGATATTGTTTTGCCTTAGATCTTGTTGATGATGAAGCATTAATTGCTAAGTACGAGGAATACCATGCTGCAGTTTGGCCAGAAATTATAAAGAGCATTACAGATTCTGGAATTGAATTATTAGATATTTATCGTACTGGTAATCGGTTATTTATGATTATGGAAGTAAATGATACATTTAGTTTTGAACAAAAGAACGCAGCTGATTTAGCAAATCCAAAAGTACAAGAATGGGAAACCTTAATGTGGAAATATCAACAAGCATTACCATTTGCAAAACCAGGTGAAAAGTGGATTTTGATGGATAAAATTTTCAGTTTATAATGATTGATACCCATGTGCATTTCTGGCAATTTGATCCGATAAGAGATTCCTGGATAAATGATGAAATGGCAATTTTGCGTCAGGATTATTTACCTAGCGACCTTATTAAAGAATTAAAAGCTAACCAAATACAAGGTTGCATAGCAGTTCAAGCAGATCAATCTATAACAGAAACTGATTTTTTACTTTCATTAGCACAACACAATTCTTTTATTAAGGGAATTGTAGGCTGGATAGATTTAAAAAGCCCAAACTTGACTGAACAGCTAACAACATATGCGAAACAACCCATAATTAAAGGCTGGCGTCATGTTGTGCAAGCAGAACCAACAGGTTTTCTTTTACAACAAGATTTTATTGACGGAATTAAGAGTTTAAAACAATACCATTACACCTACGATATCTTGATTAAACACCATCAGTTACCAGAAGTAATTGAATTTTTAAACAAGGTAGAAGATCAACCCTTTATAATCGATCATTGCGCTAAACCAGATCTTAAAAATAAAGAAATCAAGGATTGGGCAAGAAATATCCGCATCATTGCGCAACAAAAAAACGTATGTTGTAAATTATCAGGACTTTTAACTGAATGTGATTGGGCAAATTGGGATGAAAAAACAATATTTAACTGTCTAGATGTAATTTTTGAAAGGTTTGGGCCAGACCGAATTCTATTTGGAAGCGATTGGCCTGTGCTATTATTAGCTTCCAACTATACACACTGGATTAACCTATTAAAAAAATATACAAAAGACTTTACAGTAGCACAACAGCAAGCAATTTTTACCGATAATGCTGTAAAATTCTATAATATCAACTGAAATGAACTTAAATCTAACTCATAAAATAATTATTGTTACTGGTGCTGCTAAAGGAATTGGAGCTGCTATTGCTAAAGTTTTGGCTGCTGAAGGAGCTTTACCTATTATAATTGGTAGAAATGAAAGCGATAATTTGAAATTAGTGAACGAAATTAAAGCTTTAGGACAACAAATTGATTTCGTTACTGCCGAATTAACCGATCCAGAGGCAAGCAAACACGTGGTAGAAACCGTGATCAGTAGGTATGGAAAAATAGATGGATTGATTAATAATGCAGGTGTAAATGACGGAGTGGGTTTAGAAAATGGAAGTTATGAAGGCTTTATTGCTTCATTGCATAAAAATGTAATCCACTATTATATGTTGGCGCATCATGCTTTACCAGCTTTAAAGAAAAGTAAAGGGGCAATTGTAAATATTGGAAGTAAAACAGGAGAAACTGGACAGGGAGGAACATCAGCTTATGCAGCAGCAAATGGTGCTCGTAATGCTTTAACAAGAGAATGGGCGGTAGAATTATTACCTTATGGTATTCGTGTGAATGCTGTAATTGTGGCGGAATCGTTCACTCCACTTTATCAAACCTGGATTAGTACGTTCGATAATCCAGAAGAAAAATTAAAGACCATCACTGATAAAATTCCATTCGAAAAAAGAATGACAACGCCTGAAGAAATTGCACAAACTGTTGTATTTTTACTTTCAGACAAATCGAGCCACACTACTGGTCAATTAATCCATGTAGACGGTGGTTATGTACATTTAGATAGATCGATATCCTAATTTTTATTTGAGCATATCTTTATTCTTTTTTAACTAAAAACTAATGACGAAAGGTTTATACGCTGTTTTTTTTCTAGTTGCTATTGGTGTTTTTTCTTGTAATCGGACAATGCCTAAAGATGAAAAAGCTACCGCAAAAAGTGCACTAGCGTCTTGTGAAAGCAATTTACCATCACGTTTTGGAGAAACCACTTCAGGTCTGAACATTAAACAGGGCAAAGCAGATCATAAAGGAATGGTATGGGTTAAAGGTGGTTCTTTTGTAATGGGATCTGCAGATAAGGAAGGTAGAGAAGATGAATTTCCTAGACATAAGGTTGAATTGGATGGTTTTTGGATAGATATTACAGAAGTTACGAATGCGCAGTTTAAAGCTTTTGTTAAAGCGACTGGATATATTACAACTGCCGAACGCAAACCAGATTGGGAAGAAATCAAAAAACAGGTTCCGC
Organism: Pedobacter sp.; assembly: GCF_041662865.1. Taxonomy (GTDB): domain Bacteria; phylum Bacteroidota; class Bacteroidia; order Sphingobacteriales; family Sphingobacteriaceae; genus Pedobacter. The sequence continues at coordinate 15,171 of NZ_JBAZRL010000047.1, forward strand.
CAGGCACACCTAAACCACCTGATAGCGTATTAGTTGCTTCTTCTTTAGTTTTTAGCCCACCTAATCATGCTGTTAATTTAAACGATGCTTCGCAATGGTGGAGTTGGGAAAAAGGAGCAGATTGGCAACATCCACAAGGACCAAAAAGCAATATTATCGGAAAAGATAATTATCCTGTTGTTCAGGTTTCATGGAATGACGCAATGGTGTATTGCAAATGGGCTGGTAAACGTTTACCAACCGAAGCCGAATGGGAGTATGCAGCTCTTGGCGGTTTAAAAGATGTAAGTTACCCATGGGGAAATGAGGATATTGAAAAAGGTAAACCTAAAGCAAACACTTGGCAAGGAAGTTTTCCTAATAAAAATACAAATTGGGATGGTTTTTACAGATTAGCCGCTATAAAACAATTTAAACCAAACGGATACGGCTTATTTGATATGGCTGGAAATGTTTGGGAATGGTGTAGCGATTGGTACGATCATGACTATTATGAAACCGTAAAAAATAAGGTCAGCCACAATCCAACCGGACCAATTAAAAGTAATGATCCAATGGAACCATTAGTGCCAAAAAGAGTAGTAAGAGGTGGATCTTTTATGTGTAATGCAACGTATTGTAAAGGCTATCGTGTAAGTTCAAGAATGAAAACATCTGCAGATACTGGCCTTGAACATACTGGTTTCAGATGTGTTGCAGATTAATAACATCAAAATGAAAAAAATTGCACTACTTGCTTATTTGCTCTTAACTCTTTTTGTTTTAAAAGCACAAGATGCTCCTTATCTTAATCCAAATTTACCCTTAGATTCTCGTGTACAGGATTTACTAAAGCGAATGACTTTAGAAGAAAAAGCATTGCAAATGAATAGTAATGCACCTGCAATTGACCGATTGAAAATGCCAGCTTATAATTGGTGGAACGAAGCTTTGCATGGCGTAGCTAGAGCTGGTTTGGCAACTTCTTTTCCTCAACCAATTGGTTTAGCTGCCACATTTAATGAACAAGGAATTTTTGATATGGGTGTTACAGTTAGTGATGAAGCTAGGGCAAAACACCATCAATTTGTACGTGAAGGGAATAGAGCGATTTATACGGGTTTAACTTTTTATTCACCAAACGTTAATATTTTTAGAGATCCGCGATGGGGAAGAGGTCATGAGACTTTTGGTGAAGATCCTTATCTGACAGGCAAATTAGGTGTAGCTTTTGTAAAAAGCATGCAGGGCGATGATCCTAAATATTTTAAGACCATTACTACAGCGAAACATTTTGCGGTACATAGTGGCCCAGAGCCAAGTCGACATGAGTTTGATGCAAAACCTAATAAAAGAGATCTTTGGGAAACTTATTTGCCTGCTTTTAAAATGCTAACACAAGAAGGACATGTCTATTCTTTCATGTGTGCTTATAATCGTTTATATGGTAAACCTTGTTGTAGTGATGCTTTTTTGTTAAACGATATTTTACGTAACCAATGGGGATTTAAAGGTTTTGTTGCAACAGACTGTGGTGCACTTTACGATTTTTTCATGTTTCATAAAACTGCAAAAGATAGTGTTGAAGCGGTAGCACAAGCTATTAAAGCAGGTTCAGATAATCAATGTTGGGGATATGGTGCTGCTGTAATTCCCGCTATTAAACAAGGTTTATTAAAGGAAAGTGAATTAGATACAGCAGTAGCTCGGTTATTAAGAGCAAAATTTAAACTAGGAATTTTTGATCCTGAAGAACTAAATCCTTTTTCGAAAATCCCATATAGCGTAGTTAACAACGAAGTTCATCAAACACAAGCTTTGCAAATGGCAAGAGAATCTATAGTGTTGTTAAAGAATAATAAAAATACATTACCGCTTAAAAAGGATTTAAAGAATTTAGCTGTGATTGGCCCTAATGCAAATGATGCAGAAGTTTTATTGGGTAATTATAATGGTGATCCTGCACATATTGTCACACCATTAGAAGGTATTAAAAAAGTATTCGCTCAAACAAATGTGTTATATGCAAAAGGATGTAATGTAATCGATACCCCTAACTATAACCATAAAAGTGATTTTGATGAAGCATTAGCTACTGCAGCAAAGGCAGATGTTATTGTTTTCGTTGGCGGAATTTCACCAAGATTAGAAGGAGAGGAGCTAAAAATAAAAGTACCAGGTTTTTTAGGCGGAGATAAAACGGATTTGAATTTACCAATTATACAAACTGAACTGCTAAAAGAGCTTAAAAAGCTAGGCAAACCTATTGTTTTGGTGTTATTAAATGGAAGTGCGTTAGCTATTAATTGGGAGCAAGAAAACATAGATGCCATTATAGAAACTTGGTATGGTGGCGAAAAAGGTGGCGCCGCATTGGCAGATGTATTGATTGGAAATTATAATCCAGCAGGAAGATTACCGATAACATTTTATAAATCAATTAATGATATTCCTGCTTTTGATAATTACAGCATGGAAGGTAAAACGTACCGTTATGTTACCAGACCAGTACTTTATCCTTTTGGTTACGGATTAAGTTATACCAATTTCACTTACAGTGATTTAAAATTATCAGCCAATAAATTAGATGCAACTACTCCATTGAAAATTAATCTATCATTAAAAAATACAGGTAATTATGATGGCGATGAAGTTGTACAGCTTTATATCAAACAAGAAGGTGCTAATATGCCGATTAAGGAATTGAAAGGTTTCAAACGTATCCATCTCAAAAAATGCGAACAACAAGCTTTAACCTTTGAATTAAAGTCAGCGGATATACAACATTATAATGCGCAAAGTGATTCAATGCAAATATTGCCTGGCAAAGTTCAACTCCTAATTGGTTCATCATCTGCTAAAGCAGAATTGATAGGAAGTTTTGAATTGAAGTAAAATTTTAAGGCTCTTGTCATTCAGAAAGAAGCGAAGAATCTCTATTCTTAAAGTACTCTCGTCTTCCTCACGAAAGTAGGAATCTTAAAGTTTATTGCATTACGATTGCCAGTCAAGCTGGCAATGACGCCATAGGTTTAATCTATCTTTTCTTGTTTTTTAATTCCAATAGTATATAATACAAAACCCATAAATAAGAAGAACAATACCCCTAATATTTGGTAACCACCTTCACCAAACCAATTGGTAAATATAGGCTCGATATTTACCTTGCTTAAATTATCTCGAACAGATGGAATAACCATTAGGATAGCTACTATTACACCAGCAATTGCACCACCAGCTACTAAACCAGTTGCAAATAAATTTCCTGGAGCAATTTCTTCTTCTTCAACAGATTTTATTTTTTGTTTTTCTCTCCAGTTTACCAAACCTTTAATAGCACCACCAGCAAAAATAGGTAGCGTAGTAGATAGAGGTAAATAAGCTCCAACTGCAAACGATAAGGCATTGATTCCACATAATTCAATAGTAATTGCAATGAAAACACCGACTAACACATATTGCCAATCTAAGTTAAACGACAACATTCCTTTAATTAAAGTAGCCATTAAAGTTGCTTGCGGTGCAGCGTATGTTTCAGTTCCAATTGCATGATGAATACCTTGTTTCAGCATTTCTGCAGTAGGTGTATCTAATATCCGTACAGTAAGTCCAATAACAATTGATGATACAATTGCTCCAATAAATAAAGCAATTTGTTGATACTTTGGCGTGGCACCAATGAGATAACCCGTTTTTAAATCTTGAGAGGTGGCTCCAGCATTTGCGGCTGCAATACAAATCATTCCGCCAACTACCAAGGCCATCGGTTCATATATTTTACCTGTCCAACCAACGGCAATAAAAACTAAACACGTTCCCATTATAGTAGCAATCGTCATTCCCGAAATCGGATTATTACTTGAGCCAATTAAACCTACAATGCGGCTAGAAACCGTAACGAAGAATGCGCCAAATACAACAACTAAAACGCCAATTAGTAATTTATTTAAAATGCTATCACCTGGAATTTGAGGTAAAACAGCCATTAAAAGAATTAAAACTAAACTTCCAATTCCAACTAATTTAATAGATAAATCTCTATCTGTACGTTTAATAACACCACCTGCTTTACCTTCTTTAATTGAACTCACACTTTCTTTAAAAGAAGAGATAATAGTCGGAATAGTTTTTAATAATGTAATAAAACCACCTGCTGCAACTGCACCAGCACCAATTTGCTTTACAAATGCTTGGTAAATTGCTCTAGGATAATCGGCAAAAGTTTGTGTAATTGGATCCCAGTTCCCAGCGCCACCGGGTTTAGTAATATCTAATAATAAACCCAGTTTAGTTAATTGCTTTGCGGCAACCAATGGATCTATCAACGTAGCTAATAATGGAATTAATGCTAACCACGCTAAAACACCGCCTGCAACTAAAATTCCTGATATTTTAGGACCAATTATATAACCAACGCCCATATATTCTGGTGTAATTTCTCCACTAACTTGTGCAGAAGGCAAGAATTTGTTTGCTTGTTTGGTTGCCCAAGTAGGTGCTTCTGCAACTACATGAAATACTTTTTGTAGTAAAGCATACACCAATGAAAAACCCAATCCCCAAAACGCAGTTCGAGCAAAAGCTCCACCTTTTTCACCTGCCTGCAAAACAGAGGCACATGCTGTACCTTCGGGATAAGGCAAGTTTTCATGTTCTTTTACAATCAATGATCTACGTAAAGGAATCATCATTAATGTTCCTAAAATCCCTCCTAAAATAGCCAGGATAAGAATAGTCATATAATTAAAAAAAGCTTCACTTGAGCTCTGACCACCAATTCCTGTACTTAAAAATAAAAATCCTGGTAAGGTAAAAACAACGCCTGCTGCAATAGATTCGCCAGCAGAACCCGTAGTTTGTATAATGTTGTTTTCTAAAATAGTAGTATTAAAGAATTTTTTACCTAATGTAATTGCTAAAACCGCAATTGGTATGGAAGCAGATACTGTTAATCCGGCTTTTAGGGCTAAATAAACCGTTGCCGCACCAAAAATAATTCCAGCAATACAACCTAATAAAATAGATTTGATGGTAAATTCTGCAACGTTACTTTCTGCAGGAACAAAAGGTTTAAATTCTTCTTTACTCATTTGATGAAAATTTAAAAATTAAAGTTAATTTAATTTATTGGAATGTTGTAAAACTGTAAGGTTGTAATGTTTTGAATCCAAAACGTTTTAACTTTAAAACATTCAAACTTTTCAACATCTTTGCCAAAATGAAAAATAAAGCGATTTTTTTAGATAGAGACGGCGTATTAAATCATGAGATTTACGATTATATATGCAAAGTAGAAGACTTTGAAGTTTTGGAATATCAAATTCCACCTTTAAAAAGGTTATATGATGAAGGTTATTTATTGATTATAATTACCAATCAAGGCGGAATTGCTTTAAATAGATATACAGAAGATATTTTAGCAGAAATGCATTCTATTTTGTTTAAAACATTTGAAGCAAAAGGAGCAAAAATTACTCATGCGTATCATTGCCCACATCACCCATCAGTTTCAGAACCATGTCAATGTAGAAAACCTTTATCTGGTATGTTATTAGAGGCTATTGCTACCTATGATATAGATCCTAGTTTATCAGTTATGATTGGTGATAAACCAAGAGATGTTGAAGCAGCGAATGGAGCAGGAGTAAGGGGTATTTTAATCGACCCTGATGAACTGATTGATTATGATAAAGTTAAAGCTGTTTTAATGGGTTAATTAATTTCTTATTAACTTTTTCAATAAGAGTACAACCTGCTCCAAAAATCTTAGTTGCATTACGTAAAGTTTATAACATCATTTTATCTTAAGGTTCGCTTCGAGTTAAGCAGGTATTAATACCATATTGAATCCGTATCAAGTCCGCATTATATGGTAAAGATGCGGACTAGATGCGGACTTGCTATTAAGATGACTAAGCTTAATCATACTGTATATTCTAATTAATTGCGAAAATTGCAGGAGTGCTTTAGGTATAAAAAAAGCCTCGAAATATTCGAAGCTTTCTATTTTTTTAATCTTAAAAGATTTAAAAGACTATTTTCCGTTTGCCTTAGCATGATCTGCTAAGAAAGTAGCTAAACCACTATCAGTTAATGGGTGTTTTAATAATGCAGTAATTGCAGCTAAAGGAGCCGTAATTACATCAGCACCTAATTTTGCACAAGCAACAATATGCAATGGACCGCGAATTGATGCGGCTAAAATCTGAGTTGGATAACCATAATTATCAAATATTAAACGGATATCTTCAATTAGCTGTAAACCATCTGTAGAAATATCATCTAAACGACCTAAAAATGGAGATACATAACTTGCTCCAGCTTTTGCAGCTAATAAAGCTTGTCCTGGAGAGAAAATTAATGTACAGTTAGTTCTAATTCCCTTGCTAGAAAAATATTTAATGGCTTTAACACCATCTTTAATCATAGGTACTTTAACAACTATTTTAGGATTTAAAGCTGCTAGTGCTTCACCTTCTTTAACAATACCATCAAAATCTGTAGCAATAACTTCTGCACTTACATTGTCATCAACTATGTTGCAGATCGCTTTATAGTGAGCAATTACATTAGCATCGCCAGTAATTCCTTCTTTGGCCATTAAACTAGGATTAGTAGTAACACCATCTAAAACACCTAAATCTTGTGCTTCTTTAATTTGATCAAGATTTGCCGTATCAATAAAAAATTTCATAATTTCTAATTTCCCAGTAGGGAATAATTGAGGTAAGAAGAACCCTGATTAATTTACACGCCCCTTCAGGGGGTAAGGGGAAAAAAATGGGCAAGCAACTTTTATCGCACCGCTACAACCTTCTACCCTTGCTTCGTTCCCGCCCTGGGGGAGTTCAAAGGGAGCTGATCGTAAAAGACTTGCCCGGCACAAAGGTAGAAAAAACAGCGATTTTACAAAAGGAAATGTATTTATTTTTGGTCATGATTATTATCTGTTTGATTAGTAGTGATTTGTAATGTCAATTTCAAATGAATAATAATATGTAGGTTAGATAATACCTCATTATTCTTTTGCTACCTCGGTTTTTCACCCTATCTTTTTCTATATTGTAATAGGTTCTTACTTGATTATTACAATATCTAATGATGGCCATCTTTAAGCATTTCTTTTGCTAAAACTTGCCCCAACTTATTATACACTACTAAATAGCTATCTTCATTTGCAACCAAAGGTAGTTGGTATGTTTGTTTTGCAGGTATCAAACAGGTGAAATATGGTATAGCTGATTGATAAGCACTACTATTGTTAAGTTCTTTTTGATAAAATAGGGAAACTTGAACAGTTTCGTCATGTTGGTTCCGATAGTTGAACTTGTTTGGCCAATCAGACCAATCTTCAATTTTATTGTTCAATAGAAACAGGTCTACATTCGCTACCTCTCCAATATCCTTAAATTTATCATAGTTGATTATCTGATAGGTAAATGGCGAGAACTTACGGTATAAGTTAAGATGGGTCTGGCTAATGGTTAATGGATCAATATTGTATTTTTCAAAAAGCAATTGAGCCATCCATTTTTTGCCCGTATTGTCAGCTTGTTCTAAAATATGATCGATGCCAGCAATTACCAATACCTTGGCATTCTTGTCTTTCGCAAAAGTTTTTTCGTATAAATTATCAGCTTGTTTAATTTCACGGTCTTTATTGATACCCATATGCTCATAGCTTACAAAGTTATAGCCGAGTTGCTTAGCTGTTCTTAGCAGATTTCCATAATGTTGTTCTCTGGTATAAAAACCAGTTGCCAAAATAGGATAAGCATTGTATTGATTTAAAACAGTATCGCTTGATAATGCTTCTAAAGCTAAATAATTGTAGCCAACGGCTTTTAACTGCTTAAGCAGGTTAATAATAAATATTCTATGATTAGGGTAGAAGTGGTTTTCATTGATCATGACTAAGCGTTTAGCTTTGGCCATCTGTACAATTTTTTCAAATGCTTGATCATTGCCTAGGTTTCCATTTTTAATTACATCTATTAGATTAGTATTGAGTTGAATAGTTGATTCTTGTTGTGCTAACAATTTAGTGTAATCTGGATTATTAGCTAAAAAAGAACCATAAGTTAATTGCATCTGTAGTTCAAAACTATTGCCCTGGTTCTTTGGAATAGGAAATTGTTTGATTTCGCTCAGGGTTTGATAAAAATGATTAGACTTCATAGCACCATTTACTACATCCATAACGGTATTATTATGCTCGGCATAACCTTCGCCGATCTTTAGACTTTTTACCATTCTATCCAAATCGGACTTTAACGCGATCTGAGCATTGGGATCAGAAAGGCCAATAAAATGTAAGGATATTCCATTTAAGATGGTGTCAACAATAACTTTTCTTGAGCTTTTACTTTCTTGTTGATTGCCGATAGTAATGACTACGTGATAGGCTGGATCTGTGGTTGTGCCATAAAACAGAATAGCATTTTTGGATTTAAACCTGCTGCTTTTTAATTTTTTTTTGATTGCGCTAGAGGTGTTGGCATAAGTAATATCCGCAGGCGAATTAAAATATAAGGATAAACTATCATTGTAAATATGAATATTAAAACCCTTGATGTAACGATTATATGGAACGAGTTTACTTATTTTAGGACTGCATGCTGTAAACAATATTAAAACAATAATGGTCAGTTTGCCAAATGAAGAAATATATTTCATTTCTAAATATAAAAACTTTATAAAATACCTACAAAATTAGTTATAGTAAACTGCTTTAGTAGTAAAAGAGAGATATCTCGATATTAAATGTAGATGGCTCTTTCCCTAACTACGTATAACAAGAAGTAGATAAAAATTACCATGTCGATTTAGCCTTAATTTCGTAAGCTGATTTTGATAAAAAGAATTAAAAAACTAGCATTAAAATCTCTTAAATAATGAGTTTAAATGATCTAAATACGTTTTACTATGCATAAATAATAAATGTTTAATTATCAAATTGACAATTGATAACGATTTCGATTGCCAAATTCATAATTATGGTCGGTTTATTTCACTAAAATATATTTTATTCAAAAAAAGATTACTGATAATGCAATTTGCAGTTATTTTTCATTATCTTAGTGTTTCCTATACACTAACTAAAACCAATATGAAATTATCATAGTCAAGTCTATTGAATCTTTTCAAAAATCTGTCTAAAGATAGCTTCATACCCCTAAAAATGTACGCAAATGAACCACTTGAATGAACAACAGGGATTATACCGTAAAAGCTTTGAACACGATGCCTGCGGTATCGGTTTCGTAGCGCATGTGAAAGGGCGAAAGTCGCACCAAATTATTTCAGATGCCATTACTATACTCGAAAATCTAGATCACCGCGGCGCTTGTGGTGCAGAACCAAATACAGGTGATGGGGCAGGGATTATGATTCAAGTTCCTCATGAATTTTTATTCGATGAATGTTTAAGAACTGGTTTCAGTTTACCTGCTTATGGCGATTACGGCGTAGGTCAACTTTTTTTACCTAAAGAAATTCGTGCTAGAGAGGAATGTCGTGAAATTATTTACCGCACTGCCGAAAAACTAGGTTTAGAAATTTTAGGATTCAGAAAAGTACAAGTAGATACAACTGATATTGGCAACATGGCACTTTCTGTTGAACCAGAAATAGAGCAAGTATTTGTAGCCAGACCATATCATATTGCCGAAGGAGCAGATTTTGAGCGTAAACTTTTCGTACTTAAAACCTATTTAACCAAAACAATTTATAACACCGTAGCTGGAAGTAAAGATGAATTTTATATCGTTTCATTTTCTTCACGCACTATTATATATAAAGGTCAACTAACTTCTTTACAGGTTAGAACCTATTTTACAGAATTGAGTGATAAACGAATGGTTTCGGCCTTTGGCTTAATTCACTCACGTTTTGCAACTAATACTTTCCCATCATGGCGATTAGCCCAACCGTTTAGATTCATTGCCCACAACGGTGAGATTAATACGCTGCAAGGAAATTTAAACTGGTTTAGATCGAGTGTTAAATCTTTTGCATCACCTTATTTTACACCTGAAGAATTAAATATGATTCTTCCAGTAATCGATGAAACTCAATCAGATTCGGGCTGTTTAGATAACGTAGTTGAATTGTTATTACATGCGGGCCGTTCTTTACCACACGTGTTAATGATGTTAATTCCAGAAGCTTGGGATGGTAATGACGATATGGATCCGATTAAAAAGGCTTTCTATCAATTCCACGCTTCGTTAATGGAGCCCTGGGATGGACCAGCAGCTATTGCCTTTACTGATGGAAATTTAATTGGTGCAACTTTAGATCGTAACGGTTTACGTCCATCTCGTTATGTGTTAACTAGCGATGATCGCGTAATTATGGCATCAGAATCAGGTGCTTTAGCAATTGATCAGAGTACAGTAATAGAAAAAGGCAGATTAACTCCTGGAAAAATGTTTGTTGTAGATATGCAACAAGGTAGAATTATCAGTGATCAAGAAATTAAACAACAAGTTTGCGGTCGTAGACCGTATGCAGACTGGATTAATCAATATCAAATTAGATTAGAAGAATTGCCAGAACCAAGGGTAATGTTTACCAATTTGGCATCAGACTCTATTTTTAAATATCAACAAGTATTTGGTTATAGCAGAGAAGATATCGATTTATTGTTAAAACCAATGGCTATTGAAGGTAAAGAGGCAATTGGGTCGATGGGAACAGACACACCATTGGCTATTTTATCAAAACAACCTCAGCATTTATCATCGTATTTCAAACAGTTGTTTGCTCAAGTAACCAATCCGCCAATCGATCCAATTCGTGAAAAAGTTGTGATGAGTTTGGCTGGATTTATGGGAAATAATGGAAATCTATTGGAAGAAAACCAAATGCAATGTCACTGTGTGGGCATTAAACATCCAATATTAACCAATTTAGAATTAGAGAAATTACGAAGTATAGATACTGGATTATTCCAATCTAAAACACTACAAATGTATTTTAGAGCTGATGGAAAACCTGGAGCGATGGCAAAAGCGCTAGATCGTTTGTGTCGTTATGCGGTTGATGCAGTTGAAGATGGTTTCCAAGTTATTGTACTTTCAGATAGAGCAATTGATTCAGAACATGCTGCAATTCCTTCTTTGTTAGCAGTATCATCAGTGCATCATCACTTAATTAGAAAAGGTTACCGTGGTGCAGTTGGCATCGTAATAGAAGCGGGCGATGTTTGGGAAGTTCACCATTTTGCAACGTTAATTGGCTTTGGCGCAACTGCTGTTAATCCATATTTAGCTTTAGAAACCATTAAAGGCTTTGATAAAGAAAGTGGCTTAAAATCTGAAAAATTAATCGCTAATTATATTTATGCAGTGAACAATGGATTGTTAAAGATCTTCTCTAAAATGGGGATTTCTACTTTGCAATCGTATCATGGTGCACAAATATTTGAGATTTTAGGCATAAATGAACAAGTAGTAAATACACATTTTACTGGTGCCGTATCTCGCATCGGCGGATTAGGATTAGATGAAATTGCGCATGAAACATTGATTAAACATCGTCGTAGTTTTGGTCCAAAAACACAAGCAGAACCAGTTTTAACTACTGATGGAACTTATAAATG
>NZ_JBAZRL010000048.1:0-25553 GCF_041662865.1 Pedobacter sp.
TTTACTAATTCTACCTCACTAATATTTGCCAATTTAAATACACTATTGATCCATTTTTCGTAATCTAAGCCTGAATTTACTTTTATACTTAATGGCAATGCATCTTTTGGTGAAATTTGACGTGTATTTCTTACATTCCTAATTTCAGAAATTAATTCTTTTATCAGTTCTGCTTCTCTTAATAAAGTTTCATCGGCTTTGCCAATTATTGGATATTTGGCAACGATACAACAATCCATTTCTGCACGTTCACCAAACAATTCATCGTGGTATAATTCTTCAGTTAAGAATGGCATAAACGGATGTAATAATTTCAATATTTCTTCAAAATATTGAATAGTTATTTTCTTGGTTACCCCATCAATTGGATGTTGATACGCAGGTTTCACCATTTCTAAATACCATGCGCAAAAATCATCCCACACCAATTTATAAGTTGCCATTAAAGCTTCAGATAAACGGTATTGCTTAAAGTTGGCTTCGATTTCTGCTAATGCTTCATTAAACCGGTTTTCGAACCAATTAATTGCTTGTTGATTAGGGTTTTCTAGATTCTCATCAACTTCCCAACCTTTAACTAAACGGAAAGCATTCCATATTTTATTGGCGAAATTTCTTCCTTGTTCGCAATAGGTTTCATCAAACATTAAATCGTTGCCAGCAGGCGATGACATTAACATTCCAACTCTAACTCCGTCTGCTCCGTATTTTTCAATTAAACCGATTGGATCTGGAGAATTTCCTAAAGATTTAGACATTTTTCTGCCTAATTTATCTCGAACAATACCTGTTAAGTACACATTTGTAAATGGTTTTTTGCCCATAAACTCATGTCCAGCCATAATCATTCTGGCTACCCAAAAAAATAAAATTTCTGGTGCAGTTACTAAATCATTGGTTGGATAATAGTAATTGATATCCTTATTATTAGGATTTTTAAAACCATCGAAAACAGAAATTGGCCATAACCATGATGAGAACCAAGTATCCATTACATCATCGTCTTGCCTTACAAACGCAGCCAACTGATGTTTAAAGCCAGGTTTATCAGTATCTGAACAATTCTTATCTAGTTTTTTCTTTTTCCAAAATTCCTCTAAGGCTTCATCTTTAGTTTTCGCAACTACCCAATTTCCTTTATCGTCATACCAAGCTGGAATGCGTTGTCCCCACCATAATTGTCGAGAAATATTCCAATCACGAACATTTTCCATCCAATGACGATAAGTATTCTCGAATTTATTCGGAATTAGGTTTACATCTCCATTCAACACATCATCCAAAGCTGGCTGCGCCATTTCTTTCATTTTCACAAACCATTGCATAGAAAGCTTTGGTTCGATAGCTGCATCTGTACGTTCAGAGAAGCCAACTTGAGATTTATAATCTTCAACTTTTTCTAAATGCCCAGCTTCTTCAAGCATTTTAGCAATCTTTTTACGAGCAATAAATCTGTCTTCACCTACTAAAATAACGGCTAACTCGTTTAGAGTTCCATCGTCATTTAAAATATCTGTAACTGGCAATTTGTGTTTTACGCCCAACTCATAATCGTTCAAATCATGCGCTGGTGTAACTTTTAAACAACCTGTACCAAATTCAATATCTACATATTCATCTTCAATAACTGGAATCTCATGATTAACCAAAGGCACGAAAACTTTTTTACCTTTTAAATGCCTAAAACGCTCATCATTTGGGTTGATACATATCGCTGCATCAGCCATAATCGTTTCTGGACGAGTGGTAGCAATTGTTATAAATTCATCAGTCGTTCCAGCTATTAAATACTTGATGTAATATAATTTCTGATTTACTTCCTTACGAATAACTTCTTCGTCAGAAACTGCAGTTTTTCCTGCTGGATCCCAGTTTACCATGCGGATACCGCGATAAATCCAGCCTTTCTTATACAAATGGATAAACGAATCAATTACCGCTTCAGATAAATCTTCTTCCATGGTAAAACGTGTTCTATCCCAATCGCAACTTGCGCCTAATTTCTTTAATTGCTCTAAAATAATGCCGCCGTATTTCTCTTTCCACTCCCACGCATATTTTAAAAATTCTTCACGAGAAATATCTTTTTTGTTAATTCCTTTTTCTTTCAGCAACGCCACAACCTTTGCTTCAGTTGCAATAGAGGCATGGTCAGTTCCAGGAACCCAACATGCATTTTTACCTTGCATACGAGCTTTACGAATCAATACGTCCTGAATGGTATTGTTTAGCATGTGCCCCATGTGCAATACGCCGGTTACATTTGGTGGCGGAATTACGATGGTGTAAGGCTCACGTTCATCAGGCTCTGAATGAAAAAACTTTTTATCAAGCCAATAGCTATACCATTTATCTTCGGTTTCTGCAGGATTGTATTTAGTAGATATGCTCATTTATATGGTGGTGTCGAATTTTGCTGGTAAAAATACATTTTTAGGGGCAAAAGACCAAAGCAGGAAGCCTAAAGATAATTTGAAAATCAAGGACAGTAAGATTTAATAAAGTTAGTCCCGCACTCCATTACAATCCCTGAGAAAATCTGGGGATTTTCATTGCGGTCGGGTTTAGAAAACTTGGGGAATTACAAGAACTAAAAGTAGCAAAGCTCAAAAAACCTTAATCTTTCTTAATTCAACTTATAGAACTATAAACCTTCAAAAACATCATCCAAGTCTAGAACAAAGCCTGGCAGAACTGACGAAGTGATTTTTTCACTCAACGTAAATATTTTAGAAGGTTGAAATTTACCTTCGATATCCAATGTATAAATTAAAATACTTTGGTCGCTTTGGCTAACCACCCAATATTCTTTAACGCCAAACTCTTCGTAAACTTTGTATTTGTTTAAAAGTTCTTTTTTGTTATTTCCTGGCGATAAAATTTCTACAACTAAATCTGGCGCACCAATACAGCCTTTATCGTCTAATTTACTTAAATCACAAACGACACAAATATCGGGTTGTAAAACTGTGAACACATCTTTGTCGGCTTTACTTTTTGTAGGAAAGCGAACATCGAATGGGGCGCCATAAATTTTGCAGAGTTTATTTTCGAGAAAATTTCCCATTCTTCTAAAAATTGTCCCAAAAACTTCTTGATGAGCTCTTGAAGGTGCGGGACTCATTTTAAAAATTTTCCCTTTAATTAATTCCACTCTTTCATCGAAAAGCCAGTTCAAATAATGAGCATAGCTATAAGTTAACGATTCGTCTATCTCATTAAAAGTATAAACTTTCTTTTCAGTTAAATCTGCGTATGTTTTTTCGGTAGTCATTATACCAAATATATTAATTTAGAGGCAGATATTAAAGATGTATTCTTGAATTTTCAGCAATTAAAACTTCATTTTCTGAATTCTAATTGCATTTAAAATAGCTAAAAATGCTACACCAACATCAGCAAAAACAGCTTCCCACATGGTAGCTAAACCACCAGCTCCTAAAATTAAAACCACCGCTTTTACAGCAAACGCAAGTGTAATATTTTGATAAACTACACTTTTGGTTGCTTTACCAATTTTAATAGCAGTTACAATTCTACTTGGCTGGTCATTTTGAATAACGACATCAGCCGTTTCTATTGCCACATCACTACCCATTGCGCCCATTGCCATTCCTAGGTCACTTAATGCTAAAACTGGAGCGTCATTAATTCCATCACCAACAAATGCAACTACACGAGTTTTATCCCTTTTTATCTCTTCCAATTGAGCTACTTTATCTTCTGGCAGTAAATCTCCATAAGCTACATCAATTCCTAATGTTGCAGCAATTTTTTGGGTGATAGCTGTTTTATCGCCGCTTAACATCACAACTTGATTAACACCATTTTTGTGAAGTTCTTCAATTGCTTGTTTAGCATCTGATTTTACTTCATCGGTAATAGTTACATAACCTGCGTATTTATCATCTGTTGCTAATAAAACTATAGTTTCAACTTCTTCATCAACAAGTGTTGGATATTCTATTTTAAGCTTTTTAAATAGTTTAGCATTACCAGCGACTATTTTTTGATTTTCAATTAGAGCAGTTAACCCATGACCAGTAATTTCTTTTACTTCGCTTACTTTCAGTAATTTTTTATCGCCATAATAGCTTACAATCGCTTTTGCAATTGGGTGTGTAGATTGACTTTCTACAGATGCCAATAACATCATAAACTTTTCTTCATCAATTTCAGATTTTATGGTCGACACCTTAAAAACGCCATGAGTTAACGTTCCAGTTTTATCTAGTACTACGGTATTAATTTTGGTAATTACATCTAAAAAATTAGAGCCTTTAAACAAAATCCCGTTAGCAGATGCAGCTCCAATTCCTCCAAAATATCCCAATGGGATAGAAATAACTAAAGCACAAGGGCAAGAAATAACCAAAAACACCAAAGCACGATATAACCAAGTTTGAAATTGATAATCTGCAACTATGAAATAAGGCAATGCCACTAAAGCAACGGCCAAAAAGAAAACGATTGGTGTATAAATTTTAGCGAATTTCCGAATAAACAGCTCTGTTTTAGCTTTGCGTGAAGTTGCCGATTGTACCATTTCTAAAATTCGAGACAAAGCACTATCTGCAAATTTCTTGGTCACTTTTAAGGTTATAACTTGATCTAAATTGAGCATTCCAGCTAGTACAACCTCACCTTCTCTAAAAGTTTTCGGGGTACTTTCTCCTGTTAATGCAGCTGTATTAAAACTCGCACTAGCACTTATCAATTCACCATCTAACGGAGCTTTTTCTCCTGCTTTTAATTGAATTGTTTCTCCTATTTCTACAGTTTCTGGTTTTACAATTTCAAATTTTTCATTCCTAAAAACATTCGCCGTATCTGGTCTAACATCTAATAAAGCTTTTATATTTCGCTTAGCTCCTTCAACAGCAGCACCTTGAAACAATTCTCCAACAGTATAAAATAGCATTACAGCTACTGCCTCAGGATATTCTCCAAGAGCTAAGGCACCAATAGTTGCCAAGGCCATTAATAAAAATTCCGTAAAAATTTCTCCCTTAGCTATTGTTTGAATCGCTTCTTTTATAACTGGATACGCAACCGGTATATAGGCAACTAAATACCATGAAATACGGATATAATTTGTAAAAAAATCAGCCTTAAAATAGTCAAATGCAATTGCAATAAGCAACAATACTAAACTAAAAATTGCTGGCAAGTAGGTTTTAAAAGAAGAAGCATCTCCATGATCGTGATCGTGATCATCACCATCTTCATGATGAGAATGGTCGTGATTACAACAACTATCTGTTTCTTTACTGTGTAGATGCTTTTCTTTCTCCATTTCTATTTAGAATAATTCAAAATTAAGTAATTATTACGCACAAGGCACATTTTTTGGTTCATTTTTCTGTCTTGCACAATAAAAAGTGTTAAAATATGTTAATATTAGTATAAATCGCAAAAACATGAAATCGTTTAGATTATCAATATTTAATAGCGAAATTTTCCGCAAAATTGGTTTAAGCAGAATCTATTACTGGTTTAACAAGTAATATTTCTATTAACTTGATACTAGTTCAATAGGTATTTCTTAATTTTCATCTTTAAATATTTTTAAAGTATGAAAAGTCAACAACTCAAAAATTATGTTACGGTTCTAGGAATTTTCGCAGGCAGTTTATCCGCCTTTGCGCAAAATATCCCTAAAAAATTAATAGATCCAGCTAATATGGATCTAAGTGTTAAACCTGGCGATGATTTTTATCAATATGCTAGTGGAACTTGGATTAAAAACAATCCTGTACCAGCTAAAGAAACACGATGGGGTTCTTTTAATGAACTTCGTGAATTTAATGCACAAGCCGTTAGAAGTTTAGTAGAAGCCGCTGCTGCTGACAAAAAAGCTGCCCCTGGTTCTGTTACTAAGCGTGTTGGGGATTTCTATGCCGCTGCCATGGATAGTTTAACCATCGAAAAATTAGGTTATACTCCTATTAAAGCAGATTTAACAAAAATTAAGCAAATTAAAGATCTTCAAGGTTTATTAGATCATATTGCTTACATGAGAACATCAGGTATCGGCGGTCCAATGTTTGGTTTTGGCGTTGGTCAGGATAGAAAAAACGTAACCAAATATGTAGTTAATGTCTCTCAAGGTGGAACGACATTAGGTGATCGTGATTTCTATTTAAAAGATGACCCCCAAAGTCAAAGAATTAGAGCTGCCTACAATACTTACATGGTAAAATTATTTACATTGACTGGAAGCAGCGAGGCCGAAGCTAAACAAAAAGCAACTACCGTATTTAATTTAGAGAAAGCTCTTGCTGAAATTCAAATGAGCCGTATTGAAATGCGTGATCAATATAAAACGTATAATAAGTTAACTGTTGCAGAATTTAACAAAATTACGCCAAACATTAACTGGACTACTTTAATGCCTAAATTTAAAGTGGTTGGACAAGACACAGTATTGATTAATTCGATTTCCTTCTTTAAAAACTTAAATGATATGTTAACTAGTGTGCCATTGGCAGATTGGAAAACGTATTTAGAGTGGAATATCTTAAAAGGATCTGCTAATAATTTAAGTTCACCGTTTGTTAAAGCATCTTTTGCATTTACGCAGGCTCAAACTGGTCAAAGAGTGCAAACTCCACGTTGGCAAACGATGTCTTCATTAACAGATCGTACTATCGGCGAATTATTAGGTCAGTTATATGTTGCCAAATATTTTAAACCTGATGCAAAAGTACGCATGGATCAAATGATTGTAAACTTGCGCAAAGCTTTTGAAATAAGAATTAATGGTTTAGAGTGGATGAGTGCTGCGACCAAACAAAAAGCATTAGAAAAACTACATGCTTTCACGCCAAAAGTTGGTTATACAACCAAATGGCAAACATATGATGGCTTAGAAATTAATCGAGCTACTTATTTCCAGAACTTACGTAATGCAGGTGTTTGGGGCTATAATGAAAATATTAACAGACTTGGAAAACCTGTAGATAGAACTCGTTTCGGTATGACGCCTCCAACAGTGAATGCTTCTTACAGCCCAACAATGAATGAAATTGTTTTCCCTGCTGGAATTTTACAATTCCCTTTCTTTGCGCCAAACGCAGATGATGCTGTAAATTATGGTGGTATTGGTGCTGTGATTGGTCATGAAATGAGCCACGGTTTTGATGATACTGGAAGTCAATATGATAAAGATGGAAATCTTAAAAACTGGTGGACTGATGAAGATCGCACTAAATTCAATGAAAAAACAAAAGCTTTAGGAGATCAGTTCAGCGCATATACAGTTGTGGATACCATTCACGTATTAGGCAAATTGACTATGGGTGAAAA
This sequence comes from Pedobacter sp., assembly GCF_041662865.1. GTDB lineage: Bacteria > Bacteroidota > Bacteroidia > Sphingobacteriales > Sphingobacteriaceae > Pedobacter. Next base: position 7,309 of record NZ_JBAZRL010000048.1, read on the forward strand.
CATTGGAGATTTAGGTGGATTAAACGCAGCTTACACAGCTTTTAAAATGACTAAACAAGGTCAGAGTAATGAGAAAATTGATGGTTTTACACCAGATCAACGTTTCTTCTTATCATGGGCGCAAGTTTGGAGAGGTAATATTTTACCAGAAGCAGCAGCTCAGCTAATTAAAACTGATCCACATTCACCAGGCCCATACAGAACCATTGGTGCACCTGTAAATATGGATGCATGGTATGAAGCATTTGATGTAAAACCTGGAGATAAATTGTATAAAAAACCAGAGGATAGAATTAGATTGTGGTAGAATTTTGACAAAAAATAGCCGCAGATTCGCAGATTATATTTTAATTATAACAATTAATCTGCGAATCTGCGGCTTATTAATTATTTCGTTAAAACAACTCGTTTGTGCTGAAGAGATCTCTCGTGAAAATTAATAATTAACCCAACTTGTAATTTGGAAATTGCTAAATAATTCAATACTTGAGCATAGTGTTCTTCAATTACACCTAACTTAGATTTAATTTCTAAAATTATTTTACTATCAATTACAAAGTCTGCATAAAATTTATGTGGTAAAGTAACACCTTTATAATTAATTGAATACTCTTTCTCTCTTTCATATCGAATACCTCTTTCAATTAATTCGTACTCCAAAGCATCCTTATAAACGACCTCTAAAAATCCTTTCCCTAAAACACGATGAATTTCCATCGCTATTCCAATTAAATCATAAGTTTCTTCTTGATAAGGATATTCTTCTGTATTATAAATCATTTAATTCCATCTTATAAATTAGTAACAACGGTAATTTAGAGTTTATTACTTACCAATTGAAAACTAACATATCCTTTTTCTTAAGAGGATTTAAAATTTAATCAATGCGATAAAATATTTCCTTATAAGAATAAATCTCAAGCACTTTAATAAAAATCTGCGCATCTGCGGCTGAAAAATTATTTATACTTCTCTTGAACTTTCTTCGGCAATTTACTTAACACCAAAGCCCTAGAAGTAGCAACACGTTTTTTCAATTCCGTACCGCTCAATACTTCTAAATTATCTATTTGCACCCATTGTTTTTTAGCCATGTGCGAAGCTTGATGAATACCATCACGAGCAGTTAACTCCTCAAATTCTTCTGGTGTACACTTTGTAGAAAAGCTATTTCCTTCATCAATGGCAATAATTACAAAGATTTTATCTTCAATCATAAAACAAAGATGCTCCCATTTCATACCTTCTGTAGTACCTGGAAAGCTTAAACAGTATTCTCTAAAAGTTTCTATATCCATAAATTGAAAGATTAAAGCTGAAAGACCAAAGATAAAAAACCAATGCTAAAGCAAAATACTAAATTTGCAACCTAATCCTGAAAATCATTTTAATCCTGATCCTGACGATGAATATCCTTACCCAAACCGCCGATGGCTCTAATACTTTATTTAATGAAACCATTGGAGAACATTATCATTCTGCTCATGGTGCACTGCAAGAAAGTAAACATGTTTTTTTAGAAGCTGGATTAAAGTACGCCATCTCCCAAAAAGAAGAACAAGAAATTAGTGTACTGGAGGTAGGTTTTGGAACGGGGTTAAATTTCATTTTAAGTTTTGCGCATTCCGAAGAACACAACATTCAACTCAATTATACAGGCATAGAAGCTTTTCCACTTTCAAAAGAGGTGATAGAAAAAACGGGTTACGATCAATATGTTACACCAGCTATTTGGCAAAAATTTATTAGCAATTATGAAGGAATTTTAACTCAAAAACAAGTTTTATCATCGCATTGCGAACTCGAAATTGCGCACACAACACTATCAGATTTTAAAGCTCCACAGCAATTTGATGTATTATATTACGATGCATTTTCGGTGCAACATCAACCCGAAATGTGGACAAATGAAATGATTGCGCATGCCTGTAGTTTTCTTAAAGTTGGCGGCATTTTTGTAAGTTACGCCATTACTGGAAATTTAAAACGAGCAGTTAAAAGTTGTGGCTTTAGCATCGAAAAACTACCTGGTGCACCTGGCAAAAGAGAAATGCTCAGAGCAACCAAGTTATAAATCTATTCTCTGTCCCTCAATCGAAAAATCTTTTATCTTTATTAAAATTTATTGCCATGAAAGAAATCTCCTTGCCTTTTATTGCCAAGTTAGCTTTGGTGCTTTTATGCATTCTAATGCTTGGCTATTTAGCCATTTTAGGCAAAAGTTTATTGGCTCCATTGTTATTTTCGTTATTAATGGCTTTTTTACTCTTGCCACTAACCAATTTTTTAGAACGAAAATTAAAATTTAAAAGAAGCTTGGCAGCTATAACTTCGGTAATTTTAATGATTGCTATTTTGTATGGCATTCTTTATTTTTTAGCCAATCAATTAACAGAACTTTGGGCTGATTGGCCTTTATTAGTACAACAAGTAACTACTGCTTTTCACGACATACAAAGCTGGGTTGCTAAAACATTCCACATCAATGAGTACAAGCAAAAATCGTATTTAACTGATGGCATCGAAAAATCATTAGCTACTAGCGCAGTTGTTATCGGAACTACGCTTTTAACTCTATCATCAAGCTTATTATTTTTAGCATTCACTCTATTATTTACCTTTTTTATTTTAAACTACCGTAGATTATTATTTACGTTTTTGTCAACCGTTTTTGCTGAAGAGCACAAAACAAAAGTGAACGATATTGTAAGAGAAATACAGCGGATCATTAGGCGATATGTCACTGGTTTATTTCTTCAAATGTTAATTGTTTCGCTATTAATGATGATTACCTTGTCGTTATTAGGCGTAAAGTATGCTATCCTTCTAGGTCTTATTGCAGGTATTTTTAACATTATCCCCTATTTAGGAATTTTTACCGCATTGTTAATAAGTGCATTAATTACTTTCGCAACCGCTGGAGCGTCATCTGCATTATTTGTCATCTTTGCATTTATTGGTGTTCATACAATCGATGGGAATATTTTAATGCCATTGGTGGTGGGTTCCAAAGTAAAAATTAATGCATTATTTGCTTTCATTGGTATTATTGTGGGCGAAATGATTTGGGGAATTTCTGGAATGTTTTTATGTATCCCGTATTTAGCCATGCTGAAAATAATTTTCGAAAAAACTGACGGTTTAACGCCTTGGAGTATTTTATTAGGCGAAGAGCAAAAAACCACACCAAGGAAACGTAAAGTATATCGAATTACCAAAAAAATAAAGCTCGAAGAAGCAGAATAAAGAGTAATGAAAACCGAAAAAGAAAATAGATCGCCACATATTTTAACTACATCTGCCAATTTATTAGGCTTTTGTTTCATTGTTTTAACATCGGTTAAGATTTCAAAACTAGAAGAATCATCTTTTATTGATGAAGGAGCAGCTTTAGCAATTATCGTTTTTATGTGTAGTTGCTTGTTATCTTTTCTCGCCATGCGAAGTACAACTGCTCGTGCGATAAAAATGGAAAGAAGTGCAGACATTTTGTTTTTATTTGGCTTAATTGTTCTTTTTATTACCACTATACTTATCGCTTTTAATATCATTAAATAAATATGCCTGCAAATATTCCACCTCCAGCTACCTCAAGTCCAGATACTGCTTTTTTAAGATTGCTAACCGTGTTAGATACACTTCGTACACAATGCCCATGGGATAAAAAACAAACCATGGAAACGTTGCGGCATTTAACTATTGAAGAAACCTATGAACTTTCTGATGCCATTATTGAAGGTGATATACAAGAAATTAAAAAAGAATTAGGCGATTTAATGATGCACTTGGTGTTTTATGCCCGTATTGCAAGTGAAACAAATGATTTCGACATTACTGATGTTTTGAATGGTGTATGCGATAAATTAATTAATCGCCATCCACATATTTACGGTGATGTTGAGGTGGAAAACGAAGAAGATGTAAAACGCAATTGGGAACAAATTAAACTAAAAGAAGGGAATAAGTCTGTTTTAGGCGGTGTTCCTACCGGATTACCTGCTTTAGTAAAAGCAAGTAGAATACAAGAAAAAGCTCGTGGTGTAGGTTTCGATTGGGAAGAAAAAGAGCAAGTTTGGGCTAAAGTTGAAGAAGAATTACAAGAATTTAAGGATGAGTTTAACATTGCTGAAAACGCAAACATTGATAAAGAAAAAGCCGAAGGAGAATTTGGCGATTTATTGTTCTCTTTAGTAAACTATGCTCGTTTTATAGATATCAATCCTGAAAATGCTTTAGAAAAAACCAATAAGAAATTCATTAAACGCTTCCAGTTTTTAGAAAGCAAAGCCAAAGAAAGTGGCAAAGCTTTACAAGATATGACGCTTGCAGAAATGGATGTGTATTGGAATGAGGCTAAGAAATTGTAATTTATTATAAATGAAACCTCAATCCATAATTTTTAAAAAACCTTTTAGGTTAATTCAACTTTTCAGAAACATTAATACCTATGGAAAAGAAGAAAAATCTTTTGAGGATAGGAAAGTTAAAATAGCATGGAAACCAATTCAATCAACTTCAGGTGCAGTTAAGAACGACGTGGTTTCTCTACCTCAATCTATTTTACAACAACCTAACTTTGAACATTGCGATTTGATACTAGTGATTGATGATAATTTTCAGCAACCGCAAAATGTAGTTTACATCGAAGAAAAAAATCTTTGTTTTAGACGAAATAATCTAAACAAGTTTGATTTTTTACAACTAAAACTGGATGAGAAAATTGAATTGTACCTCAAACCCGGCTATTTCGAAGTTGGTGATCCTCCACGAAGTGAATTTAAACTATGTGAATTAGAAAAAGATAAACCCGTGTCAATTAAGATTAATGGAAAACGAGATTTTTCATTAACAGGAAGAAGAGCCCGAACATTTGTTGAGCAGGAATATATTTTTCATTATCTAGGAGATTTTAAAGAATGTACTGTTATAAATGAACCATTTCCAATTACTGTTAAAACTATTCCTTCCTTAGTTAAAACCATCGACTTAACTAAAACTCTTTATTAACAACTAATAACCTGAGTTCGATTAATAATGTTGTTTCTATTAGAATTGTCGTCATTGCGAGCAAAGAGAAGCAATCTTAAAGCGATGGGTTATACATCTATGCTCATGTTGTAGGATTGCTTCGTGCTTCGCAATGACAATTATCAATCTAATCTGCGAATCTGCGGCTTTTAATAACCTATCATTTTATATATTTGCCATTACAAAATACACTAAATGAAAAAAATCTGCACGCTTTTACTTCTTTGCCTTTTTGCTATAACAGTTGCTGCTCAAACTGATACCACTCCAAGCAGTAAAAAATTGACAAAAGCAGAAACCGAAGAGTTTTTCACCAACACATTCAAAAAGAAAAACCTTATTAATTTTCCAATTTTTAGGGCATACACTTACCACGATAAAAGCGGAACCTATTATGTAGCATTATCTGAAAGTGCAGATACTGTAAACAAAGAAAAAGATACTGTAAATTATACCTTGAAAGCCTTTAATTTTAACGTTGACAAATCAATAAGCTTAAAAAAATGGGAGATTAACGATTTTAAAACACCTAATTTAAAAGGCGAAGAAAAAGAAAGCTCTATTTGGTTTTGGACAAAATATTGTGAATTTAACGATTTAGATAGTGATGGACTAATCGACCCTATTATCGTTTATGGGACTTTCGGTACAAATGGTTACGACGATGGTAGAGCTAAAATCTTAATCTATTATAAAGGTCAGAAGGTGGCAATTAGACACCAAAATGGTGTATTAGATAATGAACGTAAAACACAAGTAGATGTAACATTTTATAGTTTACCTACCCAAATTCAAACACATATAAAAGAATTAATGGAAAAAATGGTTAAAAACAAGCATGCTATTTTTCCGACTGCTTATGCAGAAAAGATGGACAAAAAAGCAGTTTCAATTAGCAACGAATAAATTAAAAAGATATTAAATCTGCTTGTTAATAATTAGCTTTACTCTAATTTAAAATCCATTTTGACCAAATAAAATGAAACGACTCTCCATTCTACTCTTACCTACTTTGCTATTTGTCGGCTGCCAAAGTAAAGACTCTAAAACAATAAAATACCCTTATGCTGTTAAAAAAGCTTACAATTGGGGTATGAATCCCGACCCTAAAAACATGACAATTGCCATGAACGCTCTTAAAGCTTTTGCAAGTAGAGATACAGCGGCTTTAAAAACATTTATGAGTGATAGTGTTCATCTTTCGGCAGATGGCTATGAATTAAACGGCACAAGAGCCGAATTCTTAAAGGCAGCGCAACAAGAAATGGATAAGTACAACAGCATTACCATTAATATGGATGACATGGAATCTGTGGTGAGCGAAGATAAAACTGAAGAATGGGTTAGCTTGTGGTATAAACAATACGGAGAAAGTAAAGACGGTAAAAAAAGTAGTATCAGTATGTTTAATGATATTAAAATTGAGAATGGGAAAGTAGCACGATGGACTGAATATGTCCGTCATCCTATGGAAAGATAATTTAAAGTCTCGATGAAAATCGGGACTTTTTTTATGACTCCATCGTCTTTGCGAAGGAGGTCCTTCACCGACTGCGGCAATCTCCTTCATGCTATAGGGTGATTAATTATAAAGGAGATTGCTTCGTGCCTCGCAAAGACGGTAATAGGTGCTGAACTGAAAGAAATAGCCGTAGCGGCGCCGAGCTAGGAACGAAAAAAGCGAGAAGATTGCCACTCCCGATGAAAATCGGGATCGCAATGACGACAAAAAACTATACTTAACCGTGTTTCTTTTTCTTATTCATAATCGCTTTCTGACCAATCCCGTAATTAGTAGTCTTGGTATTACTTTCTTTTCGTTTATGAAATGCAGCATCACGGTATTCTTCTTCCTCTTCTTGTTCTTTCGCTAATCTGCTTTTTTGTGCAGAAGCTTTGCCTACATCCTCTACCAACAAATCTTCAGGTAAATCTGCAACCTCTATCTTTTTACCAATTGCCTGTTCTATTTTGCGTACTTGTGGTAATTCTAAATCAGTAGTAAAAGTAATAGCCATTACATCTTCATCACCCTGTTTAACTATTCTAGTTAAATAGGTTTCCTTTTGTACAGGTAATTCAAAATGGAAAATAAATGGAATGCCTCCTAAATCTAGTGTAGGCAAACCTTCATTCGCAATAATCAATACTCTGGCCTCATCAACCGCTTTAAAATCTTCGATATCGTCAAAGCCTGCTTCATCAAAAAACAAAGGTTTATACACGAAAACATCATCGGCCTTGCCATCAAATAAATCTTTTGCTAAAGTTTGCGCAGTTAAACGAGTATTTACAAAAACTACCACCTTATCAAACACCTCTGCATCTTTCAATAAAAGATTTAATAAGTTCAACTTGGTTCTGAAATTTGGCACATGATACAAAAGTTGCGTATGCGTTTCGGTTTCATTATCACCCAAATCTTCTACCTCTATCGTGGTTGGTAATTTCATAAAAGGTTCAATCATTAAATCTAACCGATCATGCATTACTTCTGTAAATATTAAATGCTGACATTTTTGTATGCTGTTAGCCAATTCGTTAATTGGTAGTTGCATTCCTAGTTTCACCATATCGGCAGCATCATCCACAATAAGCATTTGAATTTTGTTGGTATTCAATCCTAATTTCAAATAAACTGCTCTTGCTCTAGAAGGAACTGCCACTACGATATCAACCCCATCCGTCAATTCATTTATTTGTGCCTCCATACCACCATCAGCATGAAGCCCAACAATGCGTATGGTTTGATTTCTGTTTAAAAGCTCAAACTGCTCCATCACCTCTAACACCTTTTCTTTAGTTGGTACTAAAATTAACGCTCGGGGGGCTTCTTCAAAACCATATTTTAAGCGCATTAAAACACCAAGAATATACGTTGTAGTTTTTCCTGCTCCTTCTGGTCCAATGGCAATAACGTCTTGTCCGCCTAAAATGCGAGACATCGTTCTAGCTTGAATTTCTTTTGGACTTAGGTATCCTGCTGCTGTCATAGCAGACACCAACGGCTTGCTTAATTTTAATTGTTCTAAAGACACTTTTCGCTTTGTAAATTGATGAGGGGACAAATTTACAGAAAATATAAAGGACTATCAGAAATCAACGTTTAATAGTGAGTGATTTATTTTAATTTCGCTGTCGCGTTTTATAGCTTATCTGCGTATAGGGTATAAAAACCAAACAAAACATGAAGAAACTGATTTTTATTTTAGCCGCTGCCGCTACACTAGTAGCCTGTGAGAAAGACAAAAACGCTAAAGACTTTAAAGGAACCTATAGCGGAACATTTAGAACTAAGCAAGACGGGAAGATGGTGATGACGGATACAGAACTAATTTTATTAAATGGAAATTTTGAAGTTAACAAAGGCCCAAAACTAGGAAGTGGTTCTTTTAAGTTGGAGGATAAGAGAACCGTTACCTTTTCTGATGCAACTGTTTGGCCAGCGGATTTTGATTGGAATTTAATTTTAAACGGTTCGTACACTTATCAGGCGTTGGGGGATAGTTTAATTTTAACAAGAATTTTATCCGCTACAACTCCTGTCGACAATAACTATTATCAATATAGATTAAAGCAGTTGGATTAATTAATGCTTAAGCCTCAACTATCAAATCTTGATGATTTAATTCGTAACTGTAAAACTGGTAATCTGCAGTATCAGGAAATGTTGTATAAACATTTTTACGGCTACGCTTTGGGTATTTGTTTACGTTATTTAATTAATCGAGATGATGCACTTGAAGCTGCTAACGATGCATTTATTAAGGCTTTTAAATATTTAAACACCTTTAAAGAAGGAGCTGATTTTAAGCCTTGGTTTAGAAAAATATTAGTCAACACTTCGTTGGATTATAAACGGAAGAATATGCGTTTTAGTCAGGCAATAGAGATGACAGATACCGAGCAGCAAACCACCTATTCATCGGCGATTGATCAGCTTTCGGTGAAAGATATTTTGAGTTTAATGAAGAATTTAAATGAGACACAGCATTTGGTTTTTAACCTGTACGAAATAGATGGTTATACGCATAAAGAAATTGGAGACTTGTTAAATATTCCTGAAAGTTCATCGAGAACTTATTTAAGCAGGGCGAAACAAGTCCTCCAAAATTTATTGATTACTCATTCAATTTACACGAAATGAAAAATATGGATGAAGAACTAGTTTCACAGATTAAATCTGTTTTTGAAGACGTTGATGACGGGGGCAGTGAAAATGGCTGGTTAGCATTGCGTGAAAAATATCCAAAGCCAAATAGGAAATTACCAATTTGGTGGATTACCGGCATTGCTGCATCTATTTTAGTTGCTTTTGGAGTGTTCTTACTGATAAATAAATCGCCAAAAGAAATTGAGCAACCTACGCAAACAGTTCAAACAAAGGTGGATGTAAAACCAGCGACAGGGATTAAACCACAAGAACAACCTATCATTTTAAAACAGGATAAAGTTGTAACATCTCCTATTGAAAAAGAGGAACAACCAGTAGTTTTAGCGCAAAAGAACACACCAGCAAAAACTGTTGAACCTAACGCTATAGAGGAGAAATTAAAAGTTAATTCTACTGAGCATGTTATTGCCTTAAATCCAAAGGTGCAGGCAAATGTTGTGCTTAAAATTGATACCGTTAAAGAGAAAGTTCAGCAAAATCCAGTTATTGCCAACAATCCAGTTGTAACTCCAAATGAAACTAAAAACACCAAAAAAACGACTGAAGAGTTTTTGAAAGAGCAAACCCAGTTATTAGCCAATAGCTCAACAAAGGTGGTGGAAAAAAGTAAATCCGTTAAAAATTCAATTGATGTGTTTACAGGTACCTTTTTAAATTACTACGCAGATAATGCGGTGAAATTGAACGCTGGCTTTGGTGTAAACGCAAGTGTTAAGGTTACAAAAGGCGTGTTCGTAAGTTTTGGTGCAGGTGTAAGTCAAAATAAAATTGATTACAAAAATAGTGTGCCAGTAGCAGCTGTAGCAAGTTCTGATGCCTTAAGTTCATACGTTGCCAAAGGTGCTTTAACTTCATCGAGTATTAGTGATGTAAAAGTAAACGCACAATTATTGAACTTAGATTTACCGGTTACGTTAAAGTTTTATCCTACAAAAAAACAAAACTTCTATGTAGCTGCAGGTGTAAACTCAAACTCTTATTTAACGCAAAAGTATACCTATGGTTACAATGTAAATAGTGTATCTAGTTTAGGGTATACATCTGAACCAAAAGAAGAAGTAGAAAAAACAAAATTAAAAGGTTTCGACTTTGCGAACAGTGCCATTTTCGCTATTGGTATAAATCAGAACATTGGTAAAAATAACTCCATAATTTTCGAACCTTATTTTAAACCTGCTATTGGTAGCATGGGCGAAAAGAACCTCAAAATAAATACGGTTGGATTAAATTTAAAATTCAGCTTCACTCCTAATCAAAAGAAATAAACTTATGAAAACCATTAAAAAAACCGCTTTCATTATCTGCTTACTCACTGCATTTACATTGGTTTATGTGAGTTGCAAAAAAGATTCACTTTTAGATTTATCTGGAACCTACACCATTAAATCTGGCGAAACCCTTAATTTATCAAAAGGTGGTGGTAGAGCTAGCTTAACAATTGAAGAACTAACAGACACGCGTTGTCCGATTAATGCATTGTGTGTTACAGGTGGTTATGCTAGTGGGAAATTCAAATTTAAAGACAATTTCAAAACACAAACTGTTGAACTATGTTTAAATGGCATGTGTGCAACTGAAACAAGTCAAGCTGAGCAAAAAGTAACATTAAACGGAATTACATATAGTGTAACATTTACTGATCTCACACCTTTTCCAACCTATCCAGCACAAAATAAAGTTGCTACAGCAACACTCATGCTTAAAAGAAAATAATTTCAATCAGTTTTATAAGCATTCTTCATTCTACTAAACCTTACTCGTCATTACCAACTTGATCCGATAGCTGTCGGATGAGAATGTTAATGTGCAAAAAGATTATCCGCTTTAAGATGCCCAGTCAAGCTGAGCATGACGTGTATAGAGAAAGCCGCAGATGCTGATTAAAATATAAATCTGCGCATCTGTGGCTAAAAATCTTTATTGAAGAGTGATCTCGCTCGTCATTCCCGTGAATCCCGATAGCTATCGGATCAAGCTGAGCATCACGTGTATAGAGAAAGCCGCAGATGCGCTGATTAAAATATAAATCTGCGCATCTGCGGCTAAAAATCTTTGTTGAAGCGTGATCTCGCTCGTCATTAACGTGAATCCCGATAGCTATCGGATCAAGCTGAGCATCACGTGTATAGAGAAAGCGCAGATGCGCTGATTAAAATATAGATCTGCGCATCTGTGGCTAAAAATCTCTATTGAAGCGTGATCTCGCTCGTCATTAACGTGAATCCCGATAGCTATCGGATCAAGCTGAGCATGACGGGTACAATGGTGGAGGTTAAAAGAAAACAGCCTATCTTATTTTTGATACAAACAAATGATTTGTTCAATATTTTGTAAGTTTATCTATTGGAAAATTAAACTAACGAATTGAAACCATCATGAGTTACACTTAAGCTTTAAGAATAACCCATGATAGCTTCATCATCTTAAAAACAAAATCATATCCCGATGAAAAAAATCATCCTTAACCTCTTTTTAATTGCCATTAGTGGGAGCGTCTTTGCACAAGACGCCATTAATTATCAAATGCCGCCAAAAGCGATTGCAGATTTATTATTGGCAAAACCAACACCAAGTGTAAGCATTGATAGCAAAGCTGAATGGATGTTGTTTAGCGAACGTAATTCTTTTCCATCTGTAGAAGAATTGGCCATGCCAGAATACCGTATTGCGGGTATGCGCATTAATCCTAACAACTATTCTCCAAGTCGCCAAACATATATTAATAATTTCAGTTTAAAGAATATAAAAACCGAAAAAACTCTTGCTGTTACTGGCTTGCCAAGTCCGTTGTACGCAAGTAGTGTAAACTGGAATCCAAGCGAAACTAAAATTGCCTTTACACAAACAACTCAAAACAGAGTTGATTTATATGTGATAGATGTAGCCACAGGTAAAGCAATGAAGGTGAATAAACAACCTTTAAATGCAATTATGGGTGGTGGTGCCACATGGGTGGATGATCAAACCTTATTGTATAGAGTAGCTGTTAAAGCTGCTAATTTAGCTCCAACTCGTCCTTTAGCGCCTAAAGGACCAACAATTCAGCAAAACTTAGGTAAAGCTGCACCTAACCCAACCTTACAAGATTTAATTAAATCTCCTTTTGATGAACAATTGTTCGAATTCTTTGGGACTTCGCAATTAATACAGAATAAAGGTGGTATAGAAACGCCAATTGGTAAACCAGCAATTTATAGTGGCATTTCTGTATCGCCTGATAAAAACTATTTGATGCTGCGTACCATTAAAAAACCATTCTCTTATTTAGTATCTGCTGGAGGTTTTCCATCGGTAGTAAACATTACAGATAGAAGTGGAAAAGTAGTTAAAATGCTTGCAGATTTGCCATCTTCGGAAGAAAGACCATCTGGATATGATAACGTTCAAAACGTACCAAGAGGTTTCGATTGGCGTGATGATGAAGCGGCTACCGTAGTATGGTCTAAACCGTTAGATAGTGGTTTGATTAAGAAAAATGTAGAGTTTCATGATGTAGTGTTAGAATTGTCTGCTCCATTTACTGGTGCACCAAAAGAACTCTTTAAAACTAAAATGAGATTTGGCGGTATCAGCTGGGGTAATGCAACCTTAGCGTTGGTTAGAGAAAATTCTAGAACTAAACAAACCTCTAAATTAAGTCGGTATAACCCAACAACTGGTGCGTTAGAAACCTTATACGAGTTAAGTACAAACGATGCCTATAACAATCCTGGATTTCCAGTAACTGAAAAAAATAAGTTTGGTCGACAAGTAGTATTAACCACAGATGGTGGCACTAAATTGTTGTTAAACAACACTACAGGAGCTTCTGCCAAAGGCGATTTACCTTTCTTAGCCAAGTTTGATTTAAACACAAAAAAATCTGAGATCTTATGGCGTAGTCAACCTGGTTCTTTTGAAATGGTGACGGATGTGTTAGATCCACAAAAATTGGTTTTATTAACACGCAGAGAAAGCCAAAAAGATGCACCAAACTATTTTATTAAAAACTTAGTGTTACGTGTGGCAGATAGAAAGATTACCAATTTCACCAATCCATACGCACAATTAGAAGGTGTAACCAAAGAAAAGATTTCTTACAAACGTGCAGACGGTATCGATTTAACTGGTGATTTATATTTACCAAAAGGATACAACAAAGAGAAAGATGGACCATTGCCAGTTTTAATTTGGGCGTACCCTCGCGAATTTAACTCGGCAACAGATGCCGCACAAATTAGAGGTTCACAAGATAAATTTACGACGATCAGTTCTGGTGGCCCGTTGTTTTTTGTAACACAAGGTTATGCTGTTTTAGATAATGCAGAAATGCCAATTGTTGCTAAAGACGGCAAAAAACCTAACGATACATTTGTAGATCAGCTAAAACTAAATGCAGAAGCAGCCATTAACAAATTAAGTGATATGGGTGTGGGCGATAGAAATAGAATGGCAGTCGGCGGACATAGCTATGGTGCATTTATGACAGCCAACTTATTAGCTCATACCAATTTATTTAAAGCTGGTATTGCCCGCAGCGGTGCATACAACAGAACCCTTACTCCTTTCGGTTTCCAAAATGAAGACCGTACCTATTGGGATGCTCCTCAATTGTATTATGAAATGAGTCCGTTTAGTTATGCGAACAAGATTAAAACACCAATCTTGTTAATTCACGGAGAAATGGATGATAATCCAGGTACTTTCCCGATTAACAGTGAGCGTTTGTTTAACGCCATTAAAGGTTTTGGTGGTACCACTCGTTTTGTGTATTTGCCTTATGAAGCTCACGGATATAGAGGAAAAGAAAATATCTTGCACATGCTGTGGGAAATGAATACTTGGTTAGATACCTATGTAAAAAACGCTAAACCAACAGCTGCGAAATAATTGGTTGGAATGATCGTCACCCTGAATTTATTTCAGGGTCTTTTTAACAAGAAAGATGCTGAAATAAATCAGCATGATGAAATTAAAGGTAAATTGATTTACCTCATAGGAACATAGATAACATAGACTAAACTTATAACTATGTATGCTATGTTTCTATGTGGTTTGTTAATTAAAAACACCCCACCCGTTGGGCACCCCTCTACAAGAGGGGAATGTAAATCGCAATTCCCCTCTTGCAGAGGGGTGGTCGAAGACCGGGGTGTTTAATGAAAATATAAAATTATATAACTTTACTCCTAATGCTGGCTAAGGTTTACTTAAATGTCTTAGGTGGTAAAAATAATTTAAACATTAAGAAGTTAAGGCTTAATAGTACTTAATCCCTTAATGGTAAAAAATAATTTAAACATTAAGAAGTTAAGACTTAATGCATCTTCATTTCTTAATGGTAAAAAAGTAATTAACGTTAAAACTTAATGTTACTTCATTTCTTAATGGTAAAAAAATCCCCATGCTAAAAAAGATTAGCCTCCTCCTATTAATTGCCGTAGCCGTTAATTTAAGTGCCCTAGCTCAAAAAACAAAAAAGTTTAAGGTAATTGCTTTTTATACTGGCGTAAACGATCAAGCCCATGTAAGTTATGTACACGAAGCCAATACATGGTTTCCCAAAATGGCAGAAAAATATAACTTCAGTTATGATTCTACTTCGAACTGGAGCAACTTAAATGCTGAGTTCTTAGCCAAGTATCAAGTCGTGCTGTTTTTAGATACCAGACCAGATCAACCAGAACAAAGAGGAGCTTTTGAAACCTACATGAAGAATGGCGGGGCTTGGATGGGTTTCCACTTTTCGGCTTTCGCCTTAACCCCATCTGCTTATCCCCAAAATTGGGATTGGTACCACAACGAGTTTTTAGGTTCAGGTCAATACGGTAGTAACACCTGGCGACCAACGTCCGCCATTTTAAGAACAATCAGCAATCATCCTGTAACTAAAAACTTGCCAGAGACATTTAAATCTCAACCTAACGAATGGTACAGATGGGAGAAAGACTTACGCAAAAATCCAAACATTGATATTTTATTAACTGTCGACTCTACCAGCTTCCCTTTGGGCACAGGACCAAAAGCATATGAGATTTGGCAAAGCGGTTTTTATCCCGTAGCATGGAGCAATAAAAACTATAACATGGTTTACGTAAACATGGGGCATAACGACATGGATTACGAACATAAGTATGGAAAGACCACAACATCCTTATCGCATACCTTTGAAAACGAAACGCAAAATCAATTCATTATCAATAGCCTGTTATGGTTAGGCAGTGGTAAAAATAATCTTAAAAAATAATCAGAGTGGAAAATTTTGATTGGACCTCATTCACAATAAGAATTGCCGTTAAAGCGAAAATTGAAGATTTATATCGTGCTTGGGCTAGCTCCGCGGAAATTGAAAAATGGTTTTTAAGCGAAGCTGATTACCAAGATCCAGAAGGTAACAAGATAGACAAAAATCAAGTAGCCGTGAGCAACAATACCTACTTTTGGCGTTGGTTTTTGTATGAAGAAACAGAATCTGGTAAAGTCACTGAAGCCAACGGTAAAGATACCTTTGCTTTTACTTTTGCCGGCAATTGTGTAGTAACCATTAAACTAACCGAAGAACATGACTATACAGTAGTTACGCTAAACCAAAGTAATATACCAAAAGACGACAATAGCAAAAGAAATATCCGCTTAGGTTGCCACAATGGTTGGTCATTTTACCTAGTCAATTTAAAATCAGTATACGAAGGTGGTCTAGACCTCCGAAATAAAGACAATCGTTTTAAACCAATGCTTAACAATTAATATAAATAATGGACAAGAACATAGAAATAACAAAAGCAGCAAGAAACAAACTATTAAGTTTTTTATCAGATTTAACTACAGATGAATTAAATTATATCCCGACAGGTTTTAACAACAACCTCGCTTGGCAAATGGGACATTTAGTTGTTAGTCAGCAATTGTTGTGTTACCGTTTATCAGGCAATGAATTGGTAATTGAACCAGAACTGATTGATTTGTATAAAAATGGTTCTAAACCAGAAAGATACATCAGCGCAGCAGAAATTGAGCAAATGAAAGGCTATTTACTCAGCACCATTGATCAGTTAGCAATCGATTTGGAGCAAAACAAATTCGATAACTACACACCGTACACCATTTCAACCTTCCCAGGTTTAACCTTAACCAACATAGACGATGCCATTGCCTTTATTGCCTGTCATGATGGTTTGCATTACGGTTGTTGTTTAGGGTTAAAGAAGTTAGTAAAGATGAAAGGGTAAGAAATCAATTACCGGTAAAGGGTTTTTAGGCGGTCGTCTTTGCGAGGCACAAAGCAATCCTTGACTTTTCCGTCATTGCGAGGTACGAAGCAAACTTACAACTATGGGTGTGTTATTGTATTGCGCCTTAAGATTGCTTCGTACCTCGCAATGACGATTTGGTGCATTGACCCGTGCCCATTCCGTCATTCCCACCTTGATCCAATAGCTATCGGATGGAAACCACGAAGTACTCAGCGTAGCTAATTATAATGCAATAACAAATCTTTTTAAGTAATTAGTCCTTAGTTCGATCGTCTTTGCGAGGCACGAAGCAATCTTACAACTATGGGTGTGTTATCGCATTACGCCTTAAGATTGCTTCGTTCCTCGCAATGACGATTTGGTGCATTACCATTCCCGTGTTCACGGGAATGACGACAGTTTTCCTTACCTTTGCTAGCTAAAACCCATTCTTTTGAGATACTTCTTCCATATCGGTTATAACGGCCATAGCTATAGCGGTTGGCAAAGACAGCCAAAAGTAAATAGTGTGCAAGAAGTTATTGAAAGCAAACTCAGTCAGATTTTCAAAACACCGCTCACCATTAACGGTTGTGGCAGAACCGACTCAGGAGTACATGCCAGTCAGTTCTTTTTCCATGCAGACATTGAGCAGGAATGGGATTTTGATTTAGTGTTTAGGCTGAATAAAGTGCTACCGCACAACATTGCTATTTTCGATATCATCCCTTTGGATGGAAAACCACATGCAAGGTTTGATGCCGTTCAGCGACAATACGATTACTACATCCACACCTATAAAGATCCTTTTCTAAGTCAGCTAAGTTCGTATTATGATGTTGACAAACTAGATTTAGCGGAGATGAAAAGGGCAACCGCCTTATTACCGAAGTATAAAGATTACAGAGCTTTTTGTACCACTCCCGATAAAAACGAGCATACCATTTGCAATGTGATGGAAGCCAATTTATACACCACTGCAAACGGCGATCAAATTCGCTTTCACATTGCGTCTAATCGCTTTCTAGGGAAGATGATTCGAATTATCACAGGCAAGCTCTTAAAAATAGGAAAGGGCAACATGAGTGTTGATGAGTTTGAAAACTTACTCATTACCTTAGAAACTCCAGGTCTATTAGAAATTGCACACCCTACGGGTTTGTATTTATCTAAAGTAACTTACCCCTATTTAAACCTACCTCCAAGAACAGAGTTTTCCGGCTTGCAACAGAAGGATTGGGTAATGGTTTAACCTAATAAACTGCGTCATTGCGAGGAACGAAGCAATCTTCACACACCGCGTCATTGCGAGGAACGAAGCAATCTCACACATCCCGTCATTGCGAGGAACGAAGCAATCTTAAAGCGCAATGCAATAACACCCATAGTTGTAAGATGCCTATAATAATCATCACATCATTGCGATCACGAAGCATCCTTAAGCAACTTGCCGTCATTGCGAGGTACGAAGCAACCTTAAAGCACCATCCAATAACACCCATAGTTGTAAGTTTGCTTCGTGCCTCGCAATGACGAAGCTAAAGAAATTACGACCCAAGCAATCTTAAAGCGTTTTAACTAACCTCCATAGCTGTAATAATCACCGCGTCTTTGCGAGGCACGAAGCAATCTTAAAGCACAATGCAATAACACCCATAGTTGTAAGTTTGCTTCGTGCCTCGCAATGACGAAGCTCAAAAAATTGAAGGAACGAAGCAATCTTAAAGCACAATGCAATAACACCCATAGTTGTAGCATTGCTTCCTGTCTAGCAATGACGAAGCTAAAGAAATTGCGACCTAAGCATTCTTACCTGAAGGAAATGGATAAAT
>NZ_JBAZRL010000049.1:0-1206 GCF_041662865.1 Pedobacter sp.
TGCAGGAGAAACCTATACCATTGCACCAGAGATAACAGTAAATACCTTGCCTGTAACTGGTCTATCCTCCACAGGTGCTACGTTACAAGGTTCGGTTAAATCTATAGTAGAAGATGTAACTGTGGGAGTTGATTATGGTAATTCTCCATTTTTAACAGGTGCAATACATGTAAATGCTGCTGTAAACGGTACGGTTACCGCAGGTTCGGGCGCCAAAACTGCCGAATTTCAACTGTCGCAGGTTAAACCCGGCGAACATTATTACCGTGTTACTGCAACTACTGCAACAAATGAAGTAGTTAATGGAGAAATTTTAAGTTTTGATATTCCAGCAACAATTATTGGTATTACTGCCCTTTCTCCAAATCCTAACAACGCTAGCACTGGGCTAATTACTTACGAGGTAGAGTTTTCGAATGTAATCACAGGGTTAGGTAAGATCAATTTTGACCTTACGCTTGGCGGAGCAGTAACTGGCTCATCTATTTTAAGTGTAGCCAAAAGTGCAGACCCAGCCAAACCTAATTCATGGGTTGTAAAAGTAGGAATTGGTAATGGCGGCGATGGTACAATAGCCCTCAACCTTAAAGATGCTACTGGATTAAATGCTGCCTTATCGAATGCTTTGCCTTTTACTGGTGATACCTATACCATTGCTCCAGATGTAGTGGTAACCACACAAGCAGCAACCAATGTCAATGTAGCTGAGGCAACATTAAATGGATTGGTAAAAACGACAACAGGCAATGTAAATGTAAGTTTCGATGTGAGTACAGTTGCTGATTTTTCTAGCTCCGTAAATTTTCAACCAACTACAAACCCAGTGGTTACTCCAGCAATGAATTCAACTGTATCAACTTTATTTTTAGAAGGGACAGGGCTTTATTATTATAGAGTGGTTGCTAAAAATGCACAAAACGAAACCTATACGGGCGAAACTAAAGAAGTGCTCATTCCTGCCAGTGTTTTATCTATTACTCAGCTTTCCAATAACCCCAACAATGGTATTGCTGGGCAGGTAGTATATGAAGTAAATTTTTCGGGTCTTGTAACAGGCTTAACTGCCAATAATTTCGGTCTTACTACGGGTGGTACCATTACAGGCGCTAGCATTTTAAGTGTGTTAAAAAGCAATAACCTTAGTAAACCATACACTTGGCAAGTAGAAGTGGGATTTGGCAATAATGGTGGCGATGGTACTATCAC
>NZ_JBAZRL010000049.1:1216-25450 GCF_041662865.1 Pedobacter sp.
CTTAAACCTAAAAAATGGATCAGCTTTAAATGTGCCCTTACTTAATACGTTGCCAGTAGTTGCACCAACTTTTACCATAGATAAAGCGCCTGCTACACCAACAGGTTTTGCAGTAGAACCAGGGAACATGGCTGCGAAGCTTTCCTGGGCGGCAAATACTGAAGCTGATTTAGCGCAATATAATCTTTATGCAGGACCAAATTCGCCACCTACAGGAATGACATCAGTGCTGGCAAGTACTACCTCCTATATCTTTCCATTATCGGTGAATGGTCAGAAATATTATTTTAGGATGACTGCTGTTGATAAGATGGGCAATGAGAGTGACTTCACCACGCCAATCTTAGAAGCTACGCCAGATATTGGCTTAGTATTTAAGAAAGACCAGACCATTACTTTTACGCCAATAACGGGTAAAACCTTTGGCGATGCACCTTTTGATGCAGATATAACCAACCCATCGAGTTTGCCGGTTACCTTAACAACCAACGACCCATTTACGGTAGATATTGTTGGCCATAAGATTACCATATTGAGAGCTGGTACAGTAACCATTTATGCAAACGCTGCTGGTAATAACGAATACAAAGATGCACTAGAGGTGAGCCAAACGTTTACCATTGAGAAGGAGGATGTGGTAATATTAGGAATCAATACAGTTAATCAAAATCCTAACGGGAATTCAGCTGGTTTTGTGCGCTATCAGGTTAATTTTTCTAAACCCGTTGTTGGATTAAAGGCTTCCAATTTTACATTGTCAGGCGACTTGAAAAACAATGCGACAATTAAACCAATATTAAATTTGGTGCCAAACTTGCCAAATTCGTGGTTTGTAGATGTTGCAATAGACGCTAATGTTTCAGGTACTATACAGTTAAATTTTGAGAACTCAACAGGACTTTCCAATTCTAACATTACTTACATTCCAGTAGGAGAAACTTATACCATAGACCAAACCCCACCAGCAATACCAACTGGTTTAAAAGCAGAAGCAGGTGATGGAGAAGTAAGGTTAACTTGGAATGCAAATACTGAAAGTGATTTAGGAGATTATCTTATATTATTTGGAACTACAACTAAACCCAATTTGTTCTTAGCTTTTATAGGTAAAGGAACTACAACCTACTTGCAACAAGGTTTAGTAAATGGCACAACTTATTTTTATAGATTGGTTGCAGCAGATAAACTAAATAATGAAAGTGATTACTCTACAGAAACTACTGCCACCCCAATGGCAGGCAATACCTTAAAAACTGCGCAAAACATTACCTTTGACGTTATCCCAACCAAAACGTATGGTGATGGAGAATTCTTATTACCAAATACCAGTACGGATAAAAACCTACCCATCACGTATACCAGTGATGATCAAAGTATTGCAACGGTTACCGGAAACTTGGTTCACATCGTCAAAAAGGGAACGGTAGTGATCCATGCCAATGCTGCTGGTAACCAGAGCATAGCAGATGCTTTAGAGCAAACCCAAACCCTGGTAATCAACCCGGTTGCCATTACCGTAACTGCAAATGCACAGGTTAAACTAACAACAGAAAGCGATCCTGCATTTACCTATACCTATACAGGGAAGCTGGTTGCACCAGATGATTTTGGTGGTAGCTTAACCAGGACAAATCTATCCGATGCACCAGGAACCTATCCGATTACGCTTGGTTCATTGTTCCTAAGCCCAAATTATGTGATAACGTATGTGGGTGCGAACTTGACCATTAACGATAAAAAGGACCAGTCTATAGATTTCAAGCCATTGCCTAAATTAACATATGGTGATGCATTAAATGATTTTGATCCAAAGGCGAGCGCCAGCTCTGGTTTAGCTATTTCATATACAAGTAGCAATACCAATGTAGCAACTATTGTAAATGGTTTAATCCATGTTAAAAGTGCGGGTACTACTACTATTTCCGCAGAGCAGGGTGGTGGCAGTATTTATAAACCTGCACTTACGGCAACTCAGGACCTTACTGTTGCAAAAATGGACATAAGCATCCAACCAGATGCAAAGGTAAAAGCACTGGGCGAGCAGGACCCTACATTTACCTATCAAATCGTTAAAGGGAAATTAGTAGGCAGCGATAAATTCTCAGGAAGCTTGGAGAGAGCGGCGGGCGAGGAGATAGGAACCTATCCGATCAGCATCGGCTCACTGGCACTGAACGACAACTATAACATCCAGTTAATGCCTGCTAATTTGGTGATCGAGTTAAAGTCGTTTGATGCATTCGTAAAAGATGCGACGAATGTGCTTACGCCAAATGCAGATGGTATGAACGACTACCTGGTGTTCAATGACCTGACAAAATACCCGCCAATAGCTATCGTGATTACCGATCGTTTGGGAAGGGTGATCTATAAGAATGCCCACTACCAGAACAATTGGGACGGTACCTATGCCGGAAAGGCATTGGCCACAGATACCTACTATTACTACCTCGACTTTGGAAAGGGATACAGTAAGGTAAAAGGCTATGTAACCATAGTAAACCCAAAATAGAGATTAAAGAACATAGGTTGAGTGTTTAAAAGGAGATTTGGTGTCGGCAGTAAAATGTTGGCACCATTTCTTTTTGTAATCCTTACTCGTCATTCCCGTGAATCCCGATAGTCATCGGGAGGGAACCGTAAAGCGGTAAAAAGGCTTGCTATCGCATTACGATGCCCATCCGATAGCTATCGGATCAAGCTGAGCATGACGGTCCTTTATACCCTGTTCGTCTTTGTGAGGAGCGCAGCGACGAAGCAATCTCATTGCTGCAATAATTTAAAGGAGGAGATTGTACCAAAGGTACTCCTGCGGAGCCACTCCCGATGAAAAATCGGGATCGCAAAGACGACCGAATTAATGCTGTTCGTCATTCCCGTGAAAACGGGGGTCATAAAGCTAAAAAAGACTTGCTATCACATTACGATTCTCATCCGATAGCTATCGGATCGAGTTGGGAATGACGGTTGTCGATCTTTCCACTTCACTCATGTCTCCCTGCTCGTCTTTGCGAGGAGCGCAGCGACGAAGCAATCTCCTCCTTGCAAAATTATCTTGTTGACAGCAATGGGATTGCCGCAGTCGATGAAGAATCTCCTTCGCAAAGACGACCGCATTAAATCTATGTTCACTATGTCTCTATGTGGTAAAAACTTCTTTAATAATAAAACTTAAAACAATTCACCATAAAAAACTATTGTCTTAATAATATATTGATAATCAATGTGTTTTAAAGATAAGTGGAAATGAAAAAAATATTGATTGTGGATGACAGTACAGATATACTGGATGCACTTACCCTGTTATTAAATTTAGAAGGTTATAAAGTAAAAGCCATAGATAATGGTTACTTTTTAACCAATGCAGTTAAGCTATTTAAACCAGATATTATTTTACTAGATGTGATGCTCGGTGTATTAGACGGAAGAAAACTATGTAACGAATTAAAGCATCTGCCAGAAACAGCAAACATTCCTATTATTATGATTTCTGCAACCCATGATCTCAACTCACTAACTGCCGTAAGTTGCTGCGCAAACGATTTTCTTCCCAAACCATTTAATATCGACGAATTGTTAGAAAAGGTAAGTTTTCAATTAGCAAGTTAAGTTAAGATTACAACTACATTAAATTTTAAAATTACGCTACTATTTTAGTATAGTTTTTATAACTTTAACTAACGCTCCTCCTATTTAAGTAATTGATGGTAAAATCTATAGCTCACATGATAGATAAAGCAACGCCAATTAATGTAATACGATTTGATGTTAACCCTAAACCATACATCACACAGGGTAGTAATTCCAAATGTATACTAGAGTACGATTTAGGTAAATCAAAAACTACAGGCCAAATTTATTTAGTTATTCATTGCAAACTTGTAGAAGTTGATGCCTTTAGCAACACGCTAATTAATTATTACTCAGAAAAAGTTTGCACCCTCAACATCACGAGTAAACATAAAGACTTTATTGCCTTAATTGATTACCTTAATAATTACTATTTCGAAATTGCTTTAGCTTTTGAAGAGCGATTGCCCAACATCACAAACTTTAATTTTGGTGATGTAAAAATACTACTGAGTGAAACTGCCAAAAAAATAATAAATAGCTTAACTAATCTTGGGGCTTACAATAAACATCCACAAGTATTGCTTAATCAGCTTAAAGCAATACATCAACGACCTAGAAAAACAACTTTAAAAAAGATGATCAACTAAGCTAAATCGCTCTTACTTATCACAAAGTTGAATATATATTTCCTTGAAGTCATTTTGATGCCGGAGTATTTATAATAACTTTACAGTTGAAAACAAAAACATAACCAACAAAACAAAAAGAACCATGGCAGCATTAAATCCTTATTTAGTCTTTGACGGTAATTGCGAAGCGGCATTTAATTTTTATAAATCAGTATTTGGTGGGGAATTTCCTCACATAGGAAGATTTAAAGACATGCCTCCTGTGGAGGGCTCTCCTGAAATGTCTGCCGCAGATGGAGAAAAAATAATGCATGTCTCTTTACCAATTAGCAAAGAAAGTATTTTAATGGGTAGCGACAGTTCTGAAGCATTCGGACAAACAACTGTAGTTGGCACTAACTTTTCCATCTCTATAAATACTGATAGTGAAGAAGAAGCAGATAAATTATTTAATGGCTTATCTGCAGGAGGAAAGGTGACCATGCCAATGGAAAAAACCTTTTGGGGAGCTTATTTCGGTATGTTTACAGATAAGTTTGGCATCAATTGGATGGTGAACTATGATGAGCCTCAACAATAAAAAAGAGATTAAATAGTAAAGGAGCAGGGCTGAGTTTTCAGCTCTGCTTTTTTATTTTATTTATTAGTGCTCTTTGAGTGTTCTGTGCCAAAGGCATCTTGTAGTTTTGTTTTAGCGGATTTAAAACCCGCTTTTATCAGATAGTTCGGGATGCGCTGCGCTTAACATCTCGAACAGTTGATAATAATATTTCTTTATTAATCAATAAATATTATTATCTTAACTTTAAACTTAAAACCAAATTATTTATGAGAAAGAACTTACCACACTTAGCATTATCTCGAAATGCTTCAAAACAATTTTTATTTGCGACTATATTTGCATTGCTTATAATTTTGATTGTTAATTTTTCTTGTAAAAAAAGTGAAGAACGATTTAAAGAAATCGCAACTTTTGAAAAGTTATCCAAAGAACAGAATTTTGTTAATTTGTTAAAGATGAATAATGCTTTCTTGGATAAGATTAAAAACTTAAAAGGCGCTCTAGAAATTATTAATGCAAAAAAGAATGATGAACAATCAATGTTAAAACTTGCAGAATATTTAGGTTTCAATAACATTAATGAGTATAAAGTTTTACTTAACAAGCAAGAAACTTACAAATCTAATTTAAGAGAAAAATTCGATTTTGAACATTTGTCAGTAAATGAAAATTTAGCATTAAAAAACGAAATCTCATCTTTTATAGCAAATGAATTTCAAATACTAAAATATGATACAATGTCAAATAAAAATAAAACCTCTGTGGTAGATCCTAATGGCGGAGGAGGGCCAACTTGCTCACAGAAAAGAACTAATTGCCAAGCAGGCTCTTCAGCTATTTATACTATGGAGGGACTAGCTTGCATTGGAGGAGCCGCTGCTATAGGGTCAGGTACATTTGGTATTGGGGGAGCTCTTTTTTATACTGCTTGTGCTTCCGCATCATTAGTGCATTACAATAGTATGCTAAATGACTGTGATTATACATATTACGATTGTATTGGTGTGAAAACAATTGCGGAATAAATATGGGCATACAAAAACATAACCCAAAAAATCTTTTGATGGCTATTTCTTTTTTAGCTATAGTTGTTGTAAACAACATCAATAGAGAATATGTAATTTATTTTGTTGTACCTACTAGTATTTTGATTATTTACTTACTCTATATGCTAGATAAATATAATAAGATGACTAATAAATCTCCAGACAATAAACTTAGACTTTTTTATATTATAGCTATAGTAATTAATCTATTTGGAGGCTATTTAATAGCCCATTCAAAGGGGGTTATTTAACAACATTTTAATTAAAAGGCCTTGTTAATGTTAGATTGTAGTTTCTACATTTTAAATCACTTATCAAATCCACAAACCCTTTAAAAAAGAAAAGAGATCATCCATCCAGACTGATCTCTTTTTCTAACCAAATATAAACCTGTATGAACGGGTTATCTTTTAATTTCCTCCTAACCATGAAGGAAATATTTATTTCTTTTTTTAATCACTCCGTTGGTTGTCAACGAATGATAGTGCAAATATAGTAATAATATTCAATAGTGTAAAAAGTACACTAAGAAAAGTTTCAATTTTGTTACTTTTCTGTTATTAAAATGACAAAACCTGCTTAACGCTATCATTTAATACTTTCTATAACGCAAAAATAGGTCCAATCTTTTACTGTATGTAGCAAATGATGTTAAACTTATGTTAAATAATTAGGTTAAGAGGGGAAGGTACGCTATGGCTAGAGCAATTGCGTTTGCAATTTAATAAAGCTATCGTCATTTCGCCTCCATCGTCGTTGCGAGGAGAGAAACGACGTGGCAATCTCCACCTAATTAAACATAGTAATGATTTGATTTATAACATGAAGGAGATTGCCACAGTCGGTGAAGAACCTCCTTCGCAAGGACGAGCAGGTGCTTAGCATGATGTTGTCTTTGTGAGCGTGGCAATCTTCTATTTGTTGACACATTAAAACGAAATACAACTATGTTTTTATGTGCCTATGTGGTAAAATGCTTAGCATGGGTGAGGTTTGCTCGTCATTCCCGTGAAAACGGGAAACGTAATGCGGTGAAAAGATTTGCTGGTTACCTATTAATGCATTACGATACCCAGTCAAGCTGGGTATGACGAGTATATGAGAAAGAGAAGATGTGTTAAAAAATCTGTGTAAGCTGGCGCAAAATTCTCCACACAAACCATCCCAAAAAAACAAGCACAAAAAAAATGGCAATACTAAAAGCATCGCCATTTTAATTAATGTAGAAGGAAATTATTTTAAACTTCCATAGTATTCTACAAACTTAGCAAGGGCAGAAGAATAACCCCACTCGTTATCATACCATGAAACAACTTTAACAAAATTATCATTTAAAGAGATCCCAGCTCCAGCATCAAAAATAGAAGCGTGGTCATTTCCAATAAAGTCAGATGAAACCACTTCATCTTCTGTGTATCCTAATACACCTTTTAAGTACCCTTCAGATGCAGCTTTCATTGCATCTTTAATTTGCTGATACGTAGCAGGTTTTTCTAAACGTGCTGTTAAATCTACTACAGAAACATCGGCAACTGGAACACGGAATGACATTCCTGTTAATTTACCTTTTAATTCTGGTAATACTTTACCTACAGCTTTTGCTGCACCAGTTGATGATGGAATGATGTTAGAGAAACCTCCACGACCACCTCTCCAATCTTTTGCACTTGGACCATCAACTGTTTTTTGAGTTGCAGTTACGGCGTGTATTGTACTCATTAAACCTTCAACAATACCGAAGTTATCGTTTAAAACTTTAGCAATTGGAGCTAAACAGTTCGTAGTACATGAAGCATTAGAAACAACAGTTTGATCTGCCGTTAATTTATCGTGGTTAACACCCATTACGTATGTTGGGATGTCATCATCTTTTGCAGGAGCAGAGAAGACTACTTTTTTAGCACCAGCTGCGATATGCTTGTTTGCATCAGCACGGGTTAAGAATAAGCCAGTAGATTCAATTACGATTTCTACACCAACTTCATCCCATTTTAAGTTTGCAGGGTCTCTTTCTGCAGTAATGCGGATTGTTTTTCCATTTACCACTAAGTGCCCGTCTTTTACTTCCACAGTTCCGTCAAAACGGCCATGTGTACTATCATATTTTAACATATAAGCCATGTAATCTGGCTCTATTAAGTCATTGATGGCAACAATATCCAATCCTCTTTTCAATGCAGCTCTAAAAACTAGTCTGCCAATGCGGCCAAATCCATTTATTCCTACTTTAGTCATTGTATTTAATTTGTGTAATAATTAAGTAAATTATATATCGGTTCTTTAGTAATCGTTATTATTTTAATTGCATGCTTTTCTGCAACTAAGCGCAATCTATCCTGAAACGTTCCAGCAACAGTACCCACAAAATGAACATGTTCGTTAGGGTGTTGTGTTACAGTTGGTGCCAAATAGGTGTTAATGTATTTATCAAAAGCTTGATCTATTAACTGCTCTATGTATTTATGGTTTCTATTTTCTATGTAGAAATCTAGAAAAGAGCTCAAATAGTTTTGTACGTTAGGCTTTTTGTAAATCCGTTCTAAAATTAATGGTCTATCCAAATTGTATTTATCTAACAACAATTTAGTTAAGTCTGCAGGTAGTTTCTCTTCTAAAAAGTGTTTTAATAACAGTCTGCCCAAATAGTTAGCAGAACCTTCATCGCCGAGAATATAGCCTAGACCATAGTTGTTTTGTTCAGGTTGCTTGCCATCAAAATAAGCACAATTTGCACCGCTGCCTAAAATGCTCACAATGCCACTTTGGTTATAACACGCTGCAATAGATGCGCCGTATAAATCGTCTTTAACTTTTATTTTGGCATTTTTAAAGAACATGCCTAAGGTTTGTGCCAAAGAGCTTTGCATCGCAACAGATGATGCACCAGCAGCAAATACATAGAGCTTTTTAATTTTTTCGGCGTGATTAATTAGCGTGATATTTTTATTTAATAGATAAAGGATATGCTTTTGGTCGTTAAAGCAAGGATTAATGCCTGGAATAGTGCATTCGGCTATTGTTTTGCCTTCGGTTGCAATTTTCCAGAAAGCACTTTTAGATCCGCTATAAACTACTGCTATCATTTTATGTATTTAAATGGATAAAACGTGAGTCATTTCTAATAAATCAGCTTCTAACTTGTAACTGTGTACATGTAAGGCTTCTTCTAGGCTGGTGAGTTTAATTTCATTGCCACGAAGACCAACCATTTGCATGGTTTCGCCCTTTATCATTTCGTTTACGGCAGCATATCCTAATCTACTTCCTAATATGCGATCGAAACCACTAGGGCTACCTCCACGTTGTAAGTGACCTAATATAGTTACTTTAGTATCGTAATGCGTGAACTTTCTTTTCACACTTTTAGCAATATCGTAAGCTCCACCGTATTTATTTCCTTCAGAAACAATTACAATACTTGATGATTTCTTAGTGCTAGCGCCTGATTTCAACTTTGTAATTAATTCTTTTAATGAAGTTTCTTTTTCTGGTAACAACACTGCTTCTGCACCGCTTGCAATTGCTGTTCTTAGCGCAATGCAACCTGAGTCTCTGCCCATCACCTCAATAAAGAACAATCGGTCGTGCGAATCGGCAGTATCTCTTATTTTATCAATCGCTTCTATAATCGTGTTAACAGCAGTGTCGTAGCCTAAGGTAAAATCAGATCCGTATAAATCATTATCTATGGTACCTGGAATACCAATTACATTAATCCCGTACTTTTCTCCAAAACGTTTAGCACCTGTAAATGTCCCATCGCCACCAATCACAATTAATCCGTCTATTTCTTTTGCTTTTAAATTTTTAAAAGCGAGTTCCATACCTTCGTCTTCTTTAAAAGCTAAACATCTGGCAGTTTTTAATATTGTACCGCCCATGTGTAAAATATTACGTACAGAACGGGCATCCATTGGGTTAATGTTATTGTCAATTAAACCTTGATAACCTTGCATTACTCCGAACATATTACGCCCATGGTATATACCAGTGCGAATAACGGCTCTTATGCAAGCATTCATTCCTGGGGCATCTCCTCCAGAGGTTAATACGGCTATATTTTTGATATTAGATTTCATTTTAATATACGAATATACTGTGTATTTTTTACACTAAGTAATTTTTTTTCATTATTATTGTGAATAAACGAAGTAAGTATATTTATTTTGTTCTAATATTATAAAATATAAAAACGGATTTGTCTTGAAAGAAGTATTACCTGTATTTAATTCGGCGGTCTCAATTGACTGCGTTTTATTTGGTTTTGATGGCGGAGAGCTCAAAATTTTATTAATAGAGCGAAATGAAGAACCTTTTAAAGATTGGTGGGCTTTGCCCGGTAATTTGGTAGGGGAGAATGAGAGTGTGGATCAATCTGCTTCGCGTATTTTACATGAACTTACTGGTTTGAGTGATATTTACATGGAGCAATATTATACTTTTGGCGAAGTAGACAGACATCCCCAAGGTAGGGTAATTACGGTTGCTTATTATGCAATGTTGCGTTTAGGAGGTGATAAAGCCTTAAAACCGCTAACTAGCTATGCAAAAAAAGCACAATGGATAAACGTTAAAGAATTACCTAAGTTAGGTTTTGATCATCAACATATATTTGATAAAGGCTTAGAAAAGATTAAGCGAAGAATTAAACATTTGCCAATTGCTTTTGAATTGTTACCAGAAAAATTCACCTTAACTCAAGTGCAAAACGTATACGAACTTATTTTAGGTAAGAAATTGGATAAACGTAATTTCCGGAAAAAGATATTGAGCTTTAAGGTGTTAAAGGAATTAGATGAAAAACAAAAAGGGGTTTCATTTAGAGCGGCAACATTGTATAAATTTGATAAAAGAAAGTACGCGAAATTATTTGGTAAGGAGATTTCTTTTTAACTCATAAACCATACCCATTTAACGGTAGGGCTAAAAATGGGCCTGTAAAATAGCTATCGAAAAAAAAATGCATATTTCGTTGCATATTTTAGGCTTCATGTGTTATATTTACACTATCAATCTGCTTGTATGGAGAAACTCTACAAATTATTTGTACTTTTTGTTGGGCTAATTGCGATGAATGTAACTGTTTATGCGCAATCAGATGCCTATACTCCATCTTTAGCAGCAGATTCTACTACTACATCAAATTATACATTTATAGATTTAACAGCTAACTCTACTTCCAATATTGATTGGGATGATGAATCGGCATTGATTGTTAAACAAAATCCTTCTTTTACTAATTATCCAAATCCTGCAACTACTCAAACTACTATTGCATATACACTTGCTACAAAAGCAAAAGTAACGTTACGCGTGGTAGACTTAACAGGAAAACAATTAGCCGTTTTAATTAAGCAAGAAATAGCTGCGGGTAAACATGAGTACGATTGGCAATTGGCTAAAAACAACATTACCTCTGGTATGTATATTTTAGTTTTACAAGTTGATAATAAGATTTTTAGTAGAAAGATTATTGTACAGTAATTTTTCTTAAACGATAGATAAAAAGAAAGCCTCGATTAATTAATCGAGGCTTTCTTTTTATATTTAAATCTGTGATTTTATTTTTTGCTTAAATGATAATCTACTAAATCATCTATAGGTGAGCGGATAATTTTACCAACACCCATTTCATATCTATCGGCTACTATACTTAAACTATCTCTAAAACTGTAACCCACAGAACCTACACAGTTTAACTCGTAGTTTTTATAGTTAGGGTAGTGGATCACTAAATTTTCGAAGAAAGCAGTAAATGCGTAATCTACAACAGAATTGGTATAATCTTCGTAGTTTTCCTTGAAATCGTAAATGAACTTGCTAAAGCTTGCACAAAAACGATTTGGTAAAGGTTTGTTGTAAATGTGATCAAAGATATCTTCATTAGTTAAAGCATAGTTATCATAAAAGCTTTCTCTTAATCCTTTAGGCATGTAACCTTTCATGTAGTCGGCTAAAATACGTTTGCCAATATAGCTTCCGCTACCTTCATCACCTAAGAAATATCCTAACGAGTCTATGTTTAAAGAAATGTCTTTACCATCGTATAAACAACTATTAGTACCTGTACCTAATATAGCTGCAAAGCCCTCATTGTCGCCTAATAAAGCACGGCATGAAGCTAATAAATCGTGACCAATGTTAATTTTTGCATTGATAAAGATCTTTTGCATGGCATCTTCAACAATCTTTCTTTTTGCATCGGTAGAGCAGCCAGCTCCATAGTAATATACTTCGGTTAATTTTTCTGGCTCAAGATGATCTGGTAAAGAACTCTTTAATGAATTCTCAATATAATCAGTGTCTACAAAATAGGGGTTATATCCTTCGGTATTAAAATGGATTTTTCTTCCTGCTTCGTTAATCAAACACCAATTGGTTTTTGTTGATCCACCATCTGCAATAACTATCATTTTTGGTTTGGTTAAGTTGTGTAATACGTAAAAAGTGCAGCAATATATGTGGCTTTTTTTGAAATAAAAAATTAAAATATAGTTTTTATTTCGGTAATGATAAGTTTATAATCAAACGATTGATGAGGCTTAAATGAAAGTTTTTTTAAAAGTGTACTTTATACACTAATAATACGGATTTTAGACTGATTATTTTATCGGTATCGGGTATCTAAAAAAACAAAAAGCCCTTAAAATTAATTTAAGAGCTTTTGCATTTTAAAATGAGGTTTTAGTTTTTAACTAAAATGTATTTATTATTTGGAATGTCTAATGTAATGGTGTAATTACCTGCAGCAGTTACTGCAATGTTATCGCCAGTTAAAGTTCCAGCACTATTACCACCATAATTTGTCCCCCAATCATGGTTTTTTCTAAACTTGAATTCTCCTGCAGTTAGGTTAGCAGTAACTTTCCATGTTCCCTTTCCATCATTTATGTATTTCATGTCAGTATCTACTGCCCAGTTGCTTCCAGGGATTGCATTTCCAATTATTCCCCACACTAATGGTGTGATTGTTAAAGTATTTGCATTTAAATCTGCAACCAATTCTTTAGCTCCAGCTGATATAGAACTTATATCGCCACCTGTAGTACTAATTTTACCACCACCTGCGTCTCCATAAGCAATATCCCATTTCTTAGCTGGTGTTATTTTGAAATTACCGCCATCAAATGCAATTACACCTGTATAAACGCCATTACCTGTTAGAGAAATTAAACTATCAGCAGTTGCTGGATTCCATCCTTGATAATTTCCAGGAACATATATCCATGCAGTTAGCGGGAAAGGTTTTGCACTTAATGAAACTACATTGCTATATACCGGAGCAGTAGCAGTTGAAATTGATGATTTAATTCTAAATTCTACATCGGTATTAGCAGTTGTGGGTAAGTTTAACGATAATAATAGATTATTAAAATCAAGGCCATTGTACACTTTTGATGTAGCATTTGCATCTAAGATTACTTCTTTTGGACTTGCAAAATTTGTACCTTTCACAGCAACTTGCAATACGTTTGTAACAGCCGCCTGGTAACCGAAATTAGCATTTGTTAAGTTAAATGTAATTACGTTAGTTGTAAGCATTGTTTTATCTAAAACAACAGCACTAGCCGATGATTTTAATGAACCTCCAGTACCTGCATTGGCGACAGCCTTGGTTTCGTCTTTTTTACAAGACCATAGCGATAGCGTAATAAAGCTAAACACTAATGATTTTAAAAAGATTAATAACCTGTGTTTTGTGTTAAATTCGAGTTTGCAATTAAATCTGCCGCCGGAATTGGATATACATTACGAAACGTAGGTAGTCCTGTTCCCGCTTTGACACCACCTTTAAATGGCCATAAATAACTTGCTTCAGTAAATTTATTGTAACGTACTAAATCTGTACGGCGATGACCTTCCCAATATAATTCTCTGCCACGTTCATCTAAAAAGAAATCAGTTGTAAGTGTAGCCACATTTCCTGACGTATTTCCATATGCACGTTGACGCAAATTATTTACATAAATTAATGCTTGTGGTATTGTACCTCCAGTACCACCACGCATTACTGCCTCGCCATAAATTAAATATTGCTCAGCTAAACGAAATAAAGGAAAGTCTAATGAACTGAACGTACCATTTAAGGATGGAGGTGTAACACCAGTAGAGGTTACATTTTTAAATTTAGTTACACGTAAGCCATCTGTAAATACACCAATATCTTCAACATTGTTTTTAGTGCCGAAAAATATACCACGTTTATCTTGTGAGCCATTAGGATCTGGAAATAATGCTGGTAGATTTTGACGTGTTCTGTTACCACCCCAACCACCGTTTGGTACTCCGTAAGATGCTGGGTTCATATCTCCGTTTATACCAGCGTTAATTAAAAACGTTGTGCCACCATAATTTGTGCCTTTAGAACCATCATAATTAATCGTTAAGATGGTTTCTAAATTATTCACATTGTTATCTGCTAAAAACAAATCTTTGTAATTAGTTTTTAATTGATAACCTGCACCAATGACTTTGCTCGAATAGGTTATAGCTTCAGTGTATTTTGGTGTGCCTGTATATACTTGTGCGTTTAAATATAATCTAGCTAATAATGCCCAATCTGCTCCTTTATCTGCACGACCATATTCGTTAGTGCGAGGATCAGCTAAATCACCTTCAATTGCTTTCAACTCAGATTCTACATAGGTAAATAATGCGGCTCTAGAAATTTGTTTTGGAGATGTTTTTCCAATTTCATCAGCTTCCGTTATGAATGGTGGCTTACCAAAACCATCTAACAATACCCAATATTGAAATGCACGTAAGAAACGAGCTTCTGCCCGATATCTTTGAATGTTTGTTGCATCAGTACCTGTAATACCACGAGCTGCTAATTTTTCAGGTGTACTTTCGCGAAGAAATTCATTACAAACAGTAATTTGTAAAATACTTCTAGAATATAATCCTCTAAGGAAAACGTTATCTACCGCCCAAGTTGAATAATCAAGCTCGGGAATACCAACATCACCCCAAGCACAAATAGCCTCGTCTGTAGTTAATTCTTGAGAAGTCCAGAATAATCTTAAAAAATCTGCAAAACCAGAATTGATACCACCAATATCACTCGCATCAGATCCTTGAGAACTAGTTAAACCATAAGTTGCGTATAATTTAACCAATCCCTGTTTATAGCCTGCTGGAGTAGCATAAACTGTAGCCGAGGTAACATCATTTGTCGGAGTTAAATTTAAATCACTCTTTTTGCATGAATTTAATGACACGAGCAAAATGCTAGCTGCCAATATTGTTTTAAATGAATTTTTCATTTCTATTTTTTTGTTAAAAGCCAACATTTAAACCTAATGAGTATGTTCTTGGTCTTGGATATAAATTATAATCAATACCAGAAGATAATTCTGGATCTAATCCTTCAAAATTAGTTACGACAAATACGTTCTGACAGTTTGCTGAAAGGCGTAAAGTTGTGCTACTATTTTTTGATAATTTACCAACATTATAAACTATACCAATATTGTCCATTTTTAAGAATGAAGCATTTTTAACATAATAATCACTTAAATATTGATTTGATTGAAAGTTAGTGTTGAAGAAATCTGCACCGGTGTTATTAAGTATACCGCTTGGACTTAATATATTGGTTTTGATACCGAAGTTAGAAGAAACATTATCGTATACATAATTACCTAAATTTGCTCTTAAAACGGTATTAAGCGTCCATTTTTTATAATTAAATGTAGTGTTAAATCCGAAAGTGAAATTTGGATCTGGAGATTTATAAAAGTATTGATCACTTGTATTAATTTTTCCATCCGCATTTAAATCTGCATAAACTCCTTCTAATGGAGCACCAGCAGCATTATATACTTGTTTGTATACAAAGAATGAACCAGGTATTTGATTTACTGCATTGTACTTAAGAGTAGTACCTGTACCACCAGTAATATCACCAGCACTTACTTTAGATGCTGGATCTGGGTTTAAAGTTAAGTTAGTAATCTTCCTTTTATTATATGCCACATTGAAACCAAAATCCCAAGAAGTGTTCTCACTTTTTATCAAGCCAAAATTGATGCTACCCTCAATACCTCTAACTTCCATGTTACCAACATTAGTAGTTAAAAGATTACTAAAGTTTGTGCCAACTGGAATATTGATAGTGCTTAAAAGGTCTTTAGTTTTTTTGTAGTAAGCGTCAATACTTCCATAAATCCTACCTTTTGCAAAACCATAATCTAAACCTGCATTATACGTAGTCGTTGTTTCCCACCTCAAATCAGGATCATAAGCAGCAGGACTATAATAGTTGTAAAAAGTGCTTCCAATTTGATATTGGCCGGTATTGCTGTTTGCATAATATTTAGATAGATAATCATAGTTACCTATTCCATCTTTATTTCCGGTTTCACCGTAGCTTAATCTTAATTTTAAATCAGATAATGTTTCACTGTTTTTCAAGAAATCCTCATTAATAATCCTCCATGTAAAACCTGCTGATGGAAAATATCCCCAGCGGTTGTTTTCAGAAAATTTAGAAGAAGCATCAGCTCTTATGGTTCCAGATAGGATATATTTATCAGCTAATGTGTACACAAGCCTTCCATAATAAGAAAGTAATTTGTTTTGCTCGATAGAGAAAGGGAATACTGGAGTAGTTATGATTTCGCCAGTACCTTTATATGTATTAAAGTTATAGCCAGTTGTTGCATTGTCGTAGTATCCATAACCAGCGGTTACATCAAATCTACTTTTAATACTTTCCACTGTATGTGCATAATTTAAATAGAATTCTGATATTTTATTTCTTTCCGTATTTAATCTATTTCCATAATAACCACTAGTTGAGGCACTTTGAGCAGCGAAAATAGGAACTCTAGTTGCACCATAACCTTTAGATACATCGTAACCTAAGTTTAAGTTAGCGTGTAATTCTGGTAAGAAATGGAATGAATAATCAAATTTGATATTTCCAAAACTTCTAGCCGCGTTACCGTTATTATCTTGTAATTTAATTAAACCAACAGGATTGCGTGGTGCATTAGGATTTGGAACAGCACCTTGTGTCCATTCAAAATAATTTCCATACGCGTTTGTTGTATTTACAGGTTGAGTAGGGTCAAATTGAATTGCATTTGAAATTGCACCATCATTTGCAAAATGAGACTCAGATAATGAACCCTTTAAGTTTAAATCAATTTTTAAATGATTTGAAAATAAGCTAGGCGAAAGGGTTAAAGCACCCGTGGCACGTTCTAATTTATCGGTTATTAATAAACCTTGTTGTTCTAAGTACCCTGCAGAAACACGATAAGGTACGTTTTTAAAAGAACCAGATAAACTCAAGGTATTGTCTGTAGAAAATGCTTTTTGATAGATTTCATCTTGCCAATTTGTATTTGCACCACCTAACAATGCTTTTTGAGCTGTGTTTCCATTTGCATTAACATATGCTCTAATTTGAGCTGCAGAAAGTACATCTACATTTTTAATTACAGTTGCCAAAGAATTAACAGTACTGAAATTAATTACTGGCGCACCAGAACCACCTTTTTTAGTTGTGATTAGTATTACTCCATTGGATGCTCTCGAACCATAAATTGCAGTTGCATTCGCATCTTTTAACACAGTAAAGGTTTCAATATCGTTTGGATTGATTAAAACCAGAGGACTGGGAGCGTTCCCGATACTATTTCCGCTAAAAGGAACCCCATCAACTACGATTAAGGGGTCATTACTAGCGTTTAGCGATGCACCACCACGAATGCGAATTACACTACCAACACCTGGTCTACCACCATTATTAGTAATGTTAACACCAGCAACTTTACCTTGAATGAGTTGTTCTGGAGTGGTAATGGTTCCTTTTTGAAAATCTTTAGAATTAACAGTTGTAATAGAACCAGTTAAACTTTTCTTTTCTGCTGTACCATAACCAATAACTACAACTTCATTTAAGTTTTGAGAATCAGATTTTAGGTTAAAGTTTAAAGTAACATTCCCTGTTCCAACAGTTGTTGTTAATGTTTGATTTGCAAAACCAATATACTTAGCCATTACGGTATAAGTTCCACTGGTTAAACCTGTAATTTTGTAATTTCCATTGTTGTCTGTGGCTGTTGCCATCGCTGTGCCAGTCACAATAACTGAGGCTCCAGGAATAGGGAGGTTGGCATCATCAACAACCTTACCAGAAACACTTCCGGTTTGTGCAAATGTAGTTAATGTGCAGAGCGCAAAAAACATCAACATACTAAGCTTAATGGGGTAAAATAATTTCATAGAAAAAGCCCGTTTTAAAGTTTAAATATTTGGTTATAAAATGTGTTGTAACACGTTAACGTAAATTTAACGTTGGATATGAAAAATCAAAATTTTATATCATATTTTTTTTAAACACCATATTTTAAAGAAGTAAAACTCAAAAAAAAGCCAATAATTGGCTGATTTTTATTTTTAAAATATTTAACTTTTGTTTTTCAAACAATTGATTATCAAACATTTATATTATTAACACGAAAAATTAAGTGTAATCTGTACACTATGCTCTTTTTTTTGTGTTTTTCGGGAACGTTTTCGGGAACGTTCCCGAAAAAATCAATGTAAAATGAAAACTTGTATGAACACCAAAGGCAAAATTCTGCGTGTTTTGACAAAAACCAGATTTTTTTTGATAAAAATTGGGTTATTTTTCACGTTTAAAAACAGCATAAAATAGGGCCAGTTTTTAGTCGTTAGAGGTAGACTTTCTTTGTATTAATTTCGACTTTAAAATCACCTCACTATCAGGGTTTACATCGCTAGGATTTTCGAGCATTTTAAAGAGTAATTCGGCAGCTGTTTTACCAAGGTCTGAGGCTGGCTGAGTTATTGTACTTAAAGCTGGATTTAGTAACGGTGCAATCTCTAAACTAGAGAAGCCAATTACTTTTAAATCTCTAGGGATAGAAAGATTAATATCATAACAAGCATAATAAGTGGCAAATGCCAAACGCTCAACCGAAGTAAAAACACCATCAGGTTTTAATTCAGTAAATACTTGCTTTAAATGATCTATATTTTCTTTGTAATTATTAGTGCAATCAATAATTAGTTCATCCTTAAAAGGAATTTTAAACTTCTTTAATGCATCTATGTATCCTTGCATACGGGTTTTTCCAATAGATAAGGTTTTATTTACAGCTAAATAAGCAATGCGTTTACAGCCTTGTTGGATTAAATGCTTGGTGGCAGAAAAACTACTTTCATAATCGTTTGTAATTACACGAGGTGTGATGATGTCTTCGTAAACACGATCGAAAAACACTAACGGAAGTCGTTTTTTAGAAAGTTCATTTAAATAGTTATGGTCATTGGCCTCACCAGAAACAGACATGATTATTCCATCGGCCCTGCCGTTATGTAAATGTTTAATAAAAGAAACTTCTTTCTCAAATTGATCATTGGTTGCATATACTAAAATATGATAGCCTTTTGCACTTGCCACTCTTTCGATACCTTGAATGGCTAATGAGAAATAATTGTTGGCTAGCTCTGGCACGATGACAGCGATGGTTTTACTTTTCTGTTCCCTTAAATTACTAGCATAATGGTTTGGCTGATAATTTAATTCCTTTGCCATTGCCAAAATACGTTCTTTTGTAGCAGCGTTGATATCACTATTATCTCTAAATGCTCTAGAAACGGTAGAAGTAGAAAGATGAAGGGCTTTGGCTAATTTTTTGATGTTGACGTTATCCATTCTACTGATAGCAATTATTTATCGTTAATTTATTTGGCTGTAAATATAAATGATAAAAAAAGTAATTATTTCTATTTATTTGTTAAATGATTTTAAAATTCACTTAGTTTTTAAAAATCGTGCTATAAATACACCAAGTCAGTAAAGAATAATGAAACGAATTTATTTTTTCCTCATTTTTACAAGCAGTTTTCTAGGAGTTAACGCACAAGTTAAAGTTAGATTTGAATTGCAAAATATTCCTCAAAATAAAGATTCAATACCTGAATGTTTTGTTGCTGGTAATTTTAATAATTGGAAACCCAATGATCCTGCATATCAGTTTTCAAAAGTAAACGGTGTCTATTTACTTGAAAAACAATTACCAGCCGATGCATATGAGTATAAAATTACACGTGGTAGTTGGGAAAAGGTAGAAACTGGCAGTAAAGGAAATGCTTTTGGAAATCGGAGTTTAAATTTGAAAAAAGATACTGTAGTTAAATTTACTGTTGCAAATTGGGCAGATCAATTTAAAAAAGAACCACTTAAACATACAGCATCAGTTAATATTCATATCATCGATACTGCTTTTTTAATTCCGCAATTAGCTGCAAAAAGGCGAGTTTGGATTTATTTACCGCCGTCTTATGTTTTGTCGACAAAAACATATCCAGTATTATATATGCATGACGGACAAAATCTTTTTGATCAATTGACGAGCGGATACGGAGAATGGGGAGTGGATGAGTTATTGGATAGTTTAATCGTCAAAGGGCAAAAAGAATATATTGTTGTTGGTATAGATCATGGTGGAAGTGAGAGATTAAAAGAGTATAATCCTTATGATAGTGAATATGGTAAGGGAAAAGGTAAAGCTTATATTGATTTTTTAGTTAAAACCTTAAAACCATATATAGATGAACATTATAGAACAAAAAAAGACAGTAAAAACACGGTGATCGCCGGTAGTTCAATGGGCGGTTTAATTTCCATGTATGCCATTGCAACTTATCCAACAGTTTTTGGCAAAGCTGGAGTTTTTTCTCCAGCATTTTGGTTAGGTAAAGCGATAGAAACTGATGTTAAAAATGCATTGATAAATTTAAACGGGAGTAAGATTTATTTGGTAGCTGGAGATTTAGAAAGTAAAACGATGGTTAGTGATATGAAAAATGTATATCAGATTTTAAATCCCACTGGGGAAAACAAAAATATAATGATGGTCGAAAAAGCTGATGGTAAGCATAGCGAATGGTTTTGGCATAGAGAATTTGTAGATTTTTATAAATTCATTAGTAATTAAGTAGTGTAATTTTTTTAATATTGATGATTACAAAGCTTTCAAAAAAGTAATATTTGTGTATGGATAAAATAGATTTTAGAAGTGATACGGTAACCAAGCCAACAGCTGGAATGCTTGAAGCGATGATGAGCGCAAAAGTTGGTGATGATGTTTTTGGAGAAGATGAAACTGTAAATGCTTTAGAAGAAAAATTGGCTACCTTATTTAATATGGAAGCTGCCTTATTCTGTCCATCAGGTACAATGAGTAACCAAATTGCTATAAAATGCTTTACCCAACCGATGGATGAAGTAATTTGCGATCAAACTGCTCATGTATATCGTTATGAAGGTGGCGGAATTGCGTATAATTCTTTAGCATCTGTCCGATTATTAAACGGCGAAAGAGGAATTTTAACACCAGAAATGATTGAACCGGAAATTAACGCTGAAAATATCCATTATCCGAACTCAAGTCTAGTCGTTTTAGAAAATACAGTAAACAAAGGTGGTGGTAAATGTTATACCCTTTCCCAAATTGAACCTATTCATAATTTATGCGCTATAAAAGGAATTAAACTCCACCTTGATGGTGCAAGAATATTTAATGCATTAGTAGCTACGGGTGATAAAGCAAAAGATTACGGCAAATATTTCGATGGAATTTCGGTTTGTCTATCTAAAGGATTAGGTGCACCAGTTGGTTCTGTTTTGTTATCATCAAAGGCAACTATTAAAAAAGCCACAAAAATAAGGAAAGTTTTAGGAGGCGGCATGCGACAAGCAGGTTTTTTAGCCGCTGCAGGAATTTATGCATTGGATAATAATGTAAATCGCTTAGCAGAAGACCATAAACATGCAAAAGCTTTATCAGATGCACTAAGCAAAACAAATTACGTAAATTCAGTGTTGCCTGTTGAAACGAATATTGTTCTTTTCGATGTTTCTCCAGGTTTAAAAGCTGATAACGTAGTAAAAGCATTGGAAGCGAAAGGTATTTTGTGCAATAGTACGTCTAATCAAACCATCAGATTGGTTACGCACTTAGATATTTCTTCAACAATGGTCGATAAAGCCATAGAAACCTTAACACATCTACATCTATAATAAATATGGCTCATATTTCAAAAATTCTTATTGCCAACCGTGGTGAAATCGCCTTGCGTATTATGCGCTCGGCAAAAGAAATGAACATTAAAACGGTAGCTGTTTTTTCAGAAGCCGATAGAGGCGCTTTACATGTACGTTATGCAGACGAAGCAATTTGTATTGGTCCAGCACCATCAAACCAGTCCTATTTAAAAAGCGATAAAATTATTGAGGCTTGTAAACTAACTGGCGCACAAGCCATTCATCCAGGTTATGGTTTTCTATCAGAAAATGCTGCTTTTGCTAAAGAAGTAGCTGCAGCAGGGTTGATTTTAATTGGCCCAACGCCAGAAGCGATGGAAATTATGGGAAATAAATTATCGGCTAAAGCTGCGGCTTTAACTTATAATATTCCTATGGTTCCAGGAACAGAGGAGGCAATTACCGATATAAATGAAGCAAAAGAAAGAGCGGTTGAAGTCGGCTTTCCGATTTTAATTAAAGCAGCTGCAGGTGGTGGCGGAAAAGGAATGCGTATTGTAGAAAAAGTTGCCGATTTTGAAGAACAAATGCATTTGGCAGTAAGCGAAGCAACATCAGCATTTGGCGATGGTTCTGTATTTATAGAACGTTATGTGACTTCACCAAGGCACATTGAAATTCAAGTCTTAGGCGATACACATGGAAATATTGTTCATCTATTTGAACGTGAATGTTCAGTACAACGCCGCCATCAAAAAGTAATTGAAGAAGCACCGTCATCAGTTTTGACTGAAAAAATTAGACAGGCAATGGGTAAGTGTGCGGTTGATGTAGCTCGTTCGGTTAACTATGTTGGTGCAGGTACGGTAGAATTTATTTTAGATGAAAATCTTGATTTTTTCTTCTTGGAAATGAATACGCGTTTACAGGTAGAACATCCTGTTACAGAAATGATTACAGGTTTAGATTTAGTTAAAGAGCAGATAAAAATAGCCAGAGGCGAAGTATTGAGTTTTAAGCAAGAAGAGTTGAAAATCAGTGGACACGCTATGGAATTAAGGGTTTATGCAGAAGATCCTTCAAATAATTTCTTGCCAGATATCGGTACTTTACAAACGTACCGCACTCCAAAAGGAAACGGAGTAAGAGTTGATGATGGTTTTGAAGAAGGAATGGAAATCCCTATTTATTACGATCCAATGATTGCAAAACTCATCACCTATGGTGCGACTCGAGAAGAGGCAATTGAGCGAATGATAAGAGCAATTGATGAATATGACATTACAGGAATACAAACCACATTAAGCTTTGGTAAATTTGTAATGCAACATGAAGCGTTTACATCGGGCGAATTTGATACACATTTTGTAAGCAAGTATTTTAACGCTGATAGTTTAAAAAACGATAACGAGGAAGAAGCATTATTAGCATCCCTTACTGCAGTGTTATTGCTTAAGGAGGAAAACAATATCAGCCTTGCTCAAAACAGTGTAGTTGCTAATAATTGGCGAAAAAATAGAAAGAAATACAGTTAAATGTTTACAGGAATAATAGAAACGCTAGGCGAAGTTGAAAATATTGTAAAAGAAGGAACTAATGTTCATTTTACAGTAAATTCTTCTATTTGTGCAGAGTTAAAAATAGATCAAAGTGTGGCACATAACGGCGTTTGCTTAACCGTTGTGGCGCTAAATGAGAATTCACATACGGTTACTGCAATTGAAGAGACTTTAAATAAAACGAGTTTGGGGAGCTTAAAAATTGGCAGTAAAGTTAATTTAGAACGTTGCATGCAAATGAATGCTCGTTTAGATGGTCACATTGTGCAAGGTCACGTAGACCAAACAGCTACTTGTATTTTGGTGAATGAACTAGATGGTAGTTGGGAATATCGGTTTAAATATAATGCAAGCTTGGGGAATGTTACGGTAGAAAAAGGTTCAATTTGTGTAAATGGAATTAGTTTAACAGTTGTAAACTCACAAGCAGATGAATTTTCTGTATTTATTATCCCTTATACTTTTGAACACACCAATTTGCATGAAGTGAAAGTTGGCTATACAGTTAATTTAGAATTCGATATTATTGGTAAATATGTTGCCCGATTGATGGGGAATAAATAATTTTAGAAAGATAAAACAGTATTTCAAGTTTAATGTACGCAGGTTTAGTTACAAAATTGGCCTATTACAAAATAATGTACAGTAAAGAAGAAGCATCAAAAACCCGTCAGCAATTTTGGATAACTTTTGGTAAGTACATGAAACCCATTTTATCAGCCGAAGGCTTACCCATAAATTGGATTAACTACAAAACGGGTATAAAAAATATCTATTTCAGAATGGATGCTGAGCAACATAAAGCAATCATTTCTATCGAAATCACACATCCAGT
>NZ_JBAZRL010000050.1:0-23616 GCF_041662865.1 Pedobacter sp.
TGAATTGTGGATTGAACGTGAAGATTTTATGGAAGAGCCTGCTAAAAAATGGTTCAGATTAGCGCCTGGTGCAACTGTAAGATTAAAACATGCCTACATTGTAAAATGCGAAGAGTTTAAGAAAGATGAAAATGGTAATGTTACTGAAGTGCATTGTACCTATATCCCAGAATCGAAAAGTGGAGAGGATACAAGTGGCATTAATGTTAAAGGAACCATTCATTGGGTAAGTGCAAAACATGCGCAAACTGCAGAAGTCCGTTTATATGATCGTTTATTTACTGTAGAATCACCAGATAGTGAGGAAGGTGATTTTAAAGATTATCTAAATCTAGAAAGTATGGAAGTAATTAAACAAGCATACATTGAACCTTATTTAGCAACAGCAGAACAAGGTGTAGGCTATCAGTTTATTCGTAAAGGTTATTTCTGTGTAGATAAAGATTCAAAATCTGATCAATTAGTTTTTAATAGAACAGTTTCGTTAAAAGAAGCTTGGAAACCTAAAGCTTAATGTAAAAGGGAAAATGTAAGATAGAATATTTCCAACACATCTTACATTTTCCATCTTACTTCTTACATATATTTCTTGTACAAGTTGTACAAAATCAACTTATCTGGCTCTGTTAGCTTTGGTGTAATATCTGTACCCACAAA
Source organism: Pedobacter sp. (assembly GCF_041662865.1). Taxonomy (GTDB): domain Bacteria; phylum Bacteroidota; class Bacteroidia; order Sphingobacteriales; family Sphingobacteriaceae; genus Pedobacter. The sequence continues at coordinate 658 of NZ_JBAZRL010000050.1, forward strand.
GTGACGTTTAAATGCAGTAATCGCAGCAGGTAAATTTCTTACATCGTATCCAATAATTCTTAATGCAATAGTCGTGTCAAAATCTGCAGGGGGCATTTGCAAAACGTCATCATACCAATATCCAAATCCTTTGTTAGCCAGCGTTTTCCAAGGGAAATTATTAGGATCTGGTTTACGAGTTGGCGCAATATCTGCATGACCAATAAAATTAGCAGTAGGAATACTGTATTTCTTTTTTAACGTTGCCAATAACGAACAAAGACTATTAATTTGAGCATCCGTCCACACATCGGTTGTACCGTTGTTATCCATTTCTATCCCGATAGAAGAAGAATTCAAATCAGTATCATTTCCCCAACGTCCAACGCCGGCATGTTGTGCTCTTAAATAATCATTTACCATGTGATAAACTTTTCCATCTCTGCCAACCACATAATGTGCACTAACAGCAGTTCTGGCAATGGTAAAAGTTTTTAAAGTTTGCGCAGTCGAATCTTGAGCCGTGTGATGTATAATTACAAAATTAGGTTTACGAATACCCATGTTTACAGTACCCACAAAGTATTGTTCATTATTTAATGAATCAATAGTTTGACCTTCGGGCGGAGTGGCTTTAATTATTTTAGAAAAGCCTTTTGCCATATTTTTGTACACTTTATCTGTAGCAGCATATTTATTGGTGCTACAGTTTGTTAACAACAATACGCAAGAAAGTAGTACAGCGCTTTTTAATGTTATTTTCTTTACTAACATGATATATATTTAGGAATAAGAAGTTACGCATGCAATATATTAAAATTATACATGCTTATATTTTTTGCTAATTTAGTGCATTGAAACAAAATGAAAAACAATTTCTTAACCAAATGAAAAACATTAATAAAATCGGGGCTTTGTTTGTCGGATTTTCAGTTACAGTTTGCTTATTTGCATGTACTAATTCTGGACAGAACACTGATAAAAAAGACAACACCACTAAAGACTCTTTACAAGAATACGTAGCACAACGCTTACCAATTTACGAGAAAGTAAGATTAACTACCAATCTTAATCAGCTTACTGTAAGTGAGCGAAAGGTTTTGCCTTTATTAATAGAAGCTGCAAAAATTATGGATGATTTGTTTTGGAAACAAGCATATCCACAACGTGATAGCCTTAAAAACACTATTAAAGATGAAAAAACTAAGCAGTTTATTGATATTAACTACGGTCCTTGGGATAGATTAAATGGCGATAGACCTTTTGTAACTGGTATAGGTCCAAAATCAGAAACTGGAACTTTTTATCCTACCGGAATGACCAAAGAAGCTTTAGAAAAATCGGATGTAAAAGATAAATATGGCTTATATTCTGTTATCAGAACTGAGAAAGGTAAATTGATTTCTGTTCCATACCATGTTATTTATGCTGCCGAACTACAAAAAGCGAGTAGCTTACTTAAACAAGCTGCTTTGCTGGCCGATGATGCTGGCTTAAAAAAATACTTAAATCTTAGAGCCGATGCTTTAGTTACTGATGATTATTCTGCGAGCGATTACGCTTGGTTAGATATGAAAACCAATGGCTTGGATATTATTATTGGTCCGATAGAAAATTACGAGGATAAATTATTTAATGCTCGTGCGTCTTTCGAATCGTATGTTTTAGTGAAGGATAAAGTTTGGAGCAAGCGTTTAGCTAAATATGTATCAATGTTGCCAGAATTACAAAAAGGATTGCCAGTTGATGCAAAGTATAAAAAAGAAGTGCCAGGAACTGATTCAGAATTAAATGCTTACGATGTAGTGTATTATGCTGGAGATTGTAATGCGGGATCGAAAACGATTGCGGTAAACTTACCAAATGATGAAGCTATTCAGCAGAAAAAAGGAACGCGTCGTTCACAGTTAAAAAATGCAATGCAGGCTAAATTTGATAAAATATTAGTGCCAATATCAAAAGAATTAATTGACAAAGACCAACAGCAATATATTAAGTTTGATGCATTTTTTGCCAATGTAATGTTTCATGAAGTTGCACATGGTTTAGGCATAAAAAACACAATTACGGGCAAAGGAACTGTTCGCTCTGCGTTAAAAGAACAATATTCTTGGTTAGAAGAAGGCAAGGCCGATATTTTAGGTTTGTATATGGTTACTGGCTTACTTAAAAAAGGTGAGTTAACAGGCGATATCAAGGAGTACTACACCACATTTATGGCAGGCTTGTTGCGTTCTGTACGTTTTGGTGCATCAGAAGCACATGGAAAAGCAAACATGCAATGTTTCAATTTCTTTAAAGAAAAAGGCGCCTTCCAAAGAACTGCAAATGGAACGTATAAAGTTGATTATGCAAAATTTGCTACTGCGATGAATGAACTAAGCAATTTCATTATTATGTTACAAGGTAATGGAGATAAAGTTGCAGTAGAAAAAGCGCAAAAAGAAAAAGGAATTATCCAACCTGAGTTGCAAGAAGATTTAGATCGTTTAAGTAAAAAAGGCATTCCTGTTGATATTGTTTTTGAACAAGGAGTTGACGTGTTAGGAATGAAATAATTGGTTATCACATCTGTAAAGAGCCCATTTGAATTAGTCGAATGGGCTCTTTTATTTTCAAAAACTTCCGACAGTAAAAAAAGAAAAAATTTTCTGTAACCTTTTTTGGGTTCGTCTCGTCTATACAATACAAACTAACAGAAAGGCCTGCGGTCTTTTGAACTAAACATAAAATTTTGGAAATGAAAGAAATTTGCGTGCGAACGCTGTGAAATTCTTATGCCCTATTTTTTAAACCAAACAAACACAAAATGAAAATTATTTACTTATTACTATTTGTATTATTAACAGGAAACATCGCGTCTGCGAACACAAAGCAAGGAACCATAAGTGGGGTTGTTGTAGACGAACAAAGCAAACCAATTGATTTTGTAACGATTGGTCTTTTTAAAACATCAGATTCATCTTTGGTTAAAACTGCGTTAACTACTGTAGAAGGAAAATTTGAATTTGCAAACATCAATACTGGTACTTATTTCGTGAAAGCGAATATGATGGGTTATGATATCTTCAAAGGGAAACCTTTTCAATTAACCGAAAGCAACTTAGTTTTAAGCTTAGAAGAAATTCGATTAAAGTCGAATAGTAAAACGCTAAACGCAGTAAGTATAACGGCCATTAAACCATTAATTGAGCGTAAAACTGATAAGTTGGTGATGAATGTAGAAAATAGCAGTATCGCAATTGGTTCGTCTGCACTAGAAGTTTTGCAAAAAGCACCAGGTGTAACAGTAGATCAAAACGATAATATTTCTATGCAAGGAAAACAAGGTGTGTTGATTTTATTAGATGGTAAACAAACCTACATGAGTAGTGCTGATGTTGCAAATCTTTTAAGAAATATGCAAAGTTCTGAGTTGGAAACTATTGAGTTAATTACTAATCCTTCTTCAAAATATGATGCCTCTGGAAATTCTGGGATCATCAATATTAAAACAAAAAAGAATAAAAATGGCGGCACAAACGGCAGTGTAAATGCAGCCGCTGCTTATGGTAAAAACTTTAGAGGTAATGCGGGTATCAACCTAAATAATAGGACTGAACATGTAAACATTTTTGGCAATTACAATTATGGAGTAAATGGACGCGATAGCTTTATTGGTATAGACCGCATTAGTAACGGAAGTTCAGATACTACTTATTTTATGCAAGATGGAAATAGCTTTAGAAGGAGATATAACAACAATTTTAAAGTGGGTATTGATTATTTTATAGATAAGAAAAATACCATAGGTTTATTGGTAAATGGTTATCTAAATAATGGTACAGAAACAAACAATAGCAACACATTAATTGGCCCCTCTTTTCTACAAAAAGACTCATCGCTTGTATCTGACAATGTAATTCGCAATAAGTATAATAACCTTGCTTATAACCTTAATTATAAATCATTACTAGATACAGCAGGGCAAGAAATTTCTGCGGATTTAGATTATGCTAGATACAATGGTAATGACAAAGCAACCTATAATAATAGCTTCTTTTATGCTAATGGAACACCAATCCGTCCAACCAATTACATTAGAAATGCTACGCCAACCAAAATAGATATTAAAGCATTTAAGATAGATTATACCGTTTCGTTAAGTAAAAGCGTAAAATTAGAAGCGGGTGTAAAAAGCAGTTGGGTAAAAACAGATAATGATTTAAGAGCAGAAGAATACAAAAATAATGTATGGCAAAATGATGTTCTTCGTAGCAATCAGTTTGTGTACGATGAAAATGTAAATGCTGCTTACACTAACTTAAACAAGCAGTTTAAAAATACAAGTGTGCAATTAGGTTTAAGAGTAGAACAAACAAATTCTACCGGTAATTTAATTACAAATAACACTGTTGTTAAAAGAAGTTATTGGGATTTTTTTCCGACAGTTTTTGTGCAACAAACGCTATCTAAAAACAACCAAGTTGGGTTTTCTTATAGCCGCAGAATTGACAGGCCAAGTTATGATGCTTTAAATCCATTTGTTTATTATTTAGATCAATATACATACAGTAAAGGTAATCCGTTCTTAAACCCACAATACACGCATAATTTTGAGGTTTCTTACACCTTTATGCAAAAATATCTGCTATCAATAAATTATAGCAGAGTAAATGATGTGATAACAGAAGTGATTTTACCAGATCCAGCGCAAAAAGCATTGTATCAAACCAATGCTAATATTGCCAAAAATGTAAGCTATGGTGCCAACTTAAATATTCCTATAAAAATTGCTAAATGGTGGGAAACAAATAATAACTTAAATGTATTTAACTTGAGTTTCGAAGCGCCTGATTTAGCAGGAAAAGTATTAAAAACTGGCAAAACATCTTTCCAATTTAAAACACAACATACTTTTATTATTTTGAAAGGCTTAACAGGAGAATTAAGCGGAAATTATGAATCGCCATTAGATTATGGAACGTTGAGTATTCAATCTCGTTATTTTGTTGATATGGGACTAAGCAAATCTTTATTCAATAAAAAAGCCAGTTTAAAATTAGCGTTGAGTGATGTTTTTAATACCAACGACACAGAGTTAACTAGTGCTTACCCAGGCTTGAAATATGATTTATATCAGAAAAATGAAAGTCAAATTGGAAGAGTTAGTTTTACCTATCGTTTTGGAAAAAATGAGATTAAGCCAGCTCGTCGTCGCTCTACTGGAACAGAAGATGAGCAAGGCAGAATGAAGAATTAATCAATTATATAAACCAATTTTAATGCCTTATGTAGTTAAACTATGTAAGGCATTTTACTTTCCAATATAGGTATGTACAATTTCTTCCAGTGCTTGAATATCGAAAGGTTTAGGTAAAAAACTATCAGCACCTGCTTTTTCCGCTAACGAACTTACGTCATTATTTGCCGAGAAATAAATTACTGGAATATGCTTTAAATCTTTATGATTTTTTAATTCCTGCGTTGCTTCAATTCCACCTACATCTGGCAGCCAATTATCCATGAAAATTAAATCAGGCATATATGCTGATACTTGATCTACTATATGATTTGAAGTAGCAGAAGTTTTAATTTCATAACCCGCATCTTCTAAAATTAAAGTGCATAATTCTAAAATATCTTCATTATCATCAAAAATAAACACCTTTTTATTCATATTTCTTTAGCCTTTAACCTAATAAATTTATATAGTTTGCCATTTCCTCTATTTTTAAAACCTTATCTATCTTGGCCTTTAAAATTGCTTGTGCAGGCATGTAATTTACTTGTGCAGTAAGCGGATCTTGTACTGCAGTTTCTCCGCCATAACTTTCTACTGTAATTAATCCATTTACACCATCTGAGTTTGAACCAGAAAGCAATAAACACACTAGTTTATCTCCATATACTTCTGCCGCCGACTGAAAAGTTACATCAATTGATGGTCTAGAATAATTTACTTTCTCTGAGTAATCTAATGAAAAAGTTAAGTCCTTTTCTATCAATAAATGATAGTCTGAAGGTACAATATAAATAGTTCCTGGTAAGATACTTTCTTTTTCTTCAATTTCTTTAACTATTAATGCTGTTTTAGTGGACAAAAGCTCTGATAACAATGAATCGGTTCCTTGTTTACGGTGTACCACTATAATTATTGGAAAAGGAATGTTGATATCGATATTTGGTAATACCTTAATCAGCACATCTAAACTTCCGGCAGAGCCGCCAATAAGCAAAGCATTACAGTTTTTCATCGCTTAATTTCCTCCAAATTTTTTCAGTTTCTAATCTTTTATAGCGTTTACTAATTGGCGAAAAATCTGTTGTTTCTTTTGTTCCTAATGCTAAATAACCTAGCTTCTCTAAGCTGTTATCAAAAAGTTGCAAAACTTTAAATTGTAAATCTCTATCAAAATAAATTAGCACATTACGGCATAATATTAATTGAAATTCGTTAAAAGAATGATCTGAAACTAAATTATGAGTAGAAAAAATCATTTTAGCTTTTAATTCATTATCAAATTTAGCCAAAGAATAGTTTGCACTATAATACGATGAAAAATCTTTTGTTCCACCAGATGCGATGTAATTTTCTGAATATTGTTTCATTTGACTGAGTGGAAACATCCCTTGTGCTGCTTTTTCTAATACCGTAGGATTTATATCTGTAGCATAGATAAGTGATTTATTGAGCAAATTCAATTCTTTAAGCAATATTGCCATTGAGTATACTTCCTCTCCAGTTGAGCATCCCGCTAACCAAATTCTAATAAACGGATAAGTGCCCAAGTTTGGAAAAACTTTCTCCCTCAAAGCCTTGTAAAACCCAGGATCACGGAACATCTCTGTAACGTTTACCGTAATTTGCTCTACAAAACGTTTAAAATAAGCACTATCATTTCCAATTCTATACCTAAATTCTGCAAAACTAACTTGTTTATCTAAACCAAATAAGCGAAGTAACCTTCTCTTGAAAGATGCTCTTGAATAGCCTGTAAAATCATATCCATATTGCTCTAAAACATCGGTAATTAATGTTTCTACTTGTTCATCACTTATAGAGGATGTGTTTGGCACTAGATATAATTTTTTAGTTGAAGAACCAATTCATCTACATTAACTGGTTTAGAAATATAGCCCACAGCACCAGCATTTATGCAACGTTCTTTATCACCCACCATGGCTTGTGCGGTAACTGCAATTACAGGTACAGACTTCATTTCTGGATGTTTTTTCATTTCAGACATCGCTTGATAACCATCCATATCTGGCATCATCATATCCATCAAAACAACCGCTATATCTTTATCGCTTGCAAGGATATCAAACCCTTGTTGAGCACTGCTTGCAGATAAACATATAAATTTTTTAGCATTCAAAACTGCTTTTAGTGCAAATATATTTCTACTGTCGTCGTCTATTATTAATATTTTTTTTGTCTTAACTTCCATAAATTTTTAAAACAATAATTTTAAACTTTATCATATAACCAAACCCTTAATAAAGAAACCAATTGGTCAATATCCACGGGTTTAGAGATATAATCAGATGCTCCCGCAGCAATGCATTTTTCTCTATCTCCCATCATTGCTTTTGCAGTAACAGCTAAAATGGGCAATTGTTTGTAAGCAGGCATTGTTCTTATCTCTTTTGTGGTTTGATAACCGTCTAATTCAGGCATCATCATATCCATTAACACTACATCAACTTTAGGATTTTCGCTTAAAACTTTTAAAGCTTCTTTACCATCTATAGCAGGCAGCACCTTCATTTTATGTTGTTCTAAGGCTTTAGTTAAAGAGAAAATATTGCGCACATCATCATCAGCAATTAATACTACTTTATCTTTTAGTACTTCGTTTAGCCCCCCCAAATTAGTTCTCACAGCAGGACTTTGTTTCCCCTTTTCTTCTACCAAATGTAAAAACAAGCCTGCTTCATCTAAAATACGTTGATAAGAATGAGCGGTTTTTAAAACAATAGAATCTGCATATTGCTTAATGCGGGCTTCTTCTCCCTTCGATAAATTTTTCCCAGTAAAAATTATAATTGGTAGGTTTTCTAGTCCTTCGCTTTTCTTAATTGTTTCTAAAGTTTCATAGGCGTTTTTATCTGGAACTCCCATATCTAAAATCACGCATTCTATCTCCTTTTTTTGGAGTGCTTCAATGCTTTCTATTACATTTTTCGAAACTACATTTTGAATGTTAGAAGTACCTAAAAAGTAACTTAAAGCCTTGGCATGCTGCTCATTTTCTTCAACAATTAACACTTTTTTTGGATACCTACTTAATGCATCTTCTAGCTTTTTGAAGATTTGTTTCATATGTTCCAAAGCCACTGGTTTATCGATAAAATCTACCGCACCTTTTAGCAAACTTTCCTTTTTAACAGAAAGCGAAGACATGATGTGAACAGGAATAGGTCGTGTACTAGGATTGGATTTTAGCTCTTCCATCACTTGCCAGCCATCTTTCACTGGTAGTTGAATATCTAACAGAATAGCCAACGGATTGTACTCATTCGCTAATTCTATGCCTACATCTCCACGAACTGCAACTATACCTTTATAATTTCTTTTTCGTGTAAAATCGAGTAAGGTTTTAGCAAAAGCTGTATCGTCTTCAATAATTAAAATTACTTTATCATTCGGTTGAATATCAGCTCGATCATCCTCTACATCACCAGGAATATGCTCAACTGTAAATCGTTCTTCTGGGACAGGCTCAGTATATGTAGGATATTGCGTTTCAAAATTAATTAATTGTTCCCCTAAAACTCCATTATTATACTGTGTTGGAATAATCAATGTAAACTCACTACCAACATTTTCTTCACTTTCCAATTGAATATCTCCACCCAGCAATTTGGCTAATTCCCTACTTATAGATAATCCCAAACCAGTTCCGCCAAATTTACGTCGTGTAGACCCATCTGCTTGTTGGAAGGCTTCAAAAACCATGTTCATTTTATTTTTAGCAATGCCGATGCCCGAATCTTTAACTTTAAAAACTAAAGCATTACGACTTGTATCTGCCGATAATATAAAGCTTACTTTTCCTTCTGAAGTGAATTTAAATGCATTTGATAACAGATTTTTTAAGATTTGTTCTAATCTCATTTTATCTGTACTCATATGTGTTGGCACACCTTTTTCAACTACAACTTCAAATTCTAAGCGTTTTTCTTTAGCAATTGGGTTAAACAAAGAATGCATATCCGTTGTCACTTCTTCTAGTTTAACTTCTTCTATTTCTAAGCTCATTTTACCAGCTTCTATTTTAGAAAGATCTAAAATCTCATCGATTAGATTAAGTAAACCCTGACCAGAACTTTGAATTACAGATGCATACTCAGTATATTCTTTATCCAATTCTTCATTATCAGCCATTAATTTAGACAACAATAAAATTGAGTTTAAAGGTGTTCTTAATTCATGCGACATATTAGCTAAAAACTCTGATTTGTATCGGGTACTTTGCTCCAATTGTTCTGCTTTTTGCTGAATATCAATATTTCGTTCCTGAATGAGTTGATTTTTTTCTTCGAGTAAACTCGTTCTTTCTTCTAGCTCTTGATTACTTTGTAACAGTTCTTCTTGTTGTACACGAAGTTCTTCTTCAGAAGCTTGAATTTTCTGCGTTTGTGCTTCAAGTTCAGCATTTAGTGCTTCTAGTTCGCTGTGCTGTGCTTGTAGTTCTTCAGCCTGAGCCTGTGTTTCTTCTAAAAATTCTTGTAATTTTTTTCTGTTTTGCGCAACATGAATGGCAATACCAATATTTCCAGAAATGGCATTTAAAAAATCTATTTTTCTTGGTGTGTAAGGATTTAATGTAGCTAATTCAATTACACCCATCATAACTCCATCTCTATGCAATGGAAATGCTACTACATTTTTTGGTTTTGTTTGACCTGTAGCATAGCTAATTGTCGTTTCTGCATCTGGAATTTTATCTAATAAAATAAGTTTCTCAGATTTTAAACATTGGCCGATTAACCCTTCCCCAATTGCTATTTTATTGCTTTTGTCGTTTGCGGATAATGCGTATCCGCCAGTTAAGTATAGGTTTTTATCTTCTTCTAAAATATAAAGCGCTGCGACATGACTTTTTGTGTGTTCCACAATGTGAACCAACATATCACTTGCTAATGTTTTAAGATCTTTTTCACCAACCATTTGGTCGTTTAGCTTAGCTACACCAGATTGCAACCATTCTTTATCTTCCAATAGACCAAACGAATATTGTAGTGATTCTGCCATTGCATTTAATGATCCAACCAAACTGCCTAATCCATCTTTTGCAACTTCATCTAATCTAATTTTATAATCACCACTGGAGATTTGTTTAGCAATATCTTGAATTACTTGTATTCTATTCGCTGTTTCATCATTTATGGTTTGTAATTCTTGTTGTAATTTTATACGAGCATCAAAATCGGAAGCCACTTTCCTATAAAAGAAAATAGTAATCAGTAGGGAGAGAAAAGCTGCTAAAATAATTAATAAAGGAGTGTAACCAGACAAAGTATTCATCTCAGTAGTACGATTAGCTAATAACCTTCTCTCCTCAACTTGCATCTCTTTTATAATTTGCCTCAGCTTATCCATGTATACTTTTCCATCTAACAGGTTAGATAGGGACACAACTCCATTATTCTCCTTTATGGCAACAGTTTTTTGCAGAATCCCTAGTCTTGTATCTAGTATTTCTTTTATTTCGTCTAATTTCCTTTGTTGAAAAAGGTTATCTTTTGTTTCTGCATTTAATTTTTTGTATAAAACATCTACCCTTTCTTTGGCACCAACATAAGGTTCTAAAAAAACTTTATTGCCTGTTAACAAATATCCTCTTTGTCCCGTTTCTGCATCTTTTAATGTAGAAATAATCGTTTCTAAACCCTCCATTACTTTGTTACTGTGGGCAACCAAATCTGAGGTTTTAATTAAATTTCTGATACTTATATAAGATGCTAATGAGCTTATGATCAAGATGATCAACGATAAACCAAGGCCTAAGCGAAGGTTACTTTTTAGAGATAGTTTCATTTAAAGGGTAGTTTTATATCATTAAACTTCAGTTTTTAAATTAATAGGCATCACGAAATAGAATTCTGAGCCTTCATTATATATGCTGTTTACACCAATGCGCCCACCGTGTCTTCTTATAATTTCAGCAGAGATATATAAGCCGATTCCTAATCCTTGAAAGCGTTGAGAGGTTTCTTCTACACGATAAAATTTATCGAATACGTGATCTAATTGCTCTGGCAACATCCCAATTCCATAATCTTTTACAGCCACATAAAGTTCATCGTTTTCTACATTTACAGTGAGCTGAATTTCATTAGTTCCAGGCGAATATTTTATAGCATTTGTTAAAAAATTGACGATTACTTGTTCAATACGCATTTCATCCCCATGAATTTCACAATTGGCCAACCCTTTTTTATGTATTTTAAATTCAGGGTTTGATTGATTCATCACTTCAATTACATTGTCCAAAAGATTGTCAATAGAGAAGTTTTGTTTATTGAATTTGAGTTTTCCGCTTTCAATTTTAGAGATATCTAGCAAATCAGCTATTAGACTATTGAGTTTTTCTAACTGTCCCTGTGCTTTATCTAAATGTTTTTTTACAGTTTCGGTATCGCCTTTATTTATGCTTCTTTCCAACAATTGCACATAACCTTTAACACTAGTTAATGGTGTTTTTAATTCGTGGCTAGCAATGCTGATAAATTCATCTTTTTTTCGCTCTGCTTCTTTACGAAATTCAATCTCTTCGAGCAGTGTTTTTTGCATTTCGTTTAGCTTCCTATTTTGCTCATAAATGCGGTAAAAAGTTTTTACTTTAAGTAGTAAGATATTCATATCAACAGGTTTAGTGATATAATCTAAACCTCCAGAGGAGTATCCTTTTGCTATAAATTTAAACTCGGTATTTGCTGCAGATAAAAATATGATAGCTGTTTCTTTAGCTTTACTGTAACCAGAAATAGCTTCTGCGACTTCAAAGCCATCCATGCCTGGCATTTGAACATCAAGAATAATTAATACGTAAGAATTTTTTAAGACCTTTTTTAAAGCCTCTTCCCCAGATGAGGCCGTATCTACTTCAAAATCATGTTTTTCGAAAACCTTTTTTAGAGAAATAAGGTTTTCTGGTGTATCATCTACAATAAGAATCATTCAAAAATAATTAAAGCTTGGCATTAAAAATAGATGATTCTAATGCATAAAATCACTATAAGAAATGAAAACAAAATTTTCTATATTATTGTTTGAGGAAAATTAAAAAAAATTAAGAATAACAAACAGCCTTACAACTTTGAGGAGTTAAAAGTATCACCTTGTCTAATATCTCCCGTTTCAAAACCTTTTTTAAACCAGTATACCCTTTGAGCTGAAGTACCGTGGGTAAAAGCATCTGGCACTACTTCCCCTTGAGTTTGCTTTTGCAATTTATCATCACCTATCGCGTTAGCAGCATTTAAAGCCTCTTCAATATCACCTGCTTCCAATCTAAAGTCTTTAAGGTTTTGTGCATGATTCGCCCAAAGACCTGCATAAAAATCAGCTTGTAATTCTAGTTTTACAGATAATTTATTGTATTCAACTTCACTCATTCTGCCGCGAGCTTCTTCCATCTTCTCAGATATCCCTAATAAATTTTGTACATGGTGACCAACTTCGTGAGCAATTACGTAAGCTTGGGCAAAATCACCAGCAGCACCAAATCGATTTTTTAATTCGTCATAAAAAGATAAATCGATATATACTTTATGATCTCCTGGGCAATAAAATGGACCAACTGAAGAGCTTGCATTTCCACAAGCAGATTGTACACCATCTCTAAATAATCTTAAAACTGGTTTTTCATATTGTGAGCCTAAAGCATTGAATTGCTCTTCCCAAACTTGTTCGGTTGATTCGAGAATACCTGCAACAAATTTTCCCTGTGCATCCGTTGGTGTTCCTCTCTTAACTTCTCCTTGTTCAGTTGCTGGCATCTGGCTTACTAAGCCCGTTAAGTCTTTGCCAAATAATAGCCCAACAATAACGATAATAATTCCAACACCGCCACCTAAGGCTACACGGCCGCCGCCACCACTTCTTCCGTCTTCAACATTTTCACTACCTTTTCCGAACCACTGCATAGATTTTGATTTAGTTTTAAAATTGGAGACAATTCTTATACCAATTTAAAAAATATCCTTCTAGTTGAAAGCTGCAATGCCTTTCTCTATTCTGCTTTGTGTTTCAGCTTTACCTAATAGAGTAGCGATATCAAAAACGCCAGGACCAAATTTACCGCCTACTAGCATAATACGGAAAGGAAGCATTAATTCTCCTGGTTTGAATCCTTTTACATCTGCTAGCGCTTTAAATTCTTCTTCAGATTGTAATGCAGTTGCATCATTTTTTAAATTTTGACTAAATTCTAGAAAAAATGCAGCTTTTTCAGGACTCCATTTTGGTTTAACCGCAGCCAAATCATATTCAACTGGTGAAGAAAAAAAGTAAACACTTTGATCAACAAAATCACCTAATAAATTACAGCGATCTTTAACTAAGTCAATTACTTTTAACAATAAATTCTCGTCTTTTATATCAATATTTTTTTGAGCTAATAAATTGCTTACCGTTGGTTCTAAGCTCTCTGCTGATGCATGTTTTATCCATTCGTGATTGTACCATTTTGCTTTCTCGAAATCGAATTTTGCGCCAGCTTTACTAATGCGCTCTATTGAGAATAAATTAATCAACTCCCCTAATGAGAATATTTCTTTATCCGTTCCATCATTCCAACCCAACATTGCTAAAAGATTAACAAAAGCTTCAGGCATAAAACCTAATTCTTTAAACCCTTTAGTAACATCACCAGTTTTTGGATCTGTCCAATTCATAGCATACACTGGGAAACCCAAACGATCTCCATCACGTTTACTTAATTTTCCATTTCCATCTGGTTTTAAAATCAATGGCAAATGCGCCCATTGTGGCATTTCATTTTCCCACCCTAAATATTTCCATAATAAAATATGAATTGGTGCAGATGGCAACCATTCCTCACCTCTAAAAGCATGACTAATTTCCATTGCTTTATCATCCGCAACAACCGCTAAATGGTAGGTTGGCATCCCATCTGCCTTTAATAAAACTTTATCATCCACTAAATTTGTATCAAAACTTACTAGTCCTCTAATCATATCCACAAAAGAAACGGTTTCGTTTTCAGGAATTTTGATTCGTACGACGTAAGGCGTATTTTCCGCTAGTAGTTTAGTTACTTCATCTTCTGCTAATGTTAAAGAATTACGCATTTCCATACGGCTTTTTTGTCCGTACAAAAAGTTAGGCTGATCATTTCTTTTAGCCGTTAATTCTTCGGGTGTATCGAATGCATAATAGGCAAATCCATTAGCAATTAATTGTTCTGCATATTGTTTATAACTCGCTTTACGTTCACTTTGACGATAAGGTCCAAAGGCACCTGGTTTTTGTGGGCTTTCATCTGGTGTTAATCCACACCAATTTAAGCAATCAACAATATACTCTTCTGCGCCAGCAACAAAACGATTTTGATCTGTATCTTCTACACGTAAAATGAAAGTTCCGTTGTGTTTTTTAGCAAATAAATAATTAAATAGTGCGGTACGAACTCCGCCTAAGTGTAAGCCCCCAGTCGGACTTGGAGCAAATCTTACTCTAATTTTATTTTCCATTACGCCACAAAGATAAGATTTCAATGGAAGATGTGAGATGGAAAACAGAAAATGGCCGATAAAGTAAGCTTGAGTCTTGTTATGATACATTTTCCACCTTACATTTTACATTTTTTTGTAATTTGCCACCACCCTTATGAACCCATATCAGAAAAAGCGTCGTTGGAAGATATTTTTACTTGTTTTTGCTATCGTTATTGGTGGTGCATCCGTTTTTTATTCTGATTTCTTTGTGAAAAAAATGGAACGAGAAGAAGCTGCTCAGTTCCAACTTCGTGTTAAAGTGTTAGAACAGCAGATGAAAATGTATGATAACGAGCAGCTAACGGGTGTTTTCGATCTGATTAAGAAAAACAATAAAATGGCTGTTATTATTACTGAAGAAAATGGCTCTATTTATCTTTACGATGGCTTAGATAGCACAAAAACATTATACAATAGCGATACTACAAAACAGTACGACTCATTATATTATGTAAGGCAATTGGCCAAAATGAAGGAACAACATTTACCAGCCAGAATGGTTGGTAGTGAAGGGGAGCCATTAATTGCCTACTATAGAGATTCGTTTATTTTAACTCAATTACGCTATTTTCCATACATACAACTAGGCGTAGTGGCCCTATTTGTTTTAGCTGCGTATGTTGCTTTTAGTCAAGCTAGAAAAGCTGAACAAGATCAAGTTTGGGTAGGTATGGCAAAAGAAACAGCGCACCAATTAGGAACTCCAATCTCCTCGCTAATGGCGTGGGTGGAACTTATAAAATCCAGATTTGATGCGGAGGACGATCCGTTAGTTGCAGAAATGGAAAACGATATTCATCGATTAGAAATTATTACAGATCGTTTTTCTAAAATTGGTTCTAAACCAATCCTTGAAGATCACATTGTGTATGTGGTTATTCTAAATTTTGTAGATTATTTTAAAATTAGAACCTCTGATAAAATCAATTTTATTATAACTGGCGATACCCAAGTAAGAGCTTTACTAAGTGTTCCGTTATTTGATTGGGTGATTGAAAATTTATTAAAAAACGCTGCAAATGCGATAGAAAACGAAGGAACAATTACCATTAATATTATAGAAAATCTAGCAAAAGAAGAAGTCTTTATAGATGTTAGTGATACAGGAAGAGGTATTCCTCGTTCAAAATTCGACACTGTTTTTCAACCAGGTTATACAACTCGTAAACGAGGTTGGGGATTGGGTTTATCCTTAACCAAAAGAATAGTGGAAAATTACCACAAGGGACAAATATTTGTAAAAGACTCTGAATTAGGAAAAGGCACAACTTTTAGAATTATATTAAAAAGCAGTATTACATATGAACCGACCACAAACACAGGAGTACCCAGAATGGGGTAACACATATATTCGCCTTGTTGAAGGTGATGTGATTGAAATACTAACTAAACAAGCTACTGAATTTGCAGAATTTCTTAATAGTTTAGTCGAAAAAGCAGATTATGCTTATGCTCCCGGCAAATGGACAATTAAAGAATTGGCAGGGCATATTGTTGATACCGAACGCATTTTAGTGTTTAGATTATTAAGTTTTGCTAGAGGTGAAAAAGCGGCCTTGCCAGGTTTTGAGGAAGATGATTATGTAGCTGCTGCACATTTCCAAGATCGTAGTTTATTCAGTTTTGCAGAAGAATTTACGCTATTAAGAAAAGCTAATTTATATCTCATTAATTCTTTAAATGAAGATGAACTTAGCATTATTGGAAATGCCAATGGAAAACAAATGAGCGTAAGATCTTTAGTTTATATACTTGCTGGTCACATTATTCATCATACAAATGTGATTAAAGAGCGTTATTTATGATTTGGTTTAAGGAGTTTAATCCAGCAATGCTGAATGATAGACCAAAAAATCATATTGGTGCATTGTTAGGGATTGAGTTTACAGAAGTTGGCGAAGATTACGTGTGCGCAACCATGCCAGTTGACGAAAGAACACATCAACCTGCAGGAATTTTACATGGTGGCGCCTCTGTAGTTTTAGCCGAAACTTTAGGAAGTATTGCATCTTATATGTGCATCAATCCAGATAAATATATTGCAGTTGGTTTAGAAGTAAACGCAAATCATATTCGGCCGGTAAGTTCTGGATTAGTTAAAGGAATTTGTAAACCCTTACACTTAGGTGGAAAAACTCAAGTTTGGGAAATTAAAATGTACAATGATAAAGGAAAGATGAATTGTGTAAGTCGTTTAACTGTTGCCATTTTGCCGAAGCCTTTTTAACACATAAAATATAGAATCAAAAAGTCCAGAAGATATTCACTTCTGGACTTTTGTTTTCCCGCTTTCTTGATATTTCCTAGCTATGTTTATCCAACCAGTTTTTCTCAATGATATAAGATACAATTAAACCTATTCCTCCAAATACTCCTAGGCAACCGAAGTAAATCGCTACAGATTGCCCTTCCTCAGCATCAGTCATGTTGCCACCAAATACACCTCTTACAGTAAATAAGGCAACTAAAAGGCCAACACCTAAACCAACTAATAACAAGCCGAATTTTAAACTCAAAAATGGCTGTGGTGTAGATTTGCGAACGCCTGGATCTATTCCTCGTTCAATCATTGCCATTTTTTCTTTGTTGTTAAAATATCTTATTCCGAATATCATTGCGAATGTGCAGATGAAAAATGTGATGGGTACTAATATTGCTTCCATGATCTTATTTTTTTAATGTTAATATTTCTTTTTCGTTTTATGAACCGTGTTCTGAATACTATGACTACAGCAAAAAAATTTAGGTTACACCCGTGAGAGAAAAAAGATAAAACAAGAATGAAAGACCATGATGGGTTAACTGTTTAAATCGGTTAATTGATTTGCCATGCTATCTTGCTCGTCTTTCCCGTGAAAACGGGAATTGTAATACACGAAAACCTCCTTTTTTTGCATTACGATTCCCAATCAAGTTGGGAATGACGCAATGGGTTAATTATAATCTAGTTAACCCATTCGTCATTTCGAGCGTAGCCGAGAAATCTTTGGATTTTATTATACATTTCTTCGTTCCTTAATGCTAGCAATGACGATTATATGAAACCTAGTTAATTTAAATAATAGAATTAAGATTACTAATGAGTAAATACTTCTAAATTAGTGTAACCTAGCTTTAAAACTCTGCGTCTTAGTTATATCTTATGCAGCAAAAAGAAACAGATCTAGATTTAATTACAGCAGTGCTAAATGGCAATACCGCAGAATATGCGGTATTAGTTAAACGCCATCAGCGCTTTGTATTTACGCTAGCTTTACGTTTCGCAAAAAACAGAGAGGATGCCGAAGAGGTTGCACAAGATGTTTTTGTAAAAGCATATAGAGCGTTGGGGACGTTTAAGCAAACTTCCAAATTTTCTACTTGGTTATATACGATAACGTATACTACTGCGATGACTTTTTTACGCAAAAAGAGATTGGATACTCAATCTATTAATGATGATGAAAACGTTTTACAAATCGCGAATAGTGGTACTGATTTTGATGCCAATATAGTAGAAAAGAAATCAAGCTATGCGTACCTAAACCAAGCGATTGATATGCTTTTACCAGACGATGCTGCAATTATCACCTTGTTTTATAAAGGAGAGCAAAGTTTAGAAGAAATTGGCGTAGCCTTAAGCATGGAGCCAAATACGGTTAAGGTAAAATTGCACAGAGCAAGGCAACGCTTAAAAGATAAATTACACTATTTGTTAAAAGATGAAGTTAAGGAATTGATATGAACACGATAGAAGAACAACTTTGGAACTACATCGACGGTAATTGTACTGCCGAAGAAAAAATTGAAATTGAAACTAAAATAGCTGTCAATATTCAATATCATAGCATTTATCAGGAGTTAATGGCCGTTCATAACGAACTCAACAAGATTGATTTTGAAGAACCTTCTATGTCTTTTACACGTAACGTAATGGACAAGGTGAATTTAGAGTTAAAGCCTGTTGCCTTAAAAACAAAAATAGACAATCGTATTATTTATAGCATTGGCGCATTCTTCGCTTTATCTATTTTAGGCCTATTTATTTACGCTGTGGCAAAAAGCAACGTAACTTTCGATTTCAAAATGCCAACACTCAATTTTGACATCGCAAAACATATTAATGCAACAACCATTCAAATCTTCATATTGGTTGATGTAGCTTTAGGATTACTTTATTTAGATAGTTTTTTGAGGAAAAGAAAAAATTTAGCACAAAAAAAGGGAGATTAATTCTCCCTTTTTTATTTCTATACTATTAAATTATTTCTTGAAATATATTGGCAAAGCTACCTGAGTAAAATCCCACGCTATAACCAAATTAACGCCGTCAGCTAAATCTGTAAATGTCATAGAGAGCGCTTCAATAGGTTTTTCTAATTTAGTTACTGGAACTTCAACTCTTACCAAATCTTTGGTTTCATCGTATGTAAGCCCCCATCTGTTGGTTTGTTCATTTACAATGATCGTCCATTTATCTTTACTTGGAATAGCAAATAAGCTATAGGTGCCGGCTTTAATTTTCTTATCGCCTATAGTTACTTTTCTATCAAAGTATATTTCTGTGCTTTCATTAGCACCCAAGCGCCATACTTTATCAAATTGCTCTAAAACACCAAAAATTTCTCTCCCTTTTCTTTGTGGACGAGAATACAAAACCTTGATGATAGGCATTGATGTATCTTCCTTTTTTACTTTTGTCGCATTCAGCGGATAATAAAGAGCATCCAGTGGACTAGCATCCAGAGCAGGAAATTTAATTGCAGCTGGAGTCTTTTGTGCGTGTACTGCAAAACTAAATAATGCCAAAACAAGGCATATGCTTAATTTCTTCATATCAAATAAAAATTAAAAGGAATAAAAGATCTAGTATTCGCGACCTTTTACAATTTTATTTAAAAATACTCCTGCGAAGATTAGACCTAAAATACCGCCTAAAACAACCCATCCAAAATTAGTTGTTACAGATAAAATTGATACCATACCTGTTAAAAGGCCTATTACGTACCAAACCCACTCGAAACTATTTTTATTGTCTTCTGTATTCATTTTTATATAATTTGTGCCAAAGGTAAATATTTATTTTAAAAAGTTTAACGCATTTAACGTTCCACTTTTAATAATTCATTGATTTTGACAAGCTCATACCCTGAGGTTTTAAGGTATTTGATCAATTCTGGTAGTCGATCATAAAATTTATCCGTTCTTCTTGGATCTGTTCCTATATGCAATAAAAGTATAAAACCATTTAATCCATCAGGCTTACTTTTATTGTACTCTAGTATCGATTTATAAATTTCTTCACTACTTCGGTATGATTTCCCTAGTTCTGGATAGGTATAATCTGCGTTTGAACGCGTTCCAGCAGTAAAGTTTATCAATTGTAAACCCATTTGGCTTGTCCAATCTGCAATTTGTTGGTTATACCATTCATAAGGTGGCAAAAAGTATTTCGCACTATCCATTCTTATTCCAAACTTTTCCATTGCACTATAATTCCAAATTAAATCAGTTTTAAATTGAAGTTCTGAAACCAATAAGCTATCTCTTTTAGTCCAGTCATTATATAACAAATGAGCGTTAGAGTGTGGCCCTAAATAATTGCCATTAGCTTTTAACGCTTGTATTAATTTTCTGTTTTTGGGTTTGCCGTAAAATCTCCCCGTTAAAAAGAAAGATGCCTTTACATTTTCATCAACCAATGTTTTGTTAATGCTATCCCCACCATCAGCAAATTCATCTCCCGTAAAAACTAGAGCAATTTTCTTTTCAGTGGTTTTACCTCTAATAATTGCACCTTGCAAACTCTGAAATTCTTTCGGAATGGTTTTCGTTCTACTATCATACGCAGCTAATAAGTAAATGAGTGAAGCCGTTCCATCCATTGTTGGTTCATTAGTGCTATAATCTCCGTAATCATCGTGGTACACTGCCAAATCACTTTGAAAATCAGCGTAAGCATCTGGTTTTGTTAATTGGATACCAATTAAGTTTTTATAAATACTGGTATAAACGGGTCCATCAACTAATCCACCATCTATCGGATAATTTTTTAAATGTGTAAATGCCGAATGCGGATCAGTTGGTGTATCTTCCCAACTTGGCAAACCATACACCATACTTGTTCCCCAAGGATTACAACCAAAAAGCCAATCGAAATTTGCCTGTTCTAATTCAGTAAAACTTTCATCGCCGCTTAATTGCTTATACCACATGCATTGTTGTGCAAAAGCAACCGTTAAATTATTGCTACACCAAATAAATGGAACACCACGATAAAAGGCATTTTTTTGTGCTCTTTCCCAAACTTGTTCAATTCCTTGTTTATAATAATTTACTACCTTTTGTTTATACTGATGCGAATTCTTTGCCAATTCATAATGACCAATATTTACAAATGGATAATACTGGTAATGGTTTGCGGTATCCTTAGTTAACCACGGCGTGATGGTTTCTTGTTTTGCATAATCAAATGCAATGCCTTCATTCTTTCTCCACGTTTTTTCTTCTACTAATGGCATCGATGCATACGCCAATTCCATATCATCAACCCAATTATCTTCTGCATAGATATAAGGAGATTTTACAGAAACGGTTTGCGTTACTCCCTTTTTTAGGTTTGCATAAGCCAAAGCACTCAATGCTTTTTTAGAAAGTTTTTGTGCATAGGTTTCATCCGCGGATGCGAAAATTTTAGACCCTAATGCAAAAGCGCTGGTAAATTTTGCAGCCGTAGAACTCGTGCCTTTGGTATTGTTCATAAACTTGCCACGTTGTTGTGGTTCGCCATCTATATAATACAATGGGCGCTCAAACCCTTTCCCATATTGACTATCTTCTTTCGGAATTCGCATTGAAATATGATCCCGATCATCTGCCAATTGATTGAACATGATGTTATCCTTTGGATGCATTTTCTGTAGCCAATCTAAACCCCATTTTGCTTCATCTAAAACATCTGCCATTCCGTTTTTGCCATCCAAACCATTAGCTTGTTTGGTATCGGCAAATGCCTGAGGAAAATCTCGGTATGCCATTAATAAATGGTAGGTGGCATTGGCAGAAGTGGTGGAGTATTGCAAATAATCGCTTGCATCATGCCATCCTCCAGATGCGTCCATATGTGTGCTGTCTTTTATCCCAGCTTTTGCGCCGTACAATACGTAACCATCATGGGTATGACAACTATCTCTTAAATAAGGATTAAATCCGCTTCGTTGTTGGCGCATATAACGCAAGGCGAAGTCTGCAGTGTGGCGATACACTTCATCGTCTATGATAATTTCTGGAGATTTTACTTCCGCAATGCGGATGAAATATTTACCTGGTGTTTTAAAACCGGAGAAGTTTAATCGAGCAGTTGCCGTAAACGGACCATATGCACCAAATGATTTGATAGTCGTAGACGTGTACACTACTTTTCCGCTTTGGTCAATTAACTCAAATTTATCAGGAACTTGAGTTGTTTTAGTCGCCCAAATGGCAACTTTAGTAGCTTTAGGTTGATAACCCAGTAAGTTAATCCTTATCCAACTATTAGTTGAATTTATTTCTGGTTTTGAAATAAAGGACGTTAAGGCAAGAATGAGTAGAAAGGCTTTAAGTAAAGGTAATTTTTTCATCAGCAATAATTTATATTAGGTAGGGTTAGCTAGTAAATCCGTCATGCTCAGCATGATCCGATAGCTATCGGATGCGCATCTTAATGCTTGTCATTTTTTATTGTTTTCCGGTTCCAGCTTTCTCGAGAAAGACGAGCAAGCCTCAAATGCAAACATATTAACACAACCTAAAATACAATAATTAAGTCAAACTGCTAAAAAGTATAGCATATGTTTTACACTAGACCTCCCCCTAAAAGACTACACAATCAAAACATAGATAATACATACCTTAATTTTTAATAACAAACGATTAAAAACTAAATGTATGTCAACAACTTATCAAACAGAACATGTAAAAAATGTGTCAGTTGTTGCTGAAAAAACATCAGTTGTTTCACGACAAAAACTAAGGATACTTACTGTTTCTACCATTTTGGTTTTAATAGTTAGTATTTCTTATGTAAATATAGTTGGGCAGAACAAGGAGCTAATCATTCCAGTTCTTGGTGCTACTATAAATAGTTGGGATAGTAAAAGCTATTGGCATTCGCCCTGGGGGGAGTCTAAAGTTCATAAAGGCATTGATATATTTGCACCACATAAAACCGAAATATTAAGCCCTATTACAGGCTTTATACTTTCTGCAGGTTACAGTGAAAACGGG
>NZ_JBAZRL010000051.1:0-23431 GCF_041662865.1 Pedobacter sp.
AGTCGGTAGAGCAATGGACTGAAAATCCATGTGTCGCCGGTTCGATCCCGGCCCATACCACTTTAAAAGCCCTAACTAGTTAATAGTTAGGGCTTTATTGTTTCTACTATTCTGTGAAAATATCATTATTTGATTATTGGAACTTATCTTAATAGTTGTAAATCAACATCTTATGTCTTTTTAGTGGTTCGATGTCCTAGCATATCTCATTGTTTGCTACACTAATCAGAGGTCGTCAGTCAATGCAGTAATTTCTTTGATCACTTGGTCAAGGCCTTCTGCTGCTGCTTTGATCATGGGAATGAGCTCGGCATTGGGAGAATCATTCGGGTCGCAAAGTTGGACAAGTCCCAGGATGTTGGCTACCGGCGCTCTGACGCGATGTGACTGGATCCAGGCGATTTCCCGCAGGCGTTTATTTTGGTCTTCGATCCTATGCAAGTGCTCCTGCGACTCGGTAATGTCGCGCAGGAAGCAGTTGACGCCAATGACTTGATCATGCAGATCACGGATCGGGTTGAAGCTCAATTCCTCGTAGACCTGCTTCCCCTCGATCTCCCGTTGCCTGACAATGCTGAAGGCTTCGCCCTTGAAGGCTCGTTCGTAACTTTCGAAAAAAACTTTGAGCCTATCCTGTACAAAATCATCATTGGTCACCTCATCTTCATTCTTTCCAGTCAGTTCCTTTACGCGGTCCCAGAATGCTTGGTTTCCGGTGATGATCTGGGATTGCCTATCTACCGACCAGATCAGGTCGTGGGTATTATTGATGATCGCTCGAAGATTCTGGCCATCATTGTAGATCTTTTCCTGGATCTTTTTCTGTTCGCTAATATCCACGAAGTAGACTGCGATACCGTTCTTGGTCGGATAGACGTTCATTAATCCCCAGACCCCCAGCGGCGCATAAAGTTCTTCAAAATGTACGCTGACTCTTTCGGTCATAGCCCGCTCATATTCAGTATAGAAGCGGCCTTCTCGTGATCGAGGAAAAAAGTCCCAAAGGTTTTTGCCCATGATTTCAGCCCTTGAGCAAGACAGCGCCTGTTCTGCCGCTTTATTGATGAAGGTGACTTCCCAGTGGCTATTTAGTGCATAAAATCCGTCAGTGATGCTATCGAGGATGTTCTCAAGCTCTGCGGATTTTTCGTTCACAATCTGCTCGGCACGCATCTTTTCATCGATGTTGACAAGTAGCACCTGCCGCGCACCGTTTCCCTCAAATACGGTGTAATGCGTATAGACATTAACATAGAATCGTTGCCCTGCCTTGTTGATATGTAACCAACGACCTGCATTCAAATGGCCTTTGGGCAGTTCCTTATGTATTTCGATCAGAGCGGGAATTTCCTCAGGGGGGCGGATATCGGTTAGTCTCAGTTGGAGGAACTCTTCGCGGCTATAGCCATATTGCTCAATAGCGGCATCGTTTACCGCCAAGAAGCGGAATGTATGGTCGTCATAGATATACATCGGGGTAGGGATGTTATCGAAAAGTCGCTTGTAATCCTCTCCACTGGTTTTCAGGTTTTGCAACTGCTTCCTTACCTGGAAATAGTGCACCAAACCAATGATGAGTATAAAAGCCAATGCAGCACTAGTGAAATCCATAGGTTCAAGATTAAATGGTTTATTAGGTGACTACAATGCAATTTAGTGTTTTTATTTGTCATCCTGAAAGGATATAAAGTGACCATCTCATTCTTCTCGATGAAGATTGAGTTCCCCTAATTTTCGTAAATCGCTGAAGAAGTGTTTCGAGATTTGTATCTTTCTGACCACTTTAAAACCTCAGAAATCTGAGGTTTTTTTGCGTTTAAAGAATTTTTTAATGTTGAATGAGATTTTAAGCCTAATTTAACGGAAATTTTATCGCTGACACGTATGTCGTAAAGATGTCGTAAACAAGACGCAAGTAATTTAAATTTAATCAAAATACATTTGTGACAACGAAAATTAAAAAGATGATAAATTTAGAACTTGCCAAAAAAATCAAACAACTTCGCACTAATAAGGGCTATAGCCAAGAAGAACTAGCTGAAAGAACGCAATTAAGCTTAAGAACTATTCAAAGGATTGAAGGTGGAGAAACTGAACCACGAGGTGATACGCTTAAGAGACTAGCAAATGCATTAGATGTTACTCCAAACGATTTAATTGAATGGATAGACCAAGAGGATAGAGGTTTTTTGACCTTGCTAAATTTATCAGCATTAAGTTTTGTAGTTTTTCCTTTATTAGGGCTAATTTTACCGATTGCTTTATGGGTATTAAAAAAAGACAAAGTGAAAAATGTAGATGAAACAGGTAAGAAGATTATTAATTTCCAAATTACTTGGTGCATCCTACTTGGGTTTTTATATATCTTATTTATTAGTGTGATGGTTTTTAATGTTGATATACGCATCCCAAGTTTTGTTTTAAGAAGCCTATCGAGAATAAATATAATGAATATGGGAGGCGTTGAGCTATTACTGATAGCTGTTCCTATTTTATTATATGCCTATAATTTCTGCTTAATTATATTCAATACCTTTCGAAGTTATCATTCGAAAAATACTTTTTATAAACCAGCCATTAGATTTTTGAAATAGACAAGTCCAGCATCTTAATGCCTTAAACAACTACTGGAGGAATAATTTCATCCTGCTCTGCTAATGATTTTACGTTTGCTAGCGCTTTAGGCCACATTTCTGCAAACATTTCTATCATTGCTTTATTATCTTCAGTGTCATCCATTTCCATAAAGACATGTAATTCTGTTTTAGCATCTACATCTTTCAAAGTGTAATTTTCTTTAGCGCCAGCCCATCTCTTTACTTCTTCGCTTTCGAGATCTTCAATTCCGTTCATTACCATTCCTAAATGTTCAATTGACATATAGTCATAAGGTATGTTTTCTACAATTCTAGAAACCATTCCGCTATTCTCAGCTCCTAAGAATAAGGCTTTGCTTCCTTTTTTCCAATCGGTTTCTACTCGAGAACCTTCGCCAAAAGCAGCAGTCCACATTGGATATGTTTTTTCGCCCCAAAGTACATTCCAAACTTTTTCTTTAGGCGCATCAATTTCGATTTTAAATTCCATGATAAAAGAGTTTTAGGTTATATGTAATAAGTCAGAAGTTATTTGCCCATTTTGCTAAAATCCATGTACAGCACATTCCATCTATGTCCATCTACATCAATAAAACCGCCGCCATACATCCAGCCATCTTTTTCTCCGCCATTGGCATAAATTTTACCACCAGCATCTTCGGCTTTTTGTAGCATTTGATCTACCTCCTGTGGACTTTCTGCATCGATAGAGAAAAGTACTTCAGTACCAACAGTCGTATCAGCAACTTTGTTTCCACTAAAACCAGCAAGCACATCATCTCTAAATAACATGAGTACTAATTTTCTATCGCCAATAAAAAAAGATGCCATTGTTTCGGTAATAGGATTACGTTCATTAAGCGTAAATCCCATTTGGGTAAAGAAAGCGACTGATTTATTAATGTTCTTTACTGGAAGATTAATCCAAATATCTTTTGTCATAATTTTTCATTTTAGTTATAAACTAAAGTTCAGCAATTATAAAACAAAAAGGAAGGTGTAATCAGACATTTTAAAGGTGTAAAGACGACAGCTTTTTAGCCAAGCGCATTGTAACAAGCTCTGCAGCGAGGCTCGTAACTATCCTTTTCTCCTAATAAAATTTTTGCATCATTAGCTACGGTACGGTATGAATAAACCGCCGGACTACCACATCGCATGCACACAGCATTTACTTTGGTAACATGCTCTGCAATAGCTAATAGGGCAGGCATTGGACCAAAAGGCTTGCCTAAAAAATCCATATCTAAACCAGCAATAATTACTCTAATTCCTTTTAGAGCAAGTTTATTACACGCTTCAGGTAGATCTTCGTCGAAAAATTGTGCTTCATCTATACCTACAACTTGCGTGTTGGCGCCTAATAATAAAATAGCCGAAGAACTATCAACTGGAGTAGATTGTATCGAATTTAAATCATGAGACACTACTGCAGTTTCATCGTAACGTGTATCGGTTTTGGGTTTAAATATCTCTACATTTAGCTTTGCAATTTGAGCTCTTTTTAGCCGTCTAATCAATTCTTCTGTTTTGCCTGAGAACATGGAGCCGCAAATTACTTCGATGCTTCCACAAAATTCTCCTCTTCTAAAGTTTTGCTCGCTGAATAACATTTGTAAAGGTATTTTAGCCAAATATAAAAGAATTTTATAGTACTTTTGATTGTCATTTATTAACATAAATCTCCCATTTTTTCGTTAAACAGTTATGATGAAACAAGAAGATCTTTTTAAGAAATTAGGATTGATATTAAATGAGTTGAATGAACAATATCAATTTTTAGCACAAAACCCACAACAACTCAATGAGTTAGAATTGGAGCTTTTTCATGCTAATGCAAATTTCCTAGCAGACCATGTTCAAATCATAAAGAAAATAAGCCTTAGCCAGCAAGCTCCTCTTGCCATAGCACCTGCTGATGAAAATCCAGAACTTCCTGAAAATGCAACTGAAAATGTAGCAGATGGTATTCAAGATGAGCAACAAATGGAGGAAATAACTTTTGCAGATCAAACTGTAGAACCAGAACCATTAATAGAAGAAAAGCCGAGCCCAGATTTAGCAGAAATAGAAGAAGAGGTCTTTAAATTGGATAATGAACCTTCTAAATTTGAGTTTATTTTAAATGATCACTCAGAACATGAGAAATTTGATTTTGAAGAGAAAAGTATAGATGAAATTTTTGATAGGCCTCTAAGTGAGGAAGAAGAATATATTTTAGCACAAAAAGGAAAATTAAGAGATCCGATAGAAGAAATTACGGATGCTGATGAAGATGAAATTGGTCCTGAACCATTTTTAGTCCGAAAAGAAGATGATTTTCCGATAACTCCAAAAGATATAGAATTAGAAGAGGCGCCAACTCCCGAAGTTAACGCTGATAGAAATGAGCCTGTTGAAGATCCAAATTATAAACCAACATTAAATGATTTGTTGGCAAGTAGGTCTACTGCTAATTTAAACTCTACTGCAACAACGGGTATTTCAGATTTAAAACAAGCGATTAACTTAAACGATAAGTTACTTTACATCAAAGATTTGTTTAATGGCTATAATTTAGCTTACGCTGAAGCAATTGATTTGGCTAACAAGTTGCCAAATTTCGAAGCTGCTGATAATTTCTTTAAAAAGAATTATGCTGTCAAAAATAATTGGGCAGAGAAGCAAACAACGGTTGATAAATTTTATGAATTGTTAAATCAACGGTTTAAATAAATCCCATTCTATTTGAATCGAGTTTTAAGAAAATAAATAACAAAATCGTAAAACTCCATAAAGACGATCCTCCGTAACTAATAAATGGCAACGGAATTCCAATTACTGGCATTAAGCCAATAGCCATTCCTATATTAATAAATACGTGAAAGAATAGAATGCAGGCTATACAATAGCCATAAATTCTAGAGAAAGAAGAACGTTGTCGCTCTGCAATATTTATAATTCTTAAGAGTAAAAAAATATAAAGGCCAATTACTACAAAACAACCTGCAAATCCCCATTCTTCACCTACGGTTGAAAAAATAAAATCGGTACTTTGTGCTGGTACATATTTTAATTTTGTTTGTGTTCCTTGTAAAAAACCTCTCCCCGTAGCTTGTCCAGAACCTATAGCAATTTTAGACTGAATTACATTATAGCCAGCACCCTTATTATCTTTCGCTAAACCAAGTATCAATTCTATACGAGTACGTTGATGCGGTTGCAAAACATTGTTGAACATAAATTTGGCAACAAATAAATAAGCAACGGCGATTAGTGTGATGACACCAATACTAATCATCTTTTGTTGCCGCTTTCTATTGGTGTAAATAAACAAAGCCCCAATAAGTAGAATAGAGGAAATGAGTATAAGAGGAGATACGAAGAGGTTCAGTATAAATAATAAAACAGCTCCCCAAAATATAATTAATAAATTACCAGGTAAACCTTCTCTATACAATGGAAACATAAAGGATAAAAACACCAACATAGATCCTGCATCTGGTTGCAACATAATTAGCGCCATTGGTAGTATAATAATTGCACCACAAATAAGAATTGGTTTCAACGAATTAAGCTTAACGTTAAAAGAGCTAATGTACCTTGCTAAGAGTAAAGCTGTACCAAATTTAGCAAATTCTGAGGGCTGTAGTCTAAATGAACCAATGGGAATCCAGGCTTGATTTCCGCCCACATTTCTACCAACAACTAATACCACCAGTAATAGGAAAATAGTTACTCCATAAATTACTGGAGCAAATACACTAAAAAATTTGGCGTCGAAAAGTAAAATAGATAAGCCTAAAATTAAGCCAGTTGCTGCAAATATAAGCTGTTTGCCATAACTCGCACCAAAACTAAAAGCAGTTGTTTTATCAGGATTGTATTCTGTAGAATAAATATTTGCAACTCCTATTGCACACAAGGCGATGTAAATCAATATCGTTATCCAATCTACATTAAAGAAAAACCGATTACTTTGATGCTGCATTGCCTTTTGGTTTAATAGCTAACTTATTAAATTGATTTTGAGCAACTTTTGTTTTTGTAGGCAAAGTCTTCTTCAAACTATCAGCTTTTTTAGAACTATCTGGTTTACTAAGTGGCTTTACTAGTGGTTTGGTTACAAATACAGGTAATAAATTGGCTTCCTTATACATTTCTATTGTACTGCCATTTATTCTCCTACCCGAAAGTGAATCTGTTAAATATTTTTCGGTCAGATAACTTGCAATCGGCGCTGCATATGCACCTCCATAACCGCCATTTTCAACAATTACTGCAATGGCAATTTTTGGATTATCTCTGGGAGCAAAACCGATAAATACAGAGTGATTTTTACCTCGACTATTTTGAACTGTACCGGTCTTTCCGCACATAATGATATTCTGTAATCTAGATTCGGTGGCTGTGCCCCATGATTGGTTTACGGCATCTTCCATACCGTCAATTACTGGATCAAAAAAACGAGCGTCAATACCAACAAAATGTTTTTCTTTATATCTGGCATCAATACTTTTTCCATTTCCGATAGATTTAACTACATGTGGCTTTAAATAATAGCCTCTATTGGCAATAATTGCCATGATATTAGCCATTTGCAAAGGCGTGGTATTAATTTCTCCTTGTCCAATAGCAACAGACATAATAGAAGTATTACCCCAATATTTGCTACGGTGTAGTTTATCGTAATCTGCGGCTCTAAATAGTTTATATGCTTTTTCACCAGGAAAATCAATTCCTAAAGTATCACCAATACCAAACTTTCTAACCTTATTTTGCCATGCCTCATAAGTACTATGTTGTTTGGCGTAAGAACCACCATTCTTAGTCATCAGCTTTGCGAAAATATTATAGAAATAAGTATTACAAGAACGAGCTATTCCCCGTCGTAAACTAATATTTCCATCAACGTGCTCACATTTAAATCTTCTATTTCCTGCAATATAATACCCTGGGCAATTAAATGTTGTATTTGGGTCTACAACTCCTTCACTCAATGCAATTAAAGCATCCAATGGTTTGAAAGCAGAACCTGGACTATATCCACCTTGTATTGGCCTAACCACAAAAGGCCGATTAGGATTGCCGTAAATTTCCCTATAGTTAGGACTAAAGTTATTTCCAACCAATTTATTAGGGTCATATCCAGGACTACTCACGAAAGCCAAAATTTCTCCAGTACTAGGTTCTATTGCAACAATACTTCCAACTTTGTTGGCTAATAATTGCTCACCTAATTTTTGTATTCTGCTATCAAGGGTGGATACTAACTGATCACCGGAAATAGCTAATGAGTCCAATTTTCCATTTGCATAACTTCCCTGCGCTACATTATGTGCATTGTAAAGCATATTAGTTACACCTTTTGTGCCTCGCAATACGGTTTCATATTCTCTTTCAATGCCACTTTTCCCGATATAATCACCTGATTTGTAATAGCCAGCATGTTTTTCTATATCAGTTGGAGTAACTTCCCTCATATAGCCTAAAAACTGACTAGCAATACTATCTGGATAATATCTAATAGTTCTTTTTCTAACACTAAACCCTCTATAGTTAAACATTTTTTCTTGAAGGGAGGCATAGGTTTCAACCGATATTAACTTTTGAAAAATTGATTCTTGATACCTGGATTGTACAACTGCTTTTTTAAACTTTTCCCTAAATTGTACCATGTCAATGCCAATGATGTTGCAAAGCGATAAGGTATCAAAAGGTTTTACTTGATTTGGAGTAACCAATAAATCGTAAGTTGGCTGATTTTGTGCTAAAACATTGTTATTACGATCTAAAATTACACCTCTAGCTGGATAGGTATAAATTTTGCGAAGTGCATTATTGTTAGCGCTTAAAAAATATTTATCGCTAATTACCTGCATATAAAAAAGCTTGCCCAAAAGGATTAGGGCAATCAAAACAAATAAACCTTGAATAATATATTTTCTATTAAACAATTGATCCATTAATTCGATTTTCTATTATGGAAGATAAACTCGACCAATAAAACTATAAAAAGAGTAAAAATAACACTTAAAACACATCGGCCTAAAGTGTAAGAGAATTCGCTTAATTTAAATGCTTCTAAAAAGAATACGACAAAGTGATGTACAAAAATACAAAGGATGGCATAAATGGAAAACCATTTAAAACCCATGTTGCCAAGTGAGGGCTCAGGTTCATCAAATGCATCACGGTTTACACTGACAGAAATAAATAAAATCCGTACAAAAGCCAATGCGACGCAGGCTGTTGTATGTACGCCTAAAGTATCGTAAAAAGTATCTAGCGTTAAACCAGTGCCAAAGGCGATAATAAAAAGTAATAAGTTTGGTATCCCGAAAGGAAGAACCAAAATAAATAATACGTAAATAAAAGGAGTGGAGAGATTATAAAAACTAAGATTACGTAGCAGGAAAACCTGCACAAATAAAAGTACAAACCATCTAAATATGTTGATGAAAATAGTTTTACTGTTCATTTGGTGTTTGAGTTTCTAAAGCTTTTTGTTCTTCTGCTAATCGGTTTTTTATAATGTAAACATATTGCAACGTGCTAAAATCGTTAAAAAGATTAATTTCTAACGTCATAAAGCTGTCTCCAGTACTAATTTGCGTTTTGCTTACTTTGCCAACTTCTATCCCTTTAGGAAAACCACCAGCACCAGAAGTGACAACTGTATCTCCAATATTAACTTTAAAATGATTTGGTATTTCTTTGACATAAGCCTTTCTGAAATCGAAATTTCCATCGCCCCAAACTAATGAACCAAAGGCATTATTCTTTTTAAGATTTACACTTATTAAAGTCTCTTTGTGTAATAACGATCTAATAGTAGCCAAATGTGGCGAAACATTTAATATAAACCCAACTACCCCTTTGTTTGGCGAAATAACTGCCATATCTTTTACAATACCATCATCACTACCTCTATTAATTGTGATGATATTGTTGCGTTGGGTAATCGAATTTTTAATCACTTTAGCTGAAAGTAACGTGTACTGTTGCTGATTTACAGTGTCCTTAACAACAATAGTTTTACTACTGTCAATATCTTTTAAGGAAATCAGCTCTGTTTTTAGTTTAGCATTTTCTATAGCAAGACTATCGTTAACTTGTCCTAAATTTAAATAGCGTTTTAAAACATTTAAGCGTTCATAAGCGCTACCTACTACTTCATTTGTAGAATTTAAGGTAACACTACGTTGAAAAAGATTATTTTTTAGCGTAAGAATAATACCAGCCGTAAAGAAAATAATGAAAAAGAAGAATGCGTTATATCTGCTTATGAAAATCCAAAGGTTACGCATATCTTGAGGTAAGATGGAAGAAGTAAGATGTAAAATGGTTTAATACATCTTCCATTTTACATCTTCCATTTTCCGTGAATTATTATTGCATTAAAAATTTAAAATTACCAATGTTTTTCAAAGCGATACCGGTGCCACGAACTACTGCACGAAGTGGATCTTCGGCAACGTGAACAGGTAATTTCGTTTTAGCAGCCACACGTTTATCCAAACCACGTAACAATGCACCACCACCTGTTAAATATATACCAGTTTGGTAAATATCAGCCGAAAGCTCAGGAGGTGTAATCTCTAACGCTTTTAAAATCGCTTCTTCAATTTTTGAGATAGATTTATCTAAACAATGTGCAATCTCAGTATATGAAACCGTAATTTGTTTTGGTACGCCAGTCATTAAATCTCTTCCTTGCACAGCAAAATCTGCAGGCGGATCTGCCAATTCAGGCAAAGCTGCACCAACTTCTATTTTGATTTTCTCAGCAGTACGGTCACCAATCATAATGTTGTG
The DNA here is from genome assembly GCF_041662865.1 of Pedobacter sp. Lineage (GTDB taxonomy): Bacteria > Bacteroidota > Bacteroidia > Sphingobacteriales > Sphingobacteriaceae > Pedobacter. Next base: position 10,395 of record NZ_JBAZRL010000051.1, read on the forward strand.
TTGCCGACGAATATAATTCACGATATCACTATCAAAGTTATCTCCAGCAACACGTATTGATTGATCGCAAACAATACCAGATAAAGCAATAACCGCAATTTCAGTTGTACCACCACCTATATCAATAATCATGTTTCCCATTGGTTCTTCTACATCAATTCCAATCCCTACAGCAGCTGCCATTGGCTCGTGAATTAAGTATACTTCTTTTGCTCCAGCAATTTCTGCGCTATCTCTAACCGCACGTTTTTCAACTTCGGTAATCCCGCTAGGAATACAAATTACCATTCTTAATGATGGAAACATCCATCCTTTACCACCGTTTAACATACGAATCATCCCTTTAATCATAGCTTCTGCAGCATTAAAATCTGCAATTACACCATCTTTTAAAGGTCTAACTGTTCTAATATTATCGTGTGTTTTACCTTCCATTTGCATTGCCTGACGGCCAATTGCAATGATTTTATTTGTTTGCCTATCAAAAGCAACTATCGAAGGTTCGTCAACTACTACTTTATCGTTATGTATGATGAGGGTGTTTGCGGTGCCTAAATCTATAGCAACCTCTTGTGTAAACCAATTAAATAAACCCATTTATATGCGGTGTTTTATTGTATTAAATTAATGTGTACTTATACAATGTAAAAATACACCTTTTTATTGTATTCCGAATTAAATAATTAGTGCTTAAAGTGTCTAACCCCTGTGGTAACCATTGCAATTCCTTTTTGATTACACATGTTAATAGAATCTTGATCTTTTATTGATCCACCTGGTTGTAAAACAGCAATAATTCCAGCATCAGCAGCTAGCTCAACACAATCTGGGAAAGGGAAAAATGCATCTGATGCCATTACCGCTTCTTTTAAACTAAATCCAAACGCTTCTGCTTTCACAACTGCTTGTTTCAAGGCATCAACTCTAGAAGTTTGTCCGACACCACTTGATATTAACACATTGTCTTTTACAAAAACAATGGTGTTTGATTTGGTGTGCTTTACAATTTTATTGGCGAAGATTAAATCTTTAATAGATTCTGCACTTGGAGCTTTTTCAGTAACAACAGTCATTTGGTCGGCACCCTCAAGGCTTAAATCTTTATCCTGCTCAATTACACCATTCAGCAAAGTTTTGAATTGTTTTTTGCTTAATTCAACTTCGTTACGTTGTAAAATCACTCTGTTTTTCTTCGCTTTAAATAATTCTACAGCTTCTGGTTGATAAGAAGGAGCAATTAAAACTTCGAAAAATAGGTTGTTTATTTCTTGCGCTGTTGCCAAATCAACTTCTTGGTTAGTAATTAAAACGCCTCCAAAAGCAGAAACTGGATCGCAAGCTAACGCATCTTTCCAAGCTTCTAAAACAGTAGCTCTTGATGCTAAACCACAAGCATTGGTATGTTTTAAAATAGCAAAAGTGGGTTCTGTAAATTCATCGATTAAAGCTACAGCTGCATCAACATCTACCAAATTATTATAGCTTAATTCTTTACCGTTTAACTTGGTAAACATTTCATCTAGGTTGCCGTAAAATGTTCCCTGTTGATGAGGGTTTTCGCCATAGCGTAATGTTTGTGCTTGTTTTACACTTTGTTTGAAAACATTTAATGGTTCTTCTGCATTAAAATAATTGAAAATTGCTGTATCGTAATGAGAAGAAGTATGGAAAGCTTTTTTAGCATACGATTTACGTTGACCTAAAGTTGTAGCGCCATCTTGGGCTTGTAATTCTTCTAATAAATTTCCGTAATCATCTTTTGATGCGATAATTACAACATCGTTAAAGTTTTTCGCGGCAGCACGAATTAAAGAAATCCCACCAATATCTATTTTCTCAATAATTTCTGCATCAGTTCCGCCGGCTTTTACTGTTTCTTCAAATGGGTAAAGATCTACGATTACTAAATCAATTTCTGGAATTTCATACTGAGCAATTTGCGCTGCGTCTCCAGCTAAATTTCTACGATTTAAAATTCCACCAAAAACCTTCGGATGTAAAGTTTTTACACGCCCACCTAAAATAGAAGGATAACCAGTTAAATCTTCAACAGCAGTTACTGGGAGGTTTAAATCCTTAATAAATTGTTCGGTACCACCTGTAGAAAATAGGGTTACGCCTTGTTGGGCTAAATATTGAACAAGAGGTGCTAAACCATCTTTGTAATAAACTGAAATTAAAGCGTTTTTGATCTTTACTTGCTGACTCATGAAGGGTGTTATTTTAAGCCGCAAAGGTAAGAAAATGTGATGGTTTTTGCAGGAGGTTTTTTAAAGAAAAATGCAATAAATGTAAGATGTCCCAAAGGGATGTCTTTGGCATAAAATGTAAAAGGGAAAATAACCTAGACTTCTAGCTCTTTCAGTCTTTCTAACTTTCCAACTATTTTTACTTTTTAATCTTCTTTATAATACTCTCAACCACTCTTGGGTAATGTAAATGCTCTAATTGCTGACCTTTAAATTTAACCATTTCAAGGTTGTCGCCTTTATCAATTCGGTATTTTGCTTGGTAAATATATTCGCCTTCATCATAGTTTTCGTTCACATAATGGATAGTAATTCCACCTTCAGGCTCATTAGCTTCCATTACTGCCTTATGCACAAAATCTCCATACATTCCTTTTCCACCAAATTTTGGTAAAATAGCAGGGTGAATATTTATTATCCTTCCAGGGTATTCTTGCAATATATTTTTAGGGATTAACCATAAGAAACCAGCCAATACAATTAAATCGATGTCTAAATTTTTCAATAGATCAATAATATTGTCGGTTTTATAAAACTCGTGCTTGTCAAAAATGTGAGAAGGGATTTCAAAACTATCAGCACGTTGTAAAACATAGGCATCAGGATTATTGGTTAAAACTAAAGCAACTTCCACCTCTGTGTTGCGTTTAAAATGTTCCATTAATTTTTGGGCATTTGACCCTGATCCTGAAGCAAAAATTGCGATCCGTTTTTTCACTAAGCTGATGTTTTTTTCAAAAATAGCATTTTACCCTTTTAAAGAAAGAGTTTTTCAAATTTTAAATGTCTAAGTCGGTCATTTTAACTCAAATGCAAGAAAACCTAGTGACGTGAGCGTTCATTTTACTGTTGGCAGCCAAGTTTTTAACCTAATAGGATCAATTATAAAATTATTTTCAAAAGCATTTTGCATTTTAAAAACATTAACTCTATATTTGCAGTCCGAAAAATAGTTAACACAGAAGATATAAAAGGCTAAACAATAATGGCAAATCATAAATCGTCTTTAAAAAGAATTAGAGCAAACGCTACAAAACGTCTACGTAATAGATACCAGGCAAAAACTACACGTACTTTTATTAAGAGATTACGTGCAGCTGAAGATAAAAAAACTGGTGCTGAGTTATTACCTAAAGTAATTTCTATGTTAGATCGTTTAGCTAAGAAAAACGTAATTCACAAAAACAAAGCTGCTAACAACAAATCTAAATTAACGAAATTCGTTAACGGTTTAAAATAGTTCGCTTTTTTAATGATATTGGAACGGTATTACCTTTGGTGATATCGTTTTTTTTTGTGCCTAAAATTTTAATAGGTTATAGAGGAGCAATGCCAAAAGTAGCTAGTGGACGAAGCAAAAAAGTTGTGGAATTTAATTTTCGCCTAAAGCCCTCTTACAGTTTTTACAAATGACCTTGAAAATACATTAAGGTTTGCCATTTAATCTTTGCTTTCTGCCTAGCTCACCTTTCATTCAGCTATGCTTTTAAAACTCGTTTAGTAGTGCGAGCAAATTAACATTAATTTCGATTCTTCTTACTATTAAGTCCGCATTAAGTCCGCATAGAGTCCGCGTCTTTATGTAATAATGCGGACTATACTCGGATTTATTATGGCTTTAATATTACCTTAACACAAAGCGAACCTTAAGAAAAAAATAATGTTCTTGTTATTCATTGCCCTTTTACTTGCAAGAGTGCCTCACTGTTGATTTAAGAAGCTTCTTGTAGGGAAAATGCGGCTGCTGGCCTAGTGTTTTATCTATTGGGCAGTTCATAAATAGTCCTTTCTATTTTCTTGCAATAGAAATAATTAATCTCGCCCCAACTTTTACTCCTGATCCATTTAAATTTCTATATTTATCACAATCAATCCATCCCTAATAAAATTTAATAAGTAAAATTTAAAAACAGGATGGACAATTACGACCAAAAATTAGGTATTAAAGCCTGGGCAGAAGCTGATAGGCCACGAGAAAAAATGCTTTTGCAAGGCAGAAGACAATTAACAGATGCAGAGCTAATAGCAATTTTAATAGGCTCTGGAAGTAGAACTGAAACTGCCGTAGATTTAAGCAAACGAATACTCAGTTTTTATCAAAATGATTTAGCCAAATTGGCGAAATTAAATGTTAAAGAACTTTCTAAATTTAAAGGGATTGGTGAGGCAAAGGCAATTGCTATTGTTGCCGCATTAGAATTAGGTAGGCGTAGAAAAGAAATAGAAGAGGACGGTCCAGTAAAAATTACTTCTTCAAAAGACGTTTATTTTATTCTTAAACCAGAACTTACAGATTTGCCCCATGAAGAATTTTGGGTATTGTTGCTTAATAGAGCCAACTTTGTTATAGGCAAACATTTTATTAGTAAGGGAGGGCAAGCTGGAACAGTAGTAGATCCGAAAATTATTTTTAAAGTGGCGATAGAGCAAAATGCCTCATCAATTGTGTTGGCACATAATCATCCCTCTGGTAATTTAACTGCTAGTGAAGCTGATATTAAAATTACTAAACGACTAATTGAGGCTGGAAAAATTTTAGAAATCACAGTTTATGATCATCTTATTATTAGCGACCACTCTTTTTTAAGTATGGCTGATGAAGGATTAATTTAAAACAAAGGTTTTATACTAATTTAATATTCAATTTGTAATTTAGTGGGATGATGAAAAGAACATTTCTATTCTTGTTACTATGTTTATCGATAGTGTCGGTAACAAATGCGCAGAAAAATCAGCCAATAAATATCATTTCTTATAATATCAGATTAAATGTAGCTTCTGATGGAATTAACGCTTGGCCGAACAGGAAAGATAATGTTAAAGCATTGGTTAAGTTTTACGATGCTGATATTTTGTGTGTTCAGGAAGCTTTGCCAGAGCAATTTGATGATTTAATAGCTAATACAGATTTTGATGTAGTTGGGGTTGGGAGAGACGATGGTAAACGTAAAGGCGAATTTTCTGCAGTATACTTCAACAAAAATCGTTTTGTGAAAAAAGATGGTGGAACTTTTTGGTTATCGCTGACGCCCGATGTGCCTAGCAAAGGTTGGGATGCAGCTTTAAATAGAGTTTGCTCATGGGTGAAGTTGTATGACAAATCAAATAAAAAAGAATTTATCGTTTTTAATACACATTACGATCACATTGGAGTACAAGCAAGAATTGAATCGGCTAAATTAATTAAAAAGAAAATCCAAGAAATAGCCCCAACATTACCCGTTGTTTTTACTGGAGATTTAAATGTAACTCCAGAAACTGAAGCGATTGCAACAATTAAATCATTTTTAACAGATGCTAAGGAAATTTCAATTGAACCACCTTATGGGCCAACGGGTACATTTAATGGGTTTAAATGGGATAGCCCTTTAAAAGATAAAATTGATTATATCTTTGTAAATAAGGCGTTTAAAGTACAAAAATTTGCAGTATTGTCTGATAGTAAAGATCAGCGCTATTATTCAGATCATTTACCTGTTTTTGCGAGATTATTTTTTTAATAAGATTAATTGGTTTAGAAAACTAATTGGGCTTTTCTTCTTTAACTTTTTCTTTCTTCCTCACAAAAGTCATTGTATTTCTTCGAGTTTCTCTTAACCAATTCGTTTGTTTATCATTAACACGTTGTATTCTAAGTGTATCAGGTCCTGCGAATTTGATAAAATGATATAAAATTAGAGTATGAGCACCATTTTCTTTATTAATTGTAGTTAATTTTAGTTGATCTAAATTTCCATTTTTATCAATTTCATAAGTTCCATCTACTTGTACCTCATTTCCTTTACGCTCTGTTATACTTGTAAATTTATTATCTACATCAAATTTATAAGTCAATTTGCTTTTCTTTTTTGGACTCTCATATTCCCATGTACCTTTTATCGATTGATAATTGATCTCTTGTGCATTTGCAATAGAAAAGTGCAAAGAGAATAGGAGTAGCGTGCTGAAGAATTTCATCGTTAAATTAGTTAAGTTAACTTCTGATTTACTATATACAAAACAAGGGCCATTTTGTTTGCTTTCTGGCTTTACCTTTCAGCTATAAATAATATCTTTGCATTTAATTTATAAAGTGGTGATGTCTTGATACTCACTATTTGATACCTGATACTCCAAAAATGAAAATATCATACAGCTGGCTAAAACAATTTATACAAACCGATAAAACTCCTCAAGAAATTTCTTTAATCTTAACCGATATTGGGTTAGAAGTAGAAAGTTTAGAAAAAGTTCAACCCATTGTTGGTGGACTTGAAGGTTTGGTAATTGGCCATGTAGTTGAGTGTGGCCAGCACCCTAATGCAGATCGGTTACGTGTAACTAAAGTTGATGTTGGTACTGGCGAATTCTTGCAAATTGTTTGCGGTGCGCCAAATGTTGCTGCTGGTCAGAAAGTGGTAGTTGCTACGGTAGGTACAACAGTCTTTCCTAACGAGGGAGAACCTTTCAAAATCAATAAATCTAAGATCCGTGGAGAAGTTTCTGAAGGGATGATTTGTGCCGAAGATGAAATTGGGTTAGGAGTATCTCACGATGGAATCATGGTTTTGCCAGAGAATACAGAAATTGGAATTCCTGCAAAATCTTATTTCAAGATGGATGACGATTTTATGTTTGAAATTGGTTTAACGCCGAATAGAGCAGACGCAGCATCACATTTAGGTGTAGCTAGAGATTTAGCTGCTTATTTGCGAACCTCTTATCAACTCCCAGACGTTTCATCTTTTAAAACTGGCAATGAGAATTTAAAAATAGAAGTTAAGGTTGAAGATACAACCGCTTGTCCACGTTATAGCAGTGTGAGTATTACAGGTGTAACTGTAAAATCATCGCCAGATTGGCTAAAAGATAAATTGAAAGTTATTGGTATCCGTCCGATTAATAATATTGTTGATGTAACTAATTATGTGTTGCACGAATTAGGCCAGCCATTACATGCATTTGATGCTGATCAAATAAAAGGTAAACGAATTATCGTAAAAAAATGTCAAGAGGGAACTCCTTTTATAACATTAGATGATGTAGAACGTAAACTTTCTGCAGATGATTTAATGATTTGCGATACTGAAAAACCGTTATGCATTGCTGGTGTGTTTGGAGGAAAAACTTCTGGCGTTAGTGAGAAAACCACAAACATTTTCTTAGAGAGCGCTTATTTTAATTCGGTTTCTGTACGTAAAACTTCTAAAAGACATAATCTAAAAACAGATGCATCTTTCAGATTTGAGCGTGGTACTGATCCAGAAATTACAGTTTTTGCATTAAAACGTGCCGCATTATTAATTCAAGAAATAGCTGGTGGAGAAATCTCTTCTTCAGTTTCTGATATTTATCCTGTTAAATCAACTCCGTTTGATGTAGAAGTAAGTTATGCAAATATTGTAAAGTTAATTGGTCAGGATATTCCATCTGAAGAAATTAAAGCAATTATTTTAGCTTTAGGAATTGAAGTTGTTAAAGAAACCACTGAAGACTTAAGTTTAAAAGTGCCAGCTTACAAAGTAGATGTAACACGCGAATGCGATATTATAGAGGAGGTTTTACGCATTTATGGCTATAACAATATTCATATTCCTACAAAAGTAAATGCTTCTTTGGCCTATACTGCAAAGCCTAATAAAGAGAATGTACAAAATCTAATTGCCGATATGCTTACTGCTAATGGGTTTTTAGAAATTTGGTGTAATTCGCTAACACGTTCAGCTTATTCAAAAAATCCTGATGAAGCTGTGCGAATTTTAAATCCGTTAAGTTCAGATTTAAATGTAATGCGTCAAAGTTTATTGCAACCTGCTTTAGAAAGTGTAGCTTATAATCAGAACCGTAAAAATTCAGATTTGAAACTATATGAATTTGGTAAGACCTACCATCACATTGATTCGAAATATGTAGAACGCTCACGTTTATTAATTTTAATTAGTGGCGCAAAGCAAAGCGAACAATGGAATCATGCAACCACACCATCAACATTTTATAATTTAAAAGCTGCAGTTGATGCAATAATTGGTCGTTTAGGTATTAACAATTATCAAGTTGAAGAAGTGAAGGATGAAAACTTCGCCTATGGTTTAAAATATTTTAGAGGTGATAAAGCATTGGTTTCTTTTGGAGCTGCAACCGTATCAGATAGAAAACAAGCTGATGTAGACAAAGAAGTGTTTTATGCAGATTTTGACTGGGCTTTGTTATTAGATACGGTTCGTAAAAATAAAATTGTAAACAAAGAAGTATCAAAATATCCGGCAGTACGAAGGGATTTGTCGATGTTGGTAGATGAGCAAATTACTTTTGATGAATTGAAAGCAATTGCATTTAAAACAGAGAAAAAACTAATTAAGAGTGTTCAGGTATTTGATGTTTATCAGGGTGATAAATTACCGGCTGGGAAAAAATCTTATGCATTAAATTTCACTTTACAGGATGAAGAGCAAACTTTAACCGATAAACAAATTGATGCCATTATGCAAAAGATTATAGTTAACTTAGCCCAAACTGCAAAAGCAGAGATAAGAAAATAAAAAGTTTGGCTCTGGCTTTATCCAGAACAAAATAAAAAAAATATAATTTTTAATAATGTCTTCGGTTGCTGATCAATTAAATAGTGTATTACAAAAAACAGCTCGCTTAATTGAGCTTTGTGGTGCTTTGCAAGAAGAAAATGATTTATTAAAATTAGAAAATCAACAGACAAAAGCAGCGTTAAATGCTGCAAAAATAAAGCATACAGATCTCGATGAGAAGTTAAGGGTACTTAAATTAGCAAAGAGTATTGAAGGAACAAGTGAAAAGACACTTGATATAAAGCAAAAAATTAACGAATTTGTGCGGGAGATTGATAAGTGTGTAGTGTTACTTAAAAAATAAGTAACATAAATAATTGAAACTAAGCTAAAAAATGGGAGAAATCTCGATTAAAATAACTATTTCCGACCGTATTTACCCTTTAAAGGTGAATATGGAAGAAGAAGAAATTGTAAGACGGGCGGCTAAGATTATTAATGAACGTATAAAAGACTACCAAGAAAATTATGCGGTTAGAGATAAACAAGATTTGCTTTCTATGGCGGTGTTGCATTATGCAACGGCCGTTTTAAGAACGGAGCATAAGGTGCAAAATCAAGATACTGCAGTTGCCGAAAAAGTTGAGGAATTAGATAGTTTATTAAACGGGTTTTTCGCTAAATAAAAACGTTCTTTATAATTAGTTTGCTAAATAAGTTCATTAACAAACTATAATAGCTAATAAAATTTGGCCGTGGCTAAATTTTTATGTTTCAATATTTCCTGAATTAATTTATTATCAGCTTTGCTGGAAATAACATTTAGGTGCATGCGACATAATAATTTAGTTACGGTTTTTTTATATAAAACAAAATGGAACCATCATAATTTCGAATATGTTACAACTGAAGAAATTATGATAGCTCCATACCATTAAAAACAAAAGTAAAACAATGGAAATTTTAGGAATAACGGGATGCATACTTGCCAGCTTAATTGTTGGTATTGTAATTGGCAGATACCTGTTGCGAAACTTGTTAAAACAGCAGGAAGTAGCAGCGCAGAGCAAAGCAAAGAAGATACTTAAAGATGCAGAAAGCAATGCTGAGATTTTAAAGAAAGATAGATTACTTGAGGCAAAAGAAAAGTTTTTGCAAATGAAAGCCGAACACGAGCAGCAAGTAAATGCTAGAAATAATGAAGTGAACCAACGCGAAAATAGTGTTAAGCAAAAAGAACAATCGCTTAACCAGAAGTTGGAGAACATGAACCGCAAAGAACAAGAATTAGATACTCACAAAGCTAATTTGGAAAAACAAACTGCTGTTGCCATTAAAAAGCAAGAAGAAGTTGATGTTTTGAAAAGTCAGCATGTACAGCAATTAGAAACAATTGCGGGTTTAAGTGCAGAAGAAGCGAAGAACCAATTGGTAGAGAATATGAAATCTGAAGCACGTTCTCAAGCAATGATGCAAGTGAAAGATATTGTTGATGAAGCTAAATTAACAGCTAGCAAAGAAGCTAAAAAAGTAGTTATTCAAACCATTCAACGTACTGCTGCAGAAGCTGCAATCGAAAATTCTGTATCAATTTTTCACATTGATAGCGATGAAATTAAAGGTCGTGTAATTGGTAGAGAAGGAAGAAATATTCGTGCTTTAGAAGCAGCAACAGGAATTGAAATCATTGTAGACGATACACCAGAAGCAATCATTTTATCAGGATTTGATCCAGTTAGAAGAGAGATTGCTCGTTTGGCTTTGCACCGTTTGGTAACAGATGGTCGTATACACCCAGCCCGTATTGAAGAGGTAGTGGCGAAAACCAAAAAGCAAATTGAAGATGAGATTGTAGAAATTGGCGAGCGTACCGTAATCGATTTAGGTATTCACGGTTTACACCCAGAGTTAATTAGAATGGTTGGACGTATGCGTTACCGTTCTTCTTATGGACAAAATTTATTACATCACTCGCGTGAGGTAGCTAATTTCTGTGCTACAATGGCAGCAGAACTAGGCTTAAACGCTAAGATGGCAAAACGTGCAGGTTTATTGCATGATATAGGTAAAGTGCCTGATGATAATCCTGAATTACCACACGCAATTTTGGGTATGCAATTGGCAGAGAAATATAAAGAACATCCAGAAATCTGTAATGCAATTGGAGCTCACCATGACGAGATCGAGATGACTTCTATGATTTCACCAATTATTCAAGCGTGTGACTCGATTTCGGGAGCAAGACCTGGAGCAAGACGTGAAGTGGTTGAAAGCTATATTAAACGTTTAAAAGAGTTAGAAGAATTAGCGTTGTCATATCCAGGAGTAGAGAAAACTTTTGCGATACAAGCAGGTAGAGAATTACGTGTAATTGTAGAAAGTGAAAGAATTACAGATGCACAAGCAGAATTATTAGCAGCAGATATTTCTAATCGTATTCAAACTGAGATGACTTACCCTGGTCAGATTAAGGTTACGGTAATTAGAGAAACTAGATCTGTAGCTTTTGCTAAATAGAATTTTTAAAAGAATAATTTCAAAAATAAAAAGCGATGGATATCCCGTCGCTTTTTTTTATTTTTATAGAATGAACCTGTCGTTATGGAACTGAAGTAAATCCGATAGCTATCGGATCAGCATGACGGTTATAATCATTACCAAAATGGAACAAATAGAAAAACGCCCTGTAGATGTACTTTTTGATAAATATGCAGAAAGTCATCAAAACCATACAAATGAAACCATTCATTGGATTTGTGTACCGTTAATTGTGTTTAGCTTATTGGGTTTAGTTTGGCAAATTCCGTTTCCAGAACTAAGTTTTTTAGGTCAATACAAAACGTTTTTTAACTGGGCATCTTTTCTACTTGCCTTTTCTTTGTATTACTATTTTACACTTTCTCCTGTACTGTTTTTCTTAATGATATGGGTAGTAGGCTTGATGAGCTTTTTTATTGTAAAAATAGAACAAGCTGTTGGTTTAGGAAGTGGAACTGCATATGGCATTTACGCTGCTATTTTCGTGCTTGCTTGGATCGGTCAATTTATCGGTCATAAAATAGAAGGGAAAAAGCCTTCATTTTTAGATGATGTTAAGTTTTTGTTAATTGGGCCAATTTGGTTATTGCACTTCATCTGCAAAAAAGTAGGCTTAAAATATTAATTCTCTTAGCATTTAACAATTTGTTAACCTATGGGTAAACGAATAGTAATTCACAGCTAACATGTAGCTAACATTGTGGTAATAGTTTTGCCTAAACAAAAAATAGGCAAATTGAAATCACAATTAACTCTTAAAAAAGCATTATTAACCTTACTATTTGTAGTTATTAGTGCAACTGTTTTCGCTCAAGGAACAGGAAAAATCGTAGGCACGGTATCGGATAAAAAAACTGGCGAAACACTTATTGGTGCTGCAGTTAAAATTGCAGGTACAACTAAAGCAATTGGAACCGATGTGGACGGTAAATATACAATTGGTGGATTATCTACTGGGAAATATACACTAGAAGTTTCTTATATAGGTTATTCGTCTAAATTGGTTACGGATGTAGAAGTTAAAGACAAAGAAACAACATCACTAAATATTATTTTAGAAGAATCGGCTGCTAACACGCTAAACCAAGTTGTAATTACAGCTTCTTTTAAACAAGAATCTGTAAATTCTTTATACGCACAACAAAAAAATAGCGCTGTTATTTCAGATGGCATCTCTAGTGATCAAATAAAAAAATCACCAGATAAAAATACTTCTGATATTTTAAAAAGAGTAAGTGGTGCAACCATTCAAGATAATAAGTTTGTTGTAATTAGAGGTTTAAGTGATAGGTATAATACTGCAACATTAGATGGAGCAGCATTGCCAAGTACAGAGCCTAATCGCAAGGCTTTTTCTTTTGATATTGTACCCTCAAATTTGGTTGATAATTTGATAATTAGCAAAACCGCAACACCAGATCTACCTGCAGATTTTACAGGTGGTGCCATTCAAATTGTAACTAAAGATATACCTAATAACTATTTTATCAGTTTTGGAATTGGTGGTGGTTACAACACCGCTTCTACTTTTAAGGATTTTAAAAGTGGTACAAGAAATGCCACAGATTATTTAGGTTTTGATAATGGTGACAAGGCTTTACCTGCAAATTTTCCTTCAACTAGTAAAATTGTAAATAGAAATTTAACTACCGCACAAAGTATTGCAGCAATGAGAAGTTTGCCGCAAGATTTTAATATCTATACCAATTCGGCCTTGCCAACTCAAAATTATCAGTTTACGCTTGGTAGG